>NZ_ABIZ01000001.1:5058988-5691362 GCF_000172155.1 Verrucomicrobium spinosum DSM 4136 = JCM 18804 | reverse complement strand
CTCAGCGAGTGCTTTGAAAACGCCGGCGATCCAGGCGTCACAGGGCTCGTCGTAGTCGGTGTCGCACTCCACCAGCGGATGGAGCCGGGTGCCGCCCACGGCCTCCAGGGCGGCGTCATAGTCTTTGCCGCATTTGCAGAACTGGTCGTAGGACGTATCCCCCAGCGCGAGCACGGAGAAGCGGAGAGCTGGGAGGGACAAGCGTTGATTGGTGACCACCGCTTCAAAGAAGTCCTCGGTGCCATCGGGCGGCTCGCCATCCCCGTAGGTGCTCACCACCAGGAGGGCGGTCTTGTGCTCGGTGAGCACCTCCGGGTGAGCGTCCAGCATGCTCTCCAGCCTCACGTCGAAGCCCAGGGCCCGGGCCTGTTTGGCGGCCTTCTCAGCGCAGTATTCAGAGTTCCCAGTGACGGTGCCGTAGAGGATGAGGATGCGTTCAGACATGGTGAGCGGACAGAGAGGGGTGAACGGGTCTCGCTTACCGCAGGATGAAAAGGTCTGCTTGCCTGCAAATGCCATCGCCTGTCCCATCGTTGGCGCGGAGCCCGCCCTGCAACGGCCAGATGCCGGAGGTGGCCCGGTGATGTCATCGGAATGAATCTACGGCTGAAACACGCAAAAACCAGATCCGGCCCCGGGGTGGTTTTCAAATGAGTGTGCCATCAGTGCCTATCAGTGGTTTCCTCATTTCTCCCGCTCATCCAGCACCAGGAATGGAGTGGGTTTCTTCCCATGCTGGGAGGGGAGCCGCAGGTGGGCCAGGGTGTACTCCAGCATGGCCTGGCGCACCTGCAGGCTCATCCGCCCGGATTTGAGATCGTAGTCCGCCTTCACTGCCTCCTGCTGTTCCTGGGAGAGCGCCGGGTTGGGCACCAGATTCAGAGTGAGCCATGCGTGCCACTCGGCATCCGGCTCCAGTCGTCCCGCCGGCAGGGTGGGCCACTCGGTTTCCTTGATCCGGCCCAGCACAAAATCGCGGTAGGCCTTGTTTTCCTCGCACCAGGCGCGGACGTGCCAGCGGTAGCCATCATGGGCAAAGGCGTGAGGGGTGATCCAGCGCCAGCCGGGTCGGCGTTGAGTGAGCGAGAGGTAGTGGATCCGCACTCGCAGTTCCTGCAAGGTGGCCAGAAAGATGGCGCGATGCACGGCCGGTAGCGCGGTCCGCTGGGGCAGGCCCACTCCTGCCACCCGCGTCCCGGCGTGGCTTGTGGCCTCAGAGGCTGGGGATTCGAGTGCTCCTCCCAATAGGGAGCCGCCCCATCCACCAGCGCCTCCCGACGAGGCGGGTTCGAGGAACTGACTGAGCGCTTCCTCAAGCTGGGGCCGGTGCAGCACGCATTTCATGGTTGGCGTGCCTTCGTAGCGCTTGCGTTTCAGGCTGTAGTTGAGCGCCGTGGGATTGAGTTCCAGGTACTTTTGGAGATCCGCCGAGGCTTGGGCCTGGGAGACGCCATACACTTGCTGTAGGTCATTCCGGTTCACCATGCCCCGCCACCAGGCGCTGCGCTCGATGAACCGGAGGCGCTCCAAAGCGGCCCACTGGGAAGGGTTGGTGTTGTTACCCATCGTAAAAAACGATTGACACGTGAAACTGTGTGGAATAAAAGAGCACGACTCACGACCTCTTTTACGAGGGAGTGAAGATAGTTTACATGTCTTAATTAATGTTGGCAACGGGTGTCTTGCGATCCCTGAGCCGACTTGAATGCGCAAGACATCATGAATGCATTGACAGTTCGCTGCCCTTTTCTCCACAATGAATTTGTGTGGAGTAATTTCGTGACTTTGAGGCTTCTATATTGGATGAGCTCCGGGATTGAGCGTATTGTGCGCAACTCTCTGCCATGCCGGTTTCTTCAGAATGAGCGTTCCTCCTTCCCCGGGTTGTTCAACGGTGGTCCATATGACTCTACAGGTGGAGAGCTCACACTGGCTCGTTTCCCAGATGGGGCCGGACTTTCTGATCCTTGCCGAGCCCTCTCTCTGGCCATCTGGGCGGGGGATGGTGACTCTCACGGTCGGTGGCCAAAGCGAGTTGATTCCGGTGGTGCTGCCACGCGGCATTTCTCCCTCCTCCAGAGAGGTCGAGATCACCGAAGCTGGCGATTCACCGGAGACATTGTGGGGAACAATGGCCGTTCCACTTGGGGAGCGTTCGCGTGATGGAGAAGTGATTTAGACCGATTTCAGAAGATTTATGAGCCAATCATTTCCAGACTTTTTTGCTCAGCTCAATTCGGGGCGCTCCCCCTATGACTACCAGCAACGCCTGGCGGAGAGCGAGTGCGAGTCCCGCCTCATTTCCGTGCCCACGGGCTTGGGTAAAACCGCTGCCGTCGTGATGGCGTGGCTCTACAACCGCGTGCACCTGCAGGATCCCAAGTGGCCGCGCCGCCTGGTGTACTGCCTGCCTATGAGGACGCTCGTAGAGCAGACAAGAGATTGTTGCCGGCACTGGCTCAAGGAGATGGGAAACAGGGAATGGGACCCGAAGGCGGACAAAGGTCACACAGGCAAAGTCGGCCTCCATATCTTGATGGGGGGCGAGGAAACCGTGGATTGGGACCTGTACCCAGAGGAGAACGCCATTCTCATCGGCACGCAGGACATGCTCCTCAGTCGTGCCTTGAACCGCGGCTACGGCATGAGCCGCTACCGCTGGCCCATGCACTTCGGCTTGCTGAACAATGACTGCCTCTGGGGGCTTGATGAGACGCAGTTGATGGGGGTAGGTGTGGAGACGAGTGCGCAACTCGACGGCTTTCGACACCTGGCTCAGTGGAAAAAGGAAGGGCGCTGCCCTACTTGGTGGATGAGTGCTACTTTGGAAAATGGGCGTCTGGCTACCGTAGATCATCCCGTGCCTGCGGAAGGCTGGCCCAAAGTTGAGCTTTCAATCGAGGAGCTCCAATCTGACGCCGTTCGGCAAAAAGTCGAAGCTAGGAAGCCTGTCACTAAGTCCAGATATGTCCTCGAATCGAAGACCAAAGACGCGCATGCCAAAGAGCTGGCCAGTTTGATCAAAGACAAGCATGTTGAGGGCACCCTCACTCTGGTCGTTGTCAACAGGGTGATCCGGGCGAGGAAACTTTATGCTGCGCTTCGGGACAAGCGGCTTGGGGTCAAATCGGAAAATATCGCACTGATCCACTCCAGATTCCGGCCAGTGGACCGGGAACGTCATTCCAAGGTGCTCTTTGGCAAAGGGGATCGCATTGTCATCGCGACCCAAGCTGTGGAGGCCGGAGTGGATGTCTCGGCCAGGCTGTTGATCTCCGAGTTGGCTCCTTGGTCTTCGATCGTGCAGCGCATCGGTCGCTGCAATCGCTATGGCGACATTGCAGATGCCGAATTCATCTGGGTGGATGTCGCTCCTAAGGATGAAAAGGACGAACTCGTGCTGCCGTATTCTATCGAGGAGTTGGCGCGGTCCCGAGCAGCGCTCCAGAAGCTCAATGACGTGGGGCCGCAGTCGCTTTCGGGTGTGAGCGTGGCAGAAGTGCCTGTGATCCGCCCCGTTATCCGTCGTCGCGACTTGCTGGACCTGTTTGACACAACCCCAGACCTTTGTGGTCAGGATCTCGACATCTCGCGGTACATTCGAGACGGAGAGGACAATGACGTGCAATTCTTCTGGCGGGATATCTCGGAAAAAGCGGTGCCCACCGAGAAAGAGCCTGCACCCGCACGGCACGAACTCTGTCGCGTGCCACGACAGGAGGCCGCCAAGTTCATTAAGAACAATAAAGGCCGCGTCTGGACCTGGAATGCTTTGGAAGAACGCTGGGAGGCTGCTGACTACGCCCGCTCTGGTGCCATATATCTCATAGCCACAGACTGCGGCGGTTATCATGACGAGCTCGGTTGGACTGGTGATGCGAAGGACCGCCTCAAACCGCTACTCCCCAACACAAATAGCGAGGAATCCTACAAGGATGATCCTCTTTCCCGCAAAGGCTACTGGCTCTCCTATGACGCGCATGTGAAGAATGTCGTCACCCAAACAGATGCTCTCGTCGCGGCGTTGGGCCTCGATGCCCCGCTCGCCGCAGCTTTCCACATTGCCGCTTTCTGGCACGATGTGGGAAAGACGCATGAAATCTTCCAAACCCTCCTCTGCGGCGATGCATCGGGGCTTGATGGCACATTCCAGGCGAAGTCTGAGGATAAATCGCGCCGTCTCCCTGAAGGTCGCATTGGCTTCCGTCATGAACTTGCCTCCGCTCTCGCCTGGCTCGCCAGCAATCCCAAAGTTGAGTATTGCGATTTCATTGCCTATATCATTGCTGCGCATCATGGAAAGGTACGCCTCTCCATTCGCTCGCTGCCTGATGAGAAAGGCGACGGAAGCGAACCCGAGCGCCTCTTCGCTAGGGGTGTGTGGGATCGCGACGAATTACCTGCGATCCCAGGCCTTACCACTCACCCAACCGTTCTTGATCTGAGCTTCATGCATCTCGGTGAAGGAATCAAGGGGCCATCCTGGCTTGCTCGAACAGTCGCTCTGCGTGACGCCTTCGGACCATTCGCTTTGGCATTTTTCGAAACTCTTCTTCGCGCAGCCGACATGCGTGCCTCTGCTTCAGAAGCCAGATCGCTAGGTTGCACCAACTCTCAAGCCGCTTGAACCGCCATGCCCGTCCTCACCCTTACCGGTTGTGCTCCAGTCCCCCTCGCGCACTATCTGAAAGCGCTTGGTGTCTTTCGTCTCGTCTCCGACTCGGCTGATGGTGATGCTTTTGCCACTGCTTCATGGAAGAATGACAGCTTGCAAATCACGTCACGATTTGATCGAGAGGATCTTTTGCGGTTTTTTCTCAACAACTATCAGCCTACACCGATTGTAGCTCCTTGGAACGGCGGAAGTGGGTTTTACGAGGGCGATGAGCAATCGGCTGTTGAGTCTATCCAGAACAGCACTTCTCCACGTTTCGGCGAACTGAAACGAGACATTGCAACTATCCTACAGTGGTCGCAACTGGGCCCGACCAAGCAGGCATTCTCGATCATGGTCGCCAGATTAAAGGAAGTGGAAGCTAAGTTGGACGGCAAAGCGGCGAAGGATATCGGCGATCTCGTGTCGGATTTTTATCACTCTCTCGCCGATTTTATTTCCGAAGTTGGCATTACTGAAGACCTCGTCTTGGCCTGGCACATCGAGCAAGCTGAGGGATTCGACGTTGGCTCAAATCAAACTACCAAGAAGGCAAAAAGCAACTTGATTAAAGCGGCGAAGAAAGTTCGCACCAAATTCAAGCAACTGCATCGCGCCTCCGGCAAGGAGGAAATCATATTGCTCGCTCGATCCTCTCTTTCCGATGTCGCCCTTAGCGGAATTGACGCAATGGTTCCTCTACTAAACGAAGGCCAAGTTGCTTACCCACCGCTTTTTGGTAGTGGTGGGACTGACGGACGCCTGGAGTTCACCAATAAGTATCTGCAATGTCTTTGTGAAGTCATTGATCCAAAGACAGGGCTTCCCACGGTAGATGCTGCTACTTGGCTGGAGACATCACTGTTTCAAGAAACGACTTCGGGGCCACTGAGTGAAGCACCCATAGGGCAGTTCTTCCCGGGTGCAGCGGGAGGGGCAAACTCCAAATCAGGTTTTGGAGGTGGGTCTACAGTCAACCCATGGGATTTTATTTTCATGATGGATGGAGGGATGATGTTTGCCGGATCCGCTGCAAAAAGATTTGAAAGCGATGGTGACGCCTTTCTCGTTTGTCCATTCTGTGTCGGGCACAATGGGATAGGCTTTGGTAGTTCTTCACGAAGTGATGAAGCGAAAGCTGGATGCGAAATTTGGGCTCCTTTGTGGGAGAGACCTGCCACCTTCGGTGAATTGAAAGCAGTGTTTAGCGAAGGGCGTGCGCAGCTACGAGGCGGTCGGGTTCAGAATGGTGTGGACTTCGCACAAGCCGCAGTGACACTTGGTGTTGATCGCGGTATCTCCGAGTTCCAGCGGTATGCAATTCTTGAGCGCAACGGGCAGTCCAATTTCGCCACCCCGCTCGGGAGGTTTGCGGCGCGCCGCAACGCTCGTGTTGACTTGCTTGCGGACGTGCAAAAGTGGATGAGCCGATTGCGCATTAAGACTGATTCGCAGTCCAAGCCAAAGGCTCCTAACGGAGTGAGGTCTGCTTTCAACGTAGTGGAGCGGCGGATCATGGAGCTTTGCCAGAAAGACTCGCCCGATCACTTACAATCATTGCTTGCTGCGTTGGGATCAACCGAGAGGGCCGTGGCGCGTAGTTTCAACTGGGCCAGCGAAAAGGACAAGTTCCAACGCGAGAACATCAGTCCTCTGCGTGGACTGCGCCAAGATTGGTTGGAAAAAATCGGCGATTCGGCGGAGACTAGGCTGGCCGCCTCTCTAGCAGGTGCTCGTGTTTCCTTTGGCAAAGGAAGGGAGACACTTTGGTTCCGCCAGCACTTGGAGCCGTTGAAGCGCTCCGAAAAGAGAGGATGGTTCAATCCAATGTGGAGTGAGTTGAGCAGTGAAAACGACGTCACTTGGCACGAAGGCGATTTAGCCGATAGCCTCAATGCAATTCTCACACGTCGTATCCAGAGGGTTGAAAACGCAGGTGCGGAAGGCTGGCCCGACTGGTCTCCCCGCTACGCGAGTTTGGCAGACATCACCGCCTTCATCGAGCAGCGCACTGATGACCTTCTTCTAGCAGATCTCATATGGGGGCTTTGTCTGCTTGACTGGCAATCAATCGCTCAACGCGAAAGAATGGCGCGCCTCGCGGCGGAAACGGTGGAACAACCTGCCAACACTTCCTTGGAACTGGAAGAGGAACCTCCCAGGCAGGAGATTGATCAAGTTCCAGACTTCGATTGGCGCAGTGACGAGGAGGTGCGCCATCAGGTGGTTCCCTCGTCCTTCTACGCCTTGCTAAAGCTTTGCTTCCGCCGCAAGGATAGGGACGGCAAGGTAGTCCCTATTGTCTCAGCCATTCATCAGCGTGCTCGTATGGGCGATGGCCTTGCCGCCTCACGCCTTGCTGCGAGGAGACTGCTAGCCTCCGGCGAAGTCCCGCTTGTGCGGGAACTTTCTGTCAGTACGAAAATTGCCCGCCGTACCGCCGCCGCGCTCCTTTTCCCTATCAGTCCTCGTGACATCAAGCTTCTTAAATTCACCATCCAACACCAAACTGAAGAACTTACCGCATGAACCTCGCAGCTCTCAAAAATCATCCTCGCCTCTTGCTTGAAGCCGCTCTCAAGCCGGTACAAGGCAGTCGGTTTCAACCTACTGGATTCCCCGACCTTGGAGCTGCCACGTTCGATGGACCTGAGCGCACCAAGATGCTCCTTGTTGAATCCGCTCAGAGCGTGGCCAACCGATTGGAAGCCGTCTGCTGGGACACCGGGAACAACAACTGGGTCGCACCGCTCAAGGGATTGCCTGCAGTGCTTGTCAACGACAAAGACGGGAAGCCTCTTACTAACTCCGTATTGGAGGCGCATCGGCTCAATAGCCCCTACATTACCACGACTGAAGGATTCGGCGAAATCAAGCAGGCCATCGCTTTCGACGCTAGTCGGCCTCTAAACCTTGCCTCACTTGTTAAAGCTCTGCTCAAGTATGATCCCAACTCCTTGCTGCATGGCATTTTCCTGGAAAAGGTCGCTGGGGTGATTCGCTTGCCGCGTGCCTTGACGGGGTTTATCGAGGCCAAGGATGTCGCGACTGTAGCCAGTGGTGGTGTGAAAAACGACCGTGTGAAAGCGACCAAAGAAGAAGGCAAAACTGCCAAGGAAGGCTTCGGAAACGTTCCCTTTCATCGAGAGGAGTTTACGGGCGAGATCACGGCGTACTTCAATCTCGACTTGGCATTGATCCGGGGCTTCGGTCTCGGTGAGGAGGTGGAGTTCCTGCTTATTGCCATTGCCCTGTTCAAAATTCAGCGATTCCTCCGTGATGGCCTGCGCCTACGTACAGCCTGCGACCTTGATCTGGTGGGAGAAGTTCGAGTTACGCGTCCAAAAGATGACTTCATCATGCCGGGCCTCGCTGAATTGGAGGATTCTCTACCGGGCCTCATCAAGCAAGCCTTTGGGAGTGATTCTGGCGATCGCTTTACCACGGTTATCTTCCAAGATTGAGCCATGACCGTTCTCGAACTTGAGTTTCCCGCCGGGCGCTATCATGCGACGCCGTGGGGGCGTCACGTCAATGAGGGTGCAGTTGAGTGGCCGCCTTCCCCATGGCGGATACTACGCGCTTTGGTGGCAACATGGTATTGGAAAGCACGCGAGACCAAAGAATTGGAGGAGCAGCAAGTGCGCATCCTCATTCACAGCCTCGCTGCTGTACAGCCCGTCTTCCACCTCCCTCGTGCTACTCTGGGGCATACGCGGCACTACATGCCCATCAACTCTCTGGATCCCAACAAAAAGCCGAAAATCTTCGATGCCTTTGTTCAAATCGCCTCAAGTGAACCTGTTCTCGTTGCTTGGGATGTGAAGCTCCCGGTGGATCAGCTCGACACGCTAAATCTTTTGGCTGCCCGCATTGGCTACCTTGGCCGTGCGGAAAGCCTCGTCGTAGCAAGGGTGAACAGTACTTTGCTCCGGCCCAGCAATACTAGGCCCCTACGTGACGATGAGACCATGGGAGAAAGGCAGGAACTTGTGCGGCTGCTACTCCCTATGTCTTCTGAATTTTACGCTGGTTGGCAAACCTCCAAGGCTCCTGCCTCCAAGAAAACTGCTGCTAAGAAGGCTGCATCAAAGAAAGCGGCACGCTCACAAGCCAAATTGCCCTCCGATGTCTTCGCGGCCTTACACGCCGATACAAGTGTCCTGCAAGCTGCAGGCTGGAACTTGCCGCCAGGAGCAGTGTTCACAAACTACACCCGACCTGTGGACGTATTCGCGGCCGCCCCACGCGAAAGCCGCGCCAGCAGCAAGAGTCTGCCCACCGTGGCCCGCTATCAAGTGGTGAGCAACGTGTCCCCACGAATCACGCAAGCCGTGTCAGTAGCGGATCGCGTACATAAGTCATTGTGCAGCTTTATGGCGGATCATCCGGCCAGCGTCATCGTTTTCAGCGGTAAGAATGCTGTGACAGGGGAGCCTCTTTCCGGCCAGAATCACGCTTTCATTTTCTGCGAAGCCAATGGGAAACGCGATGAAATTACCCACATTACTGTGTTCGCTGAGACAGGTTTTGATGACGAAGCCCGCATCGCTTTGCGTCGCCTTAACAAAGTCTGGGGCTATGGCGGACATGATATTCGCTTGGTGCTCGTCGGCCTCGGCGACGCCCAAACATTTCCAGATTGCAAGTTGTTCGCCGCGTCTAAAGTCTGGCATTCACTGACCCCTGTGGTTTCAACACGGCACACGAAAACTTTCCGAGACGGAAGGCTGAAACTTGACGAGCAAGGTCGCCCAATAGGCGGAGTAGTCCAAGACTTGGAACGACTCCTTCAGCTTGATGCGCAATTCGCCCATGCCCACTCACATCAGGAAAGGCATATCACGCTGCCCAGTCGCAGAACCCTTCGCTGCCTCCAATATCAAAGCCGTCGCCCGGATGGCGATGGTGGGAGTCGTGGCAACGAGTCTGGCGCTTTCACGCTTACGTTCGACGAGCCAGTTCAAGGCCCGCTCGCCTTCGGGTATGGTTCCCATTTCGGGTTGGGGTTGTTTGTTCCTGTGGAGGACCCGTAGCGTCATCGGTCATATCTGCCCCAAAGCGCATGGACGAAATGCCATCCCTGGCCTACCCTTATCTCGAAGAGGTTCTCCCCGGCTTTCACCGGGCCCGGGGGCTCATCAAGGGGGCGGGGGATCGGTTGCAGGTGCTGGGGTTGGTGGGGGAGAAGCAGGAGTTCTACCGGTTTGCCAACCGGTTGCGGCTGGCGGCGTGCTTCGGTGGGCTGCACCTGAAGGGGTTCACGGAAGAAACAGCGACGGGGTATGATGCGTTGACGCAGATCTTCTTCACGTGGTCGGTCTTCGAGCGATACGCTGACCTGGCCAATGACCGGCCGCCGTACCGGAATCTCTTTGCCCATCATCCGCGGAAGCTGGTGCACGATCTGGCCAGTGAGTGCCGGGCGCAGGACCCGGAGCACAAGCTCACGGAGTTCCTCATCACCCAGTCGATCCTGCCGGTGCATGAGGAGTTCCTGAAGCGTTACCGGGAAGGGCATGATTTCTCCGTGCTCACGCTGGGGGCCTGCATCCGCCACATCTTTGTGCATGGGCATCTGACGGCGAATCCGTATCGACTGCCGGCGCACAACCTTGCGCTGATGTGCTGCTCCCTGAACTCCTTCCTCATGAACTTCATGCGCAGTGACCTGCTGAGGCGGATACAGCTCGCTGAGGCGCAAACGACCATGCCCCCGTGAACGAGGCTTGCCGGTGGCACCAGCTCATGCTGTGTGGAGGTGGATGTGATGCCTCCCTTGAGCCTGTGGCCCCGGTGCCTGGCGTTTGTTGCAGGGGGGTGCATGTTTTTTGCTTTGCTATTGCGAATAAGGGCGCATATTGGCAGCCCCGCTGACCTGTTGCGATGGACTCACCCACGCCACCCCGTATTCGCACTGCTCGTGCGCCGGCTCCGCTGACGACGGGGGAGGCGGGCGGAGAGGTGCTCCTGCCGTTTCCCGGCCTGAAACCTCCGGCCGGGCATCCTGAGCTGGAACTGTTCGCTGAGACGCAGGGGAAGGTCGCACCGGCACCGAGTGCGCCAGACGAGGAGGAATCGGAATCAGTGCCGATCTCGGCACCGTCGCCTGCCGGGCAGGAAAGCTTTGCTGGGAAGGCCGAGATAGGATCTGCTCCGCTTCCAGAGAGCGTCGCGGTGCCCGGGGCGCAGGCCCCTCTGCGGGCGGCTCCGCGACGGTTGCCGGTGGTGCAGCCGGAGCTGGACTGGGGTGGCCCGGCCCTGACTCCTGAGGCTGAGGAGAAAGGGGCGGGCGAGCTGGGCCTGGAGGCACGGGCCGACAAGGCCCCGCCTGAGATGCCAGGTGACTGGGAGCCGGGGCTGGAGTCCTCGCCTGAGATCGTCGCAAAGGCCGCCCCGGGCCTGGAGCCGGAGGCCCTGCCGCAGCAGGAAGTGCTGCCCTCCCGGATGCTCAACGAGTTTGTCTATTGCCCCCGGCTCTTCTACTACGAATATGTGGAGGGCGTGTTCGTGGCGAATGCGGACACGGAGCGGGGCAGTGCGCTGCATGCCAAGGTGGACAAGGGCAAGGGGGATCTGCCCCAGGCGAAAAAAAATCCGGGCGGGAAGAAGGGGGCGTCAAACGCGCAGAGGGACGGGGATGACGGAGATTGGTTCTCTGAAGGGGCCAAGGCGGCGGCGGATCCTGACGAGGTGCCGGATGATGGGCGGGCGATTTCCCCGGAGGATGCAGGAGTGGCGCAGGATGACGAGGCGGCGGTTGGAGGGGAGAGGGAGGCGGACCGCATCATTCACTCGCGCTCGGCCACCCTGAGTTCAGAGCGGCTGGGCGTGCTGGCAAAGATGGACTTGATCGAGGTCCGAATGGGGATGGTGGCGGGTGAGAACGGAGGTCGGGCCCGGGAGATCAAGACGGTGACGCCAGTGGACTACAAGGCGGGGGCCCCGAAAAAGGGGGCGGATGCCAACGAGCTCTGGGACGCTGACAAGATGCAACTGGGGCTACAGATCCTGATCCTGAGGGACAATGGCTACCAGTGTGAAGAAGGGGTGATCTACTACCGGGCGACGAAGCAGCGCGTGCGTCTGCCGATGACCGAAGGGCTGGAGCGGTGGATCATTGCCCAGATCGCGAAGGCAAGAGAGACGGCCCGGGGCCAGATGCCGCCGCCGCTGGTGGGCTCACCCAAGTGTGTGCGATGCTCGCTGGCACCCGTCTGCCTGCCAGATGAAACGTGGATGCTGGCGGGACGGAGGACGGAGGGGGCGGTGGGATCGCCAGAGGAGGATCTCGCCGCCGAGCCGGGATCAGGATCGCCTGCGGCGGTCAACGGTGCGCCCCGCAGGCTGATGGCCGCCCGGGATGATGCCCGGGCCTTGTATCTGTCCACTCCCGGTTATCACGTGGGGCGCAGCGGGGAACTGCTTGTGGTGAAGGATGGGGCTTCCCTGGTGGAGGAGTTCCGCATCAATGATCTGACGAACGTGGCGGTCTTTGGCAATGTGCAGATCACCACCCAGGCGGTGCAGGTGCTGTGCGAAAAGGAGATTCCCCTGGCGTACTTTTCCACCGGGGGGTGGTTCTATGGGTTAACACGGGGTCATGTGACCAAAAACGTGTTCACGCGGATCGAGCAGTTCCGCGCCGCGGATGACCCGATGCGGTGCCTGGCGTTGTCGCGGAGGTTTGTGGCGGGCAAGATCCGCAATCACCGGACCCTGCTGATGCGGCTGCATGTGGAGCCGCCCGCAGCCGTGCTGGCCAGGCTGAAGCAGGCGAGTCAGGACGCGCTGGGCGCGAGGTCTCTGGAAACGCTGTTGGGCATTGAAGGGGCAGCGGCGGCATTGTACTTGCAGCACTTTGCCGGGATGATCAAGGTGGGGGCGGCGGATGACGATGATGAGATCCCGGGGCTGGAGTCCGCCTCCGCTACGCGTGTGCCGGAGGAGAGTGTCTTCACGTTTGACTTTACCAAGCGCAGTCGGCGGCCACCCACTGACCCGGTGAATGCGCTGCTCTCCCTGGCCTACAGTCTGCTGGCCAAGGACTGCACGATCGCGGCGCATGCGGTGGGGTTCGACCCCTACGTGGGCTTCTACCACCAGCCGCGCTACGGTCGCCCGGCGCTGGCGCTGGATCTGATGGAGGAATTCCGGCCCCTGGTGGCGGAGAGCGTGGTGCTCACCGCCATCAACAATCGCATGCTGGTGCCGGATCACTTTGTGAGAGCCGGGGAGGGCGTGAACCTGACGTCTGCGGGACGCAAGGTGTTCTTCCAGGCGTACGAGCAACGCATGGGGAGCATCATCACGCATCCGGTGTTCGACTACAAGGTCAGCTACCGGCGGGTGCTGGAACTACAGGCGCGGATTTTGGCCCGGTATCTGACGGGCGAAATCAAAGAGTACATCCCGATGGTGACGCGCTAGGGGGAGGGAAGAGGGTTAAGAGGGTTAAGAGGGTTAAGAGGTTCAGGCTCACGGCACATAACGTTTAACATTTAACATTTAACTTCCAACCCCTAACTCCCTCCTCCCCATGTCCCGCCATTCCTCCTCGGTGATCTCCAGCCGGATCACGTATTTGGTGTGCTACGACATTGCGGACGACAAGCGGTTGAGAAAGGTGTTTAAGGTCTGCAAAAACCATGGTACTCATTTGCAGTACTCGGTGTTCGAGTGTGATCTGAACCCGAGAGAGAGAACCCGGCTGGAGCGCGAACTGAGGGATGTGATCAAACACGATGAGGACCAGGTTTTGTTTGTCTCTCTGGGCCCCAGTGAGGGCCGGGGAGACCGTGTCATTGCGTCCGTGGGGCTGCCCTACGCACGCTTTGACGCCCCCTGCTATGTGGTGTGAAGCACCGCAGGGGAAAGGGGAACAGGGAAGGAGGCGATCTTTGACATTCACCAAAACATTCAGAGCAGGAGCGCCCGCGCTGACTCGCGAGCGGTCAGGTGCTGCGCGCCAACCGGGAGGCGCTCGCGCGTTGTGGATGAGGGGTTTGCAGCAGAAAAGCGGCGAGGGTTCGCCGATTCCCGGTTTGATTCAGGGTGCCGCTCGCAGATGAGCTTCTTGCAATTTGATGCTGAATGGCCTACAGAGGTGGCGTCTCCGCACTCGAAAGGGTGCGGCTTCGTTGAAGCTCTGCGGCATCCGCAACGGAGGTAGGCAGCACCTGAAGCTGTCTCCGCACTCGAAAGGGTGCGGCTTCGTTGAAGCCACCCTCGACGCATACCCACGCTCAGGGCGAAATCACGGTCTCCGCACTCGAAAGGGTGCGGCTTCGTTGAAGCAATGGGTGCGGAGATGTTGGAGACGTTCGTGAGTTTTGTCTCCGCACTCGAAAGGGTGCGGCTTCGTTGAAGCCGAGGTTAGGAACCGGACATACCTTGCCATTATCAGTCTCCGCACTCGAAAGGGTGCGGCTTCGTTGAAGCGCGCCATGGAGCTAAGGGCAAAAGTCGATCCGGCGCTGGTCTCCGCACTCGAAAGGGTGCGGCTTCGTTGAAGCACGGCTTGTTATTTCCTTCTCCCCCAGCGCCGCGGCATGTCTCCGCACTCGAAAGGGTGCGGCTTCGTTGAAGCTGGGCGCTGTGTGGTGGAGTGAGGGGATGATCCTCGAGTCTCCGCACTCGAAAGGGTGCGGCTTCGTTGAAGCCTGCACCTAGGGCCCACCAGTGGGGCGCAGGTGGGAGGTCTCCGCACTCGAAAGGGTGCGGCTTCGTTGAAGCTGACGGTAGCCATAGAAGGGAAGGAAAGTTATGGGTTGTCTCCGCACTCGAAAGGGTGCGGCTTCGTTGAAGCTGCTCCATGGCAAGTTGAGCATTGTCAACTTGTTCCGTGTCTCCGCACTCGAAAGGGTGCGGCTTCGTTGAAGCGTTGCCGTGTGCAAGGTCAAGCGCCAGGGGCACCCGGGTCTCCGCACTCGAAAGGGTGCGGCTTCGTTGAAGCATTCCGTTCACGGGCACCGCTTGACCGGCGCGTTGCCTGTCTCCGCACTCGAAAGGGTGCGGCTTCGTTGAAGCGTTGTGACATCTCCGAAGTTCAGGGAGAGTGCTCGTGCTCGTCTCCGCACTCGAAAGGGTGCGGCTTCGTTGAAGCTCCACTTTCACGGGCTTGGCAGGTTTGGCCGGGGGAGCCGGTCTCCGCACTCGAAAGGGTGCGGCTTCGTTGAAGCGCAATGGCGAGCGCTGCCTCTTTAGCGTCCTTTAGGTCGTCTCCGCACTCGAAAGGGTGCGGCTTCGTTGAAGCGCGGTTGATCGCGGCCCCGGATACCTGACGCTCCAGCAAGGTCTCCGCACTCGAAAGGGTGCGGCTTCGTTGAAGCGCTCCTTAGTCGGACCTTCTGCAACTGCTGGAGCTGAGTCTCCGCACTCGAAAGGGTGCGGCTTCGTTGAAGCCAAAGAGCAGCTCACAGACGAGTACACGGAAGAGGAGTCTCCGCACTCGAAAGGGTGCGGCTTCGTTGAAGCCTGCTCTGGCAGGGTCGGAAAATACAAGTCCACATATCGTCTCCGCACTCGAAAGGGTGCGGCTTCGTTGAAGCTTGACACAGAAACCACGACCGCCAGCTAACGGCAAGGGTCTCCGCACTCGAAAGGGTGCGGCTTCGTTGAAGCGATTATGACCGCGGCATTGTGACCGTTCACAAAATCGGTCTCCGCACTCGAAAGGGTGCGGCTTCGTTGAAGCATGATTCCGTTGGGGCGGGATTTTGGGACGAAAACGGTTGTCTCCGCACTCGAAAGGGTGCGGCTTCGTTGAAGCCTGGAACCATCAGACGGGGCCAAGGATCGGTTCACCAACGTCTCCGCACTCGAAAGGGTGCGGCTTCGTTGAAGCTTGTCCACTCTGAGCGACAGCGTTAACAAGATCTATCGTCTCCGCACTCGAAAGGGTGCGGCTTCGTTGAAGCTGTTCAAAGCAGTTTGCGGTATAGTAATCAATATGGGAGTCTCCGCACTCGAAAGGGTGCGGCTTCGTTGAAGCTTGAGAATAGGAGATGCAATGGAAAAACCCTTATTGGTCTCCGCACTCGAAAGGGTGCGGCTTCGTTGAAGCACGGGAAAAGTCGGATTTCTTGAGCACACACACGGGTCTCCGCACTCGAAAGGGTGCGGCTTCGTTGAATGCGAGTGAGGCAAGCGGTGCGCTTGCCCTACAGCGTCAATAACCGATTAAAATCGGAACAGTGATCCAGGGAAGTTGAGATGCCGGAGGCGACGTCGCTGGCATCCGCTCCGGGATGCAATACTGAATCTGATGTTCCGGAGGTATCAGTCGCTACGCTCCTTCAACCGTCCGTCTAATGGCTTTGATGCCTCCGGCATCGGGCAAACCGGGCTGGGACACCATCAGATCATCAAAGTCGACAAGCCAACTTCCCGATGAGGTGGGGTCAGGGGCGAGGAGGATGACCTTGTACCTGTTGGCCACTTCCTCGCTCCCCAGCCATCTACCATCTGGGTTGTAGGGCGACCGCTCCGGTTGCCGGGTCTGGGTTGGCTCGCGGCAAGCGGAGCGCTTGCCCTACAGCGTCAGGGGTGGGTTGGGTGAGCGAAGGTCTCTGGGTGCTCTGTTCCCGACCCCGGATCCAACCACCCTGGGTTGTAGGGTGACCGCCTCGGTTGCCTCAGTCAGGGGTGGCGCGTGGCAAGCGGTGCGCTTGCCCTACAGCGTCAATAACCGATTAAAATCGGAACAGTGTTTTAGGGAAGTTGAGATGCCGGAGGCGACGTCGCTGGCATCCGCTCCGGGATGCAATACTGAATCTGATGTTCCGGAGGTATCAGTCGCTACGCTCCTTCAACCGTCCGGCTAATGGCTTTGATGCCTCCGGCATCGGGCAATCAGGGCTGGGACACCATCAGATCGTCAAAGTTGACAAGCCAACTTCCCGATGAGGTGGGGTCAGGGGCGAGGAGGATGACCTTGTACCTGTTGGCCACTTCCTCGCTCCCCAGCCATCTACCATCTGGGTTGTAGGGCGACCGCTCCGGTTGCCTCAGTCAGGGGTGGCTCGCGGCAAGCGGAGCGCTTGCCCTACAGCTTTGGATCGCGGGCGGGGAGAGTTGGGGGATCGAGCTCGGCCACTCGGGTGGCAAGCGACAGGCAGCGGGGGCGGCTGGAAGCGAGGGCGTGGGCGATGTCTTGGCGAAATGAGGCCAGACGTTCTTGAAGCACTTCGCGCAAGTCGGGTTCAGTGGCCAACCGCTTTTCGTAAGTGTGGATCTTCTGCCTGAGTTGGCCTGCGCCGTGAAGAACTTCCCGGGCTTCGCGGGCAAGTTGTTCAAGCCGTTTGTCTGCAGGAGATGACCCCAACTGGGTCTGGAGAGCCTCCCATTGAGCGTCCAGGTGGGCGGGCTCCATGCGGGCACCGATCTGAAGGGCCTGTAGCAACAACTCCTTGTCCTTCCAGAAGCGTTGCACGTCTTGAAGGTGGCGTTTGACGGCGGCCGCAGCGTCAGCCGCTGCGGCTTCTTGGTGCTGAATCTGCTCCCGGTGGATCCTTTCGGCCTCGGTAAGGTAGAAGTAGCCCAACCAGGCGAACCCTCCGAGCATGAGCGCCATCAGGAACTGGACGGCGGGTCTGGTGAGCAACATCGGCAAGGGAGGGGCTTGTCTGCTGATGGGGACGTTGCCAGAAATGCCTTAAGGCGTCCAGATGGAAAAAAGGGGGCTGGCTAGGTGAGGGACGGCAACTCACCTGCATCCCGCCTGCGCTCTACCTCGAAAAGAAACTCCACCTGACGTCGGGTTTCGACCGCGCCGGGGCGGACACTGCGCACGGCGAGCACGGCGGATTGCGGATTGTGACCGTGGGCAACGAGATAGGCGGCGAGAAGGACACCCGTGCGCCCCAGGCCTGCCACGCAGTGGGCGACGACCGGATTGCGGGACGCGGCCTGCTTGTGCATGAAGCGGAGGAACTCCTCGAATTGCTCACGGGTGGAGATGCCGCCATCCACCATGGGGAGCCAGCAGTAGTCGAAACCGGCGCTCCGAAACGTCTCAGGGGCGCTGGGAATGTTTAACAGGCCGACGACGGCGCGAATGCCGGAGTGCCAGAGGACGGGGAGCTCGTCGTCGAAATCTGTGAGTGCGGCGGTCTCCACATCATAGCGAAAGGGGTGGACATACGGCATCGACATGCCGGCCAGGAGGTCAGGCACAGCCCACCAGAGATCAACACACACAGGCTTGAAGGGGGAAGGCGCGGGGACGGAGTCTCCCTGGGCGGGGGTGGCAGGGGTGCGGCCATGACCTGTGTTGAGGGGCATGGCCGCAACGTACGGGGTGAATCAGCGAGGATCAAACTGGACCCAGTCCAAGTTCATGAGGCCTCCCTTGCCGGGATTCACGAAGACGGCAAACACATCCGTGCGGCCCTCCAGCGGGCTGGCAAAACGGGTGGCGGGCTCGATCCACTTGTCCCAGCCGCCTGTGTTGGGCACCTCCACCCTGCCCAAAAGCTGCCCGTCTGCGCTGCCGGCGCGGAGTTCCACCACGCCGCCCACATTCCCCGACGAGGCGCGAACGGTAAATCCACCGACCTGGGCGAGATTGACGTGCTCAAAGCGGATGGTGTGCTTGTCGTTGATAGATCCCAGCACCTTCTTGCCACTGGCGCTGCCGTTGCCGCTGATCCGGGGGCCGTTGACCTCACCGTCCTCCGCCTCCCAGCGGCGGGTGCGGAGGGCCACGCTGGCCTTGCCGGTGAGCGTACCGGCCGGGGACCGGCCCGCGTCCGTATAAGCGGCCTCCAGGACGAACTGGCCCGGCGTGCCTGCCTGGGGCGCAGTGGCGGTGCCGCTCAAGCCACGGGTGAGGGTGGGGCCGCCCTTGCCCTTCTCCAGGCCAAAGACCCAGCGGAGCATGATCGTGACCTCATCTGTGGTGTGCTGAGGGTGGGGCAGCATGGGCAGCGGGCCCCAGACGCCCGTGCTGCCCTGCCGGACGCGATTGACCGCGGTCTCCAGCGCGGCAGGCTGGCCGCGATACCTTTCTGCTATTTCCAACAAC
Organism: Verrucomicrobium spinosum DSM 4136 = JCM 18804; assembly: GCF_000172155.1. NCBI lineage: Bacteria > Pseudomonadati > Verrucomicrobiota > Verrucomicrobiia > Verrucomicrobiales > Verrucomicrobiaceae > Verrucomicrobium > Verrucomicrobium spinosum. The sequence continues at coordinate 5,672,682 of NZ_ABIZ01000001.1, read as the reverse complement.
CCAGGGCCAACGATCTTCTGTTCCACGCCGTGGCAGTTGAAGCAGTCGCTGCTCTTCATGAGAGCCAGGCCGGGATCGGAAGCCTGCTCCTTGCCCGAGGCGTCCAGAAACAGGCTGCTGACCAGCGTGCGGATTCCAAACTCGTCTGGCTTGGCAGAAGAGGTGCCGTCCTCGACATCTGAGGCGCTGACCTGGTAGCTGACGGGCTTACCGGGATCGAAGAAATCACCCGACTGCGGGGAGTCGAACTGCACGGTGGGCTGGGTGTTCCCGACGAGGAAGGAGACGGTGGCCGATCCCGAGGCACCGTGTGAATCGGTCACGCGCAGCCCGGCCTGATAGTTGCCGGGCAGGTCGATGCGGACTTCCGCATCGGGGTTGGATGAAATCACCCGCCCTTCCGGGAGCAGCCGCCATTCATGCTTCAGGGCGTCCCCTTCGTGGTCTTTGGAGCCGGCGCTGGTCAGCCGGACGGTAAGAGGCTCTCTTCCCGAGGTGGGGGCGGCGCTGGCCCGGGCGAGCGGGGGCAGGTTGCCTCGCAGGTAGCTGATCTTGAGCATGCGGGAGTCCTTGTTTGGCCCCCAGGTCTCACCATAGTCCATGATGTAGAGGCAGCCATCGGCACCGAAGACGGCATCCACGGGGCGCTTCATGAGCGTGGCGCCGCCAGCGATCTGCGGCTGCACTTTCTCAATGGCCTCAGGCTTGTTGGCGGTGACGACGGCTCCGGTGAAGGGCTCGATCCCGAGGAAGTTGGAGTCCTTGTCCAATTTCGCCCAGCGGATGGTGGGGCGCTCCCAGTCCCAGAAGAGCAGCCACCCGTCGAAGTCCCTGGGGAAACCAGCGGTCTTCTCGAACTCCGGCCGCCAGTGGAAGACGGGCCCGGCGCAGGCGGTGCGGCCACCTTCTTCCATCTCGACAAAGTCTCGTGGTTCCCGATACGGCCAGTAGATCATGGCTGGCTGGGCGGGGGGGAGATCTCGCAGACCGGTGTTGTTCACGCCCGCATTCACCGGGTGGGCGGGATCGAAGGGCGCGCCCACTGCCTTGGTGGTGTAGTCGTAGTGATGGTAGGGGAGGTTGTTGGCGATGAAGTAGGGCCAGCCGAAGTTTCCCGCCCGGCGGGCCTGGTTGATTTCATCGTACCCGCGTGGGCCGCGTGGGCCGTCGTTGCCTGCGTCTGGGCCCACTTCTCCCCAGTAAACAATGCCTGACTTGTCATCAATCGACATGCGCCAGGGATTGCGACACCCCATGACATAGATTTCCGGGCGGGTGTTGGGTGTGCCGGGCGGGAAGAGATTGCCCTGCGGGATCTCGTAGGTGCCGTCCGGCTTCAGGCGAATGCGGTTGATCTTGCCATTGAGCACGTTCGTGTTTGCTGCGGACTTCTGGGCATCCCACGGAGAGCGGTCGGGCCGCTCATCCAGCGGGGCGTAGCCCTGGGAGTCCCCATGGGGATGGGTGTTGTCCCCCGTGGAGAAATAGAGGCAGCCATCCGGGCCGAACTCGACGGTGCCGGCGTGGTGGCAGCACTCTTTGCGTTGTTCCGTGAACCGGAGGATGACCTTTTCACTCGCGAGGTCGAGGACGTCACCCGTGATGGTGAAGCGGCTGAGCTGCTGGCCGTCAAAGTCCTTGGGCGAGTACAGGCAGTAGATCCAGCCGTTTTCGGCGAACTTGGGGTCCAGCGCGAATCCCAGAAAGCCGTTCTCCTGGCCATTGAAGACCTGGAGGGTGCCGGCCTGAGTGAGCTGTCGGGTGGCGGGTGAGTAGATCTTGAGCGTGCCCTTGTACTCGTTGAAGAACAGCCTGCCGTCCGGGGCCAGTTCGATCTCCATGGGCTGGGCAATGTCTTCAAAAAGGGTCTCCACTTTGAACCGGTAGTCGGGCGGGGCCGCGTGGACTGGCCCAGGCAGCAGGGCGGGGGAGAGTGAGGCGAGCAGGACGGCTGGGAGCAACGGGGAGCGCATGGAAGATGGAGCAACGAATCAGGGCAGAATCCCCGATACGGACTGCGCCGCCACAATTGTGCAAAGGGCCAGACCCGGCTGACCCCCGACTTTTCGGGGGGCGGTATCCTTTCTGACTCACAGAAGGTCGCTGTACTCCTTGTGCCGGGCCATGTAGGCCGCGACGTAGCTGCACTGCGGCACCACGGTCCACCCCTGCTCGCGGGCATGCTCCAGGGCCTCCTGCACCAGCTCGGCGGCGATGCCCCGGCCACGCAGCTCACCGGGGACGTAGGTGTGGGTGATGGTCATCTGGCGGCCATCCAGCTCATAGTCCAGCACGGAGGTATGGCCGGATTCTTCCAAGGAGAACCGGTGGGATGCGGAGTCGTGATCGATGTCCATGGGGGAGATGTGTTCAGGCTGCGGAATCTCCATCGGGACGGTGACGACGACGCGATGGCGCTGCGACCAGGCTTCGTCAGGCCCGCAGCCCGAACGCTGTGTCCATCTCATCGGACACGCCTTTGAGGTAGGCTTGATCTCCACCCGCCACTTCGGCGGCGAGCCAGCCGTAGAAGTTGATCTCGATAAGGGCCTTGCGCACGTCCGCGTAGTCGATATCGCCCTGGCCGATGGGGGTGAATTTGTTTTGGGCGCGGGAGAAGCCTTTGACATCGAGTTTGTAAACCCGCTTGCCCAGGGTGCGGAGCCAGCCGCCCATGCTGCCGTATTTCCAGTGGTTGCCGATGTCGAACTGCATGCCCACCCAGGGTGAGTTGAAGGCATCGACATACTTGGCCCACTTGTCGGCGGTCTGATCGGACCCGCCATTGTGGTCATAGAGGAACTGGTTCCAGACGTTTTCCAGGACGATGGTGACGCCTTCCTCTGCGGCAACGGGAATGGCTTTGGCGATGTTTTCGACCGAGCGGGCCCAGATTTCATTCTCGGGGCCGTCCTCGCCTTTGCCTGCGACGAGCAGTACGGAGTGGCCGCCCACGGCGCGGGTGTCGCGGAGGGCGGTTTTGAGGTCCTCCAAGGCCTTCGAGCGTGTGGCGGCATCTGCGCTGGTGTGGCGGATGGACCAGTGGCTGCCGCAAACGGTGCCGTCCACAACCAGACCGGATTCCGCGATGGCCTTTTTGGTCTCGGCCACGTCCATGCCGGGGGCATTCATTTCCACACCCTTGAAGCCTGCGGCAAGGGCCGTCTTGAACTTGTCCGTGAGGATTCCATCCGCCTTGATCATGCCGATCTTGAGCGTCTTGTAGAGCCTGCCCGCCAGGGCGTCTGGGGTGCCTGCGGCAGGGACGGCCTGACCCCAGGCGGGCAGCGCAGCGGCTCCCGCGAGGGCAGCAGTGTGGCAGAGAAACTGGCGGCGGTTCGAGGAAGTAATAGGGCTCATGATGGTGTCGGAATGAGAGGCTGGATACTTACGGGGTGGTCGGGCGGTGCTGACGATGAAAATGTCCCTTACTCTGGTGCTTTTGTGAGCGCGGTGGCGGTGTGGAGGGCGGCGATTTCCTCTGCGCTGAGGGCACGCTGGAAGACGGCGAGGCCTCCCAGCCGACCGCCGAAGAAGTTCCCCGGCCTGCCGCGCACCGACACGCTGCCGACGGTGAACTCGGCACCGCCCTCCCCGCCGTCAAAGAGACCTTCCGCATAGGGGAAGGGGTTGCTGCCTTCAGAGGCGTCAAACCTGCCGTCCAGGTACAGGCGTACCTCTCTGGCGTCATAGGTGAGGGTGAGGCAGTGCCACCCCTCCATGGCGACCACAGACCCGCTGGAAGCGTAGGTGATGCAGAACTCCTCGCCGGGCGTAGGGCCGCCCACGCTGGACACATGGCCCTGGAAGAGGTCTTTGCTCGGTTTGCGTTTCATGGTGCGGTGGTCAGTACGGGAGGCGGCATTGAGAAAGAGGCAGTACTGCCGCTTCTTGCGAGACTCGTCCCACACGCCAGCGATGGCCTGCCAGGCGTGAGGTCGCTCCCGCCTTACCCATGCCATGACCGTGACCTGCGCCCTGGGACCATGTATGTTCAACGAACCAAGCTGGTCCCTCGGGATGCGCAGCCACTGGCCGGACTTGATGTGAAGCGCGGTGCCGAAGGGGCCGTCCGCCTCCCTTGCCACGGGCCCGGCCATCTCCTCCATGGCGTGAGCACCGGGAGCCAGGGAGATGCGTTTGTTTCCTGGATCCTCACGAAAGTCCCAGAAGGCCGCGATCCCCGGCGTCTCCAGGACGGCGCGCTGCGCGTTCGTTGCCGCAAGTTCTGAGGTGTTGCCTTTCCCAGGTGCTGCAGCGGTTGGGGGAACCTTGCCAGGCTCCGCGCCGATGGCGATCGCGTGGAGAAGGCCAAGGCCAAGGGCGGCCAGTAAGGGGAGATGAGTCAGGCTCATGAAGGCATTCAGTTGGCCGGAAGGACCTCTGCCCAGCCGGGAAAAGCATCCATCCGGGGAGTGTCGGGCGAACTCATAGGAAAGAGGACCCTATCAACAAGCGGTTTTGCATGAGAAAGAGAAGCATCCATCGGTTCGATGCGACCCAGGCGGGACATGATACCCTGATGGTGGTGCTGACTGCTACGCAGGCCCTGGCGGTCGCGTCACGTCTGCTCCAGCATCTGCGCACGGGATCACCCGTGGTGGAGATCCACCTTGCGGGAGCCCAGATGAGCCTGCGTCCTCCCGCAGAAGCTCCGCCTCCGGCACCGGTGGTGCGGCGGCCCCGTGTGCGGAAGAAAGATCCCGCATTGACGGCGGTGAGTGCAATTGCCCCCACGCAACTGGCGGGTGGCCTGCGATCTTGATTTGTCCCCCCCAAAGGAGCAGCCGAGCCTCACGCCCAAGTCCCATGCCGTGCATCTTGCATGGTGAGACAGGTGAATGCGTGCTTTTTGCATGATTTCAGGGCCGGAAAACCGGATTGCAGTTGAGGTGTGTGTTCTGTAAATGATTCATGGTGAGTGTGTTAGGCTTTTGGTGGGGTGGGTGGTATGCAGAATGCAAGGGAGGAGGGTAACGATGGCGGGGCACATCCAGCCCTGCCGCGAAGCTCTCAAAAAAACTCTCCCTACCACTCATGAACACCATCCTTTTCCCCTCCCCGCTGGCAGAGAATCTCGTTGCGCTGACTGATGAGGAACTTATGGACCGGATTGTCAGTGGGGAGTCTCAGCGTGCTCTGGAAGAGCTGTATCGCCGTCATCGAGGTGTGCTGCGCGGGGTGATCACGCGGGTGCTGGGCGTGGAAGCGGATTCCGATGACGTCCTGCAGGATGTCTTCATCCAGGTTTGGAAGCACGCAGGTACGTTCTCCTCCCACAAGGGTAAGCTGTTGGGGTGGCTGATTACCATTGCCCGTCGCCGTGCACTCGACCGTGTCCGGCAGCTCTCGGCCTATCAACGTGCGACCAGCCGCTATGAAGCCGCCTCGCGGCCGGAGGTGCACCGTCTGGAGTCCACCTCAGTGGTGGATCAGGAGGTGCGTCAGAACGAACTGCAAGACGTGCTTAACCGTCTGATTCAGGATCTGCCCAAGGAGCAGGGGGTGGCGGTGAGGCTCACGTTCTTCAAGGGTCTGAGCCAGCGGGAAATCGCCGCGAGACTTTCCCTGCCACTTGGCACGGTGAAAACGAGGATTGAGCTCGCCGTGCGCAAGTTGGGCCGCTCGTACATCTGCCAGGAGGCTGCGTAACGAGTGGTTGCTGTGCGCGTGGGTTCCCGATGCATCGACCCTTCCCGGCTGAGGAGAAGTCCCAGTTGTGAGGGGTCTTTTTGCCTTGCTTGGGGCTTCGTCGCATCGTGATTTTCGCACGCGGACCTGTGCCCACAGACGTATTCGGAACGAATAAGGCAGATGGGAACGCAATTTCAGGGGGGAAATCCTCTGCTCACCAGTTTCGGGTCTTTCTCATCTGTCACCGTCCCCCCCCTCACGAACTTGAACATGCCCGTCACACCGTCTCCACCGTTAGACCAGCACGTTGTTTCCATTGCCGTGGTGGACGACCACTCCATTATTTGCGCTGTATTTCGCAGCATTGCCGAGGACAGTCCAGGTCTGGCTTTTGCCTGGAGTGCGCCGGATGTGCGCCAGGGCGCGGCTTCCCTGCAACGGGAACTGCCAGACATCCTGGTGGTGGATGTGAATCTGCCGGATGGAAGCGGTTATGATCTGGCACGTCAGGCGCTGCAGGAACACCGGAATCTGAAGGTGCTGGTTGTTTCAACGAACGAGGGACGGGCCTATGCCGAGCAGGCCCACAAGGCGGGGGCGCGTGGGTATGTGAACAAGAACACCTCGCCTGAGGAGCTGCTCCATGCCATCAACACCATCCGGAGCGGGGGCACGTACTTCAATCCTGCCCTGAAAGAGCCCGGGCTGGCCTGACTTCCCGGATCACTCGAGCTCGCGGTCAATTTCCTCGGCCTCTTCCAGCTCGCGCAGTTCTTCATCGGCTTCGTCGAGGCCGCCTTTGACGAGGAGCTCGCTGCATTTGACCTCGTCCTCCAGTGGGATGCGGGCGACGCGGTCACCATTTTCCACTCCGGCCTGGTCCCAGGCGTGCCCCATGAGCAGGGCGTTTTGTGACACCTCCGGATACTCCTCCAGGATGGTCTCTTCCTCAGGGGGCATGATGTCCTGCTGAGCCAGATCCTCTACCAAACGTTCGATGGGATCTGGCGACTCGTCTCCGTAGGGAAGAGGGAGCTCGGTCTGATCGGAGGAATGGGAGGAGGGTTTGGATTTCACGTGAGTGTCAGCTTTCTTCTGAATCGCAAGGACTCTCCAGTTGCGTGTCAATTCCTGTGGAGCGGGTCACGCTGCTCCACCTGAACCCTTGGACCGCCAAGATCGCAGGATCTCGGCGACGCTGGCTGTGAGTTGATGCAGTCCCTCGCGCAGCGAGGCGCAGAGAGTGGGTGAGGGGAAAAGCGTGGATCGCTTCTCCAGGAGCTCGGTGAGGAAGAGCCGCTGACGCCGGGGGCTGCGCCACCAAGAGGGGTTGGCCTTGGAGAGGGACTCCATGGTGAGTCGGATGTTGGACGGTGTCAGCATTGCGGCAGCGCCTGGCTCCTGGCTGCGCACATAGTTGGACAGGATCTCCGGCAGCTCGCTGTGGTAGTACGCTTCAAATTCAACTGCGAAAAGCTGGGGGTGCAGAAGAAAACGATCCGTATGCCATTCGTTCTTCTTCTCCACGAGCTGTCGCCATTGCTCGTAGTTGGAAACAGATTCAAGGCGGGCGATTGCGTTGTCAGCCTCCACCTCTGAGAGAGAGCTGCGCAGGGTGGCCCCCATGTAGCTCAAGTAAGCCAGCTTCTTGGGGGAGGCGGGCGCTGGGAGGGATGAACTGGAGCCGGAGTCCATGGGAGGACGGAGGTTCAGGCAACGATGGGCGGAATGGATGGCGGCTGGGACGGGGAAGGATCTCCGGGCTGCGGGGCAGGGAGCGGGGCAGGGGGCTCAGGGGCCGGCAGCGGCTCCGCAGGCGTGGGGTCTGAGGGCATCGGCTGGGGAGTCTGCGGTTCTGGGTTTGAGTTGTACATGGTGATGTGGGGGCAGGGTTTCTCCGAAGATCGGGCGGTGACGACTGTTTGGTTGCATTGCACTGGTGGAAAAGACTTTTGCGGGCAACCGCCGGGGTGCGCGGCAACGATTTCAAGATGAAGCTCGAAAGGAGAAAGGTTCCATGAAAAACCAGACAACATTCAATCTCCGCATCCCTCAGAACACCGTGCGTACGCTCGATTTTGTCGCCGGCCGGACTGGCCTTACCCGGCAGAACGTCTGTCGGCTGGCCATCTCACTCGGATTGAGCCAGTTGAAAAAGGAGGGGTATCACATTGCCACCGCATTACAGCATCGTGCGGAGTCTGAGCATCCCCGAGAAGCGGTGACGCTGGTGCAAAGCACCCGAGGGGTGCCAGGGGTGGATTTCCCTGAAGATGGATGAGGTCTGCCTGTTCATGACTGCCTGCACACTGACGCCATCATTGATTGACCGACGCTGAAGGAGTCCGGTGCGCGGGATGGGGGAGATGCAGGCCCTGTGCCTTCATCTCATCCAGCACGGAAGCCGCTATGGTCATGGCACGAGATTTGGGCACAATCCCCGAACCAAACTTGCGTGCATAGCATTTGGTGAACTCCGCACCGTAAAACAGGATGCAGGAGGAGTAGTAAACCCAGAGCAGGAGGACGACGATCGACCCTGCTGCCCCATAGCTGGAAGCGACACCGGTAGTCCCGAGATAGACGCTGATGGCGTGCTTGCCAATATTGAAGAGGCCGGCAGTGACCACAGCTCCCAGCCACACGTCCCCCCAGCCGACGTGCACATCTGGCAGGAGTTTGAGAATCAACGCAAAGAGCACGCTGATGACCACGAGCGACAGGCCCATGTCCCCCCAGCCCAGGAGTTCCGGGTGCATCGGAACCCACTGGCCAAAGTAGCGTGTGGCTGCCGCAACTGCTGTGCTCACCAGCAGGGAGGAAAGCAGCAGGAAGCCAATGACGAGGACCATGGAGAAGGACAGGAACTGGTCCCGCAGAAGGGTCAGTACTTGCTGGCCCGGACGCGGAACCACTCCCCAGATGGCATTGAGTGCGCCTTTGAGTTCAGCAAACACCCTGGTGGCACCGAAGAGCAGCACCGCCACTCCGAGCAGGGCCTTCCAACCGTTGTGATCATTCTGCGACGCATCCAGAATGAACGCCTGGATGGAGTGGCCGGCATCCTCCCCCGCCAGGGAGGAAATCTCTGCCACAATCTGGCCGCGAGCCGCCTGTTCGCCGAAGACAAAGCTGGCCAGAGAGATGCAGATGATCAGGAGCGGAGCGGTGGAAAAGGTGGCATAGTAAGCCAGGGCCGCACTCAGACGGGAGGCGTCGTCATCGATCCACTCCCGTGCTGCGGTGCGAAGAAGGGACAGAAATGCGAGAGGACCCATAACCGCACTTCGCGGAAGCCGGGGGTGTTGGTCCTCTTTATGCGGTGTCGTGGGTGAGTTTTTGCCCCAATCACGGGGCTTGCCAGAGGTTGGGGGATTCTGGTAAACTAAGGGACAACCGAAGGAATCCTATGAGTGCAACCCTCAAAGAAGGGGCAGATTCTGGGCCCGAGCCCGGGCCCGTCACGACCATAAACTCCGCCGAACTGGCGCGCAAACGACGGCGCTCCGCGATCGAGAGCTGGCTTTCACAGTCTCCCTTCTACGAGCCGTTCTGGAAGGTGGCCGCCCCTTGCTGCCAATGGCTGGCCCAGCCCACGAACTCCATCATCACGGTGCTGCTGGTGATCCTGGCTCCGTTCATTGCGCTCCTGCTGCTGCCACTCTTTTTGATCATGACCCCGGTCTTCCTCTTCCTGGCTGTGCTGGGCTCCATGGCCACGACGGTGAAGACAGACGCAGAGAGTGAGGTCCACGAGTCGGTCACGCAGCACTTTCTACACTGAGAGTGCTGTTGTTGCCTTGAACTTTTCAGGCGCGGCCGGGCGGCTCATCGAGCCACGCCAGGTCCGGGCCACGTGGTACGATGCGGGTGGGATTGATGTCGTCGTGAGTGATGTAGTAGTGCCGCTTGATGTGATCAAAGTTGACGGTGTCAGAGATGCCGGGCTGTTGGTACAGGTCCCGGAGATAGCAAGACAGGTGGCGGTAGTTCTGGATGAGGCGCAGATTGCACTTGAAGTGCCCGTGGTAAACGGGGTCAAAGCGGATGAGGGTGCAGAAGAGCCGCCAGTCAGTTTCCACGAACTTGGGTCCGAAGAGGAACCTCTGTGCGCCCAGGTGCCTGTCAAGCTGGTCGAGCGCAGCGAACAGCTCCCGGAAGGCCTTTTCGTAGGCGCTCTGGGTGGTGGCAAAGCCGGCGCCATAGACGCCGTTGTTGACGTTTTGGTAAATGAACTCAGACAGGGCCTTCTGCTCCTCCGCCAGGGCAACCGGAAAAAGGTCCGCCCCCGTGTGCTGGAACTCCCTGAACTCTGTGGCGAACATCCGGCAGATGTCGTCTTCTGAATTGTTCACGATCTGACGGAGCTCCCGGTCCCACAGGACGGGCACGGTGACACGTCCCTGGAAACCCGGATCGGTGGCGGTATAGGCCTGGGAAAGGAACTGGAAGTCGTTCACAGGATCGGCGGTGTGGCCGGGACCCTCCCGGAAAGCCCAGCCGCGCTCATCCCGTACGGGGTCCACGACGGTGACGCCCACGGCGTCCTCCAGCCCCAGCAGGTGTCTCACGATGAGCGTCCGGTGCGCCCAAGGGCAGGCCAGTGAGACATACAGGTGGTAGCGACCGCGGGCCACCGGGTGGGGCGTGGAGCCATCTGTGCTCACCTTGGAGCGGAAGGCATCATCCTGCCGCTCGAATTCGCCATCATCAGATTGTTCGTTAGGAAATTGGGCCATGGGGTGGGGGAGGGGATCTCCATGGAGCAATACGTGTGGATGGCGACGTTTGGTCGTCCGGGAATGGGGGCTGCTCCCGCTGGGGGAGGGGGCGCGCTTCTGTATTCCCCGCAATCTGGGGCTTCTGTATCTGGCCAGACACCCGGGTGTATGGCACTTTCCGCCATGATAGCAGCCTTGTCCTTACTCCCCGTCAAGATCATCGCAGGTATGGGCCTGTTTTTCACCCTGGCGGCGGGAGTGTACATGATCAAGAACCATCAGAGACTCTACGGCCACGACCCGGAACTTCCCCGGGAGACGAGCGGAGAACGGGTGTATAGCAAGGCGCAGCTTTGGATCATCTGGGCCCTCCTGGTCAAGGGGCTTGCGTTCCTCACTTTCTTCATCTGATCTGAGTGCATCACGAGTCCGGCGGAGGTGGTGTCTGCGGCTGGTGATTCACTTTTTGTTCGCGGGCGGGTCTCCTATCACAGCGGTGGGAGGCCCGCTAAGCATTTTACCATGAATGGGGCCGGGGGGTGGGGTGGGGGGGTAAGGGCTGTGTGCAGGGTCAGGTGGGCTTGTTGGAGGTGTTCGGGTTGTTTCATGGAAAGTTCTAGGTAAAAAGAACCTTTGGCGACCCCTGGCATGGCCGCTATGCCGTTGCTGCCGGTTTTGTTTTTACGGAAAACTAAATTTCCCGGTGAGCACGATTCTGCGCAACTTTTCCTGAAAGAAAGGTTGGATACGACATGCTCACGACTCTTTTGTACCAGAACACGGCATTAGTTGCCTTGTATGTGCAGGGTGTTCGCGAGGCGCTGCGAGCCCCGGAAACTGGGGCCTGAGTCGCACGAGTTTCAACCCATAACAGGAACCCCAGGACCGTCATGCAGACCGCAACCATCCACCCTGCCCAGCTGCCCACCCGCACCAACCTTCCCGGTGCGCTCACAGGTCTAGACTGCCTGGAGACGATTCCCGGCATCTCGTCCGTGGCGGTGCAACTCACTCCGGAGATGGCCCGCCGCATGCTGGAGCGAAACCTGAGAAACAGAAAGCTGTCTGAGCAGGTGGTGGACAAGTATGTGGAGGAGATTCGCAATGACGAGTGGCGCCTGACCCCGGCAGCGGTGGGGTTTGACTGCGAAGGGAGGCTGGTGGATGGCCAGCACCGGCTGACAGCCATTGTGAAGTCCCGACGCACCGTGCCCATGATTGTCACCACCGGATTGCCTGCCGCCGCTCAGGAGAAAGTGGACCGTCAAAGACGTCGCAGTCTCTTTGACGCGCTCTACCTCTCCGGCCAGGTGCGCAACCGCAAATGGGTGGAGATTGCGACCTGTCTGGCCCGCCGGGTGGTGGCGAGCAACAGTGGCACGGCCCCTCCTGACAGCGTGGTCAAACTGGCGTTGGAAACTCATCGCGAGGCCATTGAGGCGGTGACGGACCAGATGGGTGAAAAGAGCGTCAAGGGCATCTCCCAGGCGTCCTTCCTGGCGGCGGCCGTGCTCTACCATGAAGTGGATTCCGACAAGTGTCGTGAGTTCCTGGCCGCCATTCGTACGGGAGCGGGGCTGGCGCTGGATCACCCGGCGCTGCGTCTGCGCAAGCTGCTCATGGGTGAGTCATTGCTGCACTCCATGCCGCGCGGGGGAGCCAATCAGAGCTATATTTTCCGAAGATCCATTTATGCCATGCAGGCGCATCTGGAAGGGCGGATGATCGGTGGCCTGCGGGAGGCGGACAATTTTGCCAGTCCGTTCGTCGAGGAGGGGGCCGCCAGAATGCCCCGCAGGAAGGCCCGCCGCAACCAGGAGGAGCCGGCGAGCGATCTGCGCCGTGGAGCCGGACTCCTGATGACCGCGTAAAATCACCCGAAATTCTCCGCATGCGGAGGGCTTTGGCAATCATCAATATTTCATAGAACTAGAACGAGCCCTCACCAGGTCCCGGGATTAGTCCGGTGACCTGTGCCCGTTCTGAATATCCCAACAGGCTGACCATGACCACAAGAACACGTCACCCCCAAGCCCGATCTGCCGCCGGTGCGACGCTGGTGGAGGTAGTGATCACCATTGGCATCCTCGTCACGGTCATGGTGCCGCTGGTGGGGTTGCTTTCCGCCTCCATCGAAACCAGCGGACGGGCTGCCAGTACCACTGTGTCCGCCCGGATCGCCTCGCGTCTCATTGGTGAAGTGCAACAGGCCGACTGGTCCCTCCTCCAGAACTGGCAGGAGAAGGATACCTACCTGGACGATCAAGGGATGGAACTGACGACGGGATCACCCCAGGAGAAGTGCGTGTACACTGCACGGGTGCGGCTGAGCTCCGCCGCGGGCGTGACGCTGGGAACCGTGGCGGGGCTGCCAGCAAACACCTGGCAGAGACAGGTGGTGGTGATGGTGGCATCCCGCCCGGGAGGCCAGGGCAAAATGGCGCTGGATCAGGCGGAGGCAGCGCTGGACAACGGAAAGTCTCTTCCGGGCAGCGTGCGGGTGAGCCGCAGCTTGTTGGTCAATCTTGAAAAGACCCTGTAAGCCATGACTGCGTACGTCAATCATCTGCGGGCACGCCCGGTTGCTTCATGTCGTGGCACTGAGGGCAGGGGATTCACCCTCATTGAGCTTCTGCTCAGCGTGACGATCCTCTCTGTGGTGCTCATGACCACGACGTCCATGCTCAATGCCTCGCTGGGCCAGTTGCGCATCGCTGAGGCGCGCAACGGCCAGTTCCGTGAAGTGCAGGCTGCCTTCGAGACCATGTGCCGGCGCCTGGAGGCCTGCGAGATCAATCCCTACTACGACTACGTCTATGCGAACAATGACACGAACACGGTCCCCACAGGATACAAGCTACAGTCAGACCTGCACTTTGTGAGCGGGCCGGCGAATGCCGGCACGGCACCGGTTATAGGAAGCGGCAACCGGACCGGGCATGCTGTGTTCTTTCATGGAACCTATGGTCTGAGCGAGCAGAAGGAGTGGAAGGGACTGGACACCCTGCTAAACAGCTGGGGATACTTTCTGGAGTTCGGCAGTGATGACACCCTCAGACCCACTTTCCTGAACAGCAGCAGTGCGCCGGTGGCATCGCGCCACCGGTTCCGGCTGAAGGAGCTGCAGGTGCCTGCGGAGATGATGAGGACCTACGCCCTCAAGCTGAATACGCAGACGACGAGGGCGAAGGTGCAGGAGTGGTACACCACGGCCCTGGCGGACAGCTCCAATGTGCATACCGTGGCGGAGAACATCGTGGCGTGCGTGATCTTCCCCATGGTGCCGGATGGCAGCACTACTTCAACGGGGGGCACGCTCAAGCCAGAAGCACTCGCACCCGCGTACGGGTATGACACGCGCAGCTACCAGTACACCTCCAGCACGTCGGGCCTGGCGGAGGTGACCCGGCACCGGCTGCCGCCGCTGCTGCGTCTCACCCTGGTGGCGGTGGATGATGTGTCCGCCACGAGGCTCCAGGACACGAACGGCTCAGCCATGCCATCTCTGGGGTTGGATGGGTTGTTCCTAGATGCCTCCAAGTACGACGCCGACATCCGCGCGCTGGAGGACACGCTGGTGGGGCAGAAGCTGAACTACCGGGTCTTCTCCACCACGGTGCGCCTCCGTAATGCCCGCTGGAACGGCACCTACTGACCGGACCCCGGGTAACCTTGTGCCTTCACTCCTCTTCACTGTGAACTCCCGTCAAGCTGCCATGCTCAGTTGTTTCCGCGACCGCCAGTTGCGTGCCTTCACACTGGTGGAACTGCTCATCGTCGTTTCCGTGATGGGGCTCATGCTGGCCATGGCGGGTACGGGGGCCGGCAGTCTCATGACCACGCTGCGGATGAAGGAGGCGGTGCAGACCGTTGGAAATGCCATGGATCACGCACGTCAGGTGGCCATGACCTCGAATCGTGAGGTGGTGTTTCGTATCTACAAAGTAAGCAATGACATGGGCGAGGAGTCCTGGCGTACTGTGGAGTACGGGACGGTGGATGTGGTGATCAATCCGGATGATGCTGGTTACAAAGATCCCACTGCGGCCGACTATGAGCCGCCGTTCAACCCGAGCGGGGCCCCGGAGACGTTGCCGGAGGGCCTGGTCTTCCACCCCTCGGCAACGTATTCCACGTTGCTTTCCGAGAACCAGGCGGATCTCGTGAAGGGGACGGAGACGGCCACCAGTGGCGCGACGCGGAGCTACGTGAGCTTCCGGTTCCTGCCGGATGGCCGTTGCAGCCTGGGTGCCTCCCAGAAATGGACGCTCACCCTCGTGAAAGAAGCTGAAGTCAGCGGGGGCGGTTTGCCTGCCAACTTTGCCACCATGCAGCTGGAGCCTGCCACCGCCCGGGTGCGTTTCTTCAGGCCCTGACACCACCTTCCCGACCTCGCAAGATCATCGTCATGAAAGTTTCCTCTTCCCTGCATTTCGCCCGCCGTGGTGCCAGTGGCACCGCGTTGCTGCCTGCGCTGCTCATCGTCGGCATGGTCACGCTGGTGGTGGTGCTGTTCTTTAACATGTCCACGGTGCAGCTGCGGTCATCCTCCAGCCACGCGGCGGTGCATGATCTGAACACGCTTCAGGACATGGCGGTGAATGCCGCCATCGGCCAGATGCGACAGGGGACCACGGAAACCAATGCGCTCTGGATTTCCCAACCAGGGGCCATCCGCACCTATGGCAAAAGCACAGGCACGGCCTCCCGCATCTACAAGCTCTACAGCGCCCAGGAGATGGTGGTGTCTGCGGCTGGTCTCACCGATGGCTCGGCGTTGAACCTGGAATCCGATGTGCCCTCCACCTGGGACACTCTGCCGGGCGTCTATGCCGATCTCAATGAGCCGGCGCCGGATGTCGCTGGCAACCTGATGTTTCCCATCGTGGATCCCCGGGCGATGGACATGGCCACCCCGTCCTATCCTGGAAGCACGACACCGGAGGGTTTTTCCTATGACTCGAAGCTGGCGGTGAGCAAGAGTACCATCAACGGAGTCCGTGCTCCTGGCGGCACCGCGTCCTCCCAGCGTCTGCCCATGCCGGTGCGCTGGGTCTATGTGCTGCAAGACGGCAGCCTCGGGGTGATGAGCCAGTCCGCGAGCCCGAAGTTTGTCCCCTTCAGCGGGCAGAAGGCCGTGAGCACCTCCAATCCCATCGTGGGGCGCCTGGCCTTTTGGACGGATGATGAATCGGGGAAGGTGAACATCAACACCGCCTCAGAAGGCATGTTCTGGGACACCCCACGGTGCGTGACGAGCCGGGAGCTGGAGTTCGCCAAGAGTCCGCCGGTGCGCAATGAGGTGCAGCGTTTTGGCGGGCACCCGGCCACCACGTGTTTGAGCACCATCTTCTACCCGGGCGAGCGGCTGCTGCCGTCCAACTCCGCTTCTGCGGCCAAGCTTCAGAACCTTTATGCGGTGACGCCCCGGGTGAATGCCAATGCGGGTCTGCTGACCTCCAGCACCAGCCCGGTGGATTTTGACACGGACCGCCTCTATGCCTCGGTGGATGAGTTCCTGCTGGATGACCCCTCGGATACGACGAGCACGGCGCAGAGCTTCAGCACCCGGATGATGCAGGGGGTGCTGGGAGGCAATGCGGACAGGCTCAAGAAGCTGCGCTTCCTGCTGACGGCTGAAAGCCGCGCTCCGGAGACCACTGCCGCCGGGTTCCCCAGGGTGTCGATCTGGCCGGTGAGTTATCGGCCGGAACCGGCCAACAACAAACGGACCTCTTTCGACAACGTCTCAGCATTTGCCAGCACGTTGGGCAACCATCCCTACCACTTCCGCCGCAGCAGTGCGGCGTCGAACATGGATGACTTCTCGAACTACTACAATGCTGAGAGCACGGACTCCTTTGGCTATGGCATGATTCACAACAACTCGCTGGCACAGTATCTCATCGAACTGGCCAAGCTCCCCAATCAGGGGTATTCAAAGTCATTCGCCCAGAAGTACGACGACCGGACTGGTTCCCCCTCCAGCAGCCCCTACAATGTGGGGTCCGGGATCGTCTCCATGCTGGAGTACATCCGCGGGACCAACGCCAATGATTCCACCCACTCCACCAAGAGTGTGACACCACGGGTGCCGGTGGACGCCTATTCCCAGGCCTCGGCCAACTGGATCGGCACCGATACGCTGGGGCAGGTGGCCGCGGTGGACATGACCTACTACAGCGCACCGCTCAATACCGACAACAAAATCCTCAAACGCAACACCAATGACGATGGCAATGACCGCGTCTGGACGACCGGAATCGGTCGCGAGTTCACGGTGTCGGAGTTCGGTCTGGTTTTCATTCTCGCTGCGGAGAATCCCTCCAGTTCGACGGCTGCCAAGACCAACCCGGATCTTGTGACGCTCTTGAACCTGCAGCCGGGGCAGAAGGCCATCCAGGTGGGCATTGTGGCTGAAGGCTTCTGCGCCGGGCAGGGCTATACAATGATTGCTCCCAGCACCTCGTTCAATGTCTCCTCCCTGGAGAACCTCCGCATCACGACCACGGGCTTCGGCACCCGTGGTCCCGGTGGAGCTGTCATCACGCCGCCGCTCGTGCAGAAGGACGGGGACGGGGACGTGTCCACCGGCTATCGCAGCCTGTGGGGCACGCTGCTGCACAATGTGTCCCACCTGCAGTATCTCAGCAAAATCAAACCCGTGGAAACGCCGCTTGCGGGCCGGAACACCACAGGGGACTGGTGGGCGGGCTGGGGCGGGTCGGGTGGCTACTGGATGTACGCGGACAGCAACGCCAATGGCGGATCCGATGCGACTGCGGTGGCAGATCTGGACGTGGCCTCTGACAGTCTGACCTCCCCGGCCATGTACAGCCGGGGCTATTTCCTCGTGCCCTCTGCGGCCACCTCCATGACGGTGTCCAGCGTGCGCACCACGTCCCTGGCGGAGCGGTGTCTGGAGATCAGGGTGGGCAACCAGCGGAACGGAGACTACTCCAGCCGGCGGCTGCTGGCTGAGGTGCCTGCCAACATGGTGGTGCCAGTGCCCACAAAACCGCTGGAGCTGGCGTACACCTTCAGCAAGCGGTACAAGAATGCGCGGGAGTACAGTGGCAACCGCTTTGCCAAGCCGGAACTCATCGACGCAAGCGACGTGGTCCGCACCTGGGTGGTGCGGCATGGAGACTATCGCCTGGCCTACCAGCGGTTGCGTGAAGGGGCGGGGGCGAATGGGGTGGATGCCAGCAAGCGGCTTTTTGTGCCGCACCCAGCGTGGGATCCAGTCAACATCGGCTCCTCCCAGCTCGCCGCGTCTCAGCTGAAGGGGCAGATTCATTCGTTTGTGAAAGCAGGTGGCAAACCTCACAAGACGGGCAAGGCCGGAACCCTTTTCCTCCCGGGCGTGGAGTACTCTCCCACGTGGGGAGACGGTACCACAGAAGCCAAGCTGGTGCCGGATGCGGACTACAACAACCTCACCGCCACCACGAGCGACTACCGTCCGGATTTCCCGGTGAACGGAAACTCGACCGTGTTCCGGGCGAATATTCCCTCGAACTACCCCTACACCGTCAAACCTTGGGAGACCCGTGACTGGGACAATGGCACAGGCATCGCCCCGGATGGCGCCTACTGGAACAAGCCGGATGACGGGGCCCGCGTGTATGACGGCACGATTCCTCCGTACTTCAGCCAGAATCCATGGGATGGGGTCAACGTCAACAGCCGTCCGGCCAACCAGACCACGGCCCCCAACCAGCTCCTCCCGTCAGCGGTGATGTTTGGCTCTCTGCCATCGGCACCGTCCACCGGCATCCAGTGGACCACCTATCTCTTCCGGCCCGACATCACCTCTGGCGGGCACCTGGGAGCGAAGGATCACAGCACCAAGGGAGCGATGGCCGGTGCTCCGCCAGATCATGCGCTGCTGGACTGGTTCTGGATGCCAGTGGTGCAGCCCTATCCGATCAGCGAACCGTTCTCGACCGCGGGCAAGGTGAACCTCAACTACCGCATTGTTCCCTTCACCAACATCAAGCGGGCCACCGGGTTGCACGCAGTGTTCAAGTCCGAGGAGATGCTGGCCATCCCCACGAGTGCGGGCAAGACTTACAAGGACTACACCAAGATCTCGCTGAACAGCAACTGGCGGCACTACATCGATGCCGACAAGACGCTCCTCCAGTGGGAGAGCCAGTTTGATGCCGGTCAGTACTTCATGAACGCAGGGGAAGTCTGCGAGCAGTTCCTGGTGCCCAAGGATGATGGGGTGGGCGGCAGCACCGGCAGCGCCATCCGCTCGGCCATGTCGAGCTACTGGGGCACGCGTCAGCTCACGGGGGACAACACGATGGAGCGGCCGTATGCCAACATCTACCCACGGGTCACCACCCGCTCCAACACCTACCGGGTGCACTTCCTCGTTCAGACCATCACGAAGGCGCGCTCCAGTGAGGCGGACACCTTCGATCCCGACAAGGATCTGGTCACTGGGGAGAAACAGGGGGATGCGCTGGTCGAACGGGCTATCGACCCCAACGATGCCGCGCTTAAGAAGACCGAATACGACTACATCGGCAAGGCGGTGGCGGGCAGCCTGAGCACCGCCAAGTCCCTGGACTCCCTCTACACCTGGCGCATCCGGCATGTGCGTCGCTTTACCCGATAGCCTGCGCGCCAGCCCGTACATCCATCCGCCGATCCAGCTAGTTTCATCGACTCCCCCCTGTTCACATGAAGTTGCGCCCCCTCATCCATCGACTGCTGTGTCCTGTTGTCACAGCCTGCCTTCTCAGTTGCGGCGTGAGTGCGCTGCGCGCCCAGGCCACCTGGGACGCCGGGGGATCGGCCACGAACTTGAACTGGAGCACGCTGCTAAACTGGAGCACGGATGCCAGCGTCTCAGGCGTGGCGGTGACCTTTGGTTCCGCAGGCCTGTTGGCGGCGGGCACGACGTCGAGCATTGTGGACACGAGCCTGAGCATCACCTCGCTCACGTTCAACTACATCAGCACCACGACGCAACACACCCTCCAGATCAATTCTGGCGTGACATTGACCGAGACGGGCACCTTTACCTTGGGTTACGCAGGCACGGGGACGACCAAGCTCACAGTGACCGGAGCGGGCTCGTGGGTGATCAATGCGGCGAGCAGCAACTTCACCGTGGCCAATACCAGCAGCTCGGTTGGCTCGACGACCAATACGCTGACATTGGACATGTCGGGCCTGTCCACCTTCTCCGCGACGGTGAGCCAGTTCAACTTGGGCACCGGCAACGATCAGGGGCCTTTCCAGGTTTCGCTGGCCAAGTCCAGCACCATTACGGCCGCCACCCTGCGCATCGGGGGTGCTGCTGGAACGGGCACGACCACGGGGAGCAATTTGTTGCTGGGACAGACCACGGTCATCAATGCCGGCACCATCATGCTGGCGACTGGTCGTACGAGCGCGACCATGAAGTTCCAAACCGGACTCACGTCACCCACATTGAAAATTCGTGACCAGGCGGGCACGGGCCGGGCCAACCTGATCATTGGGAGCAATGCTGCCACCACCGTGTATGCCTCCGTCCAGGGCGGCTCATCGTCTCCGTCGGGAGTGTTGGATCTCACGGGCGGCACGGTGGACTTCCTGCTCAACGATCTGGTGTTGGGCCTTGCCCAGACAGCCGACATCGGCAACGGGGTTGGCTATGGCCTGGGGACGATGACGTTCAATTCAGGAACGATCGATGCGACCAACGTGGTGCTCGGGAGGATCATGGACATAAGCTCCACTTCCGCAACTTCCAACACTGCTGGGACCAATGCGACGGCCACCCATGCCACGCTCAATATGCAGGGGGGGACGTTGTTGGCGGGGACGATTGTGATCGCTGAGAACCAGGACAGCAGCGCCAACAACACCAGCACCAGCGGCACCTACACCCGCAATCCCAACAGCAAAGGGGTCTTCAACCTCTCTGGTGGGGCGGCGACTGTCACGGGTGACGTCGTGCTGGGGACCCACACCTCCGCCACACCGGGCTCAGGCTATGCGGACGCGACTCTCAATATCACCGGCGGGTCCCTCACCGTGGGAGGCAATCTGACGGAAGGTGCTACAGGAAATAACGTCAGCACGCTGGTCCTTAATGGCGGAACGCTCGACCTGACCGCTGGCTACATCAATGTGGACACTTTCACCGCCCAGAGCGGCACCTTG
Organism: Verrucomicrobium spinosum DSM 4136 = JCM 18804; assembly: GCF_000172155.1. Lineage (NCBI taxonomy): Bacteria > Pseudomonadati > Verrucomicrobiota > Verrucomicrobiia > Verrucomicrobiales > Verrucomicrobiaceae > Verrucomicrobium > Verrucomicrobium spinosum. The sequence continues at coordinate 5,652,157 of NZ_ABIZ01000001.1, read as the reverse complement.
AAAAACGTGCTGGAGATCTACAACGGCGCGCTCACCGTGGGTGCCTGGACGAAGTCAGGCACGGGCACACTCATTCTGGATGGCTCCAACACGTTCTCGGCGGCGACGTTGATTTCTGCCGGGGTGCTTCAGGTGGGGACTGGCGGGACGACAGGGACACTGGGTGCCGGGAAGGTGACGATCGGTGCCTCCGGGACCCTCACTTTCAACCGAAGTGACGACTACACCGTGGCCAATCTGCTCGAGGGCTCAGGCAATGTGAAGAAGTCTGGCTCCGGGAGGACTTTTATCACCGGGACCAATACTCTCAGCGGCACGACTGTAGAGGTCAGTGAGGGTACTCTGGTGGTCACCAATGCGGCCGGCCTCGGCACCAGTCCCGCCATCAGCGTGGCCTCGGGAGCCGGGCTCTATTTCATCACTCCCGGCACCACGGGAGCCACGCTGAACACTGCCGCCAGCCTCACCCTCGTGTCTGGAAGCAAGATTGGGGTGGGGATCGGTGATACCTTGGCAACCAGCGCGCTCACTGCCTCCGGGTTGGTCCGTCTGAACGTGTTTGCGAAGACGGGCTTGTCGCCGGATGGCACCTACACCTTCCTCACCTCCAGTTCGGGTGGGATTACCAATGCGACCTATGATCTCAAGTTTTACGGCCTCTCCAATGCGCTTCTCACCTCGGTGACGACCACCAGCACTTCCATCACGGGCACCTTCATGAGCGTGGGGGCGGAGAACCTCACGACCATGTACTGGGTGGGGGGCATGTCGGGTGAAGAGGCCGTGTGGGCGGTATCGAACGGTCTGCTAACCGGCGGGCAGAGCAACTGGTCCTTCGACCGTGGGGGGCAGTACGTCTATGGTATCGTGCCGGGGGAGACCACGGACGTGATCTTTGCGGCCAATGGGGCGAACACCACCTACATGCAAAGTACCACGCTGGGCTATGACATGCGCATCAAGACGCTGTCGGTGGACGGGCAGGCCAGTGGTAGCGCGGGGACCAGCGCCGTCGTGGTGAATGACTCGGTCTATTCCCTGACGCTCACGGGTGGGGACTCGAGCACCTCCACGCCCACGATCTACGTGAGCTATCTCACAGGCGGCCTCACGCTCAATAACGATGTCATCCTGGAGTCAGCGCTCCCGCTTCTAACGGTGGGGATGACCGATGGCACCCAGCTGGGGCTCGGCACCTTGACCATCTCTGGCGAATTGAGCGGCAACGCATTCACCAAACGCGGCGCGGGCACGCTGACTCTTTCCGGCACCACGGCGAACACATTTGTCGGCACCACCAAGATCGAGCAAGGGACCTTGATCTTGGGCAAAACCGCTGGACTCACAGCGGTGTCGGGATCGGATTTGTTCATTGGTGAATCCACGCTCTCCGCAACGGGGCTGTACGCCTCGGTCGTGCTGAATGCGGATCAGCAGATTGCGGATGGAGTGGATGTCACCATCTACACTGGCAGCAAGCTGGACCTCAATGGGCGCAACGAAACCATCGGGGCTCTCGCTGGCGCGGGCTCGGTCACCAGCAATGCGGTGGGCACTGGGACTCTGACGGTGGGATCTGGGGGGGAGAGTTTCACCTTCAGCGGTGTGATCTCGAACGGCACCACCACCGGGACGATGATCACTGCATTGACCAAGACTGGAGCAGGTACGCTGACATTGAGCGGAACGAACACTTTCACCGGTCTCACCAGCATCCTGCAGGGAACACTGCTCTACGGTGCGAGCAACGTCATCAACACCGGGGCGGTCACTGTGAATGGCTCCACGGCTGTCTGGGATCTGAACGGATATTCGGACACGGTGGGGCAGGTGACCGTTGCGGGTGGGGGGCAGATCATTGGCAGTGGGTCCTCCATCACCAGCACCTCCACCTATCTCATGCAGAGCGGAACGGTCAGCGTGGTGCTGGCTGGCACCGCTGGCCTTACCAAGTCCACCGACGGCCTGGTCATTCTATCTGGAAGCAACACCTACACCGGGGCCACGGTGGTAAGCGGCGGGGTGAACAGCATCCTGCGTATCACCAACGGTACGGCGCTGGGCAGCACTGCGGGCACGACCACGATCTCCGGCAACACGGGACAGCTCTCCCGGCTGGAACTGGCCGGTGACATTGTGGTGAATGAGAACGTCACCTTGGAGGCCCGGCAGAGTGACGGGATTGCCGCAGCCGCCATCAGCAACTACAGCGGCAACAACGTCTGGGCAGGCACCATCACGTTCACCACGGGCGGCAGCTACTACAACCTCGCTTCAGAGTCTGGCACACTCACCATCACCGGGCAGATCTCCGGCGGCGCCACCACGGGCACTGGCAGGTATTTGCAGCTCTTCGGTGCCAGCGAGGGCATCATCAGCGGTTCCATCATCAATGGCACCGGTGGTGCCTCTGTGAATGTGGTGAAGTCTGGTGCCGGGACCTGGACGCTTTCTGGAGTGAACAGCTACACCGGTACCACTGCGGTGAATGCGGGCATACTGCGGGCAACCAACAAGAATGCACTGGGCAGTACCTCGTCACTGAGTGTGGCGAACGGAGCCACCTTCCAGTATCAGACGGGGGCGACGGGCAACACCCTCACGGTCGGAACTTTGAGTCTCGCCACCGGAAGCAAGCTGGGAGTTGAGTTGGGCAGCGCGATCGCCTCCACAGGGGCGGCGGCGACGACTGGTTCGATCACCCTGGACGTGAACGGGGTGTCTGGCTTCACCTACCTGACGCAGCAGTACAACGTGATCACGGCGGCCAGCGGGTTGAATAATGCGACTTACACGCTTGGCAAGCTCTACAACATCACCAACTTCAAGATCAACAGCCTTGGGGTCACCAGTACGGCCGTCTATCTGGATGTGACGGCTGCGGCAGAGCTTTCCGTGGCGTATTGGAAGGGGGGCTTCAGCGCCTCCGATGGAGCGGTCTGGGCTATCACGGATGGCAGCACCAAGAGCAACTGGGCCTCGGATGCCGCTGGCACCGACACCTCGCTGACCCCTGGGGCGGATACGCAGCTTATCTTCTCGGCCACTGGCGCGGTGCAGCAGGCGGCTCCAATGACGCTCGGGTTCAGCATGAAGGTCGGCTCGCTGACCTTCAACACCAGTGATGCGGTGTGGCTCCAGGATCTGAATGACTCCCTGACGCTGAACCGGGCGGACGCCATCACCGTCAATGCGGGGGCAGGGCAGGTCACTCTCGATACGAGTGTGATCTTCAACAACGCGGCGGCCGTTGTGAGTGTGGCCTCTGGCGGTCAGCTCTACCTGACGCGTGTGCGGGGCAACGCCTTCACCAAGACCGGGAGCGGCACGCTGACCCTCTCCGGGAACCTGGCCAATGACTTCACTGGTACGCTCAAGGTGTATGGCGGCACGGTGTACCTGGCCAAGACGGCGGGTCTGGCCGCTGTGTCGGGCAACTTGGAGGTGGGGGATACCTCGGGCTCCACGGCCCTGGTGCAGCTCTCCGCCTCGGAGCAAATCGCCAATACCTCCGACGTCACGGTGAACAGCGGGGGAACGCTGGATCTCTACGGGTTCAATGAAACGATTGACGGCCTCTACGGCTCCGGGGTGGTGACCAGCAACAGCGCCGCGGCCACCCTGACGTTGGGCTCCGGCAATGATGCCAGTGCGGTTTTCAGCGGGGTGTTGAAAAATGGAACGTCCGGATCTGTCCTCTCACTGGTGAAGACGGGAACCGGGACGCAGACGCTTTCGGGGAACAATACCTACACTGGCACCACTGCCATCAACCAGGGAACGGTGATCATCGGCACCACGAACGCCCTCCCTACCACTGGGGCCGTGACGATCGGATCAGGGACCACCGTGGGCCGCCTGGAGCTCAACAGCTACAGCCAGACAGTGGACAGCCTCGTCTTCACCAGCAACACCGCCACGGCCAATGAGGTCGTGATTGGCAAAGGGCAAAAACTCTCCATCACCGGCACCACGGGGCTGGACCTCGGCACGGGCGCGTCCAATGCAGCCATGACGACCAATGCCACCTTCTCCGGCGGTGGTGCCCTGGTCGTCAGCAACACGAGCGCCAATCTGGAGCTGGGCATTGCCTATGCCACAATCAACTCCGGCTCCACCCATGCGGCCGCGCTCAATCTCGCGGCACTGGGATCGTTTGTGGCGAATGTGAACGAACTGCGGCTGGGCTACGGGTCACTTACGACTGGGACTCTGACGCTGTCCAACACGTACAACGCCATCACGGTCACCACCACCCATGTGGGCAACAGTGCGGGATCCAACGCGGGCACGGTGAGCACCCTCTACTTCGGCACAGGAACCAACATCCTGAAGACGGACACGCTCAACATTGGCGTGTCGAAGGCGCTGGGCACCGTGGTCGCTTCCGCCAGCGGCGGTCGCGTCACCATTGGCGGGAAGACGGGCGGCACCACCGCCATCACCGTAGGCAGCACTGCGGGCACAGGCACTGCCGCCACCCCGACCGGCATCCTCGATCTGCGGGGCATGACGGCCACGGTCACCGCAGGTGTCCTGACCATTGGAAAACGCGATGGCACGGATGCCGGCGGTGCGACGGGCACGGTGTACTTTGACGGCGGTACGTTCACGGCGAACTCTGTGGTGATGGCGGCCAAGACCAATGCGGGAACGGGGGCGGCGACGGCCACGCTGAACATCAGCAACGGTGTCTTCACTGTGAACTCAGGAGGATCATTCACCCTGGCCTCCCAGTCGGGATCCGGAACTGCGAGCGGCACGCTGAACATCACCGGTGGCAAGCTGGTGTCCAATGTGGACATCAAAGACGGCGGCGGTGCGGCCACCTCCACCATCAACCTCAACGGTGGCACTCTGGACATGACCGGGCACAACATTGGCGATGCGACCAACAACATTGATGCGGTGAACCTGCTGGCGGGCACGCTCAAGAACGTGGCCCAGATCAATGGCGGAGCCACCGCCCTGACCAAGACTGGTGCCGGCACCCTCTACCTGGCCGGAACCAACAGCTACTCAGGGGCGACGGTGGCCAGTGCGGGAACGCTCTGGGCTCGCAGCCAAACAGCCCTCCAGGGGACGGCCTCGCTCACGGTCAAATCCGGAGCATCCTTCCGGTACACCTCGGGTGTTATTGGAAACAATCTCACGCTGAATTCCGGTGCGACTTTGACTCTGGAAAGTGGCTCCACTGTCGGTGTGGAGTTGGGCAACCGCATCATCGTCCAGAGTGCGGCCAGCACGACCGGTTCCGTCACGCTCGATGTCTTTGGCGTCGCGGGCGCGACGTACGCGGCCGGGCAATACACGGTGATCTCAGCCACGAGCGGGCTCAGTGGGGCCAGCTATGTGCTGGGGAACTACTACAACCTGTCTGGCTACACCGTGACCGGTGTGGGATCGAGCAGCACGGAGGTCTGGCTCAATGTGGCCACGGCCACCGCGCTCACGGAGGCCTACTGGAAGGGCGGCTACAGCGGTGGGGCCAATGTCTGGGCCATTTCCGATGGCAGTTCAACCAGCAACTGGACCACTGACAGCGCGGGCACGAGCGCGACGGGACAGGTGGCGGGGGCGAACACCAAGGTGATCTTCTCCGCCACTGGCGCGAGCAACCAGACCGACATGACGCTGGGGGCGGATATGGCGGTGGGCAGTCTGGAGTTTAACAACACCGCGGTCGCAGCTCTGAACGACCTGGACAACAAACTGACTGTAAACGGTGCCAGTGCGGTGTCGGTGACCAGCACCGGGGCCGTGACTCTGAACACGAACCTGGTCCTGGCCAACTCCCAGGCGACGGTGAATGTGGCCAATGCCGCCGGGGTGCTGAACCTGCAGGGCACCGTCACGGGTAACGGGCTCACGAAGACGGGATCTGGCCGCCTGGCGGTATCTGGCACTCAGTCCTTCTCCGGCAGTGTGCTGCTGAATGCGGGTACGACTTACTTTGGCGGTACCACGACCGTGAACTCGCTGACCCTGGCTGCGGGCGCGCGGTTGGAGGGCAGCGGAACCGTGACGAGTGTTGCCGGCATGACGATTGGCGGGACTCTTGCGGTAGGGGATGAGTCGCTCAGCTCTGCCGTGGCCAGCACGCTGACGCTGGCAAGCGGCTCGGGAACACTGACCTTCCAGACGGGCAGTGTGATCACATTGGATCTGGTGAATGGCGCGGGCACCGGAGGCGGGGAGTCTGATTTGCTGGTCATCTCTGGCGTGTTGGTGATTGGGGCGGATGTGTCTCTCCAGGTCGAGACGAACAACATGACCACCTGGGCGATAGGAGACACCTGGCAGCTCATCGACTGGACGGGGCTCACCTCACGGACGGGAACGTTCGTCACCACGGAGCTCGATTCAGCTCTCTCAGGGACCGGGTTGTCCTGGGACTACAGCAATCTTTATACGACCGGTGCCATCACCTTGTCAGCAGTGCCAGAGCCCTCCAGGGCGGTGCTCCTTCTTCTCGCCCTCGGTGCGCTGGGGACGCGCAGAAGGAGGTGGTTCCGTGCTTCCGGCCAGAAATTCGGGAAAAAACCATGAAACGATCCCTGCGGCGTCTGATCCGGCGGATGGGTTTCTCCGAGGTGGTACTCGGGGATCCTCATCTCGTGAAACGCCTCGATGGCCTGGGACGACAGCTAAGAGGTCAGTTGCGGGACTATGTAGAGCGAGTCATTCCTTCTTCGAGTCTTGATCTGGGAGAGATGATGATCCTCGGCAGCGAAGCCTTTCTCGATGCCAATACGTTGCAGGATCCGGGCAGTCGCGTGTCCGGTCTGGGATTTTGGACGCTGGCCACCCTCTCCGGGGGGGATATTTATCTCTATGATCAGGCTGAGGAGCGGGTGCGCATGGTGGATCCCTGCCAGTTGCATTCGTTGCTTGGTAAAGCCGGTGTGGCGCTGACTCGAAGCAGCGTCGAAGCCCTGGTGCTGGACCCGGGCGAGGAACTGGAGGAGTTTATGGAGAGTCTTGTGGATCTCTATGCTTCCTGACTCTCCGCCGGGAACAGTCCTGACGTTCTCTTTCAGCATAACCAACCGGGCTCGCCGGACATCTCCTGTATAAGGCGTGGTGTCATGACGGCAGGGAAACGTACAGAATGCAGTATGCATCAATCAAGGTGTTGTGAGGGCTTCACTTTGGTGGAGATGCTCATGGTGATTGCCGTCATGGCTTCCTTCCTGGTGATTGGAGGATTGGGCGTGGGCCGGACTTTGCGTGCCATGACGCTGACCAACGCAGGGAACAAGGTCATCTGGCTCATGGAGATGGCCCGGCAACAGGCGATCACCAAAAATACCCTGAACGCGGTGGTGCTGGTGAAGTCCCTCGGGACCGAGGTGGACGGGCGCGCCTTCACGGTGCTGGAGTACACCGTGGCCGGCGGGTGGCGTCAGATTCACGAGTGGGAGGTGCTGCCAGACGGTATCGTGGCGGACTTGGGAGCCGCCGGAGCGGATGCCACCTTCTTCGCCAACAGTCCCCAGCCCTTTCCGTTTGCGGATGGCGGCACCCATGGTGCACCGGTCGCCTATGGCTCAAATTCGAGCCTGCCCGCCGACACGTATGCTGCTCGGATCTTCCTGCCTGGTGGCGGGCTGTTGAATCCGGAGGATGCGGCCCAGTTCCGGCTGGTGGAGGGCACCGTGTCTGGCGGCAAGGTGCAGTTCAGCCAGGCAGAGGGCGGAGTTCCGTCAAACTACTATCGTGTGGTGCTGCTTGGTGCCACGGGTAAAACCAAAGTGGAGCGTCCATGAGCCTGCGCAGGATTTCACCCAGAAAAGGGGGCTTCAGTCTCGTGGAGGTTGCGCTTGCGATCGCCATCATTGGCTTTTCTTTGCTGGCAGTGGTGGGATTGCTGCCGCTGCTGATGAAGACGGAGCGGGAGAGTGGTTTCAACTCCCAGCTCCCTAGGATGATGTCTGTGGCCGTGGGAGAATTGCGTTCCCGGCCCTATCCCAGCATCCTCTCGCAAACGGTGGAGTTCCGGTTCACTGAGGCAGGCACGGTGGCTGCGGAGGACGAGCAGGCCCTCTATGTCTGCAAGGTGAGTTTCAGCCCGATTCCGGTCCCGACGTCCGCCTCTGCGGGCAGGGGGGGCATCCCTGATGTGGGGACAGATGCGTGTTTGGCCACCCTGAAATGGACCTTCAACCTGGAGCCTGAGCGCGCCCCACGAATCATCCATGTTTCCCTCGCAAAAGAGAAATAGCCTCCATGCATATTCGCTCGTTGAGGTGATGGTGGCCTCGGCGGTGCTGAGCCTCATTGTCGTGCTGCTGGTGCAGGTGGCCGGCATGGTGAGCAACACTTGGTCACAGGGCCAGGGCCGCACGGAGCGCAGCCAGAATGGTCGTGCGCTGGTGGATTTCATCGGTCGGGAGTTGCGCTCAGCGGCGCTGCCGGTGGACTCCCGATCCACCGGCAACACGCCGGACTTGCAGTTCGTGGTGAATCCCGCAGGAGTGCCCGCCCAGTACCGGCAGCCTCAGGCGGTGTTCTGGCAGGCTCCGCTCGCCACTTCCACGGTTCACGGAAACATGGCAGAGATCGGGTACTTCGTCCGCTGGGATGACTCTTCCCCCACGCCGCGGGCCTCCTTGTGCCGGATCTTTCTGAATCCCGGAGCGGGCGATCATCTGGTGTACAGCCAGCTTTCCTGGGTGACGGAGGCGGTGCTGAACTCCTCCGCTCCGGCGGATGCGGCGAATTCCTACCGGGGGCTGTTTGCAGAGAACGTTGTTGGGTTGTGGGTGCGTTGCCTGGACGCGTCGGGCAACGCCATCACCCAGCCGGGAGTGGGCGCTGGTGGGTACGATTCCCGGGTGGGCTATGCAGATCAGGTTCACGAGTCCACGGGCACTGTTGCCAATGTTACTCGCTCTGCCCCGGTACTGCCTACCGCGGTGGAGGTGTCAGTTGTAGTGCTGGATTCACGGTCGGCCTCACTCCTCACGGCGCCCATGGCGGCGACGATCAAGGCCGCAGTCGCCCGGAGTGCCACCGCGGCCCACTGCGTGGAGACCCTGCAGACCAACGTCAGCCTGAGCCGCATAGTGGTAGGCATGTCTTCCCAGACGCTCAAAGTTCATCTGGAAAGCGCACCATGACGCCCCTTCTTCCTTCTGGTCGGCTATATGGTCGCGGTGGTCGTACCCGCCGGGGCATGGCCCTGGTGATCACTGTCATCCTCCTCGCCCTCATCACCATCATGGTGCTGGGGTTCGCACACATGGTGCGGCATGAGACTGCTGCTTCCAGTGCCCACCTGGACCGGGCATGTGCCCAGGGGTACTCCCAGATGGGGGTGAACATGGTGACAGGGGTGCTGAGGAAGCACACCACGGATGGCGCGAGGGTCTGGGCAAGTCAGCCCGGGGCCTTGATTCTCCCTTTGGAGGATGCCAGCGGCTCTTCCTTGATCAGGCTGGGGAGGCGGTTGCCGCTGCACTCCGGCCTGCCGGGAATGACCGCCCTGGCGCTTGCGCCTGATAACCCGCTTGCACCCGCCAATCTCAATGTCCAGACCTTCAATGATCAGAGTCCGGTGACTCATGTTATCACGGACCAACGGACAGACCCTGAGGACAGCACCAGCCCCGTGGCAACCCTGCCGCTGCGCTGGATCTATCTGCGACAGGATGGCACGCTGGATGAGTCTGAGTCACCCGTACTGACGAATTCCGCGAACCCCATCGTGGGTCGCTTTGCCTGGTGGGCGGACGATGAGTCCAGCAAGATCAACCTCAACACAGCCTGGAAGCGTAATGGCTCCAACGGAGAGACAGGCGTGAAGAGCCCTCTCGGCACCAGTCATCCTGCCAGCATCAATCTTTTGTCCCTCGCCACGTGCGGCATGACGGTGGACATGGTGGACCGGATGCACACTGCCATCGCACCGGACCCCTATGACTACAGCACGGTGAAGCGCTTCTTCAACTCCACCCGTGAGCTGCGGGATCTGGATGATGGGGCTGGCAACTTCACCACGGTGCTGAACCGCGCCAAGTTCGAGGTCACCCATTACAACCACGAGCCGGACACGACGTTTTTCAACGAACCTCGCATTGTTCTCACGACCGACAAGGCCAAGGCTGCCGGGCGGCCGTTCATCGACATCAAGAAAGACGGGGCCACTGAAATCTGGGATCCCATTGCCCACACCGACGCTGCCAAACTGGCAGACACGATCGACCTTCTGAACTCCTACCTCAAACGGACCGACTGGCCCGTAGCGCCTGACTCCAGCTTTCAGGCCAAATACTATGCGAACAAGCCCGAACGGCTCACCCAGCTCTCGCTCAATATCATCAACTATGTGCGGTCAAAGGAGTCGGTCGGGGAGGATGTGACCAAGGCGGTGGTGCCCCTTCGTGGCGATCAGGCGGCGGGCGGTCGTTTCCAGTTGAAGGAGGTTGCTTCTTCTGACATTGCCTTCATTGGCGTCACCCGGGCACCGAAGATCACTGAGATGGGGCTATGGGTGGCGGCCTCCGGCAGCCGCGACAATACTTATCAGGCCAAGTACAAACTGGAGATTCATCTGCCCGCGAACTTTGGGCTGGATCAGATTGATCTGACGAAGATGAGCCTCTTCCTCACCGCTTCCGGGGCAGAGTTAAGTGGTGCGCCCGGAGAGACGGACATCACCACGGCGGAGATCGAGGGGGGCAATGCCATCCTGACCGCGGGAGGCTACGCCAGCATCACCCGTACTTCCACGGTGAGGATGACTGGTGCCCGGCCGACCACGGTCAATCTACGCGCTGCCATCGCTCGCATCCGGCGCCTCGACGTGGCACCGCTGGGTGGGGCGGCAGCCTGTACGTTGGATGGTCCTGGGGTGGCTGAGAAGGATATCCACTCCATCGAAGTGGATGACCCGCGCGTGAACACGCATCGTAACGACTGGAAAAAGCGGGATTATGGAAACAGCTTCGGCAGGAAGAACGACGGCACGGAGGGAGGGGTGGCCATCCGCACCCTGGGCAAGGCATCCACCACGACCCCCAGGCAGGACACGGATGCCAGCGGAGTGATCACAGATGCCAGCCTCTACATGCCGCCTCCCGCCGGCTCCACGGGCAACTCCAGCGGGCAGGTCGATTCTATGGGCGAACTTGGTTATATCCACACGGGAATGGAGAGTGGAGGAGGAGCCGGGGTGCCATGGCGCACCTTGCGTCTACAGCCCAACGAAGACTCGGCCGCGATGGTGCCTGACTGGGCCTTTATGGACTTGTTTACGGTCCCTGTGGAGGTGCCTGAGCGGGCCAGAGGCATGTTAGCCCCGCATGGTACCAGCACAGCGGGACGCATCAACATCAACTCCCAGGTGCAGCCATATGGCGATGCTGCCCAAGTCACCTCACCTCTGGAGCGTTTCTTGCCGCTGGTGGCCCTGCTGACCGGGGTGGCGGCAACCACCTCCACGGGTGACTGCGATACCATCAGTATCGCCAAGGCGCGCACGATTGCCAGGAACATCTACAACCGCACCCTGGCTGCAAAAGGCAAGAAGTACGGCTATGCCGAGACCTACGACTCCCCCGGGGAGATCGTGGAGATTGCCGGAGTCGCAGACGGGGGCGAAGAGAGTGAAGCCGTGGTTCGAGGAATTGCAAGTCTGGTCACCACCCGGGGCGGCGTCTTCATGGTGTACAGCATCGGCCAGGCGTTGAAACAGACCCCCAACGGCAATCTGGTCATCACCGCCGAGAGTCGCCAGCAAACCATGCTGGAACGCTATTCAGCTGCCTCCGCCGTGGGCGTAACCCGCTTCCGCCGCCTGGAGCATCAGCCCCTTGCGCCCTGAAACCTCATGCGGCGGCCCTTGTTTCCACTGGATAGTCAGTTTGCACGAAGTTGACGGCGTCCAGAATATCTTCGCCGTTCCAGCGATACGCGGTGAGCGGACCGCCGAGCCCGGCCCCGTAGTCCAGGCAGGCGAGGTTGGGCGCCAGCGGAGCTTTGGGGCCTGCCGGAGGCATCCAGTAGTGTCCGAAGAAGACTGGGGGTGCCTCAGCCGGATAGTTTGGTAAAAGACGCAGCTCCTCGTCCTGAACAGGCATGTCGCCCACCAGGGTGCCCGGTGGCATGGCGAGATCTGCCAGTTTGGTCAGGCCTTTTAGATTCCACCAGCGGGCGCGCATATTTCGCCGCTTGATGCCCTTCTTGTCCAGGATCGCCAGATGCTGCGGGAGGGCAAGCTCCGGCCCCTTGGCAAGGATCTCCATGGCGGCATGCACCTCCGTGGTGCGGTTTCCGCAGGCCAGGAGAAATTCGGCATCGCGCAGCGTATGATGGGCCACACGGTTTAGCAGGGCGTCGTCCCAGCAGGCGTGGATGGCCCGGCACTTTCCCAGATCCAGCGCGAGAGGGAGACCTTTCATCCAGTGCAGGTGACCGGTCAGTTCTTCCTCGTACCCAGCGAAGGCACGGTGAGTGGCCTCGCACTGGCGCAGGTTTTCTTTTGTCCGCGGGCGCAGCCATCCTCCCTGCCGGTCAGGAGTGTGCAGAAGGATGAAGTTGTACTCATGATTGCCAAGAATGCAGAATGCGGCGTCTGCCTCCACCATGGTCCTGACCCGGTGGACCAATCCGCGGACATCCGGTCCACGATCCAGCAGATCACCCAGGAACACCGGGATCCTTCCCTCCGGATGGCGGTGGATGCCGTTGAGCTCTTCATAGCCCAGCTTGTGCAGCAGTTGCAGCAGCTTGCCGTGCTGACCGTGGATGTCGCCAATGAAGTCGTAGCCTGCGTGATGAAGGGGAGGGGGCTGGAGGAGAAGTTCGTGTTTCATGACGAACTCAGAGTGCTCCCTGAAAACACGATGTTGTAGTGAGGATAATGCAGGATATATCATTGCGTGATCATGTTTGAGGATCTGCTCTCCCGACACGGCCTCTCCCTGGACCGCCTGCATGGGTTTCTGTGCGTGGTGGAGGCGGGCAATATCAGCCAGGCGGCAGCGGGTGATCCGGTGAAGCAGAGCCAGCTCAGCCGACAGATCCGGGACCTGGAGGCGTTCTTCGGCGTGGAGCTGACTCATCGACGGGGCAAGTCGATTGCCATTTCGGCCGAGGGGCTCCGACTGGCGGCGCTGATCCGCCAGCATCTCCGCGCGCGCTGGATGATTTCCGGCTGGAGCAAGTCGGCCAGTTGCGGACGTTCTCATTCGGTACCACGTCGAGCCTGATGGAGTGGCTCGTGTGCCCACGAATGCCCGAACTTCTCAAACAGTTCTCCCATGCCCGGTTGCATCTTGAGACTTGGCGCAGTGCGGAGCTGGTGAGCCGGGTTCGAGACGGGCGGCTGGATTTTGCCCTGGTTCGGGAAAATGCTGTGCCGGAAGACCAGTTGCGCCTGAAGCTGGCCCGTGCCCGCTATCTCCTGGCCGTCCCCGTGGCGCTGGCCAGGCAGGTGAGATTGCCGGAACGGCCGCGATTGGAAGACACCGCCCGCCTTCCTTTGGCCTTGCAGGTGGCGGGAGGCACGTTTCATCACATGGTGACAGAGGCGCTGCTGGAGAGCGGGGTCACATGGGAGCCTGTCGTGGCCTGCCAGTCATTTCTGCAAGTTCGGGCCGTGGTGGAGAGCGGTTGTTGTGCCGGGATTCTTCCGGAGTTTTTTACCACCCGGCTGGACCCAAGGCGCTTTCTGCTGCTGCCGATGGCCTTCCTACAGCCCCATGTGCGCACCCTCGTGCTGCACTGGAGCGAGCGGCAGATGCAGCGACGTGGGATTGAGGAATCACGTATCCGTGAGCTGGCGGCGGTGCTGAAGAGCGGGATGGGCACCTAGGTCACGCTCCCACGCCGCACTCCCGGAGCCTCCGGGAGATGAACTCCCTTTCTGAGGGGAGGTCTGCCTTGCCCAGTGCTCTGCGGAAGTGTCCGGCGGCCGCCTGCATGCGGCCCAGCTGGTACTCAAGGTCACCCAGCACGGCATCCAGCAGAAAATAGGAGTCGAGCTGGTCCCGGTGTTTCATCTGCTGCACCGCCCGGAGCCCCTCTGCCGGGCCGTCCACATGAGCCACCGCCACCGCGCGGTTCAAGGCAACAATCGGAGAGTCGCTCATGGCCACCCAGCGGTCGTAGTGATCCAGGATGCGGGGCCAGTCTGTGGAAGAAAAGTCTCTCGCTGTGGCGTGACAGGCGGCGATGCCAGCCTGTAGATGGTACTCGCTCAACTCTGTGCCAGAAGCAGATCGGGACAGATGCACCAGGCCTCGGGCGATCATCATCTGGTCCCAGGTGGCGCGATTCTGCTCCTGCAGGCGCAGAATGTTCCCGGCTCCGTCCAGGCGGGCGGAGAGCCGGGCGGTGTTCAGCAGCATGAGGGAGAGAAGCGCATGAGTGCGCGGGAGATTAGCGGACGGGTGACCCGCGAGGAGGCTGGTCAGACGGATTGCCTCATTGCAGAGATCCTCGCGCACGAGATGCTCTCCGCTGGAGGCTTTGTACCCTTCGTTGAACAGGAGGTATAGAATTTGCAGGACGCCATCCAGGCGGGGTTTGAGCTCCTGTCCAGAAGGGATCTCAAAGGGGATCTTCAGATCCTGGATGAGTTGCCGGGCCCGGGTGAGACGCTTGGCGATGGCGGCATCTGTCGCAAGGAAGGCACGCGCAATTTCTGTGACACCAAATCCGCAGAGCGTCTTCAGCGCCAGGGCTGCCTGGGCGTCCGGGGGTATCTCCGGATGGCAGCACACGAACATGAGGCGCAGCACCTGATCCTTGATCTCGTCCTCGAACATCGGCGGCGTCTCCTCCGAGTTGCCGCCTGACCAAAGATCTGTGGCCGCGATGATCTGCGGCTGCTTGTCCGCCGCCATCTTGTTGCGCCGCACCACGTCCAGGGCCAGGTGCTTGGCAGTCTGCATCAACCAGGCGGTGGGGTTCGAGGGCACACCGTAGTAGGGCCAGGTGCGCAGGGCACGGGCCAGGGCCTCCTGGACGACGTCCTCCGCCAGTTGAAGGTGCTCCACCCCAAAGATGCCCGTGAGCATGGAGACCAGGCGTCCCGACTCCCGGCGGAACAGGTGCTCCGCCAGCCGGGGGATCTCCCGCGGGGGCGGGCCGTCCGGCAGCGGTGCCTGGTCCTGGTCTGTCTCGTCGGTGTGACGGGTCAATTGCATGCGAGGGTTGCAAATGAGGTGGCATTTGAATCAGGCTGCTGCTGCGGCCGCTGCCAACTCCTTGGCGACGATGCTGGGTGGGCAGGCCGCGGCCACCGGGCGCACCTCCACTTGCATGCCATATTCCAGAGCCGGGCACTGTTGCCCGAGGGCCACCGCCTCCTCCAGGGTGTCCACGCTGATGAGGAAATAACCAGCAATGGTCTCCTTCGACTCCGCAAATGGACCGTCTGCGATCTGGTGTCCTTTTTTGCCGGTGAGGATGCGCCCTTCCGGGTGCAGAGGGTTGGCCCCCACCATCTTGCCAGAGGCAGAGATGCGGTCAAACCAGGCCATCCACTCAGACATCACGCGTTGCAGTTCTTCCGGGGCCAGACCTTTGTCCCAATGCGTGCCGCGAAAGAGGAGCAGGTACTGGGATTCGTTGTGGACGGGGGAGTTGGAGTTCATAAGATTTGAGAGAAAGGAGGAGTGGGGGCGGGGTGGGCTGCTTCCGTGTCTCGCGGAGCATGTTGAGATATTCTGGATCGGCGGGCGAGCGAATTCAACCCGTACAGCAGGCAGGTCCGCGTCGGTGGGCGAGCCGACGGACTCGCTTGATCACCAGAATAGCGAGTGCTGCCACGCAGAGGGTGATCACACCGAATCTGACCTGGGCCGCGGTGGACAGCGAGACGCCCAGACCGGTGAGCACCGCGATGTAACCTGCCATGGAGGCCGGGCACTTGGGCATCAGGATGAGCAGCGCGCCGGGGCCCAGCCAGGCCAGAGCTCGCCATCCCCGCGGGGGCGGCGGGGTGTGGAGGGGGGGGCGTTTTCATGCTGGGTTCCCTCCTTCGCGAGTGCCTCCACAGGCGCAAGCTGCGCCGTGTTGAGTTTCCTCGTACCTGTCATGGTGCCGCACCCAGTCGGTCAGGTCGAAGGAGGGGCCGTTTTCATTGCGCCCCAGAGGGGTGAGGTCCAGAAAGTTGTAGGTGTTGAGCAGCAGTTCGTCTCCGCGCGCATAGCAGGAGTAGGTATGGTACACCACATGGTCCGGGCCCTTGTAGAAGACGCTGGTGCCCCCCAGCTCCTCGATCATGTACGGGGAGGGGTGATAGTTGTACTCCACCACGCCCTGGGCACGGTCCTCCGCGGTGAAAGAGACCTGGTAGTCGAAGTTGAATTCGCTGTGGCAGGAGGAGACCCACGGGAACTGCCAGCCCATGCGGGCTTTGAAAGGGGCGATTTCCGGCCAGGGC
The DNA here is from genome assembly GCF_000172155.1 of Verrucomicrobium spinosum DSM 4136 = JCM 18804. Classification (NCBI taxonomy): domain Bacteria; kingdom Pseudomonadati; phylum Verrucomicrobiota; class Verrucomicrobiia; order Verrucomicrobiales; family Verrucomicrobiaceae; genus Verrucomicrobium; species Verrucomicrobium spinosum. The sequence continues at coordinate 5,635,761 of NZ_ABIZ01000001.1, read as the reverse complement.
GCTCTGGAGATGGCGGCGACGGTGACTCCGTGATTTTCCAGGTGCACGCGGGCGCCATCGATATGGTCTGCCAGGAAGGAACAACCCACGCACCCCTCCACCCAGCCAGGGCCCATCATGAAGTGTTGCACGATGAGTTGGCTGCGCCCGCCAAACAGATCTGCCAGAGTGATTCTGCCATCGGGGCCTTCAAAGACATAAGATTTCTCCACCCGCACCCAAGGCAGTTCACGGCGTTTTGCATTCAACCGGTCCCGTCGGTGGGTGAGGTCTTTCTCCTCCTCCAGCAGTGCCAGGCGAGCCTTTAGCCAGGACTGACGGGAGACCACCCGGTGCCTTCGCGGCTCAGGGTGGATGGCGATGGTGTTCCGGGCGGGCAGGTCGTTGCTTCGGGTGCTCATGTCTGGATGGATCCCTCCTGTGTTTGGGGGCCGGGGCTTCAGTGGAATGACGAATCGGCCGATGGGGAGAGGACATGCCGGACAACTTTTTTTCATGACGTAACTCTCCAGGACCGTCGGCTGGCCGCTGTGGTCCGGCTCTGCCAGGAGATGCCAGGGCAGGAGCTCTTCGCGTACGAGGACAAGGACGGCGCAGTGGTGGATATGGGAGCTCAGGAGGTCAATGACTACCTGCGCAAGATCACTGGTGGAGAATACACTGCCAAGGACTTCCGCACCTGGGCCGGTACGGTCCTGGCGGCAATCGCCCTCCGGGAAATGAAGGCTTGCACATCAGAGTCCCAGGTGAAGAAGAACATCCTCACCGCCGTGGAATCCGTTGCCGCCATGCTGGGGAATACTCCTGCGGTTTGCCGGAAGTGTTACATCCATCCCGGCATCCTGGACTCCTATCTCAGCGGGGCCACCACCTCCACGGTGTCGCAGCGCATCCGGCAGAGGCTTGATGCCTCGCTTCGCCAAATGCGCCCGGAAGAGGCAGCGGTGGTCGTGCTTTTGCAGCATCGACTTAACAGCGGCCGAAAGGCCCGGAGGTAGGGAGTGGATAAGTTAGTATCAATCGGACAAAGCGGGTGGATAAATAGTGTCCGTTAATTAGGGTGTTGCATGCATGTAAACGCCTAAGAATGGGCTTGTCATGAGCGTTGAGTCTGAGTTGGAATAGCATTTGAAATATTCGGCCATCTCCTGGCGTGGTGACGTGGTTTGCCAGGAGGGTTTGTATTCCGCTCCCCACCGTTTCCATGAATCCAGAGAACTCAAACTCGTCGCCCGTGCGGCCTTCCGCCTCCGGTCCGGTGCCTCCGATTGTCATTCAGGGAAGCCTCTCCGGCCTGCAACCCGGGACAGCCTCCCAGCCGGTGGAAGTCGTCAGCCCTGCGGCAGCTCCGATGCCCGTGCCTGCTGCTCCGACCGTGCTGCCGGTGGTTGTTTCTGTGGACCACCGACCGATGATCTCCGCGGCGATGCCTCCGGCACCCAAGCGTGGATTTTTTAGCAGATCATGGAGGAAGGTGGGAGGGGGTTCGCTCATCCTCAGCATTCTTATTCACGCAGGTATCCTGGCAGTGGCAGCACTGATGGTGACGACCATTGTCCAGTCCGAAAAGAAGGTGGACTTCCTTCCCGGCGGGGGCAGCAAGCAGGGGCAGGAAGCCAACCAGGCGCTCTCAAAGGCGGTGCAGATGAAGAAGCGTAGCCTGCTTAACAAGAGCACTCCCATGCAGAAGGTGGTCTCCACCAGTGCGAATGCCGCGATCGCACTGCCGGACATGCCAGCTGAGCCCATGGATGTGGCGGAGCTGAGCAGCATCATGGGGGGCGGCGCCATGGGCAGTGCAGGATTTGGCAGCAGCGGAGCTGGGGGTGGCTTTGGCACCGGGCAGGGGATGGGGGGCAACTCCGGGGCCGTATTCAAGCCAATCATCATGTTTGGGCAGAGCATCAAGGCCCGGAAGATCGCCGTCATCATGGATGTGTCGGGCTCCATGACCCCGCACCTCACGAAGGTCATCAAGGAGCTCGATCGCGTGGCAGCGGGCAGCCGTGTTGTGCTGTATGTCGGCTGTGGGGTGGCAAGTCCGGAAAAGGGCGTACGTCTGGATGATGATGCCATGTCCACCCGCACCAGCACCAAGAACGAGGAGCGCAGCTTCGAGGTCTTCTGGCGCAAGAGTCACCAGGTCGCGCCAAAGCCGGGCATGCCGCCGCCTCCGCCCAAGAAGAAAAACGAGCCCGATCCGATCCCAGAAAAGGAAGTTTACGATGTGCTGGCCAGCCGGGGTGAGACCTACTTCATCAAGAGTCAGGGGATCAAGTATGCCTGGGTCTCACTGCTAATCCGTGAAGTTCGCGATGCCGACGCTCTCTATTGGTTCTCCGATTTCCAGGATGAGGTGGATGATGAGCAGATGGAGGCGGTGCTGAAGAACCTGAAGCGTCGTCAGCAGAAGCTCTTCATCCACGCCTCCGGTCAAGGGCGCTCATTTGAGCAGGTACGTGACAAAATCTGCCTGCCGTCTGGTGGAGAGGTCGTGAAGGAGCAGCCCAAGAAATCGTAGGCTGACGGTAACTGCGTTGATCAGCGGTGGTGAATCTCGATTCAAGACCTCTTCGCGCCTTGTCCAGAGTCAAAATGTCTTGCAACACCCCCGGCGCTCTTGTCCAAACAGGTGTTTAGGGGTTCTCTCCTTCGTCGTGACGCATGGCCTGTGCCCGTTTGGCGAGCATCGCCTCGCGGGATAGAATGGCGGCGGTCTGTCCCTCGGCGTACTCCTCCCAGCAAATGATGTCAGACTTGGGCAACACAACATTTTCACCGGCCTCGACGATGAACTCAAAACGATCTTCCTCCGGCACCGCCTTCAAAGCGCGAAGGATCTTCGGCTGCTCCTGGGTGCTCAGATAGACGACGAACAAGCTCATGGGCAATGGTTAGCATTGGTCGCGGTTCATGGCGATGAATTGTTTTGGTTCAATTTTGGCGCAAGCCGCTGCTTGTGCACTGTCCAGCCAGAGGCATGGTGGAAGTGGTGAAGAATTTGCGTTGTCAGCTCCGACGGGGCGTCATCCTATGGAACGCAGTGGCTCCCGTGGTGGCGCTGGTCATGCTCCTGGTGGGGTATGGCTGGCTGGCACTGGCGATCCTGATGAGTGCGCATGCCCTCTGGCTGGTGCCCACCCTCTGGCCCGCCTGTAACTGGCTGGGGGAGGTAGTTTGCACCCTGAAGGAGGCGCGGCAGGGGCGACCGGAGCGCCCGTATGATGAAGATGCCAAGGAGGTCTGGCTGACCATTGATGACGGCCCCGATCCCGTGGACACCCCGCTTTTGCTGGACTTGCTGGACCAGTATGGGGCCCGGGCCACGTTCTTTTTCATCGGTGCCCGTGCGCGCAACCATCCGGAACTCGTGGGGGAGGTACTGCGACGGGGGCACACGGTGGGAAATCATACGCTGCACCATGTGCAGTGCTGGTTCTGGGCATTCGGCCCCTCACGCGTGGCCAGTGAGGTGGGGGGGTGTCAGCAGGTACTGACCGAACTGTCTGATGGTGATTCTCCACGATGGTTCCGTGCGCCAGCGGGATTCAAGAACCCCTTGGTGCAGGCCGAGGTGGAAAGGAGAGGGCTGCGCCTTGCGGGATGGAGTGCGCGGGGGCGGGACGGGGTGATCAAAGATCAGGAGGTTATTCTCAGTCGTCTCACCTCCGGAGTGCAGCCGGGAGCCATTCTGCTTATGCACGAGGGGCGGGATGATGGTGCGGGGGGGCGGCTGGCCCCTCAAGTGCTGGCAAAACTCCTCGCCTGGCTGCGGCAGCATGGCTACCGCTGTGTTTTGCCGTAGGACGCTGGCAGCAAATCATTTGCGCCGGGCGGAGCTGCACGTTAGTTTCCCCCAACCATGTGGAATTTCATCCAGGATCACTGGAGAGACGGGGTGGAGATTCTGATTCTCGCCGTCCTGCTTTATCATGGCTACAGGTTCCTGCGTGCCACACGTGGTGCTCGCATCCTCACCGGCTTGCTCGTCCTGCTTCTGGGGCTCACACTGATTTCCCAGTTGCTGGAACTTCAGGTGATGAACTGGCTGCTGGAGCGTTTCTCCGTTTTCCTGGCGGTGGGTCTGGTGGTGCTGTTCCAGCCGGAGTTGAGGCGTGTGCTGGCTGAACTGGGCTCGCACCGGTTTTTCTCATTCAATGCCACCGAAGAGGCCAGTGTGGACCAGTTGATCGAGGCCATGGTCAGCCTTTCCCACAAGCGCTGTGGGGCGCTGTTTGCCCTTCAGCGGGGCATCGAACTCAAGCCCTATGCTGAGAGCGGCGTGGGCATGGATGCCAGGATGTCGCTGGAACTGGTGGGGACGATCTTTCATCCCAAGACGCCTTTGCATGATGGTGGCATGATCGTGGACCAAGGGCGGATCATCGCCGCTGGCTGTGTATTTCCCGTTACCCAAAAGGATCTGAACGATCGCAGTGTCGGCCTCCGGCATCGCGCTGGCATTGGCATCTCTGAGGAAACGGATGCCATCGCCTTGGTCGTGAGTGAGGAAACTGGTGCCCTGTCGCTCTGCTACAAAGGCAAGCTGGAGCACGATCTGGAGGCCAATGAACTCCGCACGCGACTTCAGCAGATCCTCATGTTTGGCGACGATGATGAGGAGGAAACCAAGCCTGGAAAACAGGAAGGGGTGACCATCGCAGATGTCAAAGCCACGTTCGCCAGGGTTAAACTCTGGTTCACCCGCGACTGGGAGGCGAAGCTGGTGTCCCTGGTGCTGGCCTTCCTTTTGTGGTACGTCATCCACGACCAGATCTCCCGCGGCCAGCGGTTCATGTTTGAAATGGGGTCTGCCACTCCCGGCTCGGTGAAGGTGTAGGGCCTGCTCGCGCCAGAGGAGGTGAATGCAGGCTACTTCCTGCCGGGGATCAAACGCCCTGGTAGTTTAAAGATCTCCTTGGCGGCCTTCCCCGTCCCTTCGAGGATGCCTTCAGCGGCACCCGCGCCTACCTTCACCCCTTCGACCCCCATCTTGGCCCCTTCTTTGAGGATGCCAGTGGCGGCGTCCACCGTCCCTTTCACAATCTGAGTCCCGGGTGCAAACTTTAGCTGCCATTTGAGGTCGGGTAGCGTGCCCGATCCTTCGAAAGTGAGCAGTTCGCTGAAGGCACCAGTGGCCAGTTTCAGCACCAGACCTTTGAGGCGGGCTTGCGCTTCGAACTGGGCATACTTGGACTCCAGATTGATCGAGCCTTTGGCGTCCACTTTGGTCGCACTGCTGGACAGGTCGAGTTGCTCGAAGACCAGGCTCCCTCCACCCATGTGATAGCGGGCGTCCAGGCGGGAGGCCACATCTTTGCCAAAGTCGGGTTGCAGAGGGTTGATCAACAGGTGCAGGGCCCCGAGGAAGGGGACCTGATAGAAACGTGCCTGAGTGATAACGATGGAGCCAGAACCGTTCACCCCGGACGGAGTCATCACCCCCCCGCCTGAAAAAGTGCCCGTCACCGAGCCCTGGCGGGGTTCGTTGCTGCCGAAGCTCCGCATCACCACGTCCAAGCTTGCTCCTGACAGCCTGGCGCTGGTCTTGAAGCTCGTGGCGGGCTGAGAGTAGTCCAGATCGAGTTCGTCAGTGGTAAGGCTCCCTCCCCAGAGCCTGGCCTTTACCTCCTTGAGCGAGGCCCGGCGATCTTTCAGCTCCAGATTGGACCGCAAGTCGTCAAGATGGATGGTCCCAGAGTCCAATGACCACGCCAAATGGCCTTCCAATTCGAGCCGCCCGTGCCACTCCAGGGCACCGGGATCCGAAAACGGCAGGAGGCCGGTGCCGGTTAGCTTCCAGACGCCCTCAGAGCGAAGTTTTTGCAGATGCACCGCATTCGGGGAGAGCTGACGAACCACCGCAGGCAGGTCCAGTGAAGAGTCTAGCTGCTTGATCACGATGTGCTCCCGACCTGGATCCACATGCCCCGACATGGTCGCGGCACCGCCGCCGCTGGCTAATCTGAGCAGAGGAATCTCGATCCTCGACCACGGATCTCCCTCGGCTGCGGTATCGATCTTGGCCGCGGCCTCAGTAAGGTGGAGCCCCCTCCAGGTGAAGTCGCCACCGCTAAGTTCGAGGTTCATCTGGACCCGGCCTTCGGGCTGGGCTTTGCGGAAGTCGAGCCTGGCCACGGGCGGCTGGTTCGCGGAAACGATCTTGATATATTTCTGGGTCGGGGCCAGCCATCGGAATCGCAGGGCAGACCGCAGAGCCTGTCCCTTCTCCCGCGGCGGTTGTTTGGCCTGCTCCTCCGGGGGAAGTTCTGCTTTGGGTGTCCAGGCATATTCTCCGGTGATATGGGCAGCCCACCCCTCCATGAGGCCTTGGGCATTTACCAGTTCCACCCTGCCCTGTCGCAGGTTCAGGTCGATGCCGAAGTTCTCCACCTGCATGCGTGTCTCGCCCTCCAGCAATTCCAGGTGGGATTTCCTGGTGGTGAACCTTCCCGCGTTCCAGTTGCGCCAGCCCGGGCTGTCTTTCACAAGACGGAGGTGGGAAACTTTGACGGCAGCATCCGTTTTGGCTGCGTCACGATAAAGAGTCACGTTGGTGAGACTGACGCCGGGACCGGGGACCCAGTTGGCATCCTCCCAGCTCATGAACACGCCGGCGTCTGCCAGACGCGAGTTTGCCTCAGCCGCCAGGATGTCACCAATCCACTGGCGGCCCAGCCACACCCCGCCAGCAAGGAGGAGCAGGAACACAAGGCTCCCGAGGAGAAATCGGCGCAGCCGCCGTTTCTTCTTGGGAAGCGGTTCAGGTGGGTTCACGGCGCTAGGGGAGGACCAGTGTCGCAGAAAATCTGACGTCCGGCAATCGTCAACTGCTGGCTGCCGGGGCACCAGGAGCAGGGAGGGACGGGGTGGAGCTCACCTGTGACAGTCTCTGCAGGACATAAGGTGCAGCCAGAGGGACCACTGCCTGGAGCATCGTGCGCAGCATCTTGGCACTCATAGTGGGCCGGGCCATACGGAACACCATCGGGATCACCCTGCTGGCCAGCGCTCCTCCTGCGAGGGCATACAGGGCGTATCGCATCGGGTGGGAGGCGATGGCTTCGCGGGCGCGGGACGGGAGGTTCAAAGAATGCTCCAGATCGTCCACCGCGCAGCGCAGTTCCCACCGGCTGGCTTCAAGTTGACGCCTTAGTTTCTGGAGTTCGGCTGGGAGCTGGTGAGCCATAATTTGTCTTGTTGGAATTCATGCCTGGTGGCGTGGAAGAGCGTTTTGCTGGAGGTGGAAAGGGTCCGAATCGCCCATAGCGCCAGTGCTGCTGCTCCCAGGAGATGGGCTGCGGCCACGACAGCCGCTGCGGGGGCCAGTTCACCTTGCCACCAGTGAGCGGCCACCCAGCCCACCACGGCAAACATGAGGAGGACATAGGCGATGGACGCGAAGAGCAAACTGGTCAGCGCCGCCACGATCACCGCAGCCAGCAGCTTGAATGCTCCTCCGCCCTCCATGCAGGCAAGGCGGAACCGGGCCTCCAGGTACATCACGGCTGCAGCGAGGAGGCGCCGCAATGTGCCGGTCACGCCCGCGGAAGTTTTCTCCGGGTCGGAGTTTAGGGGGGGCTGCATCAGGGGGGACATGCTGGAACGGAATCAGCCGTTCGTCTGTTGAGGCCGCGTGCGAATGGCTGCGGCGACGAGAAAGCCTGCACCCGCTGCCAGACCAGTTGCGGCGAGTGGGTGCGAGGAAACCCATGAAGCCGGGCGGGCCACTCCAGTCAACGTCTCACGGGTGATGGCTGCAATGGTTCGGGCGATGGGCCGCATGTGATCGAGCAACCGGTGATTGGTCAGCCGGGTCAGTCGATGCCTGGCGTGCCGTACGTCGCGGCGGATATTGTCAGGGTACAGGACAAGGGCTGGGGCCGGGATCATGGGTGCAATAAGTGGGTTTTTTTGATGCCAGGGGGCCGTTGTACAAACAAGATCAGCGGGCGACTTCGTGAGCCTTCTCCTCGATCTTGTTGCCTACTTTTTGGGTGTCACGCCCCAGCCCGGCCATCGTGTTGCACGAGACCATTCCGCCAGCGATTGCTAGGGTGCCCATCAGAATCGCAGCTTTTGCGAATGGGCGCTTCACGACTGGGGTGGGAGAGGGGAACTTGATGACAGAAGGAGTGGTATTCATAGCGACACCCCAAGTCGCAAGGGATATGCCACCTCGGTTGGCATGGTGTAAGGCGTTGATTTCCAACGAGAAGTGTTCTTCAGTCTTGCGAGGGGGGCACTGCTCAGGTTGCATCCTGCATCGCCCAAGGCCGTTTTTCGTTTGCAGAATGCATGAACATCCGGTGCTCCCATCAGTGTAATGAGCAGGGTTTCTTCTCTGCGGAAGGGGGCATGACTGATCGACACACGATCAAGCCCAAGGGGCTCCCCCCTTAAAGAAAACAACCTCGAAATCCGCGGCGGGAGTTCGAGGTGTCTGTCAATCTACCCACGGGATTACTCTGAATCCAGCCCTAGCTTCTTGCGCTTGCGATACAGGGTGGCTTGATCGATGCCAAGCACGGATGCGGCCTCTGCAAGGCTATGAGTTCTGCTCAAGATGGCTTTGATGTGGGCGGCCTCCAGATCTTCCAGACTTACCCAGTCGCCTTTGTTGGGGCCATCTGCGGAGGATTCCGCAGCGGCGCTGCCATTCAGCGAAGGGGGAAGGTCAGTGGCTTTGATTTCGCGGCTCGCGGCCAGAATGACGACACGTTCAATGACGTTGCGCAGTTCACGGAGATTACCTGGCCAGGGGTAGGCCATGACCCGCCGACGCGCCTCCTCTGAAAAGGCCGGAAGGGGGCGGGCACACTGTTTGGCGAAAAACTTTAGGTACTCCTCGGAGAATCGCATCACGTCCTGCTGTCTCTGGCGCAGCGGTGGCATGGTGACGGTGATAACATTCAGGCGATAGTAGAGGTCTTCACGGAAGGTGCCATCTCCCACCGCCTTTGCGAGGTCACGGTTGGTCGCGGCGATGATCCGGACATTGGCCTGCCGGATGGTGTTTTCCCCCAGCCGCTCGTACTCGCGATCCTGCAAAAGCCGCAGCAGCTTGGGCTGGATCTCCAGGGGCAGTTCACCGATTTCGTCCAGGAAAAGGGTTCCGCCTTCTGCGGCCTTCACCTTGCCCCACTGGTCTTTCACTGCGCCGGTGAAAGACCCGCGGGTATGGCCAAAGAGTTCACTCTCCAGCAACTCCTTGGAGAGGCTGGGGCAGTTCACGGTAATAAAGGGTTTGTTTGCCCGGTCACTCCGCTGATGCACCGCCCGAGCCACTACGCTTTTGCCCGTGCCGCTCTCACCCAGGATAAGGATGGATGCGGGAGTGGGGGCGGCGCGAAATAGCACGTCCAGGGTGTCCTTCACTGCTGCATTGGAGGAGTCGAACACCGGCTCCGGACTGTGGCTCGCCACCTGGGTCTGCAGTTCCACTACGCGCTCGGCCAGTTTGCGGTGCTTCTGCGCACGGGTGATCACCAGGCCCAGTTGGGTGCCGGTAAAGGGTTTCTCCAGAAAGTCCAGAGCCCCGCGGCGCATGGCTTCCACAGCCAGACTGATATTGGCGGCCGCAGTGAAGACGACCACGGGCAGTTGCGGGTTCCGCTTCAGGATCTCGTCCAGAATGTCCAGGCCGTATTCACGACCCAAGTTCACATCGAGCAGGACCAGATCGAACGTGGACTCCTTAATGGCTTCCAGGGCCGTGGCGCTGTCCTGGGCACTTTCCGCATAATGGCCCGCGTCCTCCACAATCTGCATCGTGGCTTCGCGGATGAGCTTTTCATCATCAATGACGAGGATGTCCATGTGTGATTGTCTCTCTGCTTATTATCGGGCCAGTTTGGCGGTGGAAGATTGGGCTTCGGGAGATTGCTCCAGAGTTTCGGGAATAGCCAGAGGGAGCTGGAGGGAAAATACGGCTCCCTCCCCGGGACCGCTGACCATCCGGATCGTGCCGCCCATGCGTTCGATGAGGCGTTTTACGATGGAGAGTCCCAGCCCTGTGGAAGGCTCGCCGCCCGTGGGCCGGGCGCTCAGCCGACCATAGCGCCGGAACATTCGGGACATGTCGTCCTCTGTGAATCCCGGTCCCTGATCTGCCACCTCACACACGGCAAATCCGGTGGTTCCCGTCTTGGCCCGCAGAGTGATGGTGGTGCCCACTGGCGAGAACTTGATGGCATTGGAAACCACGTTCTCCAGGGCTTGCTCCAGCATTTCGTGGTCGCCTTTGATCGTCACGGGACGCGAGGCCAGCTCGAGGACGATGTTAATCTGCTTGGCAGCCGCGATGGGTTCGTGACGGGCTCCCACAGAGGTGAGGATCTCTTTCAGGTCAATCGGGGCCGGATCCACCTTCAAGTTCTCCGCCAGTTGGTTGGCAAGGAACTCTTTCACGAACACGAGCATGCGCTCCGTGGAGTCGTGGATGTTGTCCACCAGCCGGGCGCTGCGCGGGGGCAGTTCAGACACACGGTCTTGAAGCAGCTTCGTGCTGAGCTTCATGCCCGCAAGGTGGTTCTTCAAGTCATGCGCCAGGATGCCAAGGAGCTCATCCTTGTCCTCGGCCAGCAGGCGCAGGTCATCCCGGGCGTGTTTGAGCGCCAGATGGGTGCGTACTCGGGAAAGGAGCTCCGCACGGTTAAAGGGCTTTGTGACATAGTCCACTCCGCCGGTCTCCAGTGCTTGCACGATGAGGTTCTTGTCATCGGCGGCGGAGAGGAAAATAACCGGGATGCCAGACCAGTCAGGGTTGGCCTGCAAGCGGCGGCAGACCTCCAGACCGTCCATTTCCGGCATCATCACATCCAGCAGGATGAGGTCCGGCTTGCGTACGCCCAGGCGCTTGAAAGCTTGCTCCCCACTCAGTGCGGGAATGATGTCGTAGTCCATCATGGAGAGGATGGTTCCTACGATTTGAAGATTTTGTTCCTGGTCGTCGATGATCAGGATGGTGTCCTTAAAGACTGTGGGAGTCATGCTGGAGAGGCGGAGTCGGAGTCAGATACGGATGCAGATGTCAATTGGGCGGTAAGGGTCGGAAATTGCGAAAGTTGATTTTCCAGCGCAGCCAGGGCAAAGGCCTCGGCGGCTTCTATCAACTTCTGAGCATACACTTCCAGCGGGGGACATGAGGAGGATCGCGCGAGACCTGCAAGCTGGTTGGAAAAACTTTGCACATCAGACATTACCATGCCCTGCACGACGCCCGGCCACACAGTCTTTTCCAACTCCTTCAAGCGTGGCAGCAGTTCCCGCCAGCGGCCGGCGATCTCGACGGAGGCAGGTTTGGCCACTTTCGGGACACCCAGGAGGGAATCCATGGTAGAGTGATGCGGAATGAACTGCGCCAGTTCACGATAAAGCTCTGCATGGGAGAAGGGCTTGCGGATGTAGCCGTCGAATGAGCGGCGGAGTGCCTGCTCTTCTTGTGACAGGCTTGAGGCCGTGACCGCGACCAGCGGCAGCAACTCCAGGTCAGGTTGCTGGCGGATGAGGCGCATGGCCTCCCGACCGTCCATTTCTGGCATGCGGATGTCCATCAGCACCACGTCTGGTCTCTCCGCCGCGGCCGTCTTGACGGCCTCTGCCCCGCTGGCGGCGAGGAGGATTTTATGATGAGTACTGGCGAAAATGTCGGCCACCAGACTGCGGTTCGTAGGATTGTCATCCACGGCCAGGATCTTGGAGGGCCGGAGTTTGTTGAAATCAATCGAGAGATGCTCCTTGGTCTGGCTTTCTGGGAGGCGCGCCGAGATCTCGACATGAGGAAACTCAAAGCGAAAGAGCGTGCCGCGACCTGGCTGGCTGTCCAGCAGGATGCGGCCTCCCATGAGGTCGGAGAGTCGTTTCACGATGGCGAGACCCAGCCCGGTGCCGCGGGTTTGGGATTTCGTTCCTCCATTCACTTGAACAAAGGGCCGGAAAACTTCCGCCTGCATCTCGCGGGGGATGCCTATGCCGGTGTCTTCCACCTCCACCGTCAAAAGCATGCGGCTGCGGTGTTCGGTGCCTCGTTCACCGTGCAAGCGCACGGTCACTCCGCCACGTTCAGTGAACTTGAGCGAGTTTCCCACGACATTCACCAGGATCTGCCGGAGCCGGATACTGTCGATCAGCAGGGAGTTGGGCACACTTGGGGAGATTTCTGCGTGCAGTTCCAGGCCTCGCTCAATGGCCTGCCGGGCAAACATCTGCTGCACGAAGCGCACCACGTCCCGCACATCACAGGGGTCCGAGGAAATCTGCAACATGCCCGCCTCGATCTTGGAGAGGTCCAAAATGTCGTTGATGATCTGCAACAGAGCCCTTCCGCTGACCAGGATGGTTTCCGCATGGCGTTTCTCCTGCTCTGACTGCGCCTCATTGGCCAGCAGTTCGCTGAACCCCAAGATCGCATTCATTGGGGTGCGGATCTCATGGCTCATCGTCGCCAGGAAGATGCTCTTCTCCTTTTCGGATTGCTCTGCCCGCACTTTCGCCGCGGCGAGCCGCTCCTCCCGGCGCAGTTGCTTGAGGGACTCCCGGAAGAGCATCAAGGCCAGAGCTCCCGCTCCCAGGGCTACGACGCCGGATGCGGTTGCGCTGATCAGGCCCCATTTCTGGTCTGACCTCATCACAGCATTCTTTTGAATGATGATGCCATCTAGTCGGGACGTGACTGCCTCGACCCGCTGGCGGAGCTCGTCCATGATGCGTTTTCCGTTGCCAGCGGAGATAAATTCCTGGGCCGGTCCGGGGCCTTCTCTCTTGCGGATGCTGATGGCGTCGCGCAGTTCGGCGAACATCTCCTCGACCAACTGTCGAATGCTGGTCACATCTGTGCTGGACACAGACTCGGTGTGGTCGGCCGCCATCAGTTCATCCAGATCTCTGGGCACGGCCACCACACTTTTTAGGAACGGGGCGAGGTAAGTTTCATCTCCCGTGATCTGGAAACCCCTCTGGCCCGTTTCGGCGTCTTTGATGGCAGAGAAGGTTCGTTCCCAGCCCGCCTTCATCAGCATCGCATGCTGGCTGGCATCAATGCTGGCGTTCATCTTGGACCAGGTGACGGCCGTGAAGATGAGGGAGGTGACCGCCATCGCACCCGCGACGAAGGCGATAAAACCCTTGGTTGGCTGTCTTTTAAACCGCATGAGACCCGCGTCAGTGTCACGCCTCCCACCCTGATTCTGCAAGCGGTGTTTTCCCCGCCTTGCAAAAAGCATCGCAGACGGCAGGATACCTTGCAAAATGGTCTATGTTTTCCAGGAGGGAGCGGGGTGTTGTGGGGGTCATGAAGGGTGTTAAGGGTTCATCGTGAGTGAGTTGTGTTTCATGTCGGGTGGGTGGCATGAGGAATGCACCTTTTGGGGTCAAACCCCTTTTGATTCCACTCGTAATGACTCCCATCCAGATTCCCCGGCCCCTCTTCAACTTGAAGGACCTATTGTGCGAACAGCTCCGTGATTTGCACGATGCTGAAAAGCAATACGGTTCGCAACTTCCGGAGATGGTGGCGAAAGCGACTTCCTCGCATTTGAAAGACAAGTTGAGTGAGATTTCCGACAGGGTGCTGCGAAACGCTGAAGAGCTGACACACGCCTGCCAGCTCCTCGAGGTGCCAGCCGCAGGGGTGACCTGTGAGGCGATGAAAGGGCTGGTTCGTGAGGCCAAGGACACCGCTTCCGATTGGGGTGACTCCGCAACGCTTGATGCTTCGCTCATTTCCAATGCGCAACGCATTGCCCACTATGAAATTGCGGGATTTGGCACGGCGCGGGCCTTTGCCCGCTGTTTGAAGCTGGGTGAAGTGGCGGAGGTCCTGCAGCATTTGTTGGAGCAGGCGTTTCAGGACGACAAGGACCTAAGCTACATTGCCAACGGCGGCTGGTTCACGCCTGGTATCAACCATGAGGCGGCGGACCCCGCCATCAAGCCTGTCCAAACCTCCAACGTGGAAGGGCTGGGCACCTCTTCAACCAAACTGGACGTCCCTGGCTAACAGGTCGCATTTTTAAACTCTCACTCCCTCGGACAGCCGTGAAACACAGCTTACCCAGTCTCTTCCCCATGTTACCCTATGCGCTGCTCTTCCTGATCATCGCGGTTGTTGCCGCGGTCATCGGCTTTGCCGGCATTGCCGGAGCAGCAGCGTGGGTGGCAAAAATTCTGTGCTTTGTCTTCTTGGTACTTACGGCTGCGGCATTTCTCAGCGTACCCAGGAACACGCTCTGAAGCCTTGCCTCGAATGACAAATGAACATTCGGGGGAAAATGGCATCAGAAGTTGCATGGCGCAATCATTTCCAGACCCACGGGTTCAGGCGCCGGCGGCGTGGATCAATCAGTGAAACCACATCCAACCAAACAAGCATAACCTCCAACTGCATACCTCTATGGGCATTCTTTCCTGGATCATTCTCGGCCTCATCGCAGGCGCACTCGCCAAGCTTATCATGCCGGGCGACCAAAAGGGCGGCTGTTTCCTGACGTCCATTCTGGGCATTGCTGGCGGTATTGTCGGCGGATGGCTGGGCTCGACCCTCTTTGGGTGGGGCAGCGTCAACGCCTTCGACTTCCGCAGCCTGGGCATCGCCATCATTGGCTCCTTGATCCTGCTTCTGGGCTTCCGCCTGGTGAGCGGCAAAAAGTAGAGCGTTCTGGCCGGAGAAACCTCTTGGATGTCGGCGGATGGAAGTCCGCCGGCATTTTTTGTGAATTGAGATGGTCGTAGTTGTTTCCTGATTATCTGGCTGCAGTTTGCCTCGCTGCCAGCTCAGCGGGCTTCAGGATGTGGCGGAAGGTCAGGCTGATGCGGGCATCATCGGTGTCAGTCTTCTTGATCGCGTGCATCCAGTGGGCCTGGGTGGCCTGCGTCATGTAAAGCAGTGAGCCAGATGGAAGCGCAAATGCATGCTCCAGATTCGGTGTCGATTTGCTCCGGAAGGTCAGGACTCGTTCCGCTCCAAGTGAGATGATGGCGACGCCGGTGTCGTCGGCGAGATTGTAGGTGGCGTCAGAGTGAAACCCCATGCTGGAGCGTCCATTCTCGTAGTAATTGATGAGACAGTTCGTCGGGGCGAAACCGAGTGTGGCGGTGAGCTTCTGGCAGAGGGGTGCGAGGAGAGCGTGCATAGGCACCTCTTCATAGGCAATCCCGGAGTCGTCGTAGGTCTGGCCAAAGCAGGCTGTCTTGCGGGACTTCATGCGCTCGTCCCAGATGATCTGGTTCGTCAGTGCATGAAGCAATTCGCCGACTTCCGATGGCGCGAGATAGTTCGGGGTGACCGTCACTTCAAGGTGGTCCATGGCTTTTTCCAGGGTTTTTTGGATAGGGGAATGCAAAATGCCACGTCGCCAGCGATTTCAAAGCGCCATGTGCGGCAATTCGGTGGCGGCGCTTAAAGCTTGCAAGAAGTGTTTTTCATCTGCGTAATGATTTACGTCTATGAAAAACGGATCTCGCTCTACTGCGTCTGCCTCCCGCGCTTCCACCAGAGCGGGGGCGCAGGACTCTCCCCAGGTGCCGGGTGTGGCCCTTGAGCCTGCAGGATCCGAATCTCAAGCTCCTGCGCTCCAGCGAGGGTTGAATATTCTGGAATTTCTGGCCTGCCGGGAGGAAGGGGCCACTCTCTCAGAACTTAGCAGCGCGCTCAGTCTCTCTCCCGCCTCCATTTTCCGTCTGACCGGAGTCCTGGAAGAGTCCGGCTATGTGCGGCGAGAGGAGCCGTCGCGTCGCTTCAGTTTGACGCGAAAACTGCTCCTTCTTGCCCAGCCCAAGCACGAGGGGCGGGCCTTGGTGGAGTGCTGTCTGGCCCCGATGCGTGAGGTGCTTCGCCGTACGGGTGAGACGGTGCAGTTGTGTTGTCTGGCCGGAAACGAGAGCGTCATGGTGGAGCAGTTGCCCTCCACGCATCCGTTCAAGTACATCGTGGATCTCGGGTCCCGCCCGCCCTTGCACTGTTGCGCGCCCGGCAAGGCCCTGCTGGCGAGTCTCCCGACAGGGGAGCAGGCAAAGATCATCCAGGAACTGAAACTCGAGAGACACACGGCCCGCAGCATCACCACCAAGAAGGGGCTGCTGGATGAGTGCAGGCGAATTCAGGCTGCGGGTTATGCAGTGGACGAGGGGGAGCACTTTGAGGGCATCCACTGCGTGGCGGCATCGGTGAAGGACCGCCATGGCTACCCGGTGGCTGCGATTACGATTGCAGGTCCTTCCGCCCGAATTCCAACGCATCGGTTCGCAGAGTTTGGAGCCGTCATGATGGAGGCCGCCCGTGAGGCGGCACTGAACTATTTTGGTTGAGCCGGAGTCTGTACTTCACCTGGAGAACCATGAACAAGGTCACTTCCATCGCCTCCGTCCTTCTTGCGACCTCTCTTCCCCTCTGGCCGGGGTCAGCCTCTGCCCGGGCTGCCGAGATCACCCCGGAAGGGCGCGACTATTTTGAAGCGCATATTCGCCCGGTGCTGGTAGCGGAGTGCTATGACTGCCATGCGGGCAGCAAGAAGAAGGGCGGGCTGGTGGTGGACTCCCGGGAGGGTCTTCACAAGGGCGGGGAGAACGGCCCGTCGTTGATCCCCGGTGATGCTCAAAACAGCCTGCTGATTCAGACGCTGGCGCACACTCACAAGGATCCGGACCTGCACATGCCCAAAGACGGCGCAAAGCTGGATGCGTCTGCCCTCAAACACTTTGTGGAATGGGTGAACATGGGCGCGCCGGATCCCCGTGAGAAGCCCGCGGTGGCGGAAGGGGCTCAACCGGTGTCGTGGGAGCAGATCTTTGCTCTGCGTAAGCAATGGTGGAGTTTTCAGCCAGTCAACCGCCACGTGGTGCCCCCGGCAGGGGCGGCCGGGCATCCGGTGGACCGGTTCATTCAGGCCCGGCTCGCAGAGCATGGCCTGCAGCCAGCGCCGACCGCGGACCGCCGCCTGTTGATCCGTCGCCTCAGCTTTGCCCTCACGGGACTGCCTCCCAAGCCGGAGGAGGTGGAGAAGTTTGTGGCTGACACCTCGCCGGATGCCTGGGGGCGACTGATCGATTATTACCTTGAGCTGCCCTCTTTCGGTGAAACTTGGGCGCGTCACTGGATGGACCTCATGCGCTATGCCGAGACCCACGGCAGTGAGGGGGATCCGGCCATCCCGGGTGCCTGGATGTACCGGGACTATCTGGTTCGTGCCTTCAACTCGGACCTGCCCTACCGCCGGCTCGTGCAGGAGCACATTGCGGGTGATCTTCTAGAACCCCGCTGGAATGAAGCGCAGGGCGTAAATGAGGCGCTGCTGGGTGCCGCCAATCTCCGGCTCATGGAGCACGGTTTCCAGCCGGTGGACTCGTTGGATGAACAGGTGAAGACGGTGGACAACCAGATCGATGTGCTCTCCAAGACCTTTCTGGGATTGACGGTGAGTTGTGCGCGCTGCCACGATCACAAGTTTGATGCCATCAGCCAGAAGGACTTTTACGCTCTGTACGGCATCCTCGCCAGCACGCGCCCGGCGCAGGTCGTGCTGGATCCTCCTGCCAAGCTCGATGTGCACCGTGAGGAGCTGACCCGGCTGAAGGGCCAGATCAAGGCTGAGCTGGCGGAGTTGTGGCTGAAGTCCGCAGAGACGCTGCCGGCCCAGTTGCTCAATCCGGCCGGTCTGGAAGGCAATGCTGGAGCTCGAGGAGAAATAGAGGCCGCGCTCGCGGATCTAAGATCACGTGCCCGCGCCGTTGCCCTGGCACGAAAAGGGAGCGTGGTGAAGGATTCCCGAGTTCCGGACCCGATGGCCTGTTGGAACTTTGAAGGGGATGCCCACGACCAGATCGGCGGACTGGATGGGGAACTGGTGGGCGGTGCGGTGGTGCGCAATGGCCGGCTCGTGCTCAACGGACAGGACGCTTATGTCAGAACGGCCCCGCTGGGAAAAGCCATCCGGGCCAGATCGCTGGAGGCCTGGGTCCGTCTCGACAACACCGAACAGCGAGGCGGGGGGGTGGTCTCGATCGAATCCGAAAGAGGAGATGTGTTTGATGGGATCGTCTTCGGTGAGAAAGAGCCCCGGGAATGGATCTCGGGAAGTGATTTCCACCGCCGCACGAAGGATGTGGGCGGTCCTGTGGAGATGGCTCCCAAGGACCAGTTCGTGCACCTCGCGATCACGTACGGTGCCGACAATCTCGTGACGCTTTACCGCAACGGTGTGCCCTACGGCCAGCCCTACAAGGCAGAAGCGGAGATTCAGACTTATGGTCCCGGTGGCGCTCACCTTCTGCTGGGCAAGCGGCATCTGGGAGGTGGGAACTCTCTGCTGGCTGGGGAGATCGACGAAGCCCGCCTCTATGATCGGGCGTTGTCGCCCGCAGAAGTGGCCGCTTCTTTCCTGGCTGGCACCATTGCCGTGCCTGAAGAAGAACTCCAGGCAGCCATGTCGGATGAGGAGAGGTCGGAGTTCGAGAGGCTTAGGAAGGCCCTCAAGCTCGCAGAGAAGGAGGATGAGGAGAACCCAACCCGCAATGCTTGGAGGGATGCGCTCTCCAGTGCGGCGAAGAATGCGAGCGACGCCCTCTATCCCTTGTCAAAGCTGAAGGACCGCCAAGGAAAGTCATTTAACAAGGTCTGGAGCGACCTGGCCGCTGCCTGGTCCCAGGATCTGGATGAGCGCCGCCGCTTCAATGCGGAGAATTTCACTGCCCTCTGGGACGTGTCCCAAGGGGATGACTACTCCCGCTGGTTCCGGAAAGGGACAGGCCTGCCGACCCAGCCTGCGCGGGCAGGGGAGTTCATGGTGCAGGTCGATGGGGATGCGGTGGTGAACGGGTTGCTGCCTGCCGGGGTATATAGTTCCCTGTCGTCCGCCCGCCACGCGGGCCTGCTGGTGTCTCCTTTCTTCAAGATGGATGCGGAGGCCCTCAGTCTGCAGCTCACGGGTGATGAAGGGGGCGGTGTGCGCGTCATGGTGGACAACTACCCTCTAGGAAACAATAACACCTACCCGCAGTATCGTCCGGCTGCTGAGCCCCTGCGCTGGCTCAAGCTGGACACCAGCTACCGGAAGGGGGCGCAGGCGTACGTGGAACTCGGCACGCGGGATGACTCAACCCGCCCGCAACCCCCGACCACCCAGGCTCCCAAGAAAGGTCAAAAGCTAAAAGAGCACGACGGACGTTCATGGTTCGGCGTGGCGGGCATCGTCCTCAACAAACCGGGGGTGAATGATCCGCCCAGGGAACTGCCGCTGGCTTTGACGGGCATCTTTGGGCAGCCCGCTCCCGCAGATGCTCATGGGCTGGCTCAACTCATGGGCAGATCTCTGGAAGACGCAGTCGTCGCCTGGAAAGAGGATCGCATCAGTCCCGAGCAGATGGCCTATCTGAATGACTTTGTGCGCCGGGGCCTGTTACCGGTGACGGTCGAGGCATCTCCCAAACTGGCGGAGCTGGTGCGGCAGTATCGCAAGCTGGAGGCGGAGGTGCCCGTTCCTCAGCGTGCCCCGGGGCCGGTAGAGGCAGATGGCTACAATGCAGCGTTGATGGTTCGTGGAGATCACCTCAAACTGGCAGATCCGGTGCCGCGCGGGTTTTTGAGCGCCCTGGGCGGCGCGAATTGTGAGGAGCCGGGAAGCGGTCGCCGTCACCTCGCCGCGGCCATGACTCATCAGGAGAACCCGCTGCTTGACCGCGTTATGGTCAACCGCATCTGGTACTGGCTCTTCGGCCAGGGGCTCGTGGGGACGGTGGACAATTTCGGCCGCCTCGGCGACAAGCCGACTCATCCGGAACTGCTGGACTATCTGGCGACACGGTTCGAGGAAGAGGGCGGTTCGGTCAAACAAATGATCCGCTTCCTCCTCGCCTCGCAGACCTGGCAGCAGAGCAGCGAGGCCCCGGCGGAAACCGTGAAACGAGACGCTGCAAACCAGTGGTTCAGCCGCGCCAGGGTTCGTCGTCTGGAGGCGGAGATGATCCGCGATGCCATGCTCCGGGTTTCCGGAGCATTGAATGAAACCCTTTACGGCGAGCCGGTGGGCGATGCCCAAAAGCGTCGCAGCCTCTACCTGCGCGAACGCCGGACCGCTCCCCATGCCTTCCTGGAGGTGTTTGACCGGCCCAAGCCCACCACCACGCGCGGTCAGCGCGATGCCACCAACATCCCCGCCCAGAGTCTGACCATGATGAACGACCGCTTCGTCATCGATCTGGCCCTCGTCTGGTCCCGTCAGATGGCCCGACCCGAAGCCGGAGCAACCCTGGAAGCCAAGGTCACCGCTGTGTACAACACCGCCCTGGGGCGCCCGCCCACGCAGGAGGAACAGTGGGTGGCGAAAGATTACTTCGCTGGAGAGGACACTGAAGCGGTGTGGAAGGACTACCTGCAGGCGGTCTTTGCTCTGAAGGAGTTCATTTATCTGAGATAGCCCGGCAACTCATTCATTCCTCTGTGCCTCTGTGGTTTAACCTTCATCTCCTCTAACCCCTGATGTCCCCACAACTCTTCTCCCGTCGTCAGATGCTCGCCCGTGCCTCGACGGGGTTTGGCATGACGGCTCTCTCGGCGCTCATGGCGGAACGCAGTTACGCGGGGCTGGCGGATCCCTTTGCCGCCCGCCCTTCCGGCTACCGGCCCAAGGTGAAGAGCATCATCTTTGCCTACATGAGCGGCGGGGTCTCGCATGTGGACTCCTTTGATCCGAAGCCGGAGCTCGCCAAGCGTCATGGCCAGCCCATGCCGGTGCCGGTGAAGCCTACGATGTTCAACAACAACGGGAACATCATGGCAAGCCCGTTTGAGTTCAAGCGCTATGGCCAGAGCGGCATTCCTGTGAGCAGCATGTTCCCCTGCATCGGGGAGTGTGCGGATGATCTGGCGGTGATCCGCTCCATGACCAGCAAGGTCAACGAGCACGCCCAGGGCAACTATTTCTTCCATTGCACCCAGCCTTTCAGCGGATTCCCCAGTGCAGGGGCGTGGTTCACCTACGGTCTGGGCAGTGAAGCCAACGACCTGCCGGGATTTGTGGTCCTCAGCCATGGCAATGTGCCCCATGGTGGCGTGGGCCTGTTTGGCAGCGGATTCCTGCCTGCGGTGAACCAGGCCTCCTTTATCAATCCCGATGCGGATGAGCCGCTCAGCAACATCAAACCCCGGGAACTGGACGCCGCCCAGCGCCGTCGCCTTGGCCTCATCAGCAAGCTGGACCACCGGTTCCTGGAAACGACCCAGCAGGATGCGCAGGTGGAGGCGGCCATCCGCAACTACGAGATGGCCTATCGCATGCAGAGTGCGGTGCCAGGGCTGTGCGACCTTTCCGATGAGTCCGAAGCGACGAAGAAATTATACGGTCTGGATTCTGCCGACAAGGAAAAATCCGGCTATGCCAAGCAGTGCCTGCTCGCCCGCCGTCTGGTGGAGCGCGGCGTGAGGTTCATCGAACTTACCTGCCTCAACAAGGGCATTGGCGCGGGCAACGCACCCAACCCCTGGGATCAGCACGGCAAGATCTTTGAAGGTCACGGGGCCATGGCCTATCAAGTGGACCAGCCTCTGGCCGGCCTCATCAAGGACCTCAAATCGCGAGGGCTGTTCGATGAAACGCTCATCATCTGGGCAGGCGAGTTCGGCCGCACACCGTTTTCCCAGGGCAGCGATGGCCGGGATCACAATCCGTACGGCTTCAGCATCTGGCTTGCAGGTGGTGGGGTCAGAGGCGGCACGATCTATGGAGCAACTGATGAACTTGGCTATCACGCCGTCGAAAACGTCACCAGCGTGTACGACCTGTGGGCGACGGTTCTCCACCTCGCCGGCTTTGATCACGAAAAACTTCGCTACCGCTTCGGCGGTCGCGACTACCGGCTCACAGATGTGCATGGCCGGGTGATTCGGGAGGTGTTGGTGTGAAGTGAAAAGTTGAGAGTGAAAAGTGAAAAGTGTAGGGCAGCTCGCGCTGGACTTTTCACTTTTCACTCTTTTACTTTTCACTTCCTCGCGACTTGAGTTCATCGAGAGCGCCCAAGGTGTCCCGAATCGTCCACCCCGCCACTTCCCATGTCCATCACCACCCGCCGGGGAGACTCCGGAGAAACCGACCTTCTCTTTGGATGTCGTGTAAAAAAGAGCTATCCACGCATTGATGTGATCGGGTGTGTCGATGAACTGAATGCGGCTTTGGGGCTGGTACGAGTGACGGGGAAGACGGACTATTCGACCCGTGAGGTGCACAAGATCCAGCTCACACTCATCGCTCTGATGGGCGAACTGGCAACTCCCCCCGGGGAAGAAGAGCGCTATGCGGCCAGCCATCCTCAGCGGGTGAACGCAGATTCCGTGGACTATCTGGATGTGCTGGTCAGCGATCTGGAAATGGCCGGGGCGTTGAAGTTCCATGGCTGGGCGCTGCCCGGGGCCGCAGGATCGTTGGGGGGAGCTCACGCGGATGTGGCCCGCACGGTCTGTAGGCGGGCAGAACGCTGTGTGGTGCTGCTGGAGGGCACCCCTGAGGCCGTGCCGAATGCGGACATTGTGCGCTACCTGAACCGTCTCTCAGATGTGCTGTGGCTTATCGCCCGGGTTGAAGAAAAAGGAAGTAGCGGGGCGGAAGCGGCTGCCTCAGGCCAGGCTTGAGCATGATGTCTCCGCTTTCCCTTTCCTATTGGATCGATCAGGAAGACTCCGCCATCACACCAGATGTCGCGCAGTCGGTGGCGGACCGGGTTTTCAGGAGAGATTTCCGTGAACCGGGATTCTGTGTGGTGGTTTTTCCGCAATGCACTGAATCTTTGGGGCTGCGCCAACACATGGTCACCTTGAAGGAGGCTCTTTCACGCCTTTACGGGCAACAGTTTGGCGAGCCGCTGGAGTATGTCTCCATGGGACGGTTTGACCAGCAGAACACCACGCGGCTGCATCTGGATGGAGCACCAGCCCGCTCGTTCTTGATGCTGGGTTATGAGCCAACCTCTGTGCGGAGCGAGTTTTGCATCGCCGACTACAGCCGTTGTGCCGAGGGCAGGGGACTCACGCCGCAGGAATTTCTGGCGGAGCACAACCCGATGATGTCTGGCCAGGAGAAGCTGCTCGCCGACGATCTCACCCTTCTGGAAGACTGGCAGGAACATCGGCCCCGCATCGTTGTGGTAAACAACTGTTCGACCGCTCCCGGCGATCCTTGCCACACCCCTGGGGTGCTGCACGGGGCTCGCATTTTAACGCCCAACCCCGGAGCGACCCGGGTCATTAACTCGACGATGATCGTTCCGCGATCCCTTGCCTCTGGGGCCACCCTTTCTTCATCGGTCGTGCAAGCGTTCCTCCACACGCAAGAGACCGCAGGGGAAATCCACCGCTGACCCCCCCCGGGGCACAGTTCAACAGATTGGAGTTCTGGTTGAGCCATTTCGTGCTCTCGATGGTCAAAAACGCTGGAGCCCGCCACCCTGGTGGGCGGCAGGTAGCAATGAGGAGCCGGAATGGGGATCACGTTCTGGTGCTGAAAACTTGAAAGTTGAAACTGAAATTCTCCCAACCCGCTTCTATGGTGTTTTGCGCATTCGCCACGCGCTCACATGTCTTCCGCACGATATCTTTTGATCCAGCTCAAGCGCATCGGTGACTTCATCCTCACCGCGCCAGCTGTGCAGGCGTTGCGGGCGGCCCGCCCTCATGCGGAGATCGTGCTGCTCGTGCCCATGCAGGTTACGGCCCTCGCTGAATGTGTGCCGGGGGTTGACAGGATCATCCCCTACCGGTCAGGAAGGGCGAATCTGGAGACTTGGGGCTCTGCTCTGGCCGGGGAGTGGGAGGCGGTGCTGGATTTCACAGGCACTGATCGCGCTGCGCTGATCGTTCAGCTCTCCCGGGCTGTTCATCGCCTCGGGTATGCGAAGTTCGCGGGTCATCGGCTGCGTCGCATGGCCTACACGCACCTGAGCGAGGCTTCAGTAAGGGACCTCCATACCGTGGACTTTCATCTGGCGCTGGTGAATGAACTCCTGGGCCAGCTGGGCGAGCATGCCCCTGACCCGGCGACGCATCCGGAACCTGGCCCCGCCCTGATCACTGCTCATGCCCTGCGGGAAAGCATGCGGAGCAGGCTGGCAGATCTGGGCGTGCCACGCGACGCCCGCTACGCCATCATTCACCCAGGAACCGCCCGGGAAGAAAAGTTCTGGCTGGATGACCGCTGGGCAGAAGTGGCTGCCCATTTGCATGACGGACACGGTTTGCATGTGCTGCTGACCGGTTCGGGTGACGGCCTGGAAAAGAGCCACTTGGCTCGTTTAAAAACTGCCCTCCGCACGCCCGTGGTTGACCTCACCGGCAGTTGCTCGCTTCTGGAAACGGCAGCACTCATCGCCGGAAGCCAGGTGATTGTGGGTGTGGACAGCATGGCCATGCACCTCTCTGCCTTGCAGCACCGGCCCCAAGTGGCCCTGTTCGGTCCCACCAATCCCTTCCACTGGCGCGCGCGCCATGAGCACTCTGTGGTGCTCACTCCAGCTGGGGAGTTGCCTCAAAAGGTGTTCAAGCCCAAGGCTAAAGGGGGAGAAATGGCTGCAATTTCCGCCCGGGCGGTGCTTCAGGCGGTGGATACGCTTATCTCTTGATTACGCGGAGGGAGGGGCGATGCTCAACTCCCTGGCTCCCCGGAGGCAGTGAGACTGCAACTTCCCCGATGTCCGATTCTCACAAGATCAGCCGCAAACAGCTTTCCCAAATGAGCACACGCGAAGTGATTCGCGTTGCGACCAAGGCCTACGGCAAGCTTTTCAGTTACATGAAGCCCTACCGAGGGAGGTTCCTGGCGGGAGCATTCTTCGGGATCATCTCTGGCTTGTTCAACGCCGTGATGATTATTGGGTTCCAAATCATCTTCTCTGTGGTGCTCCCCGGAGAGGCGATGGAGAAGCCTCATATTCCCTTCATGGGCCAGGTGGATCCTGCAAAGTGGGTCAGTCACTGGTTCCCAGACAAGGTGGACGGTTCCCAGCCCAATATAGAGATGCTGGCTGCCACGGGCCTCCCCATCATGGTGGGTGTGCCGGAAGAGCAGCCCCAGGAGATCCCCCTGATCGTCTTCTTCGCCGCACTCATCCCGCTGCTCATTTTTATACGGGGCATGCTGACCTACTTCTCCAACTACTGTCTGATGTGGGTGGGAAACCGGGTGCTCTACGATCTGCGAAACGAGGTGTTTGCCTCGCTGCTCCGGCAGTCTTTGAGTTTCTACACCCATGCGAAAGTGGGTGACCTCATTCAGGTGGTGTTCAACCAGGCCCGCGTGGCCCAGCAGAACGTTGTGACGCTCTCGCAGGACCTGGTGCAGCGTCCTGCGGCCATCCTCGCCATTTTCGCCGCATTGCTTTACTACGACTGGTTCTTCACAGTCGCCTCCCTCATCGTGTTTCCTCTCTGCATCGGGCCGGTGATGGCGGTCGGGCGCAAGGTGCGCAAGGCGGGTGCCAAGGAAGAGGAGGAGGCTGGCATGCTCATGGTTACCATGCATGAGACCTTTGCTGGCATCCGCGTGGTGAAGTCCCATGCCCGTGAAGACTATGAGATGTCCAAGTTCAAGCGTGCGGCCCTGCGCATGCAGGAACTGATCATCCGTTGGACGAAGGCGCTGGAAATCGTGGGCCCCATTGTGGAGACGACCGCCTCCCTGGGGCTTGCTGCGGGCCTGGTTTATGCCTCCCAGCGTGGCATGGGGGCCAAGGAGTTCCTCGTCATCGCGATGGCGCTGACCCAGATTTATCCGCATGCCAAGGCCCTCAGCCGCATCCAGCTCCTCATGCAGAAAACGGTAGTGGCTACGAGCAGTCTCTTCGAGATCATGGAGAGAGAGCCGGATATCAAGGACGCTCCCGATGCCAAAAAGCTCAAGAACGCCAAGGGTGCCCTGAGTTTCCACGACGTCTCCTTCACCTATCGGGCCCAGGAGAAGAAGGCTTCTCCGTACGCCTACGTGCCGACACCCGAGGAGGTCGAAAAGAAGAAAAAGAAGAAGAAGACCAAGCTTCACAAGGTCAAGGAGGGGGAACTCCAGCCTGCCGTGCAGGGAGTCAATCTCGAGTTGGAGCCCGGTCAGTTCTATGCCCTGGTCGGTCCCAGTGGCGCTGGCAAGAGCACGTTGTTCTCCCTGCTTTTGCGCTTCTATGATCCCGACACCGGGTCCATCTGCCTGGATGGCCACGACCTGCGCTCGGTGACTCAGGAATCCCTGCGCAACAACGTCAGTGTGGTGAGCCAGGACACCTTCCTCTTCCACGACACCATTGAGGCCAACATCCGCTATGGCCGTCTGAACGCCACCGACACCGAGATCATTGAGGCGGCCAAGAAGGCCCACGTGCACGACTTTGTGCAGGATCAGGAGCATGGCTACCACACGATCGTGGGTGACAGCGGGAACAAGCTTTCCGGTGGTCAGAAACAGCGCATCTCCATCGCTCGCGCCATCCTGCGCAATGCCCCGATTCTCCTTTTGGATGAGGCCACGGCGGCGCTGGATACCGAGAGCGAGAAGATCATCCAGGAGGCCATTGAGACCCTGGCCAAGGGGAAGACCGTTATCGCCATCGCCCACCGTCTCTCCACCGTGCTGGAGGCCGACAAGATCGTGGTCATGGACAAAGGTTACGTGTTGGATGTTGGGCCGCATCACGACCTGCTCCAGCGCTGCGAGCTCTACCAGCGCCTCTATCACCTGCAGTTCCGCAGTGGCAATGTGGACCCCAGTCATGCGGTGGAAGACGTGAACCTAGACGAGCCCTACGAAAGTGAGGTTCTTGAAGCCGCGGCAAACTGATCCTGCCTGACCGCCGTCTCTTTGGGGGGTAGCCCCCGACGGCAAGATTCTTGTCCCAATCCGGGCGACGGGTGCCATTAAAGCTCTCGTCGCCCTTTTTCATGCCCGCGAACCGGGTTGGGAAAAGAGCCGGGGGCGTGTTCTCCTTCAGAGCCATTCCCTCCATGTGCGCAGGAAATTCCAGTCCCAGAACCGTCGTCCGCTCCATTCCCGAGCAGCCTCGTTTAGGATGGGGCCGGGCGGCTATGTTGTCTCTTTGGAATCTACTGAACTAATAGTGCTGCGAAATCCGTAAAATGTGTCCGGCAAGTGCCGGAGTCTTCCTTACTCAAGTTCATGAAACCCACGTTGTTCACCACACTGCTCACCCTGGCGATGGCCGGAGGGCTGCATGCCCAGGCACCCGCCCGGCTGGAACTCAAGCCCGGCGATCACATCAGCATCCTAGGCAATACGCTCGCAGATCGCATGCAGCACTTTGGCTGGCTGGAGACACTGATTTACAGCCGGTTCAAAGAGGACAATCTTGTGATGCGCAACCTCTCGTTCGGCGGTGATGAGGTGAACACCTGGCACCGCGTGGACAACTTTGGCACACGGGATGAGTGGCTGGGCAAGACGGGTACGGATGTGATCCTGGCTTTCTACGGCTTCAACGAGTCGTTTAAAGGGTATGAAGGCATCGACGCATTCAAGAAGAACCTGGAAAAGTTCCTCAAGGATGCCAAGGCTCAGAACTACAGTGGCAAGGGATCGCCTCGGATTGTGCTGGTATCTCCCATCGCTGCGGAGAAGCAGGCTGATCCCAACGTGCCCGATCCGGGTGAGAACAACACGAACATCCAGAACTACACGGCAGCCATGTCTGAAGTGGCGGCTGCGGAAGGCGTCCAGTTCGTGGATCTCTACAAGATCTCCCAGAAGCTTTATGCGGAGTCCAAGAGCCCGCTCACGTTCAACGGCATCCACCTGAAGGACGAGGGTTACAGGGCGCTCGCTCCTGCGTTCTTTGAGGCGCTCTTTGGAGAAAAAGCACCAGCTCTGGATGGATTGGAAAAGCTGCGTGCAGCCGTGGTGGACCGCAACGAAGCCTGGCACAATCGCTACCGCACGGTGGACGGCTACAATGTGTATGGTGGCCGTTCTGCCCTCGCCTACCAGCCGGGCAAAGGAGGGTTCATCAGTGATCGCAACGCTCCTGCCCCTTACGTCTCCAACTACAAGGTGATGCAGGAGGAGATGAGTGTGCGTGACGTGATGACCGCGAACCGGGACAAGGTCATCTGGGCGCTCGCCAAGGGCCAGGACGCAAAGGTGGACGACTCCAACCTGCCGTCTGTGACGCCAGTGACGACCAACAAGCCCGGTGATCTGCCGGACGGCAAGCACACCTTCCTGAGCGGTGAGGAATCAATCAGCAAGATGAAGATGCCTCCGGGCATCAAGGTTCAGCTCTTTGCGGATGAAAAAATGTTCCCGGAGCTGGTCAAGCCCGTGCAGATGGCCTTCGACACCAAGGGCCGCCTCTGGGTGGCCGTCTGGCCGAATTACCCTGAGCGGACGCCCACCAGCCCAAAGGGAGACAGCCTGCTTGTCTTTGAAGACACCAACCATGATGGCAAGGCGGACAAGTGCACCCCCTTCCTGGACAATCTGAATTGCCCCACGGGGTTCCAGTTTTACAAGGACGGCGTGCTGGTGATGAAGTCTCCGGATCTGCTCTTCGTCCGTGACACGGACGGTGACGGCCGCGGCGACAAGACGGAGCGTGTGCTCACTGGCCTCTGCGCCTCCGACTCGCACCACGAAACCAACTCCATGTGCTATGAGCCCGGCGGTGCTGTGTATTGTTCAGATGGGGTGTTCCACCGCACCCAACTGGAGACCGCAGCCGGTCCGGTGCGCAACTCAGATGGGGCCATCTATCGTTACGAACCCCAGACTGGGAAGTTCGAGCGCTACGCCGCCTACGGCTTCGCCAACCCACATGGTCGCGTGTTCGACTACTGGGGCAACGACATCATCACGGATGCCACCGGGAATGCCAACTACTACGGCCCTGGTTTCAGCGGATTCCTGAGCGAAGGCAAACACTCCAACTACCAGCAGTTCTGGAACCGCCCGTCCCGCCCCTGCGCTGGCACGACCATCCTGAGCAGCCGCCATTTCCCAGAGGGGTTCAAGGATAATTTCCTGAACCTCAATGTTATCAGCATTCAGGGCATCTTCCGTGTGAAGGTGACTGAGGAAGGCTCCGGGTTGAAGGGCGAGAACATCGAGTATGACTGGAACGGCGAGAAGCTCACCACGCTGGTGGAGACCTCTCCGAAGGACAATGAGAAGTTCCGCCCGAGTGCGGCGGCTGTGGCACCCGATGGCTCCCTGTTCTTCAGTGATTGGAGCAACTCGATCATCGGTCACATGCAGCACCACCTGCGTGACCCCAACCGCGACAACATCCATGGCCGCATTTACCGGGTGACTTACGAAGGCCGTCCGCTGCTGGAGCCCAAGAAGATCGATGGCGAGCCGGTGGAGAAGCTGCTCGACCTCCTCAAAGAGCCGGAGAACGACGTGCGGACCCGCACCAAGATCGAGCTGCACAAACACGCCACGGCAGAGGTCATCGCTGCGACCCAGAAGTGGGTGAAGCAGTTCGACCCAAACAAAGTGGAGGATGCCCACCACATTCTCGAAGGTCTGTGGGTGCACCAGTGGCACAATGTGGTGAACCCAGAATTGATCGCCACCGTTTTGAAGTCACCAGAACCCCGTGCGCGAGCCCAGGCTGTGCGTGTGGTGTGCTACCAGCGTGATCGCATTCCGAACGCTCTGGCACTACTGAAGGCTGCCGCCAACGATCCCAGCCCCCGTGTGCGGCTGGAAGCGGTGCGCGCTGCCAGCTTCTTCAATGGTCCAGATGTTCCCAAGGCGCTTGAAGTTGCCTATGACGTCCTCAAGCATGATACTGACTACTACCTCGACTACTGTGTGAAGGAGACCCTCCGTCAGCTACAGTCGCTCTCCAAGGAGAAGGTGTTGCCAGCAGAGCCTGCGGTGCTTGCGGCCCTCATCACGCGCATGGATGACAAGGAACTCGAAGCTCAGCCGGAGGTGGAAGCGGTGTTGGTGGCGAAGCTTCAGCGCAAGAGTTACGACCTTGCCAAGCGTGACCGGTTCCTGAAAGAGCTGGCCCGCCTTCGCAATTCGGATCCGGTGGCGGAACTCGTCACAGCGATCAAGACGCTGGATGGCAAGGATGGTGCAGACGCGGCAGTCGCGACTGAACTCGGCAAGATGCTGGTGGCCACCCCGGCGGCCCGGTTGGAAAAGGTGATCCCGCAGGTCACGGAGCTTGCTAAAAACGCACGCATGCCTGCCGTGAGTCGTGCAGCGTGGGCGACTCTGATCATGAAGGATCGCAAAGCAGATGATGTCTGGGCAGCCTCGGCTGACGGGAAGTCACGCCTCGCGGTGGTCTCAGGGCTTGCTCTGGTGACGGATCCGGCAGTGCGTGCCGCCTTCTATCCTCAACTCACGGCCTTGCTGGCCGATGTCAAAACTAAAGGCCCGGTGCGTAAAGCCGCCATCCTGGCCCTCCCATTGACGGGGGCTCAGAATGCTGAGGCGAGCTTCAAGGTGCTGGCGAACGAGTTGAAGGAAGGTCGTGAGCGGGCGGCCGTGGCGGGGGCGATGATGCAACTGCCCCGGACCAGTTGGGACAAGGCTTCCGCCGGGGATCTCGCCCAAGGGGTGCTGAACTATGCAAAATCGGTGGATGCCAAACGGCGCGCAGATCAGGACTTTGTGGAGCTGAACCAGCTCGGCATGGAGCTTGCTTCGCTCGCAGGGAACAGCGGCTTGCGCAAAGAATTGCGCAGTCTCGGTGTGAGTGTCTTCGTCATCAAGACGGTGCATGAGCAGCTGCGCTTCGACACCCAGCGCATCGTCGTGGAGAAGGGCAAGCCGTTCGAGATTCTCTTTGAGAACACGGACGTGATGCCCCACAACCTGGTGGTGGTGGAGCCGGATCAGCATCTGAACATCGGCATGGCTGCCATGACGATGTCCCCGAACGACAAAGACAAGAAGGGACGCGCTTATCTGCCCAAGAACTTCAAAATCCTGGACGCCACTCACATGCTGGAACCTGGCCAGAAGGAGAAGCTACAACTCAAGGCTCCTGACAAGGAGGGCAACTATGAGTTCGTTTGCACCTTCCCTGGCCATGCCATGATCATGTGGGGCCAGGTGGTGGTAACGGGTGATGTAGAAGGCTATCTTCAGGCCAATCCCGTGCCTCATCTGCCAATGGCCACCATGCCGGCGGCGCCTCCGGTGAAGTAAATCAGGTCGATCAGTCGATCGCGCACCAGGGGAGGAGATGGCAGCGGCCGTTTCCTCCCCTCGTCATTTCATCTCGGTCTCAGCTTAGCTGTCGCGCATGCTCAGCGCCGGAGGTTCGCTCGGCCAGGGCCAGGAGCACATCGGTCTTTGTCAGCAGTCCGAGATATTCCCTGCCTGCAGGCCCATCACCTTCGACCGGCAGGCATTCGCCATCGTGCCGGGCGAATGCCTCCAGTGCAACGGTGAGGGAGTCGTGAGCGTCGAGTACCCGTGCAGGCGGAGTACAGATATCCTCTGCCAGAATCAAAGATTCCAGTTCCGGGCTGTTCAGGTGATTCTTGAGATCGTGCAGCCGGATGATGCCCCGTATCTGACGGGACAGATTCAGGACTGGCAATTCCGTGATGCTGGACCGGGAAAAGCATCGGACGACCTGGGCGAAAGGGGTGCTTTCCATGACCTCCATCTGGTGGGTCCTCACCAGTTGCCCGATGTTGATCCGGTGCCATGGCGGGAGGGACGACTGTGCGGCCTTCCGAGCCAGAGAATCACTATAAATGGAAACCGGATTCAAACTGCAACTGATGCCGTGAGCCACAACGCAGGCGAGCATGAGAGGGAGCACCAAGGGATAGTCCAAGGTCATCTCAAACACCATCAATATGGCGGTCACAGGTGCATGTGTGGTGGCAGCGAGAAACGCTCCCATGCCCACGATGGCCAAGGCACCGGCAGGAACGGCCAGCCCAGGAAAAGCGGCATGGATAGCGACGTGACAAATCTGGCCCAGCGCCGCACCAAGAAACAAGGTGGGGGTAAACACGCCTCCCACGGCCCCTGAGGAGAATGTAGTGACTGTTGCCGTGAGTTTGAGCAGCGCGTAAACGACCAGCAACCCCAGCTCTGGTGGGGCGTGCAGCATGTCATTGAGTAGATGAGACCCATTCCCGCACACTTGGGGATGCCAGGCTGCCAGAAGGCCCACCATGAATCCTCCGACGGCAAGACGCAGAGGAACGGGCCACTCTGCGATCACAAACAAGCGGGTGCCCCAGCGCAGGACAACGAGAAACAACGGTCCGACTGCCCCTGCTGCGATCCCCACCCCAAGGTGCGCCGGAAGGGCTGTGGCTCCACCAGCATTGAGCACCTCCACCTGGTAAAGGGCTGCCTCGCCAAAGACGTGCCGCACGGTCGCGGTGGCCACCACGGAGGAGAACAGCAGCGGGCCCAGCGTTTCAAATGCCAGGGTCCCCAGCACCACCTCTGCGACGAACATTGCGCCTGTCAGAGGGGCATTGTAAGCGGAAGCGATGCCCGCGGCTGCTCCGCATGCCACCAGAAGCCGGCGTTGTGCCATGCCAGACTTCCAAAGGCGGCCCAGAGTGGACGCCGCCATGGCAGCCAGCTGGACCAGAGGCCCTTCCCGGCCTATGGAGGCACCGGACGCGATTGAAACCAGTGCGGAAAGTGATTTCATCAAACTGGCGCGGATGGGGATGTTCCCGTCGCCCAACGCGATCGCCTCCATGTAGTCTGTGGTAGATTCCTGGCGTTTCCACCGAGTGCCCCACTGAAGGACGAAGCCGGCCATCAGTCCCCCCATGGTCAGCAGCAGCAGGCGCTGCCACGACGGCAGTGCCGACATCGCTTCCATGATCGACCCTCCATGCCCGGTGGTCAGATGATTCAGCCAGGTTATCGCATGGCGGAACCCTATTGAAATAACGGCCGCCAAAATGCCAACGAGGACCGCTGCAATCAAGGGAGGGGCCTGTCTGAGGACGTGCTGTGATCTTCCCAAGAACCAGCGGAGTCGGAGCAGCGACCGCTCTGCCCGGCTCACGGCTGAAGGATGCTTTGCTGACATCGACACGGGTTCATTGATGGGGCGGGGCTTGCGGCCGACCACCGTTACAGCGCCAGCACCTGCCGGAATTCGGATGCGGTACGGATACGGAGCAATTCCTCCATCGTATGCAGCCGGACCTGCCTGACCAGATGGGCGATCAAGTCCAGATACTCCTTGGTATGATCTGGCGGGATAGCCACGGCCAAAATGAGGTGCACCAACATGCCGTTCCCGAAGGGAATGCCCTGTAGCGACAGACCGGCTGCGAGCACAGGGGCCGTGACCGTGGTGGTGCGAGCGTGAGGGAATGCCACCCCCGCTTCCGTGGCAGTGGAGGATCGTGCTTCCCGGTTAAGCACTTGCTGGATCAAAACGGGGAGGTCCTGGACGCAGAAATGATGCTGCAAGCTCAAGAGAGTGTCCCTGATCGCAGTGGGAGCATCCGTGGACACGAGCCATACCGGCGGTGGCAGGCTCGCGATGACCTCGGGGGACAAGGAGGTTGGGGGAGGCATGAGCGGCCTCCCATTTTAGATGCCTTTTTCCAGTCTGTCGAGACCGCTTGGCGGATGATGAATGAGTGCCGGGTCTGGGCGGTCTCGACAGGTGTGACGTGAGCGAAGTGGGCGAAAGGCTCAGCCCTTCCGATCCACCTGGATACGCACCGGAATGGGCACAGCTTCATCCACCAGCGATGACACGGCCACTGGCGGAGTCTGCCGGTACTCTTCCCGCCGTCGGTTCCGCTCCAGGGTGGTGGCCATGGCGCTGGAGACAGCGAGGGGGAAAAGGATCAATACGGGTTCAATGCGAGTGATGGTCATGACCCGAAACGGCATGGTGCCATCACAGATGAGCCCCACCATGCCGAATGCCAGCAAAGCCAGCCAGACGGCATCGCCAGAGCGCCACCAGACGGACCACGCCCGTTCCAGCCCCAGTCCCAGCACCGCAAAGAGCCAGACAGCCCCCAGAAGACCGCTGTGGTAAAACGTGGAGGCATACATGCTGTGCGCGTGGAAGGCCAGCGAACCGGCCTCTTCTGGGGGGAGAGATTCGGCAGCCCAGAGACCATGTCCAAGAAACACATGGGCCGGCTCCACCATGCGCTTGCTGATGGCGCTGTAGATGGCCATGCGGCCAGAGTCACCCCGTTTGACGAGGTCCACCACTGGGCCGAGGGGGCCCGTGCTTGCCCCAATCAGACCCGTGCCGTAGAACATCGCCACCAAGATGAGGGGCGCAGCCAGAAGCCAGCGTTTGTATTTTGGGCCAGTAAGGACCATGACCAGCGTTCCCCCCACGGTTGCGATCATGGCGCTGCGGCTGGCAGAATAGAAGACCCCGGCCATAAGAATGAGCGAGGTGGCCCACCAGACCCAGAAGCCCCTTTTTGTTTCTGCACGCCGGGCCAAGCCCAATGACAACACACCGGCGAAGCCGCAGGAAAGCCCTGTGAGCACGGGGTTTAACCCGTCCGAGTACACCAGCACGTTCTTGAACCGCTCGACCGGGAAAACGGCCTGCCGGATGCCATAGTGCACGATGAAGCTCAAAAGCGTGGCGGCGGCGGCCACTACAACCACGGTCTTGAGCATGCGGGAGAGGCGGAACTTGCGGCGGGCGATGGCCAGTGTCGGGATGGCAAAGAATGCCGCGAGCAGCACCAGATTCAAAAGCGCGGCCAGAACCTGCCAGCGATCTGGAAGGGGATCATCCAGCATGAGGATGGAGGTCACGAGCATGACTGCGGCTCCCCCCAACACCACCGCAGGAAGGGGCTGGGAGACCAGGATGTGGCCCACCCGCTTCCGGTAAGATACCAAGAGGGGTAGCACGCCAAGCGCTGCGAACCAGGCAATCTGTAGCTCTCCGTAACGGAACACGAAGAATCCTGCCATGAATCCCACGAGGGCCAGCCAGAGGAAAAACGAGCGATGCTGACGCAACCACAACCGCAATGGTGTCCAGAGAGGAGGGGGAAACGACATCATGCTGAAGGGAAAGACGCCGAACTCATGGTAGCAAAATTTGTGCCTCGTCTGGAGCAACAGGCAAGATGGCGAAAGTGTCGCTTTCGTTACCCGTTGACTCTGAGACGCGGATTGCCAGCGAGCGGAGGTCCCGTCCGGGCTCTGGGGTGTTTGGCAGC
This sequence comes from Verrucomicrobium spinosum DSM 4136 = JCM 18804, assembly GCF_000172155.1. Lineage (NCBI taxonomy): Bacteria > Pseudomonadati > Verrucomicrobiota > Verrucomicrobiia > Verrucomicrobiales > Verrucomicrobiaceae > Verrucomicrobium > Verrucomicrobium spinosum. Next base: position 5,600,612 of record NZ_ABIZ01000001.1, on the reverse strand, counting down.
GTTAAGATGGTCAAAGAGGAGCCTACTCAGGCCAGTTCTCCTGGATCATACCATGCATCTCAGCCCTGGCTTCAGAGTATTTTGGATCACCTGCCAGATTACGAGTCTGTTGGGGGTCGCCTTCCATGTCATACAGTTGCACGCCATCCGCCCCATTTTTGCCCCACTCGATATAGCGGTACATAAAGGTTCGCACGGCGTAGCCGGTCATTTTGCCCCGCCGCACTTCTGTGAAGGCGGCAGACTTGACGGAAACCGCCGTGCCGTCCAGCAGGGGAGCAAGGCTTTTGCCATCAAGGTAAGCGGGGGCTTGGAGCGCAAACAGATCTGCCAGCGTGGGATAGAGGTCGAGCAGTTCCGTGGGCGTCTCGATCGCTGTGCCATTGCGGGCTGCGCCTGGTGCGGAGATGATGAAAGGCACCCGGGCAGACTGCTCAAAGAGGCTTTGCTTTTGCCACATCCCGTATTCTCCCAAGTGGTAGCCGTGGTCGCTGGTGAACACGATGACGGTGTTCTTGGCCAGGTCCAGGCGTTCCACTGCGTCCAGCAGCCGCCCCACCTGGGCATCCATGTAGCTGGTGGCGGCATAGTACGCCTGGATGGCCTCTTGGCGTTGCTGGTCGGTCATCTCCTGTTCATTCTTCTTCGTGGTGATGGCTGGCTTGGGAGTTTGTTCCGCGAACCCTGCCGGGGTGGAGGGTAGGGGGATCTGGTCCAGGGGATACAGGTCGAAGTATTTCTTCGGTGCCACATAGGGCGTATGGGGGCGGTAGAAGCCCACGGCCAGGAAGAATGGCTTGTCCTTGTGGGCCTCCAGAAGTTTGATGCCTTCTGCCGCCCCAATGCCATCGGTGTGTTCTCCCCGGTCGTTCGCGACGGAGAGCCAGCTCAAGGTGCCCCCGAATCGACCCGAACCCTTGGCGTTGGGGGGCGCGATGGTGTGAATCTCGTCTTCCACCTCCTTGTCCACCCCACGGGGATTGATGACTTGCTGCCAGGATGGTGGATCGTCCAGCCCACTGGTGCCGATCTCGCCGGGTACGCCGTAGTGGTATAGCTTGCCCACCCGGGCGGTAAAGAAGCCAGCGTTTTTGAACAATTGAGGCAGTGTCACCGTGTCAGGAAACTTGTCCCGGAAGTGAGGATGCACGTTGGGTTCATCTGTATTCGCCTTTCTCCCCGGATTGATCAGGACGCCGGTGGCGGTGGGCTTTCGCCCGGTGAGCAGGGAAGTCCGGCTCGGGCTGCACAGGGGAAACTGGCAATACGTCGTCTCGAATCGGACGCCCTGTTTGGCCAGCCGGTCAATGTTGGGGGATTTCACCAGAGGATGCCCATAGCATCCCAGCGAAGTGTTTAAGTCGTCCGCCATGATGAGGAGCACGTTGCGCGGCTTGTCTGCCGCTGACGCGGCGACAGTGGCTGCACAGAAAAGGATGACAAGCGAAGCAGAAAATTTCATTCGCCCCAGAACGAAACGGGCAGGTGAATCTTGCGGTTTTGGTTTAGCAGCTGGAGATTCCATGGTGTTTATGAAAGTGGAGTGCAACGTCAGGGCGACGATGTGAGCGAGGAGTAGCCGTCCGCCAGATTTTTCCACATCCCGCTTGCTCACTCGTGAGAGGTTATTCTAAGGTGTTGCGTCGCAGTTTGGCGACAGGGTGACGGTTGGCGTCATTCTCTAGCAATCTCAACCTTCAGTCTATCCACCATGGAAATCGTCAGCTTCGTTCTCATCGGTATCGGGTTCATCATCTCCGTCATCTACGGTATTAAACTGCTCATCTTGGCCTTTCAGAAATCCGTGCTCTGGGGGTTGGGCTCCATCTTTATCCCGTTTGTGGGCTTGGTGTTTGTGATCATGCATTGGGCTGAGGCCAAGGGTCCCTTCCTCAAGTCATTGCTTGCGATTCCCTTCTTCATTGGCGGAATCGCGCTTGGTGCCGGGAGCCTGCCACAACAGTCGGCTTATTAGTTATCCGTCCAGGATTTTTGCCCGTCAGAGCTTGCGCCGTCTCTGGCGGGTAAATCCCTGTGGTACAGGTAAGACTTTTCGCTGGTTCCATCAGAGTTCATTCGCCTCGTGCGATTTTCCTGCTGTGGGAGGTGAGGAAAGTGCATTCTGCATGTTTTTTGTTTTGAGCGGTAGCGAGCCCTTTCTCACAATCGCTTCACGCTGAGCGATGGGATTTTGTGGCGGGGTGTTGGTATGTCCTGTGCCCTTGGGCTGGCATGCTTTTCTTCAATTTCCCCAAGCGGCCTGCTGCGGTTCCCTCCACTTGTGAGTGTGGCACCATCGTCTTTTTCGAGAACACCGTTTGTGTCGGATGCGGACGGTTGCTGGGGTATGTGCCGGAGACGGGGAGGGTCCATTCGTTCACGCAAGATGCTTCTTCAGGAAACTACCGGAGCGGCGACGCTGCGCTGAAACAGCGGCGCTACCGCGCTTGCGAGCACCGCGGCGGTGTTCTCGGCTGCAACTGGATGATTCCTGCCGGGGAATCGGTCAACCAATGCCAGTCTTGCTTGCTTACCCGCACCTACCCAGACATCAACATCTCCGGTAATGATGCCAAATGGGCCCAGGCGGAGGCCGCCAAGCGGCGGGTGGCTTCGCAGCTGCAGCGGTTGGGCATACCTCTGGTGTCCCAGTTGGTGGCTCCAGAAGGGGTGTGCTTCGATTTTCTGCAAACGGCCCCTGGCGAGGCCCCCGTCATCACCGGGCATGAGAACGGCGTCATCACCTTGAACGTGGATGAGGCCGACGCCGCTTCTCGCGAACGGGTCAGGCAGCAGTTGGGGGAGGAGTTTCGGACTTTGGCGGGACACATGCGCCATGAACTGGCCCACTACTACTGGGACGTGCTGGCTTCAGACCCCACGTGGCTGGCTGGGTTCAGGGAGCGCTTCGGAGACGAGCAAGTGGACTACGGTGGCAGTCTCACTGAGTACTACGGAGGCGGGGCGAGGCTCGACTGGAACCAGGATTGCATCACCCCCTATGCATCCGCGCACCCCTGGGAAGACTGGGCGGAGACCTTTGCGCATTTCCTCCACCTCCATGAAGGCGTGCATGTGGCGCGCACTTATGGGCTGGAAGGCGGACAGTTGCCGTTCGCGATTCAGAAATTTGATCTCAAGGTACTGGGCACGCGAGTGCCCAAGCGGGAGGCGCGCTTCTTCCTGGAGGATATCAATGCGTGGGTGAAGCTCAGTCTGCTGACCAACGAGATGTCTCGAGCGCTGGGGCACCCCAATTCCTATCCCTTCGTGCTCAATGGCCCGGTGGTGGGGAAGCTGTGGTTTGTGCGACAGAGCATCTCCGTCATTGCTGAGCGATTGAATGGAGCGGGCCAGACGGCCTGGCGAGAAGCTGCCTGACTATTCACAGGGTGGGCAGCGGTGGGGCTCAGGCTCAGATTACCTGCGGGCGGTGCCGATTGTACTGAATAGCGTTTGACGGCAGGGTCTGGCATCGCTCATTTGCGGTCGTTTCTTGCATGAAGCTGACCCGATCTCTTGCCCTAGGAAGATTCGCCTCCGGGGAGTTTCTCCGCCGTGTTGTATTGTGTCTGGGGTTGGTGTTGCTTTCCGGGGGCGGAATGTTGCAGGCCCAGGCCTATCGAGGAGGCACCCAGACGGGGCCGTCCTTCGATGACATCCCGGTCATCATCTACCGCATGGTCATCCTGGAGAGCCGGCGTCCGCTTGTCGAACATGGCGCGCAGCTTTCTGAAGCAGATTTTTCCACCCGGTTGCAGCAGTGGCGTACGGGGGGCTCTGTCGATGTGGTGGTGGACAAGGGGTTCATCCTTCCTGAAGGCGCCCAAGCCATAGATCCGAATTTCAGTGGTGCGGGCGGGCGGGCTCTCATGATGGGAACCCAGGACAACCGGTCTCCTGGCCCGGCGATCCGCCTAAAGTCCAGCCGTTCGGCAGATGGATTCCATTCCGAGGTGAAGCTCAGCATTTGGGCGATGTCGGGCCATTCACTCAAGGACAGCCTCGCCACATTGGACAATCCCGCGATGGTGGCCGGCTCGGCTCCTGTGAGCAGCTTGGGGCCCAAACTCACCGAAGTGCCCTGCCAGCAGGGTCCAGAAGTGCAGCATGCCTGGAATAGTGCGTTGCAGACGGTGACGGCCCTGGTGTGCCAGTCAGGTGCAGGGTCAGGGCGCTACTGTACAGTCTTCCTGAATCCCATTTCCTCCCGGCCATCATGGATCGATCAGCCCGGATTGCCCAAGCAGTACAAGTCAGCCGACTTGCGGATGGTCGGGGGAGCGGTGCCCTCAAGCACTTTCTGGAGCTATATCAAGAACACCCGGCCGGACATCATCCGTCCCAAGGTGATGGGGGGAGGTATCCTGGAGCTTTTTTGGAGCGATGCCGAATGGCAGACCTTCACGGATCTGACCAAGCAGGCGGGCACCGCTTGGGCCAACCTGCCGGATGCCCGGCTCTCGGCGGAAAAACCTTCCATCAAGCTGAACTCCCCGCAGATGAACGTCAGTATTTCCCTCGCCAGCGAGCTGCCGTCGCAAGGCTATTTGCTGAAGTTGGACTGCCCCACCATGACCTCTGAGAGCGGCGGCACGAAGGTCACTGGAGACCAGTTTGGCATCTCACTTCCGGCATTGTGTGAATCTCATCAACATCGGTGGACAGTCTTCGCCCGACTGGCTGGCAACGTGACCTATCTGCTTGCATTTCGACCACAGTTTGAGGAAGCGGCAAATGTTGAACCTTCCCGTGCTGTTGCGGTTGCAGATGCTCCGCCCGCGGGCATGTCCACCGCCCCAGCAATCCCCGCTCCGGCACCCGTGGCCCCGCTGCCCGAGCCCAAAGGTCCCCCCCCGCTTCCTGAGGCTCCTCCCATGGCTCCGGTGCCAGCCGCTCAAGCGCTCCAGCTCTATGTAGGAGAGTGGCAGGGCACGATCTATGGTCGCCCCAACGCTCGCATGCGCCTCAGCTGCATGTGGGATGAAAAGCGGCAGGAACTGACCCGTGATACCAAGATCGACATGGAGCCAGGCTATTCCCGGCCCATCCTGAACACCACGATCTTGAGCCGTGATCCGGTGACCGGGGCCTTCAAGTCACGCATGGTGCCCACCACCAGGACGCCTCCGGCGATCGCCGATGGTGAATGGGATGCCATCAAGCGGACCTTCACGTGGAGCTCAGTGGACAAGCGCACCGGCAGCCGCATGGTCACTACAGCCATGTTCCCTCTGGAGGGGGTGATGGAGTGGCGTCAGGTTCTCACCCACTCAAGTGGTGAAGAGGCGATCAACGAGGGTGGGCGGAGTGTGCGGATCAAGCGCTAACGGCTCAGCAGGTGCGATGGAGTGGTGGCAGAACACGTCCTTGCGGCATTGCGCTTTGCATTTGACGACAGGAACGGGAACCCGTTCTGTGTTAACTGTAGCTTATCCATAACTTCCATGATTTCTCCGTGTCGCGTCACTCACTCCCATCGCTGGCCGGTCCTTAAAGGTGCAATCTTGGCGGCGGTATGGGGGGGCTTGCAAGTCCAGGAGCCGGTAACTGCGGCAATGGCTCCTGCGGGACCTCCCTCTTATGACGATGTCCCTGTGTTGGTCTGCCGCCTTGTGGTGGTGGAAAGTGCTACCCAACTGGTGGAGAAAGGTGCGCAGTTTAGTGAACCCGCTTTCAACCAGGAACTGGAGCGCTGGCGATCCACGGGCGGTGGCGAAGTGATCGTGGACGAAGGTTTTTTGCTGCCAGTCGGCGCTGGGACGGTGAGCCCTCATTTTGATTCCGCCGGTGGGCAGGTGGTGCCGATGCCTGCGGGGGGCGGCGTGAGGGAGCCGGGGTTGACGTTGCGAATGGTGGCTCAGGCGCATGGGGCGAAGTTCCAGATCGCTGCGGCATTGGGAGCTTGGTGCCCGCCCGGAAAGTCGCTGAAGGAGGGGCTTACCTTGACGCGATTGCTTCGCGCCCCCATGGAAGGACGGACAGCCGGAGTGCTGGCGAGTCTGCAAGGGAGTCAGGCAGGCAAGGAACTGGAGCACCAGTGGGAGACGGGCCTGCAACAAGCCACGGCGGTGTCGGGCCATTTGCTACAGGGGGCAGGGGGGCGACTGCACCACTCGGTTTTCATCCTGCCGGTTGCCAGCCGCCCTTCTTTGGTCGCTCAGCCTGGGCAGCCGGTTCGTTTTCAGGGTGGGAGCCTGCAGGTGGTGGAGGGGCGCGTGCCCAGCTCGCTCTTCTGGCGGGTGGTGAACCATGTGCGTCCGGATCTCTCCCGACCTCCCGCCTATGTGGGTCGGGTCTTGGATCTCTACTGGCCAGACGAAAAGTGGGGACTGCTGGTCAAAACCATGCAAGAAGCGGGCGGTACCTTTTCCAGCCTGCCGACTTTGCCATTGGCGGCCACACCGGAGCCCCAGCGCGTGGTGGGTGGTGCCATGGTTGTGCGCTGGAAGTGGCAAATGCCTCTGCCAAGCGCGGCCTTCACCGTGGAAATAGAAGATCCACTCTCTGATGCTGCGACGAGCGGTGAGCCACTCGTCCGTCACTGCGAATCCCATCAAAGTCGCTGGATTTTGTTTGCCCGGCCCGTTGGCGAAGAGACGAGGCTGATGGCTTTCCGCGCAACTTTCACGGGAGGCGAGATTGTTCCGGTGAAAGCCCTTGCGGTGACTGAGGATGCTGTTGCCAGACCTGCCAAAACCGCTGTTGCGGTCCCGGTGTCACCCCCTGCTGTGACTGCTGCGCCCCGGGCGAGTGCCCAAGGGCCGCTGGACCTCTATGTCGGAGAGTGGTCAGGCACAATCAACGGCCAGGCCAACTCTCGAGTGAAAATGATCTGCAACTGGAATTCGTCACGCACCCAATTGATGCGTGACAGCAGCGTCACGATCGATTCCGCCACGCAGTCACCGGTGTACAGCTCCATGATCATGAAGTTTGATGAGCTGACGGCTAAGTTTCATTCCCAGATCGTGGCGAAGGACACGGACTCGCCAAGCGTGGCAGAGGGAACCTACGACGCCGCGACGAAGACTTTTATCTGGACTGCCACCAATGATCTTACGGGGTACAGCATGGTGACCCGTGCAGTGTTTCCCCGGGATGGTGTCATGGAGTGGACACAATCCGTTCTGGACCGCGAAGGGAATCTGGTCAGCCAGGGGGGCGGGAAGAATGTCCGCCAACGCCGCTAGGCCGCACTGCTCTCCTGCGGGTTCCGCCCAAAGATGAGCAAGTGGTTGTTGAAGGGGGTGCCCTCGTGGAGGGATCTCGCCGAGATCAATTGTAGGCCTGCTTCATGCAGCACTGCTTCCAACTGCCCTTGCTCTGGATAGGAGAGGGGCGGTGATTTCATGAGATTCAGGCGGTTCATGAGCCTGTCTGTCATGAGGGTGACGCGGTAGCGCCAGTGGTCTGCCTTTAAGCCCGTACGAATCACCAGTCGCCCATTGGAGGCCACATGACGGGCTGCGGAGGTAAGCAAGGGGGCCTGAGCATCGGCGGGCAGGTAGTGCAGTACATCCAGGAGACAGACGTGACCGGAGATGTCGGGCCAGGGATCCCGAGCATCCCCCTGATGGAACACAGGGGGGTTGGGCAAGGCCTCGGCGGCCTTCCTCGCCGCAGCGATCTTGTGAGGATCGAAGTCCAACCCATGCAGCGGACCCAGCGCACCGCGTTCGAGGAGATAAAAGCAAAGCAGACCGGTTCCGCAACCCACGTCCAATACAGGCAATGACGAGCCTGCAAGCAGCCCGCCGACCCCTTGGTAGAGCGGATCCATCTGCACCTTCCAGTAGGCAAAGTGACGGTCGAACGGTGTGCCATATCGCCCTGAAATGTTCCGGGCGACCACCTTAAGTGGATGAGCATCCGGCCGCCTCGCCACAAGGGGGGGAGGCGCTGGAGCCGGGGCTGGAGGAAGCGGGGTCAACGAGGGGCGATTATAGCAGATCAGTACCGTAGCTGCCTGACGCTGGGGACTTGAGCCGTGACCGCAGGGCGCTGTCATCCAGTGCCCGGTCAATCACATCCTGCAGGGCACGGGACATCAACTCCCGCAACACAGGAATTGGGGAACCGCTGCCGGGCATGTAGGCCCCCATTTCCCGCTCACCCGAGTAGACACGGCTGAAAAGCACCTGACCGCCCCCAGACCGCACCACGTTCACGCGGATCTTCACATATGCTGCAGGTCTGACGACCTGATCGCAGCGCAATTCGAGGATCTCCCCGGTGATCATGTACGGTGCGGTGGTGTGGGAAACCAACATTTTACGTGCGCTCAAACCGTGCGCGAAAGCGTTCCTCACCAGTTCTGCCACCGGCACATTGGCCATGATGTTTTCGATCGGTGTCCCAATTGGCGTTTTGACGGTTCCCAAATAGTAGGGGTGATCGTTGCGCAAGTCGGCGAAGCGGCCAGCAGCCACGCGACGAGGTCCGACGGGGCCTTGGCTCAGTCCTGGCTGGTAGTCCAGGCTGACCGGCGTCGAAGAGCAGGCGGCGAGGATCAGCGCCATACCGGCACCCATATAGAATCTAAGCAGCGTCGCGGGAAATCTCATAAGAACTAATTACTACGGAGCTTCCTTCCAAGCAACTTTGGAAGTCTTAACAGAAAGCCTAAGAAGAGCCGGGTGAACATCCAGGTGAGCAGCACGTTGTCCCGGTAGTAGTTGAAGTGGGACACTCCGCCTTCGGCTTTGGTGAAATATCGGCACGGAGCGGGGACATTGAGCGGAGGGTGACCTCTCCAAATTAGGCGCATGGCCACCTCCGGGTCGAAGTCAAAGCGGCGGGCCCAGCGGGTCTTTTGCATGACCTGTATGAGCGGTGCTGCAGGATACACGCGAAATCCGAAGAGGCAGTCACCCAAATCTGACATCGTCTCCAGTCGGGCCCACCAGTTCGCGATCCGCCGGCCACGCAGGCGGATGAGGGGGGCGCTGCTGTCGAACTGGGGCAAGCCCAACACGACCGTCTCCGGCTTGCTCTGGGAAGCCTCCATGAATTTCCTGATCGAGCCGGAGGCATGCTGCCCGTCGGCATCCATGGTCAGCACATGGGTGTAGCCTTGGGCCACTGCCTCTGTCGTGCCCTGCAACACGGCCGATCCTTTGCCGGAGTTTACCGGCAGTTTGAGAATCCTGAGGTCGCCTTCGTGCTCGGGCAGGAGCGCCTCCACCGCCTTCTCACTGTCGTCGGTGCTGCCATCCACCACCACCCACACTGGTGACCATTCTTCCAACGCTCCCTTCACCGTCTCCACGAGCTTTGGGCCCGTGTTGAAGGAGGGGATTAGTAGAAGGTGGGTACGGGAGCGTTCTGGCATCGCGCTGTCTTAGCAGGCAAGTTACGCCGTGCAAAGGTTTGCTTGTTTGAGGGCCTGATTGGACAAATCCCTACAAACCGGCGGTGTATTGCGGGGCTTTCATAGCTGGCCTGCGGCATCCTCCTGCCAAAGGCGGGCATCCAAAAATAAGAGCCACCACAATTGATCAGGTCAGTGCAGCAGTTGTAGGAACTACGACTCAGGGCACGCGAAACACCTTCTGAGTCGTGGGGTCCATTGCCAGTGATCCGCTGGAGAGGCCAGTCACGTCCAACTCATTGTAAGGCGGGTAAGGGCTCTTCACGCGACCTGGCTTGGCGGTCTTGGATCCCACCAGCGGTGCGCCTGAGGCGGCCGGGCTTGGCGTGGAGGGTTTCAAGTTTGCGGTGGTGTTCGGCTCGTCTGCGACGGGCTCCTGGCGGCGTGGCTCTGGCGTTGGCGTGCTGTCTGGAGTCATCACGGGCGAGTTGGAAGTCGTGGTGACTGGAGAGTGATTGCCGCTAGCAGGCTTCGAAGGGCTCTCATTTGGTTTTTGACCTGTGGGCGCGTTGTTCTTGGGTGCCTGCGTTTTACCCAGCGATGGAGAAGGCTCCTGGCGGCGGGACGGTGGCTCCGCCGGCTTCTGCCGTGTAGGCGTTGCAGGTTCTGACGGTGGGGACTCGTAGGGAAGATCCTGTTGCGTCCGCGGGCCTGAGCTGGGGCCCTGCCGGCTCATCGGCGGATCATACTCTTCATCAGGGGTAGGGGCGGCATTGGTGCGAGGGCGAGGCGTCGGGCGTTCTGGCTGGCTGTAGTTTTCCCGCTCATATTCGCCGGAGCCACCTGGGATTGGCGGTGGAGCATCCAAATTGTAACGCCGGGGCTGCCGACCTTGTCCTTGCGGTGGATAGGGGGGGCGGGTGGGCGGATACTCGTTGTAGGTGGGCGGTGACTCGTCACGGTCCACCAAACCCTTGAAAAAATTGACGATTCGGGAACCGAGTTTCTCGGGCGGTTGGGAGGGGGCGCGGTCTGCCGCGAGGCTTTGGCTGACAGGTGTGATGAGAAGGGCCGCGGCCACAAAAAGGGGGGTGAGACCGGGCTGAGTGGGCGTTTTCATGACGAAAAAAGGTGGTTCAAATCGACGGAGTTGCAAGTGCTTTGGGAATCCGAAGTTTCCGCCAAGGCGGGGGCTGGTCAGTGCAAATCCAAGATTGGGGGGACGCTTCTGACGAGATATTCCCAAGGTCTATTCACCAGCACATCTGAGCTCCAGCCCCGAAAGGGGTGACTCAGACTGCTCGCATAAAGCCACGGGCCGTGTAGGCACCCAAAATGGCGAACTTGCGAAGCTTGCTCAATCCAATGCGGCGACCAAAGACCTGAAACCGGTGTTTGCGGATCTTCTGGAGAATCTCGCTGTACACCTGGGCCATCATTTCTGCGGCGAGCATGCGGTGCCGGTCCTCCTCCGGAAGGAGCCTCTCGGCTTCCGCGTAGAAGTGCATTGCCTTTTGGTACTGATGCTCCATGAGCGCTTCAAAACTCGCCGGAGGACGTCCTTCCAGAATCTGGCGCTCTGTGACTTTGAAGCGTCTCAAGTCTTCCAAAGGGAGGTAAATGCGGCCGTTGCGGGCGTCCTCGCCGACATCGCGGATGATGTTGGTGAGTTGCAGGGCATAACCCAGCGCCACAGCGTAGTTTTTGCACGCAGGGTTCGTGTAGCCAAAAATTTCGATGCTCACCAGACCCACCACACAGGCCACCTTGTAGCAGTAGGCCAGGACCTCCTCATGGGTTTCATAGAACCGATGGTCCAGATCGCTGGCCACCCCGTCGATGATTTCTGCCATCATGGCGCGATCGATCGGATAACGCTTGGGCAGTTCTGCGATCTCGCTCTGGAGGTCGTCAGGATGGGGGAACCCTTGCGTCAGGCCGTCACGCCATTCCTGAAGCAATTGCCGCCGCACTTCCACTCCAGCAGTGTCTTCGTCTCCAATGTCATCCACCACCCGGCAGAATGCATAGAAGGTCATCATGTCCCGCTTCCGGGTCCGTGACAACGTTGACAGGGCGAACGCGAGGTTCGACTTGCTGCGTCGTGCGATCTGGTTGGTGACGGACTCGCCAGGGGTCATGCTTCTTCGAGGGAAACGGGAGCATCATCAACATACCCACCCCACAGGAGAAGCAAGGCAGCGCTGACGAAAAGCCACAAATGGATGGTGGCGACGAGAACCGCTTCCATGAGAAATCTTGCCATAAGCCAGTTTCCCAAAATCTGATCAGGAAGAACCCCTAAACAAAAGTGGAGAAGGGCGAGGATGGGAAGCGCGGTGACGGAAAACGATGCCAGCAACTTCCCGCGTTGCAGCCACCATTGGAGGGTTAGTTCTCCTACATGGAAGAAGCTGCCGCGCAAGGTGGCTATGGCCAGGGGTAGGGGAGCCAGGAAGAGCAGGTACTCGGGAAGGAGCCATTGTTTGGCAAAGTTCCACTCCGGTCCGGGTTGTTTTTGGATCCACCACCAAGGCCACTGACAGGCGGCAAGCGCAATCACATTTGGCCACCGGATCAAGGTCTGACGAAGGGAGAGGCCCTCTTCGGTGAAAATATTGCGGGTGTTGATGAGGTAGCAGCCAAACCACACCTGGGTAAAGGCGCAAATCAACGCCTGCAGGGTCGCATCTGCCCAATGGCCTGGCCAAAAGGAGGGGAACGCCAGCACCCGGTGGAATAGGAGGCCAAACTGCTGCCATGCGTTGGCCAGGCCATGCAGAAAAATGTGGGGCCAGGGGGCCATTTCCATGGTCCACCCTTCCGAAGTTGCCTCGATGGTTTCTCCCTGCATGCCCAGCCGATGTTCCCAGAAGCGGGAAAAGGTGAGGCTCGCGGTGAGCCACAGCAACGGGGCGGGGTGTCTGCCCAGCCAATGAAGTGCCTGGCGAAACACCTTTGCGAGGGGGTGAAGAAAGAGATGCAGTCCCAGGCAGAGCGCGAATCCGCCCAGCCAGAGAAAGGGAATGGCATCTTGATAGGGTGACAAGGAAGGCATCTGTCAGCCCGAGGAAATACAGAAGGATGCCGGGGTTGTCACTGACAAGCTGCAAAATGGCCTGAAGCCATGGGGATCAGCCGGTCATCATACCCGGGAGAGCTGGCGTCGTAGGGAAACGTCCAGCACGGCAATCACCATGACAAGGGTGACCATCATGACGATGAAGTTCATCCAGAGAGTGGGGACCCGCAACTCCTGCCACCAGGGCTTTACCTTGCGACTGTTGTTGCCAGTGGTTGCGGTGGCGCTGCTCACCCGGGATTCACCCAGGACGGTGCCTGTGGCCCGTTCTTCTTCCTCCGATCCTGGGGCTGCGGCCGAGGGTTCGAAGAGGGGGTAGGTCTTTACAGTGCCGAAAAACACGTTGGGGCTGGCGGTGCGGCGGTAGTCTTCACGTTCCATTTCCGCCTTGGTCACCAGATCCAGCACCTTGCGGTTTACGTAGATCTCTTCCGCGCTGACGCCTTTCTTCAGCTTCATGTCTTCGGGAGAGAGGTGGCCTCTCGAGACGCTTTCCTGGATGCGTCGCAGCCGGCTGCTGACTCCAGAGGCGTCCACATCCTGCAATCCTGAGACTACGGCCAGAGCCTGCTTTGTTAAATCCAGATCCGCCCGCTGCTCCTCGGTCATAGGGATGTGCCGGGGCAGGTTGATGAGGCCCTGAATTCTGTCCTCCAGCATGGACTGGGCGCGGCTGAGCGGATTGAGCCTGGCCTGGGAGATGATCGCGCTCTCATACGACCAGCGCAGGGGCATGATCTGGCAGATCAGCGGAACCTTGAGTTTGCTGGCCTCGGAGGTGTCCTTGTCCTCACCCTTGGCCGACCATTGGCGGATGGAGTACACGAAATCCAGGTTGCGGTTCATTTCCTCGTACTTGATCAATGCCCCGCCGAGAATGATCTGGGGGATGAGCAGCAGAGGGATGATGTTCAGCGCCGTGCGGATGTCGTGCACGAGGGTGGAGACAAGCAGCCCCAGGCAGACCCCAGTGAGGGAAGTCATGAACATCCAGAACAAGTGAACGACAAACATCTCCCGGAGCTCCAACACCGCATTGCCAATGAGCAGATAGATCACGCACTGGATGAGTGAGAAGGTCGAGAGTGAGAGAATCTTCCCGATGATGTAGTACCGCACCCGGAGGTTGTGATTTCGCTCCCGGTTTAGCATGGGCCGGTCGCGGATGATCTCATCCGCGCTGTTTGTCAGCCCCAAAAACATGGCCACCACCAGGGTCAGGAACAGGTAGGTGGGGATGTGAAAGGCGCTGGCAAAGGTGTAGGAGTCATCCTCAGAGTACCGGAGGACCATGGAGATGAGAAAGGCCAGCAAGGGGGCCTCCAGCAGGGTGGTCAGAAGGTTTGCCCGGTTCCTGAGCTTGCTCAGAAAGGCCCGCTTTATCATTGTTGCAAAGAGGATGGACTCCTCCCGCATGGTGAGATGGGGGGGCTTGGGCAGCTTGCGCTGCTGTGCAAGCGATTCCCCGCGAGACTCCTCCCGGCGGGCATTCTCCCGCCGCGTCTCTGACTGCGACATGCTGCTCATCAGCACATGCGTCTGGTAGCGGTCGCGCCAGAAATTGGGCGGGAACCGCCTTGCGGCCATCAAGTGGCCATCGCTGGTGCGCTCATGGATGATGTCGCCGCTGATATCGCGAAGAGGCGTCTCCAACACGTCGAACACCAGGTCCGGCGTGACCATGTCCGGCATGGGTACAGGGGCCGCATTCTCCTCCTGGGGGGTGGTTTCTTCGCAGTATGCCTGCCAGAAATACTCGAGCATGCCCTGCGGCGTGCCGAAGTAGGCCATCTTTCCGCCTTTGTCGAGCAGCAGCGCCTTGTCGAACATCTGCAGGAGCTTCATGCTCGGCTGGTGGATGGACGCCAGGACGATCTTGTTGCGGGCCAGGGATCGAATGAGGTCCAGAACGTGCTCGGAGTCCTTGGAAGACAGGCCGGAGGTCGGCTCGTCGAAGAGGTACACATCCGCGATGCCGATCATGTCCAGGCCCGCATTGAGCCGTTTGCGCTCGCCACCGCTAAGGAACTTCTGCTGAGGGGTCCCGGCAAGCCGGCCTCTCATCTCATTGAGGCCAAGCTCGACGAGCTTGGCGTCGACGCGCTTCCGCCTCTCGTCCCCGGGCAGGTGAGGGCAGCGCACCGCGACGGAGAAGTCGAGGTTTTCCTGAACCTTCAGAAGGGAGTCAAAAGCGTCCTCCTGCGGAATGTAGGCGACGTATGGGCAGAGATTGTCCAAGCTCTCATAGAGAGGGAAGCCATTCATTTGAATGTCTCCGAACCGGGGCTTCAACTGACCGCCGATAGTGCGGAGCAGGGTGCTCTTGCCGCATCCGCTCGGGCCCATGACGCAGATCATCTCTCCGCGCCGGGCGGTGAGGCTGATGCTGTCCAACGCGGTGTCACGCTGGTCGAAACGATGCCCCACCTCGCGCAGTTCGACCTGCCGGATGATGTTGCGTTCCTCCTCGATGATCCGGTCGGCAAAGTGGCAGCGCAGGTACTGTCCCTCCCCGAGGGTCAGAGTGTCACCGTCGTTAAGTATGGCCCGATCTTTGATGGGGATGTTCCCCACGAGGATGGGCCGGTCGGCGCGCAGCACTTCCAGCTCACCGGTCTTGTCCTCGTAGTTGCAGATGATCTTGAGCAGGATCTCTCCGTCGCCATCTTGAGAGAGGAGGATGTCCCCCTCGTCGAGCAAGTCCGGGTTGTTGGAGACGAGGTAAGTGTTGCGGCTGCCCTCCAGGCGGAATTGCTCTCCGAACTCCCGCGCACGGCGGCGCAGTTCTTGAAGAGAGATCTCCAGTTCATCCTTGGCTATGATCTTGTCTTCAATCGACGCCTCAATCACGGTGCCTTCGCGCAGCCGCTTGCCGTTGATCTTGGCGTCGGTGTCACGCAACGCCTCAATGGTGACCCCGAGGCCGAAGCTGATGCGGAGATTTGTGCCTCGACTGCGCGTCTGGGAGATCTCAGCGCTGCCCTCATCGGTGAGGGTCAGGTAGAGCTGCGTGCCCGTGAGGTTCTTTTTGGCATTGAAGTAGCCTATGAGATCCGCGTAATCCAGGGAGACGTCGTCCAGTACCACGCGCTCACCCTGATACAGACGCGAGAAATCGCCGGGGCGCAGGGTGCGGCTGCGGACCAGCACCGAGGTGGCACCGACGTTTTTGATCAGCAGGAGGTTCTGATACCGGAACGCGGCCACTGAGCAGTCCTCGCCCAACGAGCGCAGGAGCACGTCGCATGGCTCGTGGGCTGCGATGCGCAGCATTTCCAGAGGTTGACCGCCTTTGCTGCGGAACTCCCCGTCATCTGCGGGTTTGTCCTCGGCATTGAGCTGATAGACAATGTCGATGGCCTGGGCGGCAATGCCCAGGTTCGTCATAAACAGGTAGAATTCCACCAGCTGTTGCCGGGAGTTCTCGGAGCGGGAAATGAGAAGATAGAGCTGTACGCCAAGGAGAATCTTCTGCTCGACCGTCAAGCTGCGACTCAAGTCGCGAGCCCGGGCGCTGAGGTCCTGGGGCTTCTGGAGCGCTTCAAAGTAGATGCGGCGCAGCTCCGAGTAAATGGCCTCCGGATAATCATACCGCATGAACCCCAGGCTGGAGTCGATCTCCTCCTCCATGACGGAGCCATCGATCTTGGAGAACCCGGCAAATACCTCCATGAGCACCGGCAGCATGGTGTTGCCCGCTGAATCCGGGCTACGGCCCGTGAAACGGGTCAGGAGGCGCTGCCACCAAGTTGAGCGCCCACCTGCCAACGGCGATAGAGCCGATCGGGCAGCCCCTTTTTTGGGGCGCGGAGGAGTCGGCTGGGATTCGGCGGGCGGCGTCATGGGTAACGAAGGCGCAAACTAGGCATGGCATACGGGCGCACACAAGGGCAAGTGCATGAGCTGGGCCGCTTTTTGGCCCTGAGCATGACTCAGGGCTTGAACATTCTTGACAACGCTGTCACTAAACCCTTGCTCAGCCGCCGGACCGTGCAATCGGGTGCGTCCGCTGCCTGAGCGTCAGCGTTCCGAAATTTAAGGGTTTCCACGACCTCCGTTCGGTGTATCCTTCCTAAAGCCCTCTTTTACTATTTCACTATGTTCGACGAAGAACAGAATCCCCAGCGCAACAACCGCAAGACGCCCGAGCCCCAGTTTAACTGGAAGGGGTTGGTGCTTCTCGGCGCTTCCGCGCTCATCATCGCATGGGCCTTCTTCCTCAACCAGGACAAGAGTCTGGGGGGAAGTGGCAAAAAGACGTTTGCCGAGTTCAAGCAACTCCTGGAAAACGACCAGATCATCTCCACCAAGGACAAAGAGCTCAAGCTGGTGACCAATCAGGGCACTGGCACTGAGTACCTCAGTGGTTATTACACCAAGGGAGTTTCCGCTGACGGCAAAAACCCTGCGGCCGAAGGCAGCTTCACCACGGAGGTGAACATTGCCTTCCAAAAGGACGAGCTGCACCGCATGATCGAAAAGGCCAACGACGCCCGCCTTGCTGCCGCTGAGAAAGCTGGTTTGGACAAGTCCAAGGTCGAGCTCATCGTCATCACGCCTGAGTATGCCTCCAACTACACGGGCACGATCTTCTTCACCCTGTTGCCGATCTTGGTGTTTGTGGGCCTGTTCCTCCTGATCCGTCAGCAGATGAAGATGGCGGGCCGTGGAGCGATGAGCTTTGGCAAGAGCCGGGCCCGTCTTCTCAACCAGGACCGTAACAAAATCACCTTCAAGGATGTGGCCGGCGTGGAAGAGGCCAAGGAAGAAGTCTGGGAACTGGTGGAATTCCTCAAGGATCCCAAGAAATTCCAGCGCCTGGGTGGCAAGATCCCCAAGGGCGTGCTCATGGTCGGCTCTCCTGGTACGGGTAAGACGCTCCTCGCCAAGGCCATCGCAGGTGAGGCTGACGTGCCATTCTTCAGCATTAGCGGTTCCGACTTCGTCGAGATGTTCGTGGGCGTGGGTGCCAGCCGTGTGCGTGACATGTTCGAGCAGGGCAAGAAAAATGCCCCGTGCCTTATCTTCATTGACGAAATCGATGCCGTGGGCCGCCATCGTGGTCATGGGCTCGGTGGGGGACATGACGAGCGCGAGCAGACGCTGAATGCCATGCTGGTGGAGATGGATGGTTTCGACACTCAGGAAGGTGTCATCATCATTGCCGCCACGAACCGTCCTGATGTGCTGGATCCCGCCCTGCTTCGTCCGGGCCGCTTTGACCGTCAGGTCACGGTGAGCCTTCCAGATGTGAAGGGTCGTGAGGAAATCCTCCGCGTTCATGCCAAGCGCGTGAAGCTGAGCGAGAACGCTGACCTCAGCAAGGTGGCCCGTGGCACCCCCGGCTTCTCCGGTGCGGAGCTTGCCAATATCATCAACGAGGCGGCCCTTCTGGCGGCTCGCAAAAATCTCAAGGCCATTGGTACTCCCGAGCTTGAGGAAGCCCGTGACAAGGTGCGATGGGGCCGTGAGCGCCGTAGCCTTGCTCTGAGCGAGAAGGAAAAGGAGAACACCGCCTACCATGAAGCGGGACACGCCATTCTGATCGAACTTCTGGAGCATACGGATCCCCTGCACAAGGTGACCATCATCCCTCGCGGCCCCTCCCTCGGGTCCACCATGTGGCTGCCTGAAGAGGACAAATTCACCCACCGCAAGAGTGAGCTCCTTGACGACCTCGTGGTCGCCATGGGTGGCCGAGTGGCTGAAGAAGTCCAGTTCAGCGATGTGACCAACGGAGCCATGGGGGACATCCGCCAGGCGACGAACATCGCCCGCAGCATGGTTTGCGCCTGGGGCATGAGCGAGAAGCTCGGCATGGTGGAATACGGAGAAGGGGACGGAGCCGTCTTCCTGGCCCGCGACCTCGGTCGTTCTCGCAACTACAGTGGTGCCACCGCTCAGAAGATTGACGAGGAGGTGAAACGTCTCATCGACGAAGCCTATTCCAAGGCCAAAGACATCCTGCTCGCCAACAAGGACAAGCTGGACGCCATTGCCCATGCCCTTCTGGAGTTTGAGACGCTCGACGGCAGCCACATCAAGGAGATCATGAAGACCGGTAAGATTCAGAATCCTCCCCAGTCACCCAAGCCTCCTACGCCTCCTCCCGTACCCAAGGCTACCCCTGAACGCACTGCCAGTTCTGCTGAGGACGAGCAGGAGGGCGGGTTGCCTGGCGGTGTTGTCGGTGTCCCGGCCTGATTCCTGATCTCCCGATTCTTTCAAAAGAAGCGCCTGCATGCTCTCCAGCGTGCAGGCGCTTTTTTGTGGTCCGGTCAAACCTCCCCCTGCGGGATTTCGTGTATTCGCTGACCTTGAAGGGGTTGCGGGGCAAAAATTCGCCTCGGGAAAAACCCCTTGCGCCACCCCGCGCATCCCAGTACTGTCATTTCTGTCAGTTCGTCAAAGCATGCCGCTTTGAGGCCCAGTCCTGGAAATGCTTCGCAAATGCGCTGCCCAAGCCCGCGAAAAGCACCTAACCGCCTCTCCTTCCAGTCATCCATGACTCCGGAAGCTCTTTGTGCTGCCTTGACCCGTCACCGTGCATCTTCGGCGATGCCAGCCGTCTCCGCCGGTGGCCAGAACTGCATGCGAAGCCCCAGTCGCGCCGCACTTTCTCCGTTCGCTTCGGATATAGCTGGATCTGCCGTTTCTGCGGATCCGTGCCGTGCCACGCCCTGGTCATGCTTCGCTCCGAAACCAGAGAAAACGAAATACCGTTCCGATGAGCGACTACAACAGCAATGGCTCCGGCCGCCCGAATGGGCGCCGTGGAGGCCGCCGCCACCGCAGTGGCAGCAACAACCGCCCCGACAGCACCCGCAGCAGCAATAGCAGCAACAGCGATACCCGCGGAAACTTCCGCCCCAACCGCTCCAAGCCCCCTGAACCTACTGGATTCCAGAAGTTCCTTTCGGTGGTGACGTTCGGTCTGCTTGGCAAGCCCAAAGCTCCTGCCAAACCTGCTCCGCAACCCAAAGCCCCCCGTGAACTTGGCCCGATCGCCCGTGGTGATCGTGAAGCCGCCAAGTCCCGTGTTGAGTCCAGTCCGAAACCAGCCCGTCCCCCGCGGCAGGCCCCGATTTCGACGGAAGTCACCACAGAGCGCCTCTATGTGGGCAACCTGAGCTACGATGCTTCTGAGAGTGACCTCTTTGAGCTCTTCAACGGTTCCGGCCGTGTGAAGAATGCTGAAGTGGTGGTGAACAACCGCACCCAGCGCTCCAAGGGTTTTGCCTTTGTTACCATGATGAGCGTGGACGAGGCGAAAAAGGCCGTGGACGATCTGAACGGCAAAGACTTCATGGGGCGGCCCCTTGTGGTGGGCGGCGCAAAGCCCATGTCTCCTCGTGATGAAGAGGAGCCCCGGAGGGAGTCTTCTGAAGCACCTGCCGCTTCCCCGGAGACGTCCGAAGAGCCCGGCCCGACTCTTGCCGCCTAGGCAAGAGATTTACGGAGATTGACCTTCTTCAACCGCTTGTCGGCTTCTTGCTGACAGGCGGTTTTTTCTTGTGCGCGACAGGTGATGTCCCACCTTGGAGTTGCGCATTAGTTTCTAACTGCCTGCTTTTGTGTCCGTCAGCCCTGTCATCAAACCTTTTTTTGTGGTCGGCCCCACCGGCTCAGGGAAGTCTGCGCTCGCAGTGGAACTGGCGGAGCGTTGGGGTGGGGAGGTGGTGAATGCTGATGCTTTCCAGCTCTATAGGGGGCTCGATATTTGCACCGCGAAACCCACTTCAGAGGAGCGAACAAGGGTGCCTCATCATCTCTACGATGTGCTCGCTCTCACCGAGGTGGGGGATGCGGCCTTCTACTCCGAGCTGGCCAGGCAGGTGATCGATGAGATTGCGTCACGGGGAAAGGTGCCCATCGTGGTGGGGGGCAGCGGGTTGTACGTCAAAGCGCTGACGCACGGCTTGAGTCCTCTGCCGTCAGACGCCAGCCTGCGTTCGAAGCTCGAGCACCTCACTGCCAGAGAACGCGTGGCGTGGTTGTTGATGCGGGATCCCCACGCTGCGACGACGGTGAACTTGAAGAACGACCGCTATGTCACGCGGGCCTTGGAGATCTGCCTCCTTACCAGTCAGCCTCAGTCTGAACTCCGTTCCGCATGGAAGCTGCAAGAGCCAGCCTATCGCGGAATGCGTCTGCAATGGCCCAAGGAGGTGTTGGACATCCGCATCAACCAACGCGTTCTGAACATGGTGAAGGCTGGACTTGTAGAAGAGGTCGCCGCGGCAGGGGAGCTTTCTGGTACAGCCGATAAAGCCATCGGGGTCAATGAGGTGCGTCGTCATCTGGCAGGGGAGCTGTCTGAGATCGAGATGATTGAAGCCCTCCAGCTTGCCACCCGGCAGTACGCCCGGCGGCAGGAGAAGTGGTTCCGGCGGGAGAAAGGGTTTAAGGTGCTGGAGATGACGGAGGGGCAGCGGGAATGGCCGAAAATCGACTGGCTGGCTGTAGATTGATTCGGGCCTGAAGAGATCTAGGGGGACGGATCAACCAGCTTTCGGAAAGGGGGGGCGTTCGTCTGGTTCCTTGAACGGAAGCTGAAAAGATGGCCGTATTTATGCCGCCCATTTCCTTATTAAACCCATGCCATGAGGTGGCACTGGGGCAATCCCTTGGAAGAGAATTGGCTGCAGGAGAGGCTGAGAAGGGAGGGGGAAGGCGCTAAAACCTGCTTGCACGCGGCCCCTCCCCGTTCATGACTGAGGGTTCCATGTCTGAATGCCTCTCTGTCCGCGTCGATCTCGCCGAACGTAGCTACGATGTCTATGTAGGGAGCGGTTTGCTCCCGCACGTGGGCACCTACGCGACGGAGCTCTTGGGACGGAAAAAGTGCGTGGTGGTGACGGACACCAACGTGGAGCCTCTCTACGGCCAGACGGTGATCGACAGCCTGGAGCAGAGCGGGATCACGGCCACTCTGGTTGCCGTTTCAGCTGGAGAGCCCAGCAAGGCCATGTCCGTAGTGGAAGATGTGTGCCGGGAAATGCTGAAGGCCGGCCTTGACCGGAAGTCCTTTCTCGTGGCACTCGGCGGGGGCGTGATTGGGGATCTGGCCGGATTTGCCGCCTCGATTTTTCTGCGCGGAATTCCCTTCATTCAAGTGCCCACGACAGTGCTCTCCCAGGTGGACAGCAGTGTCGGCGGCAAGACGGGCGTGAACACGCCGGAGGGCAAGAACCTTCTCGGAACCTTTTACCAGCCCAGCCTGGTGCTGGCAGATGTGGACACCCTCTCCAGCCTTCCAGAACGGGAGTACCGTGAGGGATTCGCGGAGATCATCAAGCACGCCGCCATCCGGGATGCCTTCATGTTTGAAGCCATCGCCGAAGTGGCAGAGGGCAAAGGCGATCTTGCCGCTTTGATTCACCGCAATGTGGCAATCAAGGCCCGCATTGTGGAAGCGGATGAACATGAAACGAAGGGGGAGCGGGCCTTGCTCAATTTCGGCCATACCATTGGCCATGCCATTGAGGCCAGCGCAGGCTATGGTCAGCTACTGCACGGGGAGGCCATCAGCCTCGGCATGATTGCGGCAGCGTCATTGTCCGCTCAGCTTGCCGGACTGCCGCCTGTTGGTCGCGCGAAGATCGCCAACATGGTGAAGCTCTTCAACCTGCCTACCCGGCTTCCGGAAGGGATGACCACCGAGACCATCCTGGACTACATGAAACACGACAAGAAGTTCAGCGAAGGAAGCATTCGCTTTGTCTTGCTGCGGGCGCTGGGCGATGCCTACGTGAGCAAGGAAGTGACCGAAGCGCACATCATCACTGCGATCAAAGGGCTGCGGTTTTAGAGCGTTTTCAGGCAGCCTCGATTATTGGTGCAGACTTTCTGGCAACAGTCCAAGACGCTGGGGCGCTGGGGATCAAGCGCCGTGATCGAGGGACCCTTTGCTGCTAGGGCACGGGCATGAGATGCAGACCTCGCTGCAGGAAGTAGCGCGACATGGTGGGAGTTGACACTCGTGAAGACAACTGTACAAATGAGTAGTTGTTTTTCTTCGCGCTGACCATTGCCACTTTGTCCTCCCATGACCCGTACCGAAGCCTACCTCGTTCTCAACCTTCTTCCCAAAATCGGTCCCGTTCGGGTGCGGCGCTTGGTGGAGTGGTTTGGTGGGCCGGTGGAGGCCTTGTCGGCTCTGGCGTCGGATATCAAGCGGGTGGAGGGCTTTGGGGAAGAGCTGGCCCAAGTGGTGGCAGGGTGGGAAGATCGGGTGGATCTGAGCCGGGAACTGCGGAGAATCGAGGAGGAAGAGCTCACCATCCTGACGCAGGAGGACGCGAGCTATCCCAAGCTGTTGAAACAGATTTATGATCCGCCGTTGGTGCTTTACGTGAAGGGAACGCTGCTCCCGCGGGATCAGCATGGGATCGGCATCGTGGGTTCACGGCATGCCACCCAGTATGGCTTGAGCACGGCCAAGAAGCTGGGCTTCCAGCTTGCGTATGCCGGCTACAGTGTGATCAGCGGTCTGGCGCGAGGCATCGACACTGCGGCCCACGAGGGGGCGCTGGCCAGCAAGGGGCGGACGATTGCGGTCATCGGCTCAGGTCACGGCAAACTGTACCCGCCAGAAAACAAAGCCCTGGCAGAGAAGATCGCTGAAAACGGGGCCGTGATCAGTGAATTCCCGGTGGATTGTCCGCCGGACAAGCAGACGTTTCCCATGCGCAACCGGATTGTGAGCGGATGGAGCTGCGGGATTGTGGTGGTGGAGGCTCCGGGCCGAAGCGGATCTCTCATCACGGCGCAACAAGCCGTGGAACAGGGGCGGACGGTCTATGCGGTGCCAGGCAACATCGACAGGCCGTCATCGCAAGGCTGCAACCGGCTCATCCAACAGGGGGCCAAGCTCATCCTGGATGGCGGAGATGTGCTGGACGACTTGATGACACTCTTCCCGACTGAGCCGCAAGCGCCCAAGATGGAAAGTGTGCAGCCGGGCGTCACGCTTGCTCCAGACGAGGCAACCGTGTTCGAAGCCATCGGATCAGGAGAGGCTCACATCAATGAAATCGCTGAACGGTGCAGCCCCCTCTCCGGTTCACTGGTGTCGGCCACCCTCATGAAACTGGAGATCAAACGCGTGGTGAAACCGTTGCCCGGGAAGTTCTATGTGAGGCTGGTATAGGTTCTTGGTTCTTTATCGCATGTTGACTCCTGAAGCTGCTTCACCCGTTTGAGATGGGGCGGTCTTCTTCTTGCGAGAGAAGATGAGTTTCCCTGCGATGGTGAGTCCACAGAGGCTGAGCATGACGATGGAGAACAGATCGCCGAAGCGGGCGTAGAACGTGAGTTCCGGTTTCTTCTCAATCTTGACCTGTTGATCCAGAACTCCCTTGGTGAAGACGCTGCCTTTGCGGTCCATCAACTTGGCACCTTTGGGGATGCGACCTTGGGCGTCGATCAAACATGTCACTCCCGTGTTGCACGCCCGGGCCATGGGACGACGCAGTTCGATGCAGCGGAAGATGGCGTTGGCGAGGTGAACCTCGTTTTCTTCACTCTGAAGGAACCAGCCGTCGTTGGTCAGGTTGACGATGAGTTGGGGGGCTTCGCGGACGAACTTTCGGGCAAGCCGACCCACAGTGTCTTCAAAGCAGACCAGCGGGATCAACTGGACGCCTTCAGGACGATCAAGCAGGAGAGGCTCGGTGGAAGTGCCCGGCTGAAAATCGCCCGGGAGCACGTTCCCCAATGCGGCACGCACCAGAGGGATCTCCCGGAGCGGCAGGTACTCGCCGAACGGAACGAGATGGATCTTCTGATAAAGCTGGTGGTTGTCGAAGGTCCCTTTCATGAGAGCGGCTCCGGTGTACATTGCCTCATTGGGGAGCTCGATGTCCGTCCCCGTCAGCAGGGAGAAGTCTCCCATGCCGAGCACGTCGTTGAGGAAGGGAATGTGATTGGGATCATGGAAGCGGTAGGGGAGGGCGCTTTCCGGCCAGATCACGAGATCGGGTTTGTTGTCCGAAGGACGGGTCACGAAGAGCTCGGTGAGCCGTGCCAGTCCGTGGTAGATTTCCTCGACCCCTTCACCCGTACCCCTTGCCAGGAACTTTTCACCCTGGGGCAGGTTGAGCTGCACCATCAGGAGATTGAGGCGCACTGACTCTCCTGAGGGGCGGGAGAGCTGATACACACCGTAACCGAAGTTGGCGAGCAAGAGGCAGATGGCGAGGAAGAAGTCCGCATGGGGACGGACGCGGGAGGTGCGGACTTCCTGCCGAAAACGCAGCACGGTGTTGTACCCGATGGCGGCGACAAACACCGGGAGAAAGGACAGGCCGGTGACCCCCACCAGATCCGCGCTTTGGATCATGGCAATGTTAGAGTGGAGGGCGACTCCAAGACCATTCCAGCCAAATCCGGTCATGACAATGCCGCGAAGCCACTCGCAGGCCACCCACATGGCACCCGTGAGGAACGCAGACCGCAGAGATTCCAGAGAGACGCTGAAAAGTTTTCCTGAATCTCCGGCGGTCGGCAATCCGTCCGCGCTGATGCGAGGGCGGGCGATGGATGCGGCGAACGCTCCCCACAGGCCCCAATAGAGAGACAGGTAAAAACTCAACCCGAGCACCGCTCCCATGCCCATCAGTTCGGGGCCCCAGCCCATCCACTCGTTGCCGACGGCTCCATGGATCACCCGGGAGGAATGCCGTATCCAGGCGAGATTGGGCACGAAGAAGGCGAGTCCCGCCGTGTAGCCGACCTTGAATCCGTGTCGCACTCTGGACTTCTTTTTCTCCAGACTGAAGAGCCGGTTGCTCCAGAGAGCGTAAAGAACGGGGAAGATCCAGAGCCAGGCAAGCAGGCCGATGTTCCAGCGAGGGTAGGCAAAAGTGAGGGCAAATCCGCCCGCAAGGGCAAGGAGATAACGGGTGAGCCGCATGGGGCATTCCCTTCATGCAAACGGGAGATTCGTGCAAGTGGCGGATATGGCAGGTGTGGGCTGGTCAGGGAGCTGCCCCAAAAAAAGCGTGAGCCACGCCAGTGACTCACGCTGAAAGCAAGGAGGGTAGATCAGTTCCCGAAGAGCTTCTTCAGAATCCCACCAGGACCCCGGGGCCGGCCCTTGTCGTAATCATGGTCATGGTCGTGATCATGACGGTCCCTGTCTTCAGCACGGGCAAAGAGGTAACCTTTCTGGTCCTCCACCTGTTTCACCAGGGTGCGGGTTTGCCAGAGCAGGCTCCGGGTCCGCTCCGTCAGGCGCACGTCCTGGCTGGACTGGGAGACTTGATCCATCGCATTCCTCAGCGAGTAGAAGGTACCCTGTAGCTTACGGGGGGATTGGCGGGATTCCACGTCCGATTTCAGGGTATGGCTGGCAGCCTCCAAACTGCGGGTGGCCTCCAGAAAGCGGCGTTCACTGCCACGAGGGGGCCCATGCTTGTAACGGCGGAGGTCCGACTCATAGGCGTCCACCAGCTGATGGGAGGTGCTGTCGAGCTGGGTTACTGCGGCGGGGATGCGATTACGGTCGCGATCTCCCTTGGGAGGCGCGGCGCTGGCAGGGATGACGAGAAGAGGGATGAGCGCAAGGGCGGCTAATCCGGTGGAGAGCAACTGGTTCAGTTTCATGGCTTTTTGGGGGAAGAGTGTCACCCTGCAACTGACTGGGCTGCTGAGAAATCTATTCATCCGTTGAAAATAAATCGGCAGTGGAATGAACCTGGCTGCGGCCAAATAAACAAATCTCGGGAATCAACCTCTTTTCCCCCTAGGAAACATTTTCATCACCCGCGATCAGGTCCTCGCTATGGTCGCCGATGGCCCGTCCGAAGCCCGCCGTTATTTTTATCTTCATCACCCTGTTTTTGGATATTTTCGGGGTCGGGCTTATCGTGCCAGTGCTTCCCGAACTCGTGCAACAGATGGAGGGCGGGGATGTGTCGCATGCCGTTCATGCGTTGGGCTGGCTGGGCTCGATCTACGCCTTGATGCAGTTTGTGTTCTCGCCGGTGCTGGGGAGCTTGTCTGACCGGTTCGGCAGGCGTCCGGTCATCCTCCTGGCGTTGTTGGGGTCCGGTCTCGACTATCTGTTACTCGCCTGGGCTCCCAGTCTCATGTGGCTCTTTGTGGGTCGGGTGATTGCGGGGATTACGGCGTCGAATTTCAGCGCATGCAGCGCCTACATTGCCGACGTCACGCCGCCGGAGAAGCGGGCGGCCGGGTTTGGGATGATCGGTGCCGCCTTCGGTTTAGGGTTTGTGGCCGGGCCTCTGGTGGGGGGCTGGCTGGGGGATGTGGGGCTGCGGGTTCCATTCCTGGTGGCTGCGGGGATCACATTGCTGAATTTCCTCTACGGGCTCTTTGTATTGCCGGAATCGGTGAAGCGGGAGAACCGTCGCCCTTTTCAGTGGGCGAGTGCGCATCCGATCCGGTCACTGATGGCGCTGCGTCGGTGGCCCATTGTAGTGAGTCTGGCCGAGACGCACTTCGTCATTCACCTGGCGCAGAACATTTATCCAAGTCTCTGGGTCCTGTACACCGGCATCCGGTATGGGTGGGACACGAAGCATGTTGGCGCATCGCTGGCCATCGTCGGAATCCTCATGGCGGTGGTTCAGGGAGGGCTGGCAGGGAAGATCCTTGGCGTCTTGGGAGACCGGAAGGGCCTGGCCTTGGGATTGCTGGCAACCGCTCTGGGCATGGCTGGGTACGGCTTGGCTACCCAAGGCTGGGTGGTCTATCTGGTACTTGTCGTTGGAGCGCTGGGCTGCATTGCTGGGCCGGCTGCGCAGGCGATGATTACGCGCGAAGTGGGCCCTGATGAGCAGGGGGCCGTGCAAGGTGCGCTCAACAGTCTCACCAGTGTGGCAGGGATTGTGGGGCCTCTTCTCTGGACGTGGCTGTTTGCCATAGGGATAGGGACAGACCCCGAGAAGATGCAGCCCGGGCTGCCGG
Source organism: Verrucomicrobium spinosum DSM 4136 = JCM 18804 (assembly GCF_000172155.1). NCBI lineage: Bacteria > Pseudomonadati > Verrucomicrobiota > Verrucomicrobiia > Verrucomicrobiales > Verrucomicrobiaceae > Verrucomicrobium > Verrucomicrobium spinosum. The sequence continues at coordinate 5,573,283 of NZ_ABIZ01000001.1, read as the reverse complement.
GAATGGTTGGTTCCACGGTGTTTCAGCTTGCCGGCATCATCGGCCCTGCGGCGTTCGCTGGGGTGACCGCCACCCAGCTCGGAGAGGCTTCACTCGGCTCCTGGCCGGGACTGCCGTTCCTCGGGGCCGCCGCGGTGACCTTGATCGGCCTGGTGATGGCCTGGCGGGCGGTCGGGCGGAAGTCACCGATGGATGAGGGGTGGGAGCCTTCGCTGGCATCTAAGACGGAAAGCCCCAAACGGGACGTGCGGGAGCCGGGCCGGGACAAGATCAGCGTTTCATGAACCACACCTGCGGGGTGCGATAGCCAGGGCGAGCCTCCCCACTGGGGATCACCCAACCTCCCTGCCACGCAGTGACCGGGGCAGTGGCCAGGGAGAATGGCACGGACGCAAGCTCCAACCAAGTGCCAGTGCGAGGGACGAAGAGAAGTCCGCTTTTGGGAAAGCCTGGATGACCGGTTTCCGGCTTGAACCCGGCCTTGCTGCCATCATCACCTGAAGTGATGACGAGTCCCTCTGCAATGGAGGGTGCGGGGGAAGGGGCTGCGACGACCACGCGAGGCAGATCGGGAAGCTTCTCCCATCCTTCACCGGGAGAGTATCTCCAGGCGTCCTTGAGCCAGATGCGGCTGGCCTGGCCATCTGGGCCTGCCTGCAAACCTGCTCCGCCAAAGAGATAGAAGGCTCCCCCCCACGACCCTGCTACGGCCAGCATACGTGGTGTCCCCGGGCAGGGAGGAAGCTCTTGCCAGGTAGCAGCCGCATCGCTCAGACGGAGAGCCCAGAGAGTGGCCATCGCCGAAGTTGCGTCCGGGCGATCAATCCCGCCTGAGATGTACAAGACCTCATTCACCAGCGCCCAGCTCATGTTGGCGCAGGGCTTGGGAAGCTTGGGGAGGGAACGGGTGACCAGCTTCCCTTGATCGAGTCGCAGGGCAAACGCATCTGCCACATGTCCCGTAGAGTGGCTGCCGCCTGCGCAGATCACCTCATCCTCCCAGGTCGCGCTCGCGCCGTAGCCCAGTGGTTGGGGAAGCTGCCCAGCTTTTTGCCAGGTTCCGGTCGGCTGGTTTAGCGTCCACACCGTGTCATACCAGACTTTGGTCCCGCCTTCCCAAGGGCGTTTCCCCGGAAAGTTGGCCCCGCCCGCAGCGAGGAGCACGCCGTGACTGACGCCGCTGTACATGCTGGCGAAACCTTCAGCATCCGGCAGGGCGGGAAGTTTCTCCCATTTCAAGGCAGGGTCTGAGGCGGCGGCAGTAGCCATGGTGATAAGGGCAGCGGATAGTCCTGAGACGAGGGAACGAAGATGTTTCATAGAGGACAGGGTGAACACATGTGGAACCCATGGCTGGCTACCATTCACCGTCTTTTTGGAACTTTGCCCGGGCAGCTTCTCCGAACTGACGCCCCGCTGCCGCCAATTGATCGAGGATCTGACTGGCCGCCAGCCCGGAGGTGCCCCGCGCGGCTGGGATGACCGTGTTGCACTCGTTCGCGTCCATGAAGCGGGCGGCCTCCAGCAGACCAGCTTCGTCTTCCGGAGGGACCACGAGGAAGCCGTGCTTGTCCGCATGAATGAGCTGGCCGGGCTGGACGGGAGTGCCAAACACCTCAACCTCACCGTTCCATTGCACCGGGTGAACGGCTGCATGGCCCACGCAGAGACGTCGTGCCAGGGCTTTGAATCCCGCGTTGGTCATCTCATCCACATCGCGAATGGCGCCGTCCACGATCGTGCCCACACAGCCCAGGGCGCGATGCATGTTGCTGTTCACCTCACCCCAGAACGCTCCGATGGCCCCTGGCTTGTCCAAATCTTGCACGACGACAATCTTTGGCCCTGGCACACTGGCCACGTACTCCCGGTATCTCAACCAGGCGTCAGGGGACTGGGTGCGGTGGTCGGGATTGCTGGGCTGGATGACCACGGTCACCGCATACCCGACCATGGGGCCCATTTGCGGCATGTAGTCCCGGGTCTCCTCCCTGTTGAAGCCTTCAGCGCAGGGATTGCGCCGGGTGATTTGCTCCCAGCCGTTATAGATCGTGGGAGTGTTCCAGCGTTTCAATTGCAGCAGGTCAGAGTGGGGGAGGCGGGGAGCATTCATTGCGGTTCTGGGAGATGGCACCGAACTTAACGTCTGCCAGGGAGGGGCTTCACTGGTAAAGAAGGCGGACCAGCTAGACGGCGGACGGGGGGATTGGGAGCTTGCGCAGCCGGGCATTTCAAGGCATGAAGTGCGCGCATGCCCCCCACCTTCATCCACCGGATCCGGGTACACCTGGCCACCGCGGTAGTGTCTGCCCTGGCCACAGGACTGGTGCCATTGCCTCTGGCGGCCCAGGCCCAGGTGCCGCCTCCGCCCCAGCCGCTGCGGGAGTTTCGTGGGGCCTGGGTTGCGACTGTAAGGGGTATTGATTTCCCCTTCGAGCCTGGGGATCCCACCGCCAAGCAGCAGGCAGAGCTCACGGGTATTCTCGACAAGGCCGTGACGCTCAAGTTGAATGCCCTTATTTTTCAGGTGCGGCCTGCCGGGGATGCGGTGTACGCCTCGAACCTCGAACCCTGGTCCCCATGGCTGACCAATGAGATGGGCAAGGTGCCCGACCCGTTGTGGGACCCCCTGGCGTTCTTCATCAAGGAGGCGCATGCCCGGGGCATTGAACTGCACGCCTGGTTCAATCCCTTTCGCGCCCTGAGCGGTCCCAAGTACAAGGGGGCTGGCAAACACATTACGATCACGCATCCCCAGTGGTGCATGAAGTACGGGGAGGACACTTGGATGGATCCGGGTGAACCGGGGGTGCGTGCGCACTCGCTTGCCGTGATGCAGGATGTGCTGACCCGGTACGATGTGGACGGCATCCACATGGACGACTACTTTTATCCTTATCCGGTGAAGGGTGCGCCCTTCCCTGATGATCGTAGCTACAGTGCCTACCAGAAAGCGGGTGGCAAGCTGGGCAAGTCTGACTGGCGTCGCGAGAATGTGGACACCTTTGTAGAGGAGCTCTACAACATGGTAAAACGGGAGAAATCCTGGGTTCGAGTGGGCATCAGCCCCTTTGGCATCTGGCGGCCCAATTATCCCGCCGGATATGCGAAGGGGGCGCTGGATCCCTATGAGGCCCTTTCCGCGGACTCCTTGAAGTGGTTGCAGCGCGGTTGGGTGGACTACATGGCACCTCAGCTTTACTGGCCTAATGAGCCCAAGAACCTGAGCTTCTCCGCGCTGTTTGACTGGTGGCTTTCTCAGAACACGGCCCGCCGTCACATCTGGCCGGGCATGGCCTCAGACAGAGTGCTGCAGGACCGTCAGCCCCATGAGATTCTTCGCCAGATCGGGATCGTGCGCATGCGTGCCGCATACATGCCACCGGGGCATTTGCATTGGAACTACAGTGCTCTTGGCAAGAACAAGGGGACTCTTGCCGATCTGTGCCGGGGGCGGGCTTATCAAGATTTTGCCATCCCCCCCTCGGCCTCCTGGTTGGGGATGGAAAAGCCGCCTACTCCGGTGATGAATGTTTCAGGAAACACGGTTTCATGGGACTATCTGGACGAGCGCATGTTGAGCCTCACCAAGTGGTGGCTGGTGCAAACCTATGAAAACGGCAACTGGGTGAGCAAAAGACTGCTGCCCACAGAGGTGAAGATCTACACTCTGCCCCCTGGTGTCAAGGCCGTGGCCATCCGGGCCATCAGCCGTTCCGGCATCAGTGGTGACCCTATGGTGCGCTGACTTGGCCCGGCGGGACAGGGGAGATGTGATGCCGCACTACAAGGGCGGTGCCACGTACGCACCTGCGGAGGGCGGTGGGGTGCGGGGCGCGAGGGATTCATCCGCCTTGTGCTCAATTTTCTCGCCCAAGATCTGCATGTCCTGACCGAGACCTTTGGTGGCCATGCAGGATGAGAGGAGCAGGGAGACGGCTCCCACGGCCAAACCGAGCAGAAGGGTTTTCTTCATGACGCCAAGGTATTCACTTCTGAGGATCGTTCGCAAGTCAATTGCGTCGCAAAACCAGCACGATATCGGCATAGCTGTCGTCGAGCTTTCGGAGGTCTTCGGCATCGTAGTGGAAGTCGTGGCAGGCCACACAGGTGAACTGGGGGACCTTGCGCAGCAGGGCTTTCACCTGGCGGGCATTGTAGGTGCGGAACTCCCAGCGCGTTTCCTGAATCCTGGTCCGACCGTCCTGAGTGATGTGAAGCCGGGTGCGCAGCTTCTCCTTGCGCGTTTTGCGGTCTGGCGGCCAGGTATGGGTGTTGCAGATGACCCGCACGCCATCCCGATTTCCTGCCCACCGCTCGTGCTGTTCATTGGGATCATCGTAGTCGGTGAGATGAAGGCCCAGCACATACAGACCGCCTGGGCGGAGGCTGTCGGCCACCCGCTGCAGGTGTGATGCGGCGCCCGCTTCCTCCATCACGTACTTGAAGGTGCTCACCAGACAATGGGCCAGGTCGAACTTCGTCTTTGCTTTTCGAGGAAGGGTGAAGTCTTCCATTCGATCCTCCCACACCGTGCCTGGGGAGTTCAGGCTCTCCAGCCGCTGTCGGGTGTAGGCCGTCATGTTTTCGTTCAAGTCAAAGCCCCACACCCCATGGCCGCGTAGGGCGAGCGCCGCCATGAGCCGGCCAGATCCGCATGCGGGTTCCAGGACGCGGAGGGGTTTGTTGCCTGCTTTTCCACCGTGACGCTGCATCATCGTCTCCAGGAAGGCGACTTCTTTGTCCGTGTCCTGGTCGAAGATGATGTCGTAGTAAAAGGGGGTGTCGTACCAGTCGGCGAGAGTCATGTCAGGTGTCGGGAGCGGATCGGTCACGTATCATGGCGGGGGCCGGCCCCCAGTTCAACCGTAGAACCTGCTGTGTACAGGAAGCAACGCCCCGCACTTGCGGCCGGGAAATCTCTCGTCAACGTATCAGTCACGTGTCGTCGCTTCCGTCAGCCTCGTTGCAAACTCCACGCCAGATCTTTGCCGCCTTTGATCGCGGGGATCTTTCGCGGGAAGCTTTTCGTCAAGCCATGAGCGAACACGCTCTCCAGCTTATAGAGGAGATGGAGGAGGTGCATCAGAATCCCGTGGCTGCCTGGATGGAACACCTGAGAAGCCGTCGGGCGGCAGGGAAACTTGGGCGGGAATATGGGGAGGCCATGGTACGTGAACTGATGGTGGCGCTCTCCGAGGTGCCTGACTTTCCCCTGGCACGCTGGCTCTGGAACGCGGACCGGCCACACCTGCCCTTGTACTGTTTTCTCCGGCCGAAGGCGGAGCCGGTGTTCCGCGTGCAAAAGATCGTCAGCGCACCGTTTGTCGTCATGGTGCGGGTGGAGTACGGCAGCAGCGAGAAGTCTCAGACCGTCCGGGAGAAGTTCACCTTTACACGTGATCAGGTGGGCCGGCTCCGCATGTCTGCGCGGGAACGCGTCAAGTAGGACTGACTGCGCCTGCTGCAAGAGCGAGGGAGGGCTTTCGTATCACTCTCCTCTCGCCCATGTTGTTGGCTCCTCTTTTCTTCAAGCGGTGGTTTTGGTTATTCTGCCTGGCACTTGGAATGGTGCCGGTGGCGGCAGAAGCACGGACGGTGAACTTTGCCGAGATATCGGGTCAGGTCGCGGGAGTCAGTTCTGCGGACCTCCGGGATCCGCTGGCCCGGGTGTTGAGCGCCCTACAGCCGGGAGACACCCTCCTGGTGCCGCCCGGGGAGTACCGGGTGATGTTGGGAAAGGCGGGGCTTACGGTGCCAGCTGGAGTCACCATCCTGGGTCAAGGGGGGAAGTCGGTATTTGCCCTGGTCTCTGAAGGGGGCGAAAAGGAATACCGGGAATTCTTGCGACCCCAAAGTGGGGTGGTGTTGGAAGGCATCACTATCGAGCGTCGAGGGGCCTTCCCTCTGGTCATCATGCCGGTGGTGGGCAAGGTGCAGGGGTTGACCCTGAGGGGATGCCGATTCCTCGGAAACTCAGCCGCCTATCCGGGAACTTACTGCCATGGCCTTCAAGTCGGGGGTGGAGAATTGACCCGGCTAGAAATAGATGGGGTGGAAATCCGCGGCTGCACCTACGGTCTCTTCCAGTCCAATCAAGCCAAAGGGAAGGTTGAAGGCATCTTGGTGAGCAACTCCAAGTTCGCGGAGAATGAATCTTCCGATTTGGAGTTCAACGCTCCCAACGGCACGATGCGTGACATCGTTGTGCGCGATTGTGTGTTTCGTGACAATCGTAGCAAGAACGCCTCCGGTGGATTTGCGGTGGGTTTCGCCAACGTTCAGAAGGCGACAGTCCAGAACTGTCGCATAGAGAACTACGGAGCGGAGGCGTTGCACGTGGAGGACCGCTCGGCAGAAGTCCTCCTGAAAGGCAACACGGTGGTGACCGCGTCAACCCTGCAAAACAACGGCGTCATTCTCGTGGTCAATGCCTCGCATGGTGTCGTGATTGAGGGCAACTATCTGGATGCTCGACGTAACGGCAATGCCACCCACATGGTGCTGGCCACGGCAGGAGGTTCGAAGTTTGAGAAGCCCACAGACGTGATCGTGAAGGACAACATCCTGATCATGGGGGCCGCCACCAAGAAATGGTATCTGGAACCCGGGGTGGAGGCAGAACCGCCGACCGGGAACAAGATCATCCCATGGGAATCGCCCTAGTCCGTCATCACAGAAGTTCCAGGGAGAGGTCGAGCGCCCGAACGGTGTGCGTCAGGGCACCGATGGATATTGCATCCACGCCGGTGGCGGCATACTGCGGCAGGGTGTCGAGGGTGATGCCTCCGCTGGCCTCCAGTAAAACACGTTTATTCACCAGGGACACGGCCTCGCGGATCACGTCTGGTGGCATGTTGTCCAGCAGGATCACGTCCACGCCTTCGAGCTTCAGGAAGCGTTCCACCTGTTCCAGAGTGTCAGCTTCCAGCTCGATGCGTACCCGGGGATGCTTCTGGTGCACGGCGCGAATGGCTGCCCTGTAAGTCTTCCTGACGATCATCTGCCCAGAAGGTGGTTGTCTTTGACCATCACCATGTCATACAGTCCAATGCGGTGGTTCGTACCGCCCCCACATTTGACGGCATGTTTTTCCAGCAGTCGCCAGCCAGGAGTGGTCTTCCGGGTATCCAGGATCTTGACCGGGTGCGGGCGCACGGCTTCTACATGGCGGCGTGTTTGAGTCGCGATGCCGCAGAGGCGTTGCAGAAAATTGAGAGAGGTGCGTTCGGCCGTAAGGATGCTGCGCGTGCGGCCTGCCACCTGAAGGATGGTGTCTCCGGGTTCAAAAGGAACCCCATCGTGTCGCTCCAGATGCACTGAGAGGGTAGGATCCACCGCTTCGAACACATAGCGGGCGACATCCGCTCCCGCAGTGACGCCGCCTTCTTTGGCGAAGATCCTCGCCTTGGTCACGCTGTTCTCTGGAACGAAGAACTCGGACGTGAGGTCTCCGCTGCCCACATCCTCCAGCAGCGCGGCTTGAACGAGGGTGACAGCGGATTCGGGCAGAAAGGTGTCAGACATGGGGAGGAGGGGATACTTCAAACGGCAACGCTCACTCTGCAAGGAAAGTCCGATTCCGCTTTTGGATTCCTCCATGCTCCAGATGCGTGCCGTTACATTTGATTTTCTACGCCATTTCACAGAGAATTCACGCGCCGTTCGCACGGCTTGCATTTGGTGGAAGCACAGGTGAGAGGAACTCCAATCCCATCCCGCATGACCGATCCCGCTCTGCCGACTCCCGAGCCGATTAAAGCTCCACGCCATCGTATTCGCCGAATTTTCACCCGACTGGGATTGATTGTGCTGCTGCTGGGGGCTGCTGCTGGCACCACGGTGCTGGTTGTGTTTGGCCAGATGGCGCGGCAGTATGACATCGCCAAGCTGGGGGAGATGCCGCAGCGCTCGGTGGTGCTGGATGTGAAAGGGCGGGAGCTCGGAAAGCTGCATGGCGAGAATCGCGTGGTGGTGCCCTTTGCCAAGGTATCGCCATTTTTTATCAAGGCGCTGCTGGCCCGGGAGGATGCCCGCTTCTACGACCATGGTGGGGTGGATTACATAGGGGTGCTGCGGGCGGCGGTGCGCAACCTCAAGGACAAGCGGGCCGTGCAAGGGGCGAGTACGATCACCATGCAGCTCGCCCGCAACAGCTTTGACGGGCTGAACGCGAAGACCCTCAATCGCAAACTGGTGGAGGTGATGCTCGCAAGGCGTATTGAGGCCGAGAAGTCGAAGGAAGAGATCCTTGAGCTCTACGTGAACCGCATCTTCTTCGGCAGCGGGCTCTATGGAATCGAACGTGCGAGCAAGGCCTACTTTGCCAAGTCGGCCTCCGAGCTGACGCCTGGGGAGTCCGCGATGCTGGCAGGCATCATCCGCAGCCCCAACCGCTTTTCTCCTTTTCGAAATTGGAAAGGAGCCCTCAAGGAGCGAGACGATGTGCTGAAGCGAATGGTCGCCACCCATGCCATCAGCGAGGAGGAGGCTGATGCGGCCATGAAGGAGGATATCGTGGTGGCGGCATTGCCCGTGATCCGTTCCCAGGACAACTACATGATGGAGGCGGTGCGTCGCGATCTGGAATTGATTCTCAATGACCAGGACGTGGAAGATGGCGGATTGGTGATCCACACCACTCTGGACAAGGACATTCAGGCAGCGGCCGAAGCTTCCCTGGAGAAGCGGCTGAGGGAGGTGGAAAAGCAACGTGGCTACAGTCACCAGACCAAAGCCCAGTTTGATGCCGCTTGGGATGGTGCGACGGAACCTCAATCCGTGCCCTATCTGCAGGGCGCGGTGCTGGCGGTGAACAATCACACTGGCGGGATCCTGGCGGTCGTGGGGGGGCGGGACTACACCCAAAGTCGGTTTGACCGGGCGCTGCAAGGGTCCCGGCCCATTGGCTCGACGGTCAAACCCTTCATCTACGCTGCCGCTTTTCAACAGGGACTGCTTCCCGGCACCCTGGTGGAAGATGCACCGATCCGCCCCGGTGAACTGCAAGACACCGACACAAACTGGAGCCCGGGCAACTCAGATGGAAAATTTCTGGGATGGCAGCCCGCATCCGTCGGCCTCGTTCGCAGTCGCAATGCCATGACGGTGCGGGTGGGAAACTATGCTGGCATGGAGAATGTGCTGGCGCTCCTGAGGGACTCCGGCTTGGGAGAGCCGCAAGTGATCACGCCCCAGATCTACATCGGGAATATGGGCACCAGCCTGAAGTCGCTCACCAGCGCGATGAGTGTCTTTGCCAATCAAGGGGTGAGAAGACGGCCGTTTCTCATTGAGCGGATCTCCGACTCCGAAGGGGAGGTGATCTACTCCACGCCGGTGTTGGAAGCGATCGCCATGCCCCACTACATCGCCAATGCCACGCGGCGCCTGATGGAGAAGGTGATGGACCAGGGCACAGGAGCCCCGGCCCGTAATGAGTATGGGTTCAAGGAAAAAGCGGGCGGAAAGACGGGCACCACCAATGACTACAAGGACGCCTGGTTCGTCGGCTACACTGGGGAGATCACCTGCGGTGTCTGGGTGGGGCTGGACAGCCCGCAAACCATTGCCCCTGGCGGCTATGGCGGGAAGCTGGCGCTCCCTGTCTGGGCGGACGTCATGAAGTCAGCGGTGGCGCTCGATTACAAGCCCGTCGCTCTGGCCGCAGAGGCTTTGGACAGTGAGGTGACCCTCTGCCGCGTGAGCGGGCAACTCGCCACAGCAGCCTGTCAGCAGGCCGGACAAGCGTACACCGATAACCTCCCGGTGGAAATGGTGCCGCAGTCAGCCTGCGCTGTGCACGGCGGAGGGGGAATTTTCACGCGAACGGAGCCTCGCGAGAAAAAAGACGGCTTTTTTGGCCGTTTGTTTCGATGGTTCAAATGAACCCGGTCAGGGGGAGTTTCAGGCAACTGAATTGCTATAAGAATAGGAGCTTGGAGAAATTGCCGCAATTAGCATAAATTATTCTTGTGGAGGGTAGGGCATTTGCCTAATATTATCTCTAACGGTGCGCTGCTCTGACAACAGGGATCATCCACAGTGCGCTTCAGTACTCCAAACGGATTGCGGAAAAAGCCCCGACATCAGGCTCGGGTAGGAAAATCCTCAAGACTCCAACACCCATGAAATCGCGGAAATCACTGAATGGGACGTCCATGTCTTCGAACATCGGCGTCATCCCGAAACAAAGGAATCTATTGGCGGGAGATCGGCGAGGTGCGATCTTCCCCAAACCACCGCAGGGCCGCAGTCGCGCGGCCTCCATGCGAAGCGCGGTGGTTGCGTCGGACCGGCCTCATGCTGTGGAAGCGACTCACTATGCCGGAATTACGGCCAATCGACTGAGGACGGTGAAAGAGCGCACCTTGGGGGTGTCGCCGGGAGGTCGGTTGGTGGTGACGCTAGCACAAGTACACGCCCGCCTCCGTGAGATGCTGCTGATGGAAACTGGACAGGACGTGAGCAATTTGCCGGAGGACAACTGTTTTCCCGCGGCCCTCAACCCCACGACCCGAATGGGCCTGCAAGTTCCCATCCAAAGCACGTATTTCTGCGAGGTGAAATGTCGCGTGGGGGTAAAAGCTCTGCGCGAGGCGACCACGACCGAAAAAATGGCCAAGGCCATCTGGTTGGCCATTCCCCTCGCCCACCGCTCCGTCACAGCCGTGACTGAAGAGTCGAGTGAGGCTGTTGCTGCCTAGGGGCTTTTCCAGCTCTGAATCGACCCGTTTCTGATAAGACCTCCCGGCTGGCATGGTTGTCAGCCGGGAGGTCTTGCGCTTTGAGCCTCTCCTGGCCTGGCCAGCTCGTGCAGCGGGTCACGGCGACGAAGGGCAGGTTTCGAAGCAGCCTGTAGGGAAGTGGGGTGCGATCCAGTGAATAGAAGGGCGACCAGGCCAGTCTGAATGGGCAGGGACTGGTCCAGGCTTTTCTTTCCAACACCCCCTTGCAATGTCATGAAAACACTTCCGTTACTCCTCTTAAGCTTCGCCCTCTGGTGCGTCGCGCTTCCACCCCGTGCTGTACAGGCGCAGGAAACTGTCTCGTTTGAACTCTTCTACGAATCCCTGGATCCCTATGGTGAATGGATCGGGGTGGATGACTATGGGTATTGCTGGCGTCCTTATGCGGCTGTGGATGACCCGATGTGGCGCCCTTACTCTGATGGATCTTGGGCGCACACCGATGGTGGCTGGACCTGGGTGTCCAACGAAGACTTTGGCTGGGCTACTTACCACTATGGCCGGTGGGCCCGCGTGATCGGAGTGGGGTGGGTCTGGGTGCCAGGGTATGAATGGGCTCCAGCGTGGGTTTCGTGGCGCGACACCCCGGACAAGGAGTATGTAGGCTGGGCTCCTCTGCCGCCAGAGGCTCGATTTGAGATCTCCATTGGGTTCAACACCTGGGTGGATGACTATTATGACATCGGACCCTCCTGCTACAATTTTGTGAGGTACCGAGATTTTGGCGAGCCGCGGCTGCGCACGGTAATCATGCCTTATGAGCGAAACGTTACGATCATCAATAATTCGATCAACATCACCCATATCAGCTACCGTGATGCCGTCGTGAACAACGTGTACATTGGCGGGCCGCAATACGGTTTTGTGCGCGAGCGCAGCACGCGGGAAGTGAGGGAGCTTAAACTGCGCCGGAGAGAGGACTTTGACTTTGATCGCATGCGCCGCGATCCCAAGGAATACGGACGCGGGATCAATCACCGCGAGGGGGACAATTTCCTCGTGGCATCTCCGAACATCCGCCGCTTTCGTGACGATGAGCGACGCGAACCTGCCAAGGTGAAGGAACGAGTGACCGAACGACGTATCGACCGCGGGTGGGACGGAGTGAAGGATCCGGCGGTGGCCCAGCGCATTCGTGAACGCATGCGTCAGGACGGCGACCGGACACGGCCTCAGGTGCTGCCAGAAAAGGTGGTAGGGGGGCGAGAAAGGGAGGGGCGAATCGGTGCGAATGATGACCGGGATCAGAAGGGGCGCGATATGAGTCGTGATGACCGTCGACCCGGGCCGGGAATGTTGCCTGGGGGGAGACGTGATGAAAGCCTGACTCCTCCTGGTGGAGCATCACAAGCGGATATAGCCCGTCGTCTGGAAGAGGAGAAGAAGCTGCGTGAACAGCGCGGTGGCACGGCCATGGATGACCGGGAGAGCAAGCGTAACAATGATGAGGATGGACGGGTGGGGCGCCCTGGTGGGGCTCCTCCAGCCATGGTTGACCGTCGTGAGAAGGAACGTCGCGACGCGATGGAAGCTGAACAACGCCGGCGTGCCATGGAAAGTGATGTCGCTGACAAGAAAAAGGAGGTGGCCGACCGTGATCGTATGGATCAAGAGCGTGGCGAGAAGATGAAAATGGACGCCCAACGCGAAAAAGAGCGTCAGGCTGCCATGGAAGCCAAAAAACGTGATGATGCAGTGCGCATGCAGCGTGAACGTGAAGGCAGTGAGCAGGCTGCAAAAGAACGGATGGAAGGGGAACGCCGCAAGGCCGCGGAATCCCGGGCACGTGAACAGAACGAAGCACAGGAGCGCACGCGGAACATGGAACGGGAGAAGCAGCAACGAGCTGTAAAGGAGGCTCAAGATCGCCAGCGCGCAGCCGCAGAAGGAACCCAGCGTCGTGAAGCGGAGAATGGCCAGCGCAAGGCCATGGAGGACACCCGTCGCCGCAGTGAGGACAGCCAACGTGAAGCCGCAGAGCGCTCCCGCCGTGCAGCAGAGGAAGGCCGTCGTCAGCAGATGCAGAGCCAGCAGCGCCGTACTGAAGAATCCCGCCCTCAGCCTCAAATTCAGCGCAGGGAAGACAATCCTCCCGCCGGTGGACGTGAAGGTGCCAAGCGCGGTCGTGACAAGGACGATGACAAGGACAAGGAGAAGGAGAAGGAAAAAGGGCGCAAGTAAGGCATGGGAACTCGTCTGAGCAAAATCCAAAGAGGTGTGACCTGGAAACGGGTCACACCTTTCTCTTTTGTATCGTGGTGGGTGACCTGCTGCCCGGGCATGAATTTGGCCCTCTCCCCAACAAAAAGCCTCCGCCCGTGAGGGGGGCGGAGGCGAGTGATGAATCGGGATTGAGCTGCGAACCTATTTCGCGGCAGCCACGGGCTGTCCGATCTTTGCGAGTGTCTCTTTTACATGTGCCACAGTGAGTAGCTCATTGAGCACGACAGGCTCCTGTCTTCCTGGAACGTAGAGCACGTTTACGGGAACGGCTGCTTTCCCCAGATCCTGGAGGGCCTTGAAGATGACTTCATCCTGATTGGTCCAGTCCGCTTTGAGCGTGACCACCCCAAGGCGGCGAAACTCGCTGCGCAATGATTCGTCACGATACACGAGTTTGTTCGTCTGGCAGGTCACGCACCAGCGGGCTGTGAAGTCGATGTACACGGGCTTCTTCTCCTCTCGGAGTTGGGTGACCAGTTCAGGGGACCACTCTTTCCAGGTGAGCGCTGCCACTTCCCCGTTGGCCGTATTGGCAGACTTCCTGCGGATGGGTTCCGGCCAGGCAAGCACTGCGCCGGACACAAAGAAAACGAGCGTGAGGACGGCTGCCGTAAGGCGGGTTTTAGATGGCTTGTAAGGCAGTTGCCAGCGTCCGTAGATCCAGCACGCCACTCCTACAAGAACGAGACCTAACATGGCCTTAAGCAGGCCGTAGTCGTCAACCATCCCGGCGAAGGTCCAGAGGAGGAATGCCGCCGTGGCAAACATCAAGAAGGACATGGCTTGCTTGAAGCTCTCCATCCAGGCACCAGGCCGTGGCAGAAGGCTGACGAGTTTTGGGAAAGCGGAGAGAAGCAGGTAGGGGAATGAGAGGCCCAGCCCGATCACGGTGAAGAACAGGAGCGAAGGAATCGGCGGCAATACGAAAGCGTAGGCCAAGGCTGGGGCGAGGAAGGGGGCCGCACACGGGGTGGCCACCACCGTCGCCAGCAATCCTGAGAAGAAGGAGCCGCCCAAGCCTGCCTTCTGCGTGAGGCCGCTGCCGACAGCCGTGGCGGAGGTCCCCACTTCAAACAGCCCGGCCATGTTCAGGCCGAAGGCGAAGAGAAAGAGGGTGAGCAGCAGGACGAAAATGGGCGACTGGAGTTGGGCTCCCCAGCCGATCTGCGCCCCGCCTGAGCGCAGTGCCAAGATAACGCCCGCCAAGACCCAAAAACAAACCAGCACCCCAAGGGTGTAGGCCAGGCCGTGCAACACAACCCTGCGATGGTCCTCACCAGACTGGTTCACCACGCCAAGAATCTTAATGCCCAATACGGGGAATACGCAGGGCATCACGTTGAGGATCAATCCACCTGCGAACGCGAGGAGAAGCTTGCCTGCCAAGCCGCCTTCGGCCTTGAGGGGCGCTGTTGCCTTGGTCGTTTCTCCGGAAGCGGAGGGTGTGGGGGTGGGCTCTGGGGGGGCTGTCTTTGGTGCCGAGGTCCCCTCGGGCTGCTTGGGCTCGGAAGCCGGAGTAGGTGCGGGTGCAGGTAGCGCTTTTTCAGCACTGACTGCGGCAAAGATGGCCTTGGTTCCGACATTGTCCGAAGGTTCGGCACCGACGGGAAGTGTAAGGGTGAAGGGCAGCTTCACTGGCATGCAGGTTTTCGGATCGCAAACCAGGGCATCCACCTGACCTTCCAGTTTGACTTCGCTACCAGCCGCCGCAGAGGCGGAGGGCGTGATTTGATAGGGAAGGTACACGGTGCCCTCGTAGGCATCCATCATGATGCCGCCGGTGGACTGAATCCGATGGGTGGCTGGCCAGGGCAGTTCTTCGGCCTTCCAGCCTTCGGGAAGCTTCCAGGTGACTCGGGTGGGCAGGCCAGGAGCCCCTGCGGGAATGGTCTTCCCATAGACATGCCAAGTGGGCTGGTGCTCGAGTTTGACTGCCACCTTGAAAGGCTTGCCAGTGCCCACGGTGCTTAGCTCGGAAACGAGCTCAGCAGTTACCGGTTTGTTTTCCAGACCGAACTGAGCCCGAACTCCAGGTGGGGTCAGGAAAAGAGCGAGCAGGGCCAGGAGAAACAAGCTGTGCCGTCGGGGGTGGAGCAGGAAGGCTGTCATAGACATAGGGGATTAACGCCTGTCACCGCTTAAATGTTGTCGGCGTGGACAGGTTCACACGAGTTGGAACGAAGATGGGAGGACGCTCGTTGGAGCTTATTCCCTCATTTTTTACCCGAGACGTTGAGGGCGGCGATATCCCGCACCAGAGCTGGACCACGGTAAACGAGACCGGTGTAAACTTGTACGAGGGCCGCTCCCGCATCCAACTTCGCCTGAGCTTGGGCTGCCGTCATGATGCCGCCTACCCCGATGATGGGCATGGAGGAAGGGAGTGCGGCTCGCAGGGTGGCGATGACCTCGGTGGATCGGCTGGTGAGGGGTGCTCCGCTCAGTCCGCCTGCCTCCTCTGCCAGGCGATGGCCCGCGACGGCTTCACGGGAGATGGTGGTATTGGTGGCGATCACTCCATCCAGCTGCTGTTCTGTGAAGACACGTACCAGGCTGTCGATTTGGGCGGGGTCTAGATCGGGGGCAATCTTTACTAGCAGTGGCTTCTTGTCGCCGTGACGGGCTGCCAGACGCTGCTGCTCCTCTTTCAACGTTCCGACCAGGCGACGGATCGGCTCCTCCGCCTGTAGATCGCGCAAACCCTTGGTGTTTGGGGAGGAAATGTTGACTGCGATGTAGTCGGCAACGGGATAAGCAGCCCGCAAGCAGATCACATAGTCGTCCACGGCCTTCTCGTTGGGGGTATCGAAGTTCTTTCCGATGTTCACGCCCACGATTCCGGTGCCCTGCCGCTTCTCCAGCCGGGCGACGGCGGCCTGGATGCCAGGGTTGTTGAAGCCCATGCGATTGATGATGGCTTCTTTCTCAACAAGCCGGAAAAGTCGGGGGGTGGGGTTCCCAGGCTGCGGGCGGGGGGTGAGCGTGCCGACCTCGACAAAGCCAAATCCAAGCGCACCCCAAGCGTCCACAGCGGCAGCCGACTTGTCCATGCCCGCCGCCAGACCCACCACGTTGGGAAACTCAAGGCCCAGGACCTTGATGGGAGGGGGCGGGGGGGCACCAGACTCCGTTCCTTCCAGCATTCCGAGCGCATGCCCCATTTTGAGCAGCTTCACCGTCCATTCATGGGCAGTTTCCGCGTCAAGCTGAAAAAGAAGAGGGCGAAGAAGTGGGTAGAGCCGGTGGATCAAGGACATGGGAAGGATGTCGTATGCCATACCTCGCGGGGAAAAAATCGCAAATGAGGTGATCTATCAGGGAAGTTAATTGTTTGACTAAAAATAATTGCCAAGGGTTCCTGTTATCTGTAGCACGTAGCAACCAATACAGGTTCCCGGGGGTGGCGAAGACGTGGGCGGTGCCGTTTTGGCTTCTTTCCTGCGCCACAATCTATCCCCCGCCGTGTTCAAGTTAATCCAGAGGATGCCTTTGTTTTGGAAGCTTCATTGCAGCGGGTGGCTGCTGTTCTCCCTCAGCATGCTGCCGGTGCGGGTGGTGCTTGCCAAGCCAATGGGAGGGGCGTGGGAGAGCCTCGTGCCAGACATGATTTTCTTTTTAAGCCGTGACGTGCTGGGGTTTGCGCTCTGCCTGGGCTTGCGGTGGGTTTACCGTCGCCCGTTTGCCCAGAAGGCAAAGTCTCTCGTGTTGGCACCACTGCTGGTGGGGATGGCTGCCGCAACTGCCGCAGTGGACGGGTACGGTGCGGAATGGCTGCGTAGGATGATGGAGCTGGGAAGAGGTAACGTGAGCGGCCCCGTTTTCGTGGCGGCTTCCTTCTGGCTGCATCTCATTATCTTTTTCTTTTGGGGACTCTTGTTCTTCATGCTGCGCGCTTTCATCCGCGCCAAGAGGAATGAGAAGCGGCTGGCGCTTGCGGCGGCCCGTCAGAGGGAGTCTGAGCTCCTCATGTTGCGCGCGCACCTGGAGCCACATTTTATTTTTAATGCTCTGAATGCTGTCACCATCCTGTCTCACGGCAACGCAAAGGTATTACCCGTCGTCAGAGGGTTGTCTGACTACTTGCGCTTCTGCCTCGCCAACCGGGACAAGCCGTTCGTTCCGTTGGGGGAGGAGTTGGATGCGATCTGCGAGTACTTGAAGGTCGAGCGGGCCCGTTTTGGCGATGACCTGATTGTGAGGGTGGATGTGGATGATCCCTCCAGCCGTCACATCCCTGTGCCCGGTGTTTTCATGAAGCCGCTGGTGGAAAACGCCATCAAACATCGGGCTCCCGGGAATCATCCGCTGTACCTCTGGATTCAAGTGGACCATCGGAAGCAGGAAGGTGATGAG
Organism: Verrucomicrobium spinosum DSM 4136 = JCM 18804; assembly: GCF_000172155.1. Taxonomy (NCBI): domain Bacteria; kingdom Pseudomonadati; phylum Verrucomicrobiota; class Verrucomicrobiia; order Verrucomicrobiales; family Verrucomicrobiaceae; genus Verrucomicrobium; species Verrucomicrobium spinosum. Next base: position 5,555,959 of record NZ_ABIZ01000001.1, on the reverse strand, counting down.
GCGGTGCTGGAAGAACTGCGGATGCGACCCGTCCATGGTGATCGGCACGAACAGGAATCCGCCCCTGATCTGCAGGAGGTGGCAGAGATGATTTTCGATAGCGAGGTGCCCGACTTCCTGGCCTTGGAACGGGAATTGGTGATCCGGGTGACAAGCAACAGCGTCTGGAAGCCAACGGTGGACCGGGTGGATGTAAGTCCTGCCAGCGGCGTGGGGTTGAGCAACCTTCAGAGACGCCTGGAACTGCTCTACCCGGGGGAAGGGCGTACTGAATTCTCGATTGGACCATCGGAAGGCTATGTCGTGGCCCAGATTCGTATTCGTGCACCTCTCCATGCCTTCAAGAACCGGGTCAGCGCTTCCCGTCCCACGCAGCCCGACGTCCAAGATCCGGGCGTAACCCAGCGTCGGGATGCTGGTGCTTTTGCCGGGATGATCGGCACGCAGACGCCGCAGTCGTGATGCTTTGCGTGATTTGTTTTTCCATGGCACAAGTTGCAACCTGAGGCTTCAGATGAGAGGGGTGGGCACCCATCTATGACAGCAGTCATTCGCAATCCTTGGTTCGCCGTTTTGATGCCTGCGCTCGTAGGTTTTGGAACTGCGGTGTACGGGATCCGTGATTTCGAGCGCTATTCCCTCGCCCTTTTAATCGGGGTGCCGATCCTGGTTTCATTCCTGTCGGCATTCTGCACCTCGTATCGCCGGGAGGTGACTTAGGGCTGGGCCTACTGGACAGCCGTTGCTTCGCAGCTGGTATTGGGTCTGATGCCTGATTCTCGAGTGTCCGGACTTCGTAAACACCTGAAATGAAAACCAACCTTCAGATCGTGCATGACCTGTACAAGGCGTTCCGCGAAAAAGACTACGATGCCTTCATCGCTCTCTGCGCGCGGGACCTGGAGTGGGTCCAGAACGAGGGCTTTCCGCGGGGGGCCACCTGGCATGGACCGCAGGCGGTGGTGGATGGCGTGTTCCGGACGTTTGACGACACGTGGGAGGACTGGAAGTACGAGGTCGAACGGTACCTTGATGCCGGCAACTCGATCGTCGTGGTCGGGCGCTATCGAGGGAGGCACCGTCTGACGGGCAAAACGTTCAACTCACCGGCCGCTCATCTTTACGATCTCACCGGAGGCCGAGTGCAGCGCTTTCGCCAGTTCACCGACACCAAAGTGATATGGGATGCGATGGAGTAGCGGTGATGCGGGCTGTGGGTTGCTTGCAGAGAAGTTTTGGATAGCATGGGGCAATCCTTTGATCACCATGTTTAGAGATATCCCAGAATCGGACTGGAAGAAGTTTTGGCTCATTCATCAGTCGGCGCTTCAGCGCTTTTCGCAGGGCAGACTGAGCGCCTTGCAGAAGCTTGCCGTAGCTGAGGGAAAGAATCCGCAGGAGCGCCTGATTGATGTCTTCGAATTTGCACGGCAGACGCAACGAGAGATGGCGCGGATGTTTGACAACCCCAAGAGATCCACTGCCTTGATGTTGCTTGCTCAGATGCACGCCGAGCAACTCGTCGAAGCGGAGGAATGGAATGGCCTCTCAGAAGAAATCCGCGAGATGGTCGAGGTGATGATCGTCGGATGACTCAGTCTGCCTACAGTGTTGGCTTGGCACTGCCGCTGTATTGACTTCATGACTCAGTCTCTTCATGCTTTCCATTGTCGGTGTCGTGCGCCTTACGCGGTGGAGCAGCATTTTGTGGGGAGGCTCATCAAGTGCGGTTGGTGTGGTGTGTTTGTGGTCGTGCCACGCCGGGCTGGAGAGCCAGTGCATGTGCCGACATTTGCTCGGACGACTGACCGGCTGGAGATTGATCTGGCTGTCCGTCGCGACTGGCGTCAGGTGCACGAGATTGACCGAGATCCGGCAAACTATGAGTTCGAGATCTCCAGTCCCAACACTCCCCGCGAAACCCGGCGCAGGATCCGGGCGGGAAGGTTTCCCTCCGGCTTCAAGAAGTCCGGGAGGTTGGTTTTCAAAGTGGTGTTGAAGGGGACCGGAAAGGTGATCGGACTGGTGCCGGTGGGATACGTGCTGCCCTACTATAGTGTCAATCTGGGGGTGGTGATCCATCATCCCCATGCGGGAAAGGGATATGGACGGGAGGCCGTTGCGGCAGTCACGGCGATTCTGTTTGAGGAACTGGGCGTCTTCAAGATCAATGCCATGTGTGACAGCATCAACCTTCGGTGCTTGAGCTTGCTGGAATCCGTGGGATTTGAGCGGGAAGGTGAGGCCCGTTCCTGGTTTTTTCATCCGACGCGTGGTTGGATTGATTCGCCTTACTTCGCCATGTTCAATCCTGCTGATTTGGCCATTCGGTCGGGCCGGCTGGCTGTGCCGGGTGAGAGAGGGCCATGACGGCAACACGAGGTGACTCTGAGATGCTGGTACAGGCCTGCCTGGGCATCGCCGCTGGTCCACTGGCGTTTGTGCCGGTCTTGGTCTGAATGAAACTGCGTTTTCTGGTCAAGGATTGTGACCAGGACATTCCTGTAAGCCGTGCCAGTGCTGGCCGTAGTGGAGGCATGCGCTCTTTACAGTTTCATAAGTGGCTGCGACTCGGGCTTGGGTTCGTGATGGTGGGGGCTTTTCTCGCTTTGGAGGGGCAGGAACTGGAGAGGCCCGTCACCATTGTGGCCTTTGGCGATTCCACCACCGCGCCGCGTGGTGCGGTCACGGTTTATCCTCTACTTCTGCAGGAGGAACTGCGGCAGGTGCAGGTGATCAATGCGGGCGTGCCTGGTAACACGACCACAATGGCGAGGCAGAGGTTTGAGAGCGATGTGCTGGCAAAGAATCCTGAGATGGTGATCATCCAGTTTGGCATCAATGACTCGGCTGTGGATGTCTGGAAACAACCTGCGGCAACGGTGCCGCGAGTGGCGCTGGAAACGTATGAGGCAAACCTGAGGTACTTCGTGCAGAGCCTCAAGGCCCGAAAGGCTGCGGTGGTATTGATGACGCCAAATCCTCTGCGCTGGACGGCCAGGCTCAAGGAAATGTACGGACGCGCGCCCTACCTGCCGGACGAGCCGGATGGCTTTAATGTCACGCTGAATCCCTACGCTGAGAAGGTGCGGCTCATCGCAGCTGAGGAGAAAGTTGAGCTGGTGGATGTGCCGCCAGCCATGGCCGCACGGGCGGCGGAGATGAAAGGAAGCCTGGACCAGTTGCTCGCGGACGGGATGCACCCCAACGATGAAGGGCATCGCGTGGTGGGCAACCAGCTCAAGACTGCTCTCCTGAAGATGGCGCAGGAAAGAAAGCTGTCAATCACGTCGGCCCCCGCCTGGCAGGCGAGCGGGACCACGGCAATCATCCATCCTGCGGCCAGGGATATCACCTTCGATTCTCCGCATGACACCGTGTTGGGGAGTGGGCTGGTCTTGTTGAAGGATCGAACCACGATGATGGCGGTGTATTCCACCCCCTCCAGTTACTACAGCAAGCCCGGTACAGTGTGGATTGCCGCGCGACGCACGCTTGATGGAGGCAAGTCGTGGGAGATGGAGCAGGTGGTGGCCCGTCATCCGGATTGTCAGCCCTCACATCCTTCCGTATTGGTTTCCAAGGATGGCACCATCCATGTCTTCTATCTCGGATTTAAAAAGTGGGCATGGCATGGAGTCAATCCCGCCTCAGACACTGCCAGCGATATCTGGACGACGCGAAGCAAGGACCAGGGCTCCACCTGGTCGGTGCCGCAGAGAATCTTCACCGGTTACAGCGGAGCCACCAATGGGGCGGTTGAAACGGCGGATGGAAAACTGGTAGTGCCCTTTTCCCACTACGTGAACAATCCGGGGCGATTGGTCAGCCGTGTGGCGATCTCTGCGGATGGCGGGCGGAGCTGGGACCTGGGGGCTCCCCTGGACATGGGTGGGGCAGGGGACCACGAAGGGGCGCTGGAGCCAGCGGTGCTGCCGCTGAACGACGGGCGGATTTGGATGCTGATCCGCACCACCCGCAAAGTCTTCTGGGAGGCGTATTCCTCAGATGGCGGGCTCAACTGGACGGTGCCTGGGCCTACGACAATCGATGCCTCCTCTGCTCCTGCCAGCCTGACCCGATTGAGAGATGGGCGAGTGGCGTTGGTCTGGAATCAGCGGTCCAAGGGGAGAAGGGAGCTACAATTGGCGCTCTCCTCCGACGACGGGAAAAGCTGGTCTCGACCGGTGCCCCTTGTCCGCGGCAAGAGTGTGACTTACCCCTCTGTGATAGAAGGTCCCTCTGACGGGGACTTGTGGATCGGATATCACGATGTGGCCAATGGGTGGAACTCGCCGAGGGCGCGGCAGATGAGAGCAAACGTGAACGTGTTGGAGACGGTGAAGCGGGAGTGAAGGATCATGGAATGCCCTTCGAAGGGGCTTGGCCAAGCGCCGCCCTATCTGAAAGCGCACGAAGTCTTTACAACAAAGGCTTCCGGCGAAGTTTACGAATCGATCCAATTTTGCCGAACTGGTTGCAAAATCAACAGCTGGTCCGACTGTCACCGCCCGCCCGGAATGGACATGCATTGACCATGAACCCCGCCTGTCAGCAGCTTTTTCAAGATGCCTTGAGTCATGTGACGCTTCAGGACATTCTTGAATTCTGCCCGGAGGAGCAAGGCGGGACGGGATACATCCGTGAGTTCACGGCTATCTATCATGCCCGTGAGGTGCCGGAGGTCTATAGCTTCAACATCACGGAAACCATTGGGCTGACCCAGTGGGGCGAGGTGGAGAATGGGACCCGCGAGGACAGGTTTCGCCGCTTTCGCATCTTCACCAATGCGGTGGGGGCGGCGATGTGCTCGGGCAACAAAGGGCCGGATGACAACCTTCCTCCGAACTATCTGGCCATCAGTCTGCTCGATGATGCATGGGAGTTGGACGATGGGGCATTGCTTGGACTGTTGGCGAACGTGTACGAGGAAATGCACTCTCGGGTGGTGACGGCCCGCTGGTGCGCGGACGATGCCCCTTTCCTCCTGCTCGGTCAGTTGCTCCTGGCCCTCCATGGCAACCATGATGAGGATCCCAACCAACTGGCGGGACCTCTGATGGAGTCTGAGCGACTCCGGGCGAGACGCAAGGGGCGCGAGGTTTTCTTGTGGGGCTGCACGGTCTTCAACCAGATGCATGTGCGCTGGCAGGAGCGTCTGGCTCAAGCCTTTGCCGGGTATGCAGGGCGGGTCGAGGAACCTCTGGCCAAGCTGCAGCGTGGGCTGCTTGGGAAAGAGGATCCCCGCCTGCTTGTGACGGGTTGAATCCACCGGCTTTTATGGCACGTTGGCAGTGTCAGTGAAGAAGCGATATCACAACAGCCGTCCACGCACGCCTGAGGTGTGCCCCGTGTGTGGAGAAGACGTGACTCCGGGAGCGATTGCCTGCCGGGGGTGCGGGGCAGATCACCGCACAGGGTGGAATCTGGCCGCGAGCGACTACGCCGGGCTGGATCTGCCCGGCGACGAGTTTGACTACGACGAGTTCATGCGCCGGGAGTTTGGTCAGCGCTCCAAGTTGGCGTTTGGGGGGCTGCACCCCTTGTGGTGGCTCACCGCTGTCATCCTGCTCATTGCGATGGGCATTGCTCTCCTCAGGTGAAGGAGCTTACGAGGTCTCGTGTGCCCGGCCGCGCTCCTGTACCCGGTAGTCCGTAGGGGGGAGCCCGGTGAGTTTTTTGAAATCCTTGCTGAAGAAGTAGGGATCCCGATAGCCGCACTGCCGGGCAATCTCCTTAATGGGCTCGTCAGTATCGATGAGACGGTGTTTGGCCTGGTTCATTCTTTCGCGTCTCAGCCAGTCGATGGGGCTGGTGCCCATGGTGCGCTTGAAGGTGCGGATGAAGTGGCTCACGCTCATGCCTGCCAGGTGGGCGAGGTCTGAGAGGCGCAGGGCGTCGGCATAGTGCTGGCGCATGCGAATGAGCGGGCGTTCCAAGGTGCTAGGAACGGGCTCCGTGTCCTGGCCGCCGTCTTTGAAGCGATTTTCGTACAGAAGAGAGAGCAGGCGGGCCACCGCCACGTGCATGGAGGCGGGGGCATTGGGGCTGGGAGACTCCAGGATGTTGAAAGCATCCATGAAGCAGGCCTTCGTGGCGGCATCGTCCAGCAAGGGGAAAACCGGCGTTTCCCGAATCCGGAGCAGGGAGGCCAGAGCATCCAGTCCGGGCCCTTCGATGCGGACCCAGTAGAGCTCCCAAGGTTGGATGGGGTCGGCTTGGTACTGGTGAGGATGCCAGCAGGAGACCCAGTAAAGTCCCCGCGCCTTGACCCGGTGAACACGCCCTGCCACCCGCACTGTGCCCGAACCCCGCAGACAGTACACCAGCTCGTGTCCCGCCAGGGTTTCCCGCTCGATGTGGTGCGTTTTGTCGGCTGTCAGGTGCCCGGCCCGGACGGTGGTGTAGAGCGACGCGCGCACGGCATCCCGCTCCGTGTGGAAATAACTGCGTACAAACCGGGTCATTGTTGGGAGTGGCTATGAGGCTAGTCGAAATACGGGGTCGGGATCAAGAAACGTTCGACGGGCTTCTGAAGAACGCGCAATCAAGCACGGGAATTGCCAGTGGAGTTTCCATAAGGCATGTAGAATATTAGCGGATGCAGAATTCCTCCGCCCGCCTTTTTGACCCGGTTGAGACCGGCGAACGGGCTCGTGGATGGCGGGTGGGGCTGGTATTCCTCCGGAAGATCGCCAGAGGGTTGGGGGAGGCTTTTGCGCTTGATCTGAGATCGCTGGCTCTTTTCCGCATCAGTCTGGGGCTGCTCATCCTGGTGGATGTGGGGATCGCGATCACCAATGTGGAGGCCTTTTATTCTGATGAGGGTGTGCTGCCCCGGCAGGTATTGCAAGAGCGCCTCTGGGAGAGTTCGGCGCAGTGGTCGCTGCATGCCTTACAGGGCGGTGTGGGCTTTGAGAAGCTGCTCCTGACCGCACAGTTGCTTGCCGGTGTGGGCCTGGTGGCGGGCTGGCGCACCCGATGGATGAATTTTCTCTGCTGGGTGCTGGCGTGTTCCCTGGAGACTCGGAATCCCCTGGTCAGCAATGGGGCCGATGCGGTGATGCGTCTTCTGTTGTTCTGGAGTTTGTTCCTGCCTTTGGGAGGCTGGTGGTCCTGTGAAGCGAGCAGGCGTAAACGGCAGGGAGGGGATGCTATGCCGGTGCGATGGGTCTCCTTCCCGGCGGTGTGCTGGGTGATGCAGGTGGGATTTGTTTATGTGTTCTCGGCGGTGATGAAGGATCGCGGGGCCTGGTACTTGGAAGGTACGGCTCTGCAAACCGCCTTGCATCTGGACTTGTTTGCCCTGCCTGCGGGAGTGTGGCTCCGGGAGCACGCGGAACTGTGCCGATGGCTGACACGGGGCACCGTCTGGCTGGAGCTGGTGGGGCCGTTTCTCCTGCTCCTGACGGGGCGGTGGCCAGCTTTGCGCGGAGTTCTCTGCCTCGCCTTCATCCTGTTCCATCTAGGCATTGGCCTGTGCATGAACATTGGGGCCTTCCCCTGGATGATGATCACGGCCTGGCTGGCGCTTCTGCCTGGTTCCTGGTGGGACCGTTTCGGAACAGGCACGAGGGGCAACACCAAAGGGGCGTTGCCAACAGCCAGACGGACCCATCCCGCTGCGGTGGTCTTCACCTTTGTCTGCCTGGCTTATGTGTTCCTCTGGAATTTGCGAGGTACCGACTTCTCACGCTGGGAGAAGTTCTTTCCGCGATCCGTGAACCGCGCGGCTTTCGCGCTCAGGCTGGATCAGCACTGGAGCATGTTTGCGCCCTTTCCGACCCGGGAGGATGGCTGGTTTGTCCTGCGGGCGGGCCTGTCGGACGGTACCGAGGTGGACCTGTTGCGGAGTGGCGAAGTGACAGACTGGAGCAAGCCACCCGGGCTGAGCTCCACCTTCAAGGATGCCCGCTGGCAGAAGTACCTGATGAATCTGTGGCTCCAGCGTTACCATGAGTTCCGCCCGGCCTACGGCGACTGGCTGGTGCGCCACTGGAATGAGGATCACGGCGGGCTGAGCCAGGTGGTGGCCTGGCAGCTCTATTTCATCCACGAACCGACGCTGGAGGGCGGCAAGACCGGGCCGCTGCAGCGGGTGCTGCTGGCCCAGTGTGAACACGTGCCCGCTGGCGGGTCGGTCAGCGTCCCTTCTTCTTCTTCGACTTCAGGTCAGCCTTCTTCTCTTTCCCCCTGATGGTCCACTGGAAAGGGAGGCCTTCCGCGGGCCAGGCCTCGCGGATGGTACTCTCCAGGTGGCGCAGGTAGCTTTCCTGAAGCTTGTCTGCGCGATTGGCGAAGAGGACGATGTTCGGCACCGGAATGGCGGAGGGTTCGTCTTCCTTCCTGAAGGTGGCGTAGAGGAGATTGAAGGAGCTGCCGGAGCGGCCGACAGCGGCAGGAGAGCTTGCGATGGCTTTCTGTAGCATGCGGTTGAGCACGCCGGTGCCTGGAGGATTCTTGGCACCGTGGTGCACGCGCTCGATGGCCTTGAAGACCTTGTCGAGGAATTGCTTCTCCTTGGCTGAGACCGGGATCATGGGAGCGTGGCGCAGGAAGAAAAATTCGCGTCCTGCGTTCTCCAGCAACTCTTCTGTACGATCCTTCATCTTCCCGGTGGGATGGTAGAGGTCGAATTTGTTCAGGAGAATGATGCAGGGCTTTTGATACTCCACGATGAGGCTCGCGATCTTGCGATCCTGCATGCTGATGCCTTCTGCGCAATCCACCATGAGCAGACAAAGATCCGCCCGGCGGATGGTTTTGGTGGCCTGCATGGCGCTGAAGGATTCCACCGCATCCTGGATCTTCGCTTTTCGGCGCAACCCGGCGGTGTCCACCAGGGTGTAATTCTTGCCCGCCACCGTACAAGGGATGTCGATGGCGTCCCGGGTTGTGCCGGCTATTTCACTGACGATGGTGCGCTGCTCGCCCAGGATGGCGTTAACCAGGGAGGACTTGCCGGCATTTGGCTTGCCCACGATGGCGATACGAAGGGGTTTCTGGGGCTTGGCGGGTGCGGCCTCGCCCTCGTCACCTTCGGCTGATTCGTCTTGAGAGGGTTCTGCGTCGGCCTTTCGAGATTTGTTCCGGGAGGGATATTTGGCAGGTTTGACCCGTTCTGTGCTGCCATCGGCTGCCTGGAGGCCCAAATGGGTAATCGTGAGCGCCATGAGCTCGTCGATGCGCAGGCCATGCGCGGCGCTGACATCCACAAGATGGTTGAAGCCCAGCTTGGCAAACTCCGCACCATGGGCGCGGCGCTTGTCGGAATCTGCCTTGTTGACCACCAGGATGATGGGCTTGGGGCTCTTGCGCAGGGTGCGGGAGAGTTCCAGGTCAATGGGGGTCACGCCCTCCACACCGTCCACGACGAAGAGGATGAGATCCGCTTCCTCCATGGCGAGGTTTGCCTCCGCCTGCACCTGGGCGGCGAATTCATCCTCAATGGTGGCTCCGATGCCCCCCGTATCCATGATGTCAAAGGGCACCACGCCTCTGCGGCAGGTTGCGACCAAGCGGTCACGGGTGACCCCTGGGCGATCATGCACGATGGCGATGTTTTTGCCAGCGAGGCGGTTGAAAAGGGCGGACTTCCCCACGTTGGGGCGGCCGACGATGGCGACCATTTTAGGATTCTGGATTTCCATGACCGGATGCTTGAATTTGACGGACCGCCACGGCCAGATAGACCATGCCGGAACTGAAGATGAAGACGCCGGCGACGATGGAAGCAGGCAGCACGAGGGGGGTGAGATTGAGCATGGCCACGCTGACGGCGGCGATTTCGCCGACGGTGGCGGACTTGCCCGTCCAATGAGGCTGGATCTGGACGGATCCTGCCACATGTTTGATGACAAATGCTCCCGCGATGCTGAAGACCTCGCGGGTGAGATAGAGAATGACAAACCAGAGCGGCAGCTTAGCCGGCCAGGCCGTGACGCTGAGCGTGATGATGGCGGACATGAGCAGGAGCTTGTCCGCCAGGGGATCAAGGATGACTCCCAGCTTGCTCCGCTGGTTGAAGCGCCGTGCCACCCAGCCGTCGATGCCGTCACTCAGCGCAGCGGCGGCAAACACTGCCATGGCCCAATAGCGAAGGGACTCATTGGGATGCCCCGCTTTCACACTGTCCGAATAGTACACCGCAAACCCCACGAACACGGGGATGAGGAGAATACGGGCCAGGGTGATTTGATTGGCGACAGTCACAGGGGATCGCTTCCTTAACCCCGGTAACCTTGAGTTGCAAATCTTTACGGCAAGGGTGGCCAGGAGGATGTAGGAAGTACGCATGACCAAGCCTCTCCCGGGAACCCCTGCTCCTGACTTCACCGCGCCCATCGCAGGCGGTGGCCATGCATCAGGTGATGAGGTCACGCTCAGCCAGTTAAGGGACAAGCCTGTGGTGCTGTATTTTTACCCCAAGGACAACACTCCGGGGTGCACCACGCAGGCGTGTGATGTGAGGGACTCATGGGGACGCCTCAAGAAGCTGGCGCATGTACTGGGTGTGAGCGTGGACAGCATCCAGTCTCATGAGAAGTTCATCAAAAAGCATGAACTGCCTTTTCCCATCATCAGCGACGAGCAGCACCAGATCGTGAACGCCTACGGCGTGTGGGTGGAGAAGAGTCTCTACGGCAGGAAGTACATGGGCACCGAAAGAAGCACGTTTGTGATTGGCAAGGATGGTCTGATCAAGGCGGTGCTGGAAAAGGTGAAGCCAGCCGGTCATGTGGATCAGGTGATGGCGGCGTTGCAGGGGCTGGAGTGAGGCATTGAGTTTGGGGGGCTGAAGTTCTAGCTTGTCGCGTCCATGCACCGTCTTCCCCGCCGATCCTCCCTGGTCACGCAGACCGTAGAGGTATTGCGGGAGGCCATCCTCGCAGGGGAGTGGGTGGGGGTGCTGCCCGGGGAGCATGAACTGGCCCAACGACTGCAGGTGAGCCGGGTGACGCTACGGGCCGCGTTGACGGAACTGGAGCAGGATCATTGGTTGAAAGGAGGGCAGGGGCGGCGCCGGGAGATTGTGGCCTCAGCGGGGAGGGGGGCTGGTCAGCCGACGAGCCTGCGGGCGGTCGTGATGGTGTCTGCTGTGCCTGCCCATCAGCTTCCTGCGGCCGCTGTGCTGTGGATGGACAAACTGCGCGAGCATCTGGCAGATGGGGGCTGGCTGCTGGAGTTCCAAGAATGCGCCGCGGCTTACCGGAGGCAGCCTGGGGTGGCGCTGGAGGCCCTCCGCGCCCGGCTCCGCCCAGCCGCCTGGGTGCTGTACCGATCCACCCTGGAAATGCAGCGTTGGTTTGCGGAGCGTCGTCTTCCTGCGGTGGTGGCGGGATCCCTGCATCCCGAGATAAAACTGGCGTCTGTGGATGTGGACTTTGCCGCATGCTGCCGGCATGCCGCAGGGCGTCTGCTGGCGGCAGGACACCAGCGCCTGGCGATTGTCCGGCCAGATACCAAAATTGCCGGGGATCTGGAAAGCGTGGTGGGTTTCGAGCAGGGGGCGGGAGGTCCAGTGATCACGGTGCTGCATCAAGGCACCGTGGAGAGTGTGCTGATGGGGCTGGAGCGAGCCTTCAGTGCACGAAACCGGCCCACCGGTCTGTTTGTTTTTCACGTGCCTCATCTGCTGACGGTGCTGGGCTGGCTGCATCAGCGCGGCCTGAGCGTGCCCCAGGAGATCGCCGTGGTCTGCCGGGATCATGATCCACTGCTGGAGCACATGATCCCGGTGCCGACCTGCTATGCGCCCAATGTGGATCTGTTCGCCCGCAAGCTCTCACGGTTGGTGACGGCTCATCTGGAGGGGCAGGCGTCGGCTCCCAGGACGGTGCGGATCATGCCGACATTTTTGAAAGGCGGAACCCTGAAAATATAGGCGGCCTGTCTGGGGAAAAGACAAGTGGTTCCCGCTGGGAGAGAGGCGTGCGTGTTTTATGTTGCGGGCTCAAATCGCGCCCGAATGACACCGTCACATCCTCTCCATGGCCTGGTGGTAGCCAGCCACACCCCATTTCACCCGGATGGCAGCCTGAATCTGGGTGCCGTGGAGCTACAGGCGGCCCACTACCTCCGCACCGGCGTGGGTACGGTGTTTCTAGGTGGCACGACGGGGGAATGCAGCTCCCTGGCCTTGGATGAACGGCGGGCTCTGGCCCTGCGCTGGAGTGAGGTGGCAAAGGGGACCCCGCTTAAGCTGGTGGTGCACGTGGGGACCAACTGCATCGCCGATGCCCGCGAGCTGGCCGCTCAGGCGGAGACACTGGGGGCGGTGGCCATATCTGCGCTCGCGCCGTGCTACTTCAAGCCGCGTTCGCTGGAGGTGCTGATCGCCTGCTGCGCAGAGATTGCCGCTGCGGCACCTGCGACACCTTTTTACTACTATGATATCCCCTCCATGACCGGGGTGTCCTTCCCGATGGCGGACTTTCTCAAGCTGGCTCTTGAGCGCATTCCCACTTTGGCGGGCTTGAAATTCACCAATCCGGATCTCATGGCCTACCAGATATGCCTCCGGGCAGGGGAGGAGGGGTGGGATCTGCCTTTTGGCGTGGATGAGCACATGCTGGGCGCCCTGGCAATGGGGGCCAAGGGTGCGGTGGGAAGCGGGTTCAACTTTGCTGCGCCTGTCTATCTCCGGATGATCAATGCCTTCCGGGAGGGAGATTGTGAGGCGGCCCGCCTGGAGCAGTTTCGTGGCGTGCAATTGATTCAGCTCTTCGCTGGCCTGGGGTACATGGCCGCAGCGAAAGCTGCAATGGGCTTTCTTGGCGTTGACGTGGGCCCCGCACGGCTTCCCAACGCAAATCTGGGGGCTGCCCAGCAAAGGGCGTTGAGGGCAGAGCTTGAGAAGCTCGGCTTTTTTGACTGGGTGCGTGTCTGAGGCTGGAGCCGGAAGCTCGGCTTATCGTGGAACTGCGGGGATGTGGTAGGGCAGCCCCTGCAGGTACAGGCTCAGGCGACGCTCCATCCTCTGACGGGTGGGGGCTGGCACATTGGGGTCAGCGAGCGCCTGTTGGGCGAACTTTTTCGCGTTCTCGAAATCACCTGCCTCGGCGTGCGCGGCTCCGAGCGTGTCGATGCAATCTGCGTTCTTCCAGCCGCTCAACTCACAGGCCTTGGTCGCTGCCTGGACGGCCTTGGCTCCATCTCTGAGATCGCTCTGGGGATGGGAGCCAAGCAGGCGGCCCAACCAGTTCCAGGTTTCCACATCTTCGGGAAGGAGAGAGGAAGCAGTGGTAAACTCCTTAAGTGCTTCGTCCCAGCGGCCCCGGTTGACGTAGGCGATCGCAAGGTTTTTGTGAGTCTGCCCGTCTTGGGGGGCCAGCTTGATGGCGGTGTCCAGATCGGCGAGGGCCTTTTCCGGCTGGCCCGCCTTGTCATAAGCGGCAGCGCGATTGTTGTAGGCGTGAACATTGTCCGGACGCAGGCGGATGATCTCTGAAAAGTCGGCGATGGCGTCCTTCAGGGAACCTTCTGCCACGCGCAGCATGGCGCGGTTGTTGAGAGCAGGGGTGTAGGCGGGGTCGATCTTGAGGGCTTGATTGTAGTCTGTTTGAGCGTCCTTGGTGCGGCCCAAGCTCGCGTAGTTGAAGCCGCGATTGTTGTAGGCCGGGGCGAAATTGGGCAGCAGATCGATGGCCTTGTTGAAGTCAGCTTGGGCTTCCTCACGTTTGCCGAGGCTGGCCTGCGTCAGTCCGCGATTGTTGTACGCGCCCGGGTTCTTGGGGTCCAGTTCAATGGAGGCATTGAAGTCTTCCAGGGCCTTCTCATACTGACCAAGATTCCGGCGCGCCTCCCCCCGACCGGCCAAAGCGTGGGCGTAACGGGGCTGGATCTTGAGGGCGTTGTCGAAATCTTGAAGAGCGAGGTCCCATTTTTGTTGTCCGTCGAAGAGATTCCCCCGGTTGTTTAAATAAATGGGGTCGCCGGGTTCAAGCTTGATGGCTTCGCTGTAGTCGAGAATGGCCCGGTCAATTTCGCGCAAACCTTTTCGTGCCTCAGCGCGAACGGCAAAAGCGGTGGCAGAGCTCGGATTGATTTTTAAAGCGGCGTCTGCATCCGCGATGGCTTTTTGCCAGGAGAGCTTTTCCACCCAGGCGAGAGCACGATTCTGCAGGACGATCGCTTCGAACCGGGAATCCAAGCCCTTGGCCAGGGCTGAGGTATAGTGGGTGATGGCGAGATCTGGATTGCCCTTGCGTTGAGCGTCAACGCCTTGAGTAATCAACTCACCTGCCGTCTGGGCGAGGCTGAGGCCAGCACAGGCAAGGAATGCGAGAGCGGAGTAACCGATGGGAAGCAGCTTCACGTGCTGGGAACTGATAAAGGTTGTGGGTGAAGGGAGCGAAAAAACTGACAAAGCTAGGCTGGTGGGGGATGATACGGGCTGCAAGGGCAAATAACCGTTCTCAAACCAGAAAAAAGATGCCGAAATCGAACTCAAAGGGGAGAAAACTCGAAAAAAGAGGTTGCGTGTTTTTGAAACCTCTGTAGCATCTGCGCTCCCACAATCCTAGTCCCGCCAACCGCGGGACGGTTTCAAGGCCCGCTTCGGCGGGTCTTCCTATCGGAAGCTGCTCCGGATAAGATGCGCACAATACAAGGGTGACGTGTCTTTCCGTATCGCGACTGATGGCGAACGTGAAAACTTCTTTGACATCGTATGCCCACCATCAACCAACTCGTGAGACATGGCCGCAAGGATAAAGCGGTCAAATCAAAGTCACCCGCGCTTGCGAACTGCCCCCAGCGTCGTGGTGTATGTCTGCAGGTGATGACCAGAACGCCCAAGAAGCCGAACTCGGCTTTGCGTAAGGTTGCCAAAGTGCGCTTGACCAACGGATTTGAGGTCATCGCCTATATCGGTGGTGAAGGGCACAACCTCCAGGAGCACTCTATCGTCCTCGTTCGCGGCGGCCGAGTAAAGGATTTGCCTGGTGTCCGTTACCACATCGTTCGCGGTACGCTGGACTGCCTTGGGGTGGACAAGCGCCGCCGTGGTCGCTCGAAGTACGGTGCCAAGCGTCCGAAGCCGGGTCAAGCCGCCGCCGCTGGCAAGGGCAAGAAGTAAGCCCGTCCTTTTTCTCTGCCTTTTTAATCTTTAGCAGCTAAATTACCATGTCCCGCAGGAAACGCGTTTTCGACAAGCCGGTCAGCAAAGACTCCCGCTATGACAGCGAGTTGGTCGCTCACCTCATCAGCAAAATCATGGTGGGTGGCAAGAAGTCCCTCGCCGAGCGCATTGTGTATGCCGCGATCGATGCCCTGAATGAGAACAGCGACGCAGTGGACCCGCTTGAGCTGGTGACCCGTGCGATCGAGAACGCCAAGCCCCGTGTGGAAGTTAAAGCCCGCCGCGTGGGCGGTGCGACCTACCAGGTGCCGCTTGAAGTGGCCCCGGCCCGGTCCGAAGCCATGGCGCTCCGCTGGATCGTCAACTTCGCCCGCTCCCGCAAAGGCACTCCGATGCACCGCGCCCTCGCCAACGAGCTGCGTGATGCTTCCACCAACCAGGGTAACGCCATCCGCAAGCGTGATGACGTGCACAAGCAAGCCCAGGCCAACCGCGCCTTCGCCCACTTCCGCTGGTAGTCGGTCCTGTTGTTTCCTCAGTACGCCGTTCGTCCTCTTCACCTGATCTTTGACTCATGTCCGCCAATCCGAATTCCCCCAACCGCGAGTACCCGCTTGAGCGGACCCGCAACATCGGCATCTGCGCCCATATTGATGCCGGCAAGACTACGCTGACTGAGCGTATCTTGTTCTACACCGGGATGATCCACAAGATCGGTGAGGTGCACGACGGTGCAGCCACCACGGACTGGATGGAGCAGGAAAAAGAGCGCGGCATCACGATCACCTCCGCCGCTGTGACCACCAAGTGGAAGCAGCTCCCCGGTAAGGACACGGTCAAACTGTTCGAAAATCAGGACATCCGCATCAACATCATCGACACCCCCGGCCACGTGGACTTCACGGCCGAGGTGGAGCGTTCCCTGCGTGTTCTTGACGGAGCCATCTTCGTGCTCTGCGGCGTGGCCGGTGTGCAGCCCCAGTCCGAGACGGTTTACCGTCAGGCTGAGAAGTATGGTGTGCCTCGCATCGCCTTCGTAAACAAGATGGACCGTACCGGTGCCAACTTCCAGCGCGTGGTGGAAGATGTGCGTACCAAGCTGGGTGCCAACGCCTGGCCGATCCTGATCCCGATTGGTGCTGAGGACAATCTCCGCGGCCAAATCGACGTGGTAAACAAGAAGGCCGTCATTTTCTCTGACGATGACAAGTTCGGCTCCACCTATGAGGTTCGTGAACTTGAAGGTGACCAGGTTGACCTTGCCAACCAGGCTTACGACGAACTGGTCGAAGAGCTTTGCAACGTGGACGATGAAATCGGCACGATGTTCCTCGAAGAGAAGCCGATCAGCGTCACGGATGTGAAGCAGGCTCTCCGCCGCGCCGTCATCGGACTCAAGATCATCCCGATGGCTGGTGGCTCCGCCTTCAAGAACAAAGGTGTTCAGTACCTTGTGGACGCCGTGGTTGATTATCTTCCCGGCCCGCTCGACATCCCGGCTGCCCAGGGGCAGAGCGCCGACGAAGATGCGGTCAAAATTGAAGCCCGCCCGGACGATGGCGAAAAATTCGTCTCCCTCGCTTTCAAACTCTGGAGCGACAAGTTCGTCGGCAAACTGGTGTTCTTCCGAGTTTACTCCGGCTGCGTTAAAAAAGGCGACGTTGTTTACAACCCCCGCACCCGCAAAACCGAGCGCGTGGGCCGCTTGATTCAGATTCAAGCCAACCAGCACAAGGACATCGACTGCTGTTATTCCGGTGACATCGCTGCCATGGTCGGCATCAAGAATGTTACGACGGGCGACACTCTCGCCGAAGATGATTACGACATTCTGCTTGAGCCCCCGTCGTTCCCAGAGCCGGTCATCTCCATGGCCGTGGAACCCAAGGCCAAAGGCGACCAGGAGAAAATGGCCATGGCCCTCCAGCGCCTTTCCGACGAGGACCCGACTTTCGTGGTCCGTACGGACGAAGAGACCGGTCAGACGATCATCGCTGGCATGGGTGAGCTTCACCTCGAAATTCTGCGCGATCGTATGCTGCGTGAGTTCAAGGTGGACACCAACGCCGGCGCTCCCCAAATCGCTTACCGTGAAACCCTCACCAAGGAAGCCGACGGCGAAGGCAAACTCGTCAAGCAGTCCGGTGGTCGTGGTCAATATGGCCACGTGATCCTCAAGGTGTTCCCTTCCGAGCGCGGCAAGGGCATCACGGTGGAAAACAAGGTGGTCGGCGGCACGATTCCAAAGGAATACATCAACGCCTGTAAATCTGGCGTGAATGAAGCCATGCACAATGGCATCATTGCTGGCTACGAAGTGGTGGACATTCACGTGGACATTCTGGACGGATCCAGCCACGAAGTGGACTCCAACGAAAACGCCTTCAAAATGGCGGCCATCTTCGCCGTCAAAGACGCTCTGAAGAAGGCCAAGTGTATCATGATGGAGCCCATCATGGCAGTCGAGGCTACCACTCCTGAGGAGTATCAGGGTGACATCATGGGTGACATCAACCGCCGACGCGGTCGTATCACCGCGATCGACAGCCGCAACAATATGAGCATCGTGAAGGCCGAAGTGCCGCTGGCTGAAATGTTCGGCTACAGCACGACGATTCGCACGCTCTCCAGCGGTCGCGCATCCTACTCGATGCAGCCGTCCCATTTCGACCAGGTGCCGCAACAGATCGTGGACCAGATCGTTGAGCAGCGCGGTGGCAAGAAGGCCTAATTAACAACCAATATTTCAACCAGCGGGAGTACCCATCATGCAAAGCCAACGCATCAGAATCCGCCTGCGCGCCTATGACTATCGCGTCCTGGACAAGTCCACGGCCGAGATCGTCGAGACCGCCAAGCGCACCGGCGCCAAAGTCGCGGGACCTATCCCTCTTCCGACGCGCATTGAGAAGTTCAACGTGAACCGCTCACCGCACGTGGACAAGAAGTCGTCCGAACATTTCGAAATCCGCACGCACAAGCGCTTGCTGGACATCGTTGACCCGACCGCCCGCACCGTGGACGAGCTCAAGAAGCTCAACCTCCCGTCCGGCGTGGACATCACCATTCGCATCTAAGTCACACCTGAGGATTACCATCCATGAGCATCGGATTGATTGGCAAAAAAGTGGGGATGACCCAGGTTTACCTCAAGGACGGCAGCGCCGTCGCTGTGACGGTGATTGACGTGGCCGGCAACCAGGTTGTCCAGGTCAAGAACGCAGACAAGGACGGCTATACCGCCGTGCAAGTTGGCTATAGCGAAAAGAAGGAAAATCGCTGCTCCAAACCGGAGCTCGAGCACTTCAAGAAGCACAACGCCACGGCCAAGTATGTGGTTCGCGAGTTTCGCACGGAAGGGGAGGCACCAGAAGCCGGTTCCACCCTCGGTGCAGACAAATTTGCTGACGGTGAGTATGTCGATGTGATCGGCACCACCAAGGGCAAGGGTTTCTCCGGCGTTGTGAAGCGTTACAACTTCAAGGGCCAGCCCGCATCGCACGGTTCCATGATGCACCGCCGGACTGGTTCCATCGGTTGCCGTCTGACCCCAGGGCGTGTTTGGAAGAACCAGAAGATGCCCGGGCGTCATGGTTTCGACCGTCGCACGACGCAAAATCTCAAAGTGGTCCAGAGCCGTGCCGAAGACGGCGTGCTCCTGATCGCGGGCGCCGTTCCCGGACCGAATGGCAGCTATGTCATCGTCCGTCCTGCTATCAAGAAGCAGACCAAGAAGTAATTTGAAAGGAGTGCAGTCATCATGGCATCGAATGTATTAACGATCGACGCGGCCAAGCAGGCCAACGTGCAAGTGGTGGAGGGCCGCAAGGGTGCCCACGCATTGCATGACACCATCATCGCCTACCGCGCCAACCGCCGCCAGGGTAACGCCTCCACGAAGTCGCGCAATGAAGTTGCCGGCAGTGGCAAAAAGCTCTGGAAGCAGAAGGGAACAGGCCGCGCTCGTATGGGCAGCGCCCGCTCCCCGATCTGGAGTGGTGGTGGCGTGGTCTGGGGTCCCAAGCCCCGCGACTACTCCAAGAAGATTCCCCGTCAGGTGAAGACGCTTGCTTTCCGCACGGCGCTCACTTCCCGGATCAACGACGGAGATGTGCTGGTCACGGCTGACTTCCAGGTTTCCGATGGCAAGACCAAGAGCTTTGTCGCCGCCATCGCTGGCCTGACCGACGCCCGCAAGGTGTTGGTGCTCGCTGACAGCTTTGACGAACTGACATTCCGCAGCGGTCGCAACGTCCAGAACGTGCAGCTTATGGCCGCCACCGACGTGAATGCCGAGCACCTGCTCGCTTACGACAAGATCATCATCTCGGGCGCTGCCCTTGAAACCATCGCCCGGAGGACTGCCTAACATGAAAGACCTTTATCAAGTTATCAAGACCATCCGGTTGAGCGAAAAGGCCACCGTTCTTGGCGAAACTCTCAATGAGTACGTCTTCAACGTGGATCCCCGCGCCAACAAGCTTGAGATCAAGCAGGCTGTTGAGAAGATCTTTGGCAAAACGGTCGTCGGCGTCCGCACGATGAACTACGCCGGCAAGAAGAAGCGCGAACGTCGCGCCGACTTTGGCCGCACCAATCACTGGAAGAAAGCCGTCGTCCGGCTCAAAGACGGCGAGAAGATTGAACTCGCCTAGCCGACGGCCCGAGCAACCGCCAACCTATTTTTAAACCCAGCGTTATGGCTCTTACTACTTACAAGCCCAACACGCCCTCGAACCGCTACAAGCAGTGGCCTGGTTTTGAGGAAATCACCAAGAGCACCCCGGAGCCGAATCTCACGGTGGCCCTCCGCAAGAGCGGTGGTCGCAACAACACCGGACGCATCACGTGCCGCCACATTGGTGGTGGTCACAAGCGTCGGTACCGGCTCATTGATTTCAAGCGCTCCCGTCGTGACGACGTCGCCACCGTGGTTGGCATCGAATACGATCCGAACCGCTCCGCCCGCATCGCCCTCATCCAATTCGCCGACGGCCAGAAGAGCTATATCCTTGCTCCTGCCAAACTCGAAGTGGGTGCCAAGGTTGTCGCCGGTGAAAAAGCGGCTCCGGAAGTGGGCAATGCTCTTCCTCTGAGCAAAATTCCTCTTGGTACGCAGATTCACAACATCGAGATCACGCCGAACAAAGGTGGCCAGATTGCCCGCTCCGCTGGCCAGGCAGCCATCCTTTCCAACCGTGAAGGTGACTTCGCCCTCGTGCGTCTTCCCTCCGGTGAGATTCGCAAGATCCTTGCGGTGTGTTTTGCAACCATCGGTCAGGTGGGCAACGTGGAACACATGAACGTGGTCAGCGGCAAAGCCGGCCGTACTCGCTGGCAGGGTGTTCGCCCGACCGTTCGCGGTATGTGCATGAACCCCATCGACCACCCGAACGGTGGTGGTGAAGGTCGCTCCAAGTCCGGTGGTGGTCGCCAGCACCTGCTCAGCCCCTGGGGTCATGCGAAGGGTCAGAAGACCCGCAAAAAGCGCAAGTACTCCAACCGTCTCATCGTGCAGGGCCGCAAAGGCAAGTAACTGCAACTTAGAAACTTACTGATTCAGCCCTCCTCTTACCATGGGACGCTCACTTAAAAAAGGACCTTTCGTCAACCAGAAACTCCTCTGGAAGATTGACCAGCTCAATGAGACCGGCGCGAAGCGCCCTATCAAGACCTGGGCCCGCAGCTCCATGATCACGCCTGACTTTGTTGGTCACACCTTTCTGGTGCACAACGGCAAGGACTTCGTGAGCGTGTATGTTTCGGAAAACATGGTTGGTCACCGCCTGGGTGAATTCTCACCCACCCGTACCTTCAAAGGTCACGGTGCGCACACCGCCAAGGTTTCCAAGTAACCGGTCAGTCCGACTCCTGGTCCTCTCCGATCCCGACTTTCAGACGCCTCATGCAGTTTCGAGCCCCCATACTGAACCTCGCTGCCGCACCACTTCTGGTGGTGTTGGCGGGCGCTGGCCAGGCTCCGGGGCAGTCGAGAGAGGCTCTGGAGATCCGGGAGGCCCGTGCCACCCTTCAGGTCTCCGCCACCCAGATCGCCGATCTGGAGGCGCGCCTGACGAAAGCGAAAGATCAGATCAACTCCTTGTCTGAGAGCCTTGCGGCTGCAAACGGGGAAAGCCAGCAGGTGCGCGAAGCTTATGAAAAGCTGCGCGTGCAGATGGAGGGCCTCGGTATTGCCGCACTCGACGCCACGGATGCCGTGCTTCGTGAGCGGATGCTGACCGCCCTGAGTGATCTGCGACTTCTCGAAACCCAAAAACGGGCGCTTCAGGGCGCCCTCACCGGTCTATCAGAGGCTGCATCGGGCGTTGTCAGCTCGAATGTGAATCTGGCACCGGAAGCCAAGATAAACCTGACAGAGAAACTGGCCGCGGCAGATCGTGCGCTGGCTTCTCTCAAGGATCAAGGCGAAACAGCGGTAGCCGACCTTCAGAACGCCCGAGTGGTGAGCTTGAAGGATGATTTGGGCATCGCCATTCTCAACGTGGGCTCCAGGCACGGCGTGCATCCTGGGATGCCCTTCTCTCTTTATCGTCAGGACAAACCCATCGCCCGCGCCGTGGTGGTGGATGTCCGCAGCGGCATCTGCGGCGCAGTTGTTCAAGAGCTGATCAACAAGGCAGAACCTGTGAAAGTCGGCGACACCGGTAAGGTGGAAGCAATGAAAGGTTAACACGAAGCAACGTCATGGAAGTAAAATCCGTCCTCAAATACGCGAGAATCTCCGACCAGAAAGCCCGGGAAGTGGCCCGTGCCATTCAGGGGATGCCGGTTTCTCAGGCACTCAGCGTGTTGAACTTCACCCCGAAGAAAGCCGCTCTCCTCATTGGCAAAGCCCTGCGTTCCGCAGTGGCCAATGCTGAAAACAACCACGAGATGGATGCGGACGAACTTTTCGTCAAAAGCGCCACGGCCACCAAGGGTCCGGTGCTGAAGCGAATCATGCCCCGCGCCCGCGGTTCCGCCGGCGGCATCAAAAAGCGCATGAGCCACATCACTCTCATCCTCGCCGCCAAAGAAGCGGAGGCGGAGAAGAAGCCGAAGGCAGCGAAAGCCGCCAAGGCCGAGGCCAAGTAACCGCCCGTCCGAACCACCAACGAATCACAAAGCTATGGGTCAGAAAGTTCATCCAATCGGTTTCCGCCTCGCCGTCACCAAAGACTGGCGCTCCAAGTGGTACGCTCCGGAAAAAGAGTTTGCCGACTTCCTTCACGCCGACCTGGCAATTCGCAGCTACCTCAAGGGCAAGCTGTCCTCCGCCGCTCTCGCCAAGATTGTGATTGAGCGTGCGTGGAACCTCGTCCGTGTGACGCTTCACACCGCCCGTCCGGGTCTGGTGATTGGTCGCAAAGGCCAGGAAATCGAAGTGATGAGCGTCGAGATTTCCAAGATGTGCGGCGGCAAGCAGGTCAAGATCGACATCATCGAGATCAAGCAGCCTGAGCTGGATGCCCAGCTGGTAGCGGAGACTGTGGCGACTCAACTTGAGCGTCGTATTTCCTTCCGTCGTGCCATGAAGCGTGCTGTGCAGACCGCCATGGACATGGGTGCCGACGGCATTCGTATCCGTTGCGCCGGTCGTCTCGGTGGTGCTGACATCGCCCGTGCTGAGCAATACCGTCAGGGCAAGGTGCCTCTTCAGAGCCTTCGTATCCCGATCGACTACGGCTTCACCGAAGCTCGTACCGTTTACGGAATCATCGGCGTGAAGTGCTGGTTGAACCGCAAGCCAGAAGTGGAAGGCGCTCCCCAGGCCGAGCGTCGCAACGACCGTGAGCGCCGCCCGCGTGGTGATCGCGGTGACCGTGGCGGGGACCGCCGTGGTGGCGGTGGCGGTGGAGACCGTCGTGGTGGTGGTGGCGGTGACCGTGGCGGTGAGCGCCAGTCCGCACCTGCACCTGCGCCAGCACCGGCTCCTGAGCAGGCCTAATCCGGCAGGACCGAGTTTACAAGACTAACGATCAGCAACCCTTTGGAGGAATTTAGTTATGGCAATGTTGCCCAGCAGAGTTAAGCATCGCAAGACCCACCGCGGAAGCCGCGCCGGGAATGCGACCGTAGGAAACAAGGTCAGCTACGGCGAGTTCGGTCTTCAGACCCTTGAGCGCGCCTGGATCAAGAACACGCAAATCGAAGCCTGCCGTGTGGCGATCACCCGCCATCTCAAGCGCAAAGGCTCCGTGTACATCCGTATTTTCCCGCACAAGCCCGTGACCGCTCGTCCGCCGGAAACCCGAATGGGTAAAGGTAAGGGGGCACCGGAGTTCTGGGTGGCAGTGGTTTACCCCGGCACGATGCTCTTCGAAGTGGCTGGTGTGAGCGAGGCTCTTGCCCGTGACGCCTGCCGCCTGGCAGCAAACAAACTTGGGGTTCGCACGCGCTTCGTAACGCGTCAGGCGATGCACTAACCGTTGACCATTAGAGATAGCGCAGGAAGCGACGATATGAAGATCAAAGAACTTCGCGAATTGACCAACGAGGAAGTCGGCGGAAAGCGCCGCGAACTCAAGCAGGACGCGCTCAACATGCGTGTCCAGCAGGCCAGCGGCCAACTGGAGAACCCCTCCCGTCTCAAGCAGGCACGTCGCGACGTGGCTCGGATGGAGACCATCCTGTCTGAGCGCCGTCTGAACCTGACCGTTGGCAAGAAGTCAACGGACGCCGCCCCGGCTGCAAAGCCCAAGGCAGCAAAGAAAGCGGCGGCCAAGAAGGCCCCTGCCACGAAATCCGCGAAGAAAGCCGCGGAGTAACCAAATTAAAGGGAGACCCTGAAAGATGAGCGAAGTGACCGCTAACGAAACCGCCGCAACCAAGGCACCAGTCCGCAAGACCCGCGTGGGTGAGGTTGTGTCCAACAAGATGTCCAAGACGATCGTGGTGGAGGTGGAGCGCCGCGTGCCTCACCCCCAGTTCAAGAAGATCGTCCGCATGACCTCCAAGTTCTACGCCCACGATGAGGAAGGCACGGCCAAGGTTGGCGACAAGGTGCGCATCGAGGAGACCCGTCCGCTGAGCAAGCTCAAGCGCTGGAAGCTGGTCGAAGTTCTGGCCCACTAA
The DNA here is from genome assembly GCF_000172155.1 of Verrucomicrobium spinosum DSM 4136 = JCM 18804. Lineage (NCBI taxonomy): Bacteria > Pseudomonadati > Verrucomicrobiota > Verrucomicrobiia > Verrucomicrobiales > Verrucomicrobiaceae > Verrucomicrobium > Verrucomicrobium spinosum. The sequence goes on along the minus strand of NZ_ABIZ01000001.1, from coordinate 5,531,802 downwards.
GCGGCGCAGGGCATTCCCGTCGAATCAGGTAACTTTACCAACCCAAGGAGGATCAGCTTATGTTGCAGATGGAATCCGAAATCGCGATCGCCGACAATACTGGCGCGCGTATGGCCGAGATGATTGGCGTCATCGGCAAGAAGAACAAGCGCACAGCCGGGGTGGGGGACATCATCACCGCCCACGTCCGTGTCTCAACCCCCACCGCCCAGGTGAAGAAGGGTGAAGTGGTCAGGGCCGTTGTGGTCCGCACCGCCGCCCCGATCCGCCGCAATGATGGCTCGATCCTGCGCTTCGACAAGAACGCGATCGTCATCATTGACAAGGACAACAACCCCCGCGGCACCCGCATCTTTGGCCCAGTGGCCCGTGAACTGCGCGACCGCAACTTCATGAAAATCGTTTCCCTCGCACCCGAAGTGCTATGAGCAGAATCAAAACACACGTCAATAAAGGCGACCTTGTGGAGGTCACCAGCGGGGCCCACAAGGGATCCCAGGGCAATGTTCTTCAGGTCGTTGCCAAGAAGAATCAGGTCCTCGTCGAGGGCGTGCGCATGATCAAGAAAGCTGTCCGTCCTTCGCAGGACAAGCCCCAGGGCGGCATTATCGAGCGCGAAGGCCCAATTCACATTTCGAATGTGAAACTTGTTGAAAAGAAGAAATAACCAGGCAATTTGCCAGCCCCGTATTCGCGGCCTCACTGTGGGGTCGCGGGGTGTGAAACCAACCAGGGTGTCATTATCATGCAGCCAGAATTGTTAACGCTATACAAGGAAAAAGTCATCGCGCATCTGCACAAGGAGCTCGGCCTGACGAACATTCATCAGGTGCCGAAACTTGAAAAGATTGTCATCAACTGCTGCGTCGGCAAAGAAGCCGACCGCAAACAGGCAGTCGAAGACGCGGTGAAGGAAATCGTCCTGATCACCGGTCAGAAGCCGATTGTGACCTTCAGCAAGAAGGCAATCGCCAACTTCAAGCTGCGCGCCGGTGAGGCTATCGGAGTTAAAGTGACTCTCCGCGGCGTGAAGATGTATGACTTCATGATGCGCCTGGTGCGCACCGCGATTCCGCGCATTCGTGACTTCCGTGGGATCTCTGGCCGCGCCTTTGACGGTCGGGGTAACTACACGCTCGGCATCGCCGACCAGTCCATTTTCCCTGAGATCGAGCTCGACAAGATCAAGCGCTCCCTGGGCTTTGACGTCACCTTTGTGACTGACGCCAGCAATGACGACCATGCCCGTGAGCTGCTTCGCTGCCTCGGCATGCCCTTCCGCGCGAAAGGCGGCAACAAGGCGGATACCCCTGACATGGCGGCTGCCTAATCAATTATTTCAAGACCCAGGCCAATAAAATGAGCGTTCTGACCGACCCCATTTCCGACTTCCTCACCCGCATCAAGAATGCGAGCCGCGCTGCCAAGGAAGGTGCAAGCGCGCCGTACTCCAAGATCAAGGCGGAAGTCGCCCGTATCCTTCAGGAAGAAGGCTACATCTGGTCCTACGAGGTGCAGCCGAATGACGGCAAGCCCCAGATCCAGGTGAAACTCAAGTACCAGGGCAAGACTCCTGCCATCACTGATGTGAAGCGTGTGAGCAAGCCCGGTCTGCGCCACTATGTGGGTGTGGACGATGTCCCCCGCGTTCTGGGTGGCTTGGGTATCACCATTCTCTCCACACCCAAGGGTGTGATGACGGGCGCGAAAGCGCGCAAAGCAAATGTCGGCGGCGAGCTGCTGGCAAAAGTCTGGTAAGTGAGGAGGAACTGAATCATGTCACGAGTAGGTAAACAACCCATCGCACTTCCGGACAAAGTCAGCGTCAAGATCGCTGGCAACAACGTGCACGTCGAGGGCCCCAAGGGCAAGCTTGACTACGTTCTCCCCGAAGGCATCACTCTTCAACAGGACGGCCAGTCTCTGGCTGTGACCCGCGCTTCTGAAGACCGCCGCGTGCGTGCCCTCCATGGCACGGCCCAGCGTCTGATCAGCAACATGGTCCACGGTGTGAGCACTGGCTTCAAAAAGGACCTCGAAATCCAGGGCGTGGGCTTCCGTGCCGCCGTCAAGGGTTCCAATCTGGACTTGAGCCTCGGTTATTCCCACCCGCTGCTTCACCCCATTCCCCAGGGCCTCAAGGTTACGGTGAATGAGAACACGAAGATCAGCGTGGAAGGCATCGACAAGCAGGTCGTCGGCCAGTTCGCCGCTGACGTCCGCGGCTACTACCCGCCGGAGCCTTACAAGGGCAAGGGTGTGCGTTATGTGGGCGAACACGTCCGCCGCAAGGAAGGCAAGAGCGTCAAGTAACCCATTTCGCAGAGACACATCATGGCTACCATCAAACGCAAAGCGATCCGGCGCCTCGTTCATGCCCGTATTCGCAAGACCCTTCGGGGGACGGCCGAGCGCCCCCGTCTCGCGGTTCATTTCTCCAATCAACGCGTGTACGCCCAGCTCATCAATGATGACGAGGGCAAGACGATTGTGTCGGCTTCGACGATCGAAGCGGCGCTTGCTTCCAAAGCCGCCAACGTGGCCAACGCCACCAAGGTGGGTGAGGCGATCGCTGAACGCGCTCTTGAGAAGAACATCACGAGCGTGGTGTTCGACCGCGGCGGTTTCTTCTTTCACGGCAAAGTCAAAGCGCTGGCTGATGCCGCGCGCGCCAAGGGTCTTCAGTTCTAATCATCACTCGCAACACTATGGCAACGTTTAACAGGAACCCCCGGGGCGGCAATCAGCGTCAGGAATCCGAGTCCCGTTCCGACATGTCCGAGAAGGTGGTTTTCATCAACCGCTGCGCCAAGGTCGTGAAGGGTGGTCGTCGCTTCAGCTTCAGCGCCCTCGTGGTGGCTGGCGATCTCCAGGGCAAAGTAGGCTTCGGCTTCGGCAAAGCCAACGAGGTGTCCGACGCAATCAAGAAGGCGACGGAATCTTCCCGCAAGGATCTCGTGAAGGTCAACATTCTCAACGCCACCATCCCGCACGAAGTGATGGGTGAACATGGCGGTGGCCGCGTACTGCTCAAGCCCGCCTCCCCTGGTACGGGCATCATCGCCGGTGGCGGTGTGCGTGCAGTGTGTGAAGCGGCTGGCATCAAGGACGTCCTTGCGAAGTCCTTTGGCTCCAGCAACCACGCCAACGTGGTGAAGGCAACCCTGGCGGCTCTTGCTGCTCTGCGCCTTCCTGATGAAATCCTCAAGATGCGCGGCAAGAAAGTGGCTGAGAAAGCTGCTCTCTAAGGTCCGCCCGGCAACCTATACCCTTAGATTAAGACTATGAGACTGCACAACCTTAAACCCCAGCCCGGGGCCAAGCACCGCCGCAAGCGTGTTGGCTGCGGTGAGAGCTCGGGTCACGGCAAGACTTCAGGCCGTGGACACAAGGGGCAGAAAGCACGCTCCGGCGGCGCGATTCGCCCTGGCTTTGAAGGTGGCCAGATGCCCCTTCACCGTCGGCTTCCCAAGAAGGGTTTCAACAACACCCAGTTCCGTGACATCACGGAAGTGGTCAATGTCGGTGACCTTGATGGCCGTTTCGACGACGGCGCAGTGGTGAACCAGCAGTCCCTTCGTGATGTGGGTCTGGTGAAGCGCCGTTGCGACGTGGTGAAGATTCTCGGCGACGGCGTTGTGGAGCGTAAACTGACCGTCCAGGTGGACAAGATCAGTGCCTCCGCCAAAGAGAAGATTGAAAAGGCTGGCGGCACGGTAACTCTGACCGCATAAACCTTGCCTTGCGGCCAGGTTACATCAATGTTCTTCGCGAGCGGCTCAGCTTTGTCCTGAGTCGCTTGCTATTTTAAGACACGACCTCACATCATGATCTCCGCTTTCGTCAACATCTTCAAAATACCGGATCTGCGCCAACGCATCCTCTACACACTGGCCATGATCGTCATTGTGCGCATCGGCTATGCGATCACGCTGCCGGGTGTGAATCCCCACGTGCTACAGGCGTGGATTGACAGCAAGGCAGAGGCGTCTGCCTCACCCTTTGCTGCAGCTGCGGCTTTGTTGAATGTGTTCAGCGGTGGCGGTCTGGAGCGCTGTGCGATTTTTGCCTTGGGGATCATGCCCTACATCAGCGCCAGCATCATGATGCAGCTGCTGACCGCGGTCGTGCCTAGCATCAGCAAGCTCTCCCGTGAGGACGGTGGACGCCAGAAGATCAACCAGTGGACTCGGTTTGCCACGGTTGGTCTTTGTGTGTTCCAGGGCTATCTGCTTGCTGTCTCACTCAAGAACCCGGGACAAAACATCTTCCTGCACGGTCTTGAGGAGATCATGGGCAAGTATGGCCCATTGGTGCCTGACTATGGATTCTGGAGCTTTGTGATTCCAGCTGTGTTTGCCATGACGGCGGGCAGCTTGTTCATCATGTGGCTCGGCGAACAAATCACTGAACGCGGCATCGGCAACGGTGTGTCGCTTCTGATCTGTATCAACATTGTGGCTGAACTCCCTGGCGCCCTGGTGCGTGTGTGGAAGACCTACATCGGTCGCGAAGGTGCCGGTGCCATGGATGCACTGACATTGCTGGGGCTCATCACTCTCCTCATCGTCGTGATCGCAGGCATCATCGCCCTCACGCAGGCCCAGCGCCGCATTCCGATCCAGTACGCCAAGCGCGTGGTGGGCCGCAAAGTGTACGGCGGGCAGACTCAGTACATGCCGCTCAAGGTGAACTATGCAGGCGTGATGCCCATCATCTTTGCCCAGGCGATCGTGCTCTTCCCCTCCCAGATCATCAGCTTCCTTTTCCCGGATGTCGCCAGTGTGCGCCAGTGGGCGGAATGGCTGACCAGCGGTACTCCTTATGTGGTCATCTCCACGTCTCTGATCTTCTTCTTCAGCTACTTCTGGGTGGCGACGATGTTCCAGCCAAACCAGATTGCGGAAGATCTCAAGAAGAGCGGTGGCTATATTCCCGGAGTTCGCCCTGGGAAGCCGACGGCTGATTTCATGGATTTCACCATGAGCCGCCTCACTTTCGCCGGTGCCTTGTTCCTGACCCTGATCTACGTTTTCCCGATGCTGCTGCAAAAGCAGGTCAACCTGGATCCTCGCGTGAGCCAGTTCTTCGGTGGTACGAGCATCCTGATCCTTGTGGGTGTGGTGCTCGACATGATGCGCCAAGTAGAAACCCACTTGCTGCAACGCCACTACGACGGTTTCCTCCGCAAGGGCAAGATTCGCGGTCGTTTCGACCGTCCGGGTCAGTCCGGTGGTATCGCCGCCAATCCGAAACTGGTGGTGATGCTTTGGACCGTTATCGCGGTAATTGCCCTGATTGGGGTATCGTTCGCGATCTTCCACGGCAAATAACTTTTGCCAAATTGATTGCGCCCCGCAGATTCTGCGGGGCGCATTTGTTTATAGACATCGCATTGCAATGGCACTTTCGTTTGACCGTATTCCCACCCGACATGGCAAAGCCCTGGACGGTATTCGCGCTGCATGTGGCCTGGCGCGTGACATTCTTCTGAAGACGGCCGCCTTGGTCGAGCCCGGCATGACTACTGCCGAGTTGGACAAGTTCGTCGCTGCCGAGATCAAGGCCCAAGGGGCGGTGAGCGCCTTCTACAAATACAAAGGTGCGGGTGGACCCTTCCCAGCCTATGCCTGCATTGGTCTGAATGATGTGGTGGTCCATGGGATCGGCAACAACGTTCCGATCAAGCCGGGCGACATCGTTAAGATTGATGTCGGCATCATCAAGGACGGCTGGGTCGGGGACAATGCTCTGACAGTGCCGGTTCCTCCGATTGCACCGGATGTGCAGAAGTTGCTCTCCGCCACGGAAGATGCGCTTGAAGTGGCCATCGACTGGGCGCGCGACGGCTTGATGTTGGGTGACCTGTGTCACTCGGTTGAGAACTATGTGCGGCGTTTTGGTTTCTCGGTGGTCCGGGAGTTCGTGGGGCATGGCGTTGGACGCAAACTTCACGAAGAACCTCAGGTGCCGAACTATGGCGTGAAGGGCGCTCGTCCTCGGCTCCGCACCGGGATGACGTTGGCAATTGAGCCTATGATCAACATGGGTGCCGAGCAGACAAAGATCTTGAGCGACGGCTGGACGGTGCTGACGATGGACAACAAGCCCAGCGCTCATTATGAGCACGTGGTCTTGATCACCGATGGGGAGCCCGAGGTGCTGACAGCGCGGCCGCGATTGAATCCGCGTCTGACGACTCCGCTTAATCGCACGGTCGCCTGAGGCCATGACCCGGTTCCGCCCCTGCATTGATCTTCACGATGGCAAAGTGAAGCAGATCGTCGGTTCCACCCTCAAAGATGAGGGTGAGGGGCCGAAAGAGAACTTTGTCAGCGAAAAGCCAGCGGCATGGTTCGCAGAGAAGTACCGTGAAGACGGTCTGGCTGGTGGCCACGTGATCATGCTGGGCAGGGGGAATGAGGAGGCGGCGATCTCCGCGCTTCAGGCTTATCCGGGCGGGTTGCATGTAGGGGGCGGGATTCGCCCTGAGAATGCCGCGAAGTATCTTGAGGCGGGGGCCAGTCATGTGATCGTGACGAGCTACGTTTTTGATGATGCGTACCGCTTCAGCGAAGCTCGGTTGCAGCAGATGGTGAATGAGGTCGGTGCGTCGCGTCTGGTTTTGGACCTGAGCTGCCGGGCGAATCAGGATGGATGGGTGGTGGCGATGAATCGTTGGCAGACAATGACGGACCTGATCGTTGATGGTGATGCCTTTGACCGCCTGGCTTGCTATTGTGACGAGTTCCTGATTCATGCGGTCGATGTGGAGGGCAAGTGCGAGGGGATCGATGAATCTCTGGTGCAGTGCCTGAGCCTCTGGTGTGAGAAGCCGGTGACCTACGCTGGTGGAGCCAGGAGTGTGGCAGACCTCAAGCGTGTTGAGGATATCAGTGGGGGGCGAGTCGATGTGACCATTGGGAGCGCCCTGGACATTTTTGGCGGCAAGCTCGCCAAGTACGAGGACTGCGTGGCGTTCAACCGGCGGTAGCTGTAGCTGCGGGATCTCGCCTCGTGAAAGCTGGATGCGGCATGGGCGGTGGCGTGTTATTGGTCTCACCCTATGGGGACTGAGACTCGCCTCACTGCCATTGCACGCGATTGGAATGGGCCTGCGCCGAGGCGTATCAATGTGATCGGCACCAGTGGCAGTGGGAAATCTACCTTCGCCAGGCGTCTTGCCGGCCAGTTGAATTTGCCGTTTGTCGAGATGGACAGCCTCTTCTGGGGTGCCAACTGGCGCCAAGCCACAGACGTAGAATTCTTTGCCCGGGTGCAGGCGGCCGTGGATGAGCCCGCTTGGGTACTGGACGGCAACTACACTCGAACCGTCCCGGTGAAGTGGGCCCGGGTGGATTTGGTCATCTGGCTGGACTATCCCTTCCGCACCACGATGTGGCAGGCCATCAGGCGGGCTGTCACGCGGGTGTGGAGTAAAGAGGAACTCTGGCCGGGCACGGGGAATCGGGAGTCTTTCCGACGAACGTTCCTCAGCAGGGACTCCATCATCTGGTGGACGCTGACCACCTACGGGAAGGTTCGCGCCAAGTATGTGGCCATGCTGGCTGATCCGAAGTTTACAGAGGTGCAGTTTGTCAGGCTGCGAAGTCATGCGGAGGCAGCAGCCTTCATCGACCGATGGAAATGCTGCCTGTCCGCAGAGAAACAGCAATAGTGATGCCACAGTAGGCGGGCTGGACACCAGGGTGGCTTCGCGATCAGGTGCATCGGTTGCTCTCCATACCAGCAAGTTACCCACACGACCGCTCGTCGCCATGCATTTGTCAGCGGGCACTAATATCCGGCCACCGATGGGCACATTGAGTGTACCACCCAATTTGGCGCAAGTGAACATTACCCTAAAAAGGAAAATGGAACTGGTGAAAACACCGCTTCCCGCTGTGTTGCAACGATTTGAACCGGAAGACGTTATCACTTAAAAGTTCCATCGCGGAGCGATGGGGATTCATACATCGTGAAGGCCTTAGGCATTTTCACTGCAGTTTCCTTTTCCTTTTTAGGATTACCTTTTTAAACCCATCTCACAACTCGTTGACAGAGAAGTGTTTAAAAGGGTAATGTTCAAATGGCCAGCGCGAGTTGTGTAGATTTGCCTGGCCGGTCTATTCCGCCCATCGGTGGCCGGTTTTGAAGTGCCCGGTGACAATGCATGCTCACGAGACTGTGTCAAAACTACTGAGAACGATCAATCAAGCTGCGGATGCTGCGCGATCATGAGTCGTTTCATCGCTGGTGCGGATCGGGATCAAGTGTGGTTGTTGCCTGAACGCCTGGACGACTATGTATCCGAGGGCAACCCGGTGCGCTTCATTGATGCCTTTGTTGAGGGCCTGGACCCCCAGCAGGTGCCACTACTGCTCACTGCCCCGGCAGCCACCGGCAGACCTCGTTATGCTCCTGGTGATCTGCTCAAGCTCTTTATCTACGGCTATCTCAACCGGGTCCGTTCCAGCCGGGAGCTTGAGCATCTGACCCAACGCAATCTGGAGGTCATCTGGTTGCTCAAACGCCTGCGCCCCGACCACAAGACCATTAGTGAGTTTCGGCGCGTCCATCGGGCGGCTTTCAAGCAGGTCTTCCGGCAGTTCAATGTCCTGTGCCGGGACCTGGCGCTCTTCGGCGCAGAACTCGTGGCCATCGATGGCACCTTCTTCAAGGCCGTCAACTCCAGGAGCCGCAACTTCCCCCAGGCCAAGCTGGAGAACCTCATCAAGAACGTGGACAAGGGCATTGAGGGCTACCTCAAGGACCTTGAACTCAACGATGCCGCCGCAGACTCCCCTGACGCCCTGGGGACGGTCAAAGAGGCAAACGTCGACGATCTCAAGGAACGCATCGCCAAGCTCCAGAGTGCAAAGGCGCGCTACGAGCAGATGCAGAAGGACCTTGAAGAGAGCGGTGAGAGCCAGGTGTCACTCACCGATCCTGACGCCCGCTTGCTCAACAAGAGCACGGCCCAGGGCAGTGTCGTGGGCTACAACGTGCAGAGCGTGGTCGATGGAGAACATCATCTTATTGTCGAAATCGAAGCCACCAACCAGGGCAACGACTTTGGGCAGTTCACCAAGATGGCGGTGCAGGCCAAGGAGCAGTTGCAAGTGGAGACGCTCATTGGCGTGGCCGACGGAGGGTACTATCAAATCAACGATCTGAAGGCCGCCGAGGCCCAGGGCATCGAGGTGCATGTGCCCCAGCGGGAGGATCGCCTGGAGAAGAAGGGCTTGTTTGCCCGTGAGGAGTTGCGCTACGACAAGGAACAGGACTGCTATCATTGCCCTGGCGGAGCCAGGCTTGAACGGAAAAGCGACAACCAGATCCGCGGCCTTCGATATGAAGTGTACGCGAACTCTGCGGCCTGCCGGGACTGTCCTTTGAGGAAGCAGTGCACCACGGGGAAGCTTCGCAAGATCCGCCATGAGGAGAACCCGGAGGTGATGAAGCGGGTGCGGGAGCGCATGGCGGCCCAGCCAGAGGTGTATGCGCGGCGCAAGGGGTTGGTGGAACACCCCTTTGGCACGATGAAGTTTTGGTGGGGGCAAGGATCCCTGCTGACGCGTGGACTGGCAGCGGTGAATGCGGAGGTGACGCTCAGTGCCCTGGCCTACAACATGAAGCGTGCGCTCAAAGTGGTGGGAGTGCGCGCATTGCTTGAGCGGGTGAGCCCGGCCCTGCTGGCATCAGCCAGCTAGGAGGGGCGGAGGGGTGCTTTTTGCGGGGGTGCAACGCTGCAGGAAGCCTTCAAGCGGCATCAGAAGACCAAAATCGTGGAAACGAAAAGTCATGTGGCAGAAGGGGGAAGCGAAGAGCGCCCACGCATTCGAAAATAGCGCCTCCAACTGCCGTGATCGAAGGACCGACGAGAACGATGTGAGTTTTGACACAGTCTCTCACGAATGCATCCACAGGTTTCTTCTCATGCCGCCGCAGAGGCCGTTCGTGGCTACGCTACTCAGATGGCTCCTGTGCTACCTGTTCATACAGTGCCTGGATCGCCTTGCGGAGGGTTTCGTGTTTGGCGGGTGAGACCAGATTGGCGGTTACTTCGTATGATTCGCTCTGGAGCCACTTGAGCATGCTGGCCAGTTGATCAGGGCTCAGAGTAGCTGATGGAGATCGGTTCGCATGAAACTCCAACAACCAACGTTGCAATCGTCCCATGGCGAGCGTGACATGGTGGGCTTCTTCCGAGGTCATCCATTCCTTGCCGCTATATTTTGCAATGGCCTCGCCAAAGCTTTGCCCCTCCTGGGTCAACTCCCAGTTGTCGAATGCTTGATACAAAGCGGGACCGAGGAGTGCCTGCAATCGCGGAGCGTGTACTTTGTGGGAGTTGGAGTGACTTTGCAAATAAGCACCTGGATTGGTTGCGACGGCATTCTGAATCTCGGAGGCCCGTGCCACAAGGATGTTCAGGAGGGCTTCGGCTTGTAGGTCAGGCAATTTGGCTTCCTCCAGGAATGGGAAGAACTCTTTGTGGACGCTCGCAATCAGATCGTCCTGCTGTTTTGTCTTGTGATCTTTCCAGGTGATTGGGAACAAAAGTCCGCTGTGGCTTTCGTTCAGCCGAAAAGTCAGGCCATTTGAGCTTGGGTTGCTGGAGAAGCCGTCCGGCAATGAAATAACATAAAAGTTCAGCGGCAAGCTCAGGGTCAGCTCTTCAATCGAAGGGAGACCGTGTGCAGTGAAGGATCCATCGGGGGATACATCAAGTGATTGTCCGTCCCATGCCCTGCTGCGGCTGAGACCAATCCGGGTGCCGCGAGGAAAAGGCTCCCCGTCCTGGCGTACCAGGCGACCGCTAAGCGAGAGGGCTCTTTCTATCTGGACATCGCCAAGATCATGGATGGCGTCAGGGGCGGGAGAGTGAAATGCCTGGGCGGGAATGAAGCCGAGTGATTTCACGCTTTCCATTTCGCCATAAAACTCCCAGTCATCATTGGCGCGCACATCATGGATTGCGAATCTGCCTTCTGTGTCTGTCGTGCTGCTGATTGGACCAAGAAATTGCCCGCCATTCCTGTTTTTCTGAGCCACTCCCACGGTTGCGTTGGTGATGGGCTTGCCGTTTGCAAGGAGCCTGCCGATGACCGTTGCACCACGTTGCAGGGTGATGGTTACGTCTGCGGCGTTCTCGGAGCGTTTGGCAACACTGATCCATGTTCCGGCGTGACCGGGTGCCGTGATCTTAATCTGACTTCTCTCGAAAGGCTTGCTGGAGCAGAGAACGAAATGGCCGTGGGCATTGGTGAGGGTTTGATCGTCGTCCTCTGGGCGGGAATAGGCGGGGGAGATCGTCGCACCAGCGAGTGGTTTTCCATACGGATCCAGGACTTGCCCCCGGATCTGATGGGGGAGCGGGATGCGGGAGAGATCGCGTGCGGTCAGTGACAGAGTGACTGGTTTTTTATGTGGATCCACGCCGCGAAGCACGGCCGGGGCGTGATGCTCGGCAAGGGCCAGAAGATCGAAGACGAGGTCGTCCGCCACTCCTGAAATGCGGAACTCCCCTTGGGCGTTGGTGCGGGCGCTGCGCTGACAATCGCGCCAACAGGTGGGGCACATCGTCGAGTCGCCCGTGCGCATGCGGGCCGATTGAATGAGAACCGTGGCGGATTGAACAGGACTACCCGTGCCGAGTATTACCGTGCCCGTGATGTCGGCGGCACTTGCTTTCACAACGAACGAAAGGACGACGACCAGGGAAATTAGGCGCAATCTCAGCATTTTTTCATCGTCTCACGGGGTGATATGACGGCGCAAGATGAATTGCCACCGTCGTAGACGTGGACAATCGAGAAACCCAAGGGCGGTCAAGGCGTCTCGCAGTCAGCGGTTCCAATACCACGCCGCCCTTGGTGGATTGGAAGTGCGATCAAGAAAGATGTAGGCGACGCCATCGCTGCCAAAGTTTGCCAAGTCCACCATCGCGGTCGCGGGCTGTATGGCTTCTATTCGTGCGAGAAGCTCGGCTTCGTCTTCCACGGGGGCTGCGAGCTGGCTCCGTCGCTCTTCTGTAACATCGTCTTCCGCGAGCCCCGGGAGAAATTGGCACTCATTCACCTGACCCAGGTATTCGAATGGAGGCGGGGAAAGCCTGAGGGGCCCGCGTTGGTCCAGTACGGAACTCCCCCAAACTTTGTCGCATATTGCTCGAAGAACCCCCAGGGGCGCTGTTGTTCCTCTGGCAGGGAAAAGTACTCGCTGTGGTCGTAGAACTTGGAGGTCTGCGAAACAGGTATTTGGTCGTCGCAGGGGAGCCAAGATTCGATCCAGAGTTCGGGCAGTACATCTGCGGTTTCAGGGGGATTTGTTGCCGTGCTGATGCGACTGTTCACTTGCCAGACAAATGCCTGCCCCGCGCCAGATTCGTATTCATAGGAAGGGCAGATGTTGTCGCTGGTGCACTGGAAGAGAAACAGATGACGCTGATCATCCCCGAGATCAATGACTGGCAGGTGCTGCTGTAATTGCGCAAGCAAGGCCATGGGAGCATCGCAAATCGGGCAAGATGGCCATAGTGAACTGGGAAGACCAATTGGGATCCCGCCAAGTTGAGCAACGGGGCCACAGGATGGGGACCGCAGGCGGGCTGGAGTCTGGGAAACCACGCGGTCTGGTGGGGTGATGATCTCACAGACTGGCCTGGCGATCGACTACCAGTACATCCTTCAGGATCTCTGCGGCTTTGCGGTTGTCTGAGGCGACGAGGCTGGCGAAGGTGCTGCCTTCTTCGCGACGCAGGATGTGCATGGAGCGGAGATCGAGTCCGGCGTCGCGAAGGCGCATGGCGATGCGGGCGAGCGCACCGGGGCGATCTTCCAGGCAGATCAAGAGGGTGTCCTGGGTGATGGCCTGGAAGCCGTGATCACGAAGGGCGCGGAGGGCCTCGTCATAGTGATCTACGGTGAGCACGACGATGCCATGGGTCTCGATACTCTCAATATCCAGGGCCTCGATGTTCACTCCCCGGTCGGCCAAGGCTGAGGCGATGCGGGCGGCCACTCCGATTTCGTTGGGGACAAAGACAGTCAGTTGTTTCATAGGGGGGCTGGCTCGGGGGCGACCGGAGCGGGGCAGAGAGAGGAAGCGAAATCGGCCACAAATTCATCGATGGTGGCCTGGGTGACATGAGGCATGACAATCATGTGGCCGATGTCTTTCATGGGGGCGATGATCCATTTTGACATGACCGACGCGGGTGGTCGCGGGAAGACGACGGTGACGGAATTCTTGTGCCGCCACGCGGGGATGCCTGAGGCATTGAGCTGCTCCACCGCGTATTGGGAGAGCTCCAGGCAACGGTGCACCAGGTCCTTGATGCCCTCGAGCCCAAGGGTGTGCAGGCGGTACCACAAGAACAGGGGTGTGATGGCGCTGCGGGAGCCGGCGATGGTGGTGTCCAGAGCGCCGACATACTCGATGGACCGGGCCACCCGTTCGACATGTTGTTTCCTCGCGAGAACCACGCCGCAGGGCAGCGGGGAGCCGAGGAACTTATGGCCGCTGATGGAAATGCTGTCTGCCCCACCGGCAAAGTCCCAGGGCTGGGGATCGGCGACAAAAGGCAGGATCATGCCGCTGAGGGCGGCGTCGGCGTGCAGGTAGGCGTTGGTGATGGCCAGTTCATCCAGGATGGCACGGATCTTGTGGAGATTATCCACCGCACCCTTCATGGTGGTGCCGATGTTGGCAAAGATGATGGGAGGGACGTCACGGTGGATGCGCAGGGTTTCGCGAAGGTCGCTGTAGTCCATCTCCCCGTTGGGCTGGCTCTTGAGCATGATGTTCCGCGTGTGCTGCAGGCGGAGGATCTTGGCCACACTGTAGTGGGTGTCCTCTGAGAAGTAGCAAATGCCATCTGGGAACAATTCCCGCGCGACGTAGAGACCGTACATGTTGCCCTCTGTGCCTCCTGCGGTGACGTAGCCCCACCAACCGTTTGCCGGGGCATGGGTCATGCGGGCAAACTCCGTGACGACCTCGCGTTCAAAGTCCTGGGTGTTGAGCCGGTAGTTGGAGCTGCCGAAGGGATCCCCGACATTGTTGATCGAATACGAGAGGAAGGGGAAAAGGTCCTCGTAATCGAAATCTTGATTGCAAGGGTAGCCGATGTTCCGGGGACGGAGTGCATCAAGCCGCTCATGCAGGGCATCAAGACGCTGGCGGTCTGCCGACGATAGGGAGGGAAACTTCAACTTGGGTGGGTGAAGGGGTTCGACTTTCATTCTGGCAGGTTGGAAAGCGGTGGGCAAGACTGGAAAAAGCCGTGGGAGATTGCGGGAACTCCGTCCGGCTGGTAGAGTGGTGCCATGAAGAAAACGAGGCTCTCAAGTTTGGCTCTGGTGTGGTGGGTCTCGCTGCTGTTGGTGCTGCCGACAGCCGTGGTGATGGGGGACGAACAGGCAGAGAAGGGCTTCGCACTCATGAAAGAGGAGGCTCTAAATGAGATACGTCTGGAAATGCCCCAGCAAGCGGTGCTCAAAGCTCTGGGGAAGCCGACGAAGAAAGGTGAGGATGTGGAGTGGGAGGCGATAGGAGAGCATGTGCAGGAGTGGCAGTACCCTGCCCAGGGGCTGACTCTGCAAATGGCCTCCGTCAAAAAGGGTGGGGCGAAGAGGGTGCTGTGCATCTCGCAAAAAGCACCTGGTGCGTCCGGCACCCGGAAGGGGCTGCGCATTGGGAGCAGCGAAGCCGAGGTTCGCAAAGCCTATGGAGCTCTGGAAGACAAGGAGGCGAGTCGAAAGGGGGAGATCTTCGTGGCGGGAACCGTGTATGGCGGTCTGGTGTTCCACTTTGAGAAGGGGAAGGTCTCTGAAATCTTTCTGGGAGCCATGGCGGAGTAGGAAGGGGGCCCGGGGAAAAGCGGGACGCCATGCTGGGCGCAACAATCCAGGAGGACTCGCGTATCCGTTTCCTCCCGCATGAAGCTTCCTCTTTCCCTTTTCTCCGCGAGCCTGGGGCTTGTTGGCTCGCTGGTATTTGTCCACGCGGTTTCCGCTGAGGGCACCAGTCAGACCCACGTCCGGAGCGAAGACCTCGCTGCGGAGTCATTGTTGAGTCTAGAGGCCGGGGAAGGGGCGACTTTGATTCCGCTGCCCGCCGGGGCAAAATCGGTCCTCTGGACGCAGAACTCGCAGCCGGACTTCCGCGGGGTGACCTTTGGTGATTCGTCCACGCCTGGCGCAAGGCATCTGCTGGTGCAACTGAAGGTGCCAACTGCGGTAGGGACGGTGATTGTGCGAGGCGGCGGAAGATTGAGTGTGCTGAAAGAGGGCGTGGCGGTGCCAGGGAGACCGGCAGAGGAGGGGGAGTGGATTTCCGCGGAGCGTCTGTCCGCTGCCAAGCCCGGAAGTGAAGAGGTGGCCAAAGACGAACTCGCCACGTGGGTGCTGCCGCCAGGGACAAAGACGAGCGTCCTGCGCTTCACTCATGAAGCCCAGGCTTCTGACCCCAAATATGCGGGGTGGCTTGGGGGTGCCATCATCCTGCAGGAGCGATACGCCAATGTGGCTCCTCAAGCCCAAGTGGCTGTCAGCAGCCAGGAAGAGGCAGCGGGAAAACTTACTAACTCCCAGGATGAGCAATGGAAGACCTGGGACAACGGCACGGAGGGGGCAACACAGGTAGTAACTTCGGAGCGGTTTGAGTGGGTCATGTTGATCTGGCCGCAGGCGGTGAAGCTTGTGGGATTGGAGACTTTGGGGACGGGCTTTGGCACGGCGGAAGTGGAGCAGTATGCGGGAGACGCCAGTGTGCACCCGAGGGAGGCCGAGGCTTCGCAATGGAAACCGGTAAAGACCTATGCAGGGCTGTCCAGTGGGTACCCGCTGCCCTTCAGTCCCCGTGGGTTGATGTTTGACCAGCCCATCTCCACCCGGGCGGTGCGGCTGAGGCTCACGTCCTCCCCGCAGGAGGGGCATCCCCACATGAAGTCCCGGCCCAAGGAGGGGAGGCGGGTATGGCTGGCAGAGGTGATGGCGCTCACCCCGCTGGGAACGGCGGGTTTGAAGAGCGCGGTGCTGGAATCCGTGAAGCAGGAGTTGTTTCCTCCCATCCCGGTCAAGTTCCACCTGAAGGAGCCGGGCGTGGTGACCTTGGTGATTGAGGATCAGGCAGGCAAACGCGTGCGCAACCTGGTGGCGGAGTCCCCATACCCCGCTGGTGAGAACACCGCGTGGTGGGATGGGACGGATGATCTGGGCAGGGATCGGGATGCGGCGGAACATGGGCTCTATAACATCCCCGGGAAGCCCGTCGCACCGGGAACCTACCGGGTCCGGGGGCTGGTGCGGAAGCCACTCGAACTGCGCTATGAGTTCTCCATCTACAACGCGGGGAATCCCGCCTGGTCCACGGCAGATACCACGGGGGGATGGCTCACCAACCACTCGCCACCGCAGGCAGCCCTCTTTGTGGGCGCGGATAGGTCCCCCACGGGAAAGCCGATGGTGTATCTGGGCAGCGCGGTGAGCGAGGGGGGGGCGGGTCTGGCCTGGGTGGACCTCGACGGCGTCAAACAGGGTGGCCGGGGATGGATTGGGGGCAACTGGACGGCCGCCCCTCATCTGGCCGCCGACCGCGGGGCCAAGGCTCTGCCAGATGTCTATGCCTATGTGGCGGCCACCTGGACGGCCTCCAGCGACAATCGCAACATGAAGGATGGCGAACTGCGCATCACCGGACTCACCGCAAAGGGGGACAAGGCGATCCTGAAGATGCCGTTCAATCCATCACCCTACGTGGAAGATGGCTCACATGGAGATCATCACTGGCTCAGCCAGTTGGCGGGGATCGCCGCGCATGATGGGGTGGTGGTGGCCAGCATGCCGAAGCTGGGCAAACTGATCTTTGTCGATGCTGCGGCGGGCGAGGTGATTGGTGAGGTGTTGCTGCCGGGTGCCCGGGGCGTGGCCTTTGACTCGAAAGGGCAACTCTTGGCGGTAACGGAGAAAACAGTGTTCCGCTATGGCGGAGACGTACGGCTCGTGGCCCAAGGAGTGGCCCCTGAGGCACTGATCACCGTCGGGCTGGAAGACGGGCAGGGGATTGCGCTGGATGGTTCAGGAAACATCCTGGTGAGTGACCATGGTGCCTCGCATCAGGTGAAGGTCTTCAGCCCGGAGGGGATGCTGGTGCGGGCCATCGGCCGGGCGGGTAAGCCGGCCGCTGGCAAGTACGATCCCCTGCACATGAATCAACCGCTGGGCATGGCGGTGGATGAGAAGGGGAACATCTGGGTGGCGGAGCATGACTTTCAGCCCAAGAGGGTGAGCGTGTGGGCTCCAGATGGGAAGCTGGAAAAGACCTTCTACGGCCCAGGGCGCTACGGCGGAGGGGGGACGCTGGACCCTGTGGACAAGACCCGCTTCTACTATGACGGACTGGAGTTCAAACTGGACTGGGAGAAGGGCACGAGTGTGCCGGTCGCGGTGATCTACCGGCCGGGTGGGGATGAATTGAGCAACCAGTTCCGCTCCGGAGCGCCGGAAGGAACGGTGCACGTGGAGGGGCGTCAGTACATGACGAACAGCTACAACAGCAATCCCACGGGCGGGCATGGCTTTGTGACGGTGTGGCTTCTGAAAGATGCTGTGGCGACGCCCGCGGCCTCCTTGGGACGGGCGGATTTGTGGCCGTTGTTGAAGGAAGATCGGTTCCGCTCGCGCTGGCCTCAGGGCGTGGATCTGGCCTCTGAGAAGACCAAGAATCAGGTGCTCTTTGCCTGGAGTGATCTCAATGAAGACGGGCGGGTGCAGGAGGTCGAGGTGCAGATGCAGAAGGCTGCGGGCGGCGGCTATACACTGATGAGCGACCTTTCCATCACGGCCTCCCGGGTGGATGACAAGGCGGTGCAATATCCCGTGATGCGCTTTACCAAGCCAGGGGTGCCGGTCTATGAACTCACGGCGGGCAAGGTGCTTGCGACAGGTGTGCAGAACCCGGCATCCTCCGGTGGGGATCAGGTCCTGGTGTCGAAAGATGGCTGGAGTGTCTTGACGGTGGCACCGCTGCCGTACGCAAAGGAAGGCTTCGGCGGAGTGAAGGATGGCGTGCCCATGTGGAGCTACCCGAGTGTCTGGCCGGGGCTTCATGCCTCTCACGAGGCGGCCTTGCCGGACCAGCCGGGCCAGGTGATCGGAAGCACCCGCCTGCTGGGTGGGTTCATCGAACCTGCCGGGAGGGATGTGGGCCCGCTCTGGGGCATCAATGGCAACATGGGGGATGTGTATCTCTTTACGGCGGACGGGTTGTTTGTGGCGCAGTTGTTCCAGGACTCCCGTCTGGGCAAGCCCTGGACGATGCCACGGGCGGAGCGTGGGGCGTTGCTCAATGAACTGACCCTGCATGATGAGAACTTCTTCCCCACGCTGGCCCAAGCTTCCGATGGGAAGGTGTATCTCTGTGATGGCTCACGCACCAGTCTGGTGCGGGTGGACGGGCTGGAAAGCCTGAAACGCCTGCCGGCGACGGAGTTGAGAGTGACCGAAAAAGAACTGAAGGCCGCAGCGGCCTGGCGGGTGCAGGCGGAGGTGGCGCGCCAGCAGGCTCGTGGTTCTGGCACCATGGAGGTGCCGATGCTGTCCCAAACTCCTGTGGTGGATGGCAAGATCGGGGAGTGGGAAAAGGCTGCGTGGGCGGTGATTGACCGGAGGGGCACGGCCGCCAACTTCAACAGCGACAGCAAGCCGTATGACATCACAGGCAGCGTGGCCATCGCGGGTGACCGGCTCTATGCCGCCTATCGGACGCAGGATCCGGAACTGCTGAAGAACTCAGGCGAGACGCCCAATGCCCCCTTCAAGACGGGAGGCTGCCTGGATGTCATGATTGGCACCGATGAGAAGGCTGACCCCAAGCGCCCTCGCCCAGTGGCGGGGGATCAGCGGTTGCTGGTCACCCAGGTGAACGGCAAGACGTTGGCTCTGGTGTATCGCGCAGTGGTTCCTGGAACCAAGACTCCGGTGCCTTTCTCCTCACCCTGGCGCACCATCACGCTGGATGCGGTGCATGACGTCAGCACGGAGGTGGAGCTGGCCAGCAGTGTGGAGAAGGATGAGAAGGGCAAGGTGAAGAGTGCTTTCTACGAGATTTCCATCCCGCTCTCGGCCTTGGGCTGGAATCCCGTCGCAGGCTCGGAGGTGAAAGGGGATATCGGCATCCTCCGGGGCAATGGCTTCCAGACGTTGCAGCGCGTCTATTGGAACAACAAGGCCACCGGCATCACGGCGGATGTGCCCAGCGAGGCGGAGCTGGCGCCTGCGCTCTGGGGGAAATGGAAGGTGGTGATGGCTTCGCCTCAGACAAAAGACTAGAAGACACCAGACGCCAGACGCCAGACATGAAGACCATTCCTGACGCATCTTTGATGAACCGCCGTGCCGTCATGTGGCGTGGCTCTCTCTGCCTCGCGGCTGGCATCGCATCGCCCATGCTGGCGACAGACGAGACTGCCTCACCCCTCTTGCGGATCGGTCTGCTCACGGACCTTCACTACGGCGACAAAGAGCCCACCAAGACCCGGTACTACCGGGAAACACCTGGGAAGCTGAAGGAAGCGGTGGCCAAGTTCAATGAAATCAAACCGGCATTTGTGATTGAGCTGGGAGATCTGATTGATCAGGCACCCACGGTGGAGCAGGAGATCGCCTGGTTGGAGGAGATCGACATGATCTATGCAGGTCTGACCTGTCCCCGTCACTACGTGCTGGGAAACCACTGCGTGGCGACGCTGACGAAGGAGGAGTTTGCCCAGCATTCAGGAGCGTCCAAGAAACCGCACTATTCATTCGATCAGAATGGCGTGCACTTTGTGGTGCTGGACGCCTGCTACCGGTCGGATGGCGCACCGTACGGGCGGAACAACGCTGACTGGAAGGATGCCAATGTGCCAGAGGCGGAGCTGGAGTGGTTGCGGAAGGATCTCGCCGCGACGGCGGGCCCGGTGGTGGTCTTTGCCCATCAGCGGCTGGATGAGGCGGCACCGCACAGCGTGCTGAATGCAACCGCGGTACGAAAGGTGCTGGAGGACAGTGGGAAGGTGCTGGCCGTGTTTCAGGGACACTCCCACAAGAACGACTACCAGGAGATACAGGGCATCCACTACTGCACCCTCGTGGCGTTGATCGAAGGCTCGGGTGCGGACAACAATGGGTATGCGGTGCTCGAAGTGATGCCGGACCGGTCGCTGAGGTTGCAGGGGTTCAGACAGCAGGTGGACCAGAAGTGGGCGGGCAAGGCGGGGTGAGGAGCTTGGGCGGAGTGGAGGGGCTTGCTGCCATCCCTCTGGGATGGGATCCCTTTGCTCAGGGCACCGGAGGTGTTCGGTCGCTACGCTCCCTCGACCTCCGGCTAAGCGCTGTGATGCCTCCGGCATCAATACCTCGGGGCCTCGATCGCTTTTATGGCCATGCCAACAGGGAAAAGCTGGCGAGGTCGATGATCTACCTTTGGCGAACGAGTTGAGGGCTGAAAGCCCGGAGTGATGCCAGACGCCTTGGGCAAGGCCCAAGGTTGGTGGTAGTTTCAGATGTAGAGGGCTGTAGGCCTGGCATCATTCAGGGATGCTTGTCGTGGGCAGGTTTGATGAGGCCGGGCTTTCAGCCCTCAAGGGTTGTTTGGTCATCTATTCCTTGGGCGTTGCCCAAGCCTGGGTATCACGCCGAGCCTTCGGCCCTCCTGAGGTGGCACTTGTATCCGTTTCCTCGGTGGCATTGGCTCATATGAGGCAGCCCACGGGTGAGGTCCGGGCCGGACCAATGATATGACAGAGCCGCATTGAACCCCGATGGGATGCCAAGAGTGGGACGGTCGCCAAACTTTTCTTGCATTCGTCCGGCTTCCGTCCAATCCAGAGGGACTCGAATGAAAACCATCCTCTGCTACGGCGATTCCAACACGTGGGGCTATGACCCCGTAGCCACTGCTGCCTCGACTTTTCCTCGCAGGCATGCTCACGATGTGCGCTGGACGGGTGTGCTGGCCCGTGAGTTGGGAGCTGGCTACCGGGTGGTGGAGGAGGGGCAGAACGGGCGCACGACCGTGCATGACGATCCCATCATGGGAAACCGCAACGGGCGGAAGTATCTGCCTGCGTGTCTGGAGTCACACAAGCCGATCGATCTGGTGGTGCTCATGCTGGGCTCCAATGACCTGAAGATGATGTTCAACCTGCCCGCGGTTGAGATCGCTGCCGGAGCCGGACAGCTCGTGAAAATGATCCGGCAGAGTGAGGCTGGCGTGGAGGCTGCGGCACCGTCGGTGCTACTGCTCTGCCCACCTCCCGTAGGTGACATGAGCCACCTGCCGGATCTTGATGAGAAGTTCACTGGCGTGGCCGCCAAGGCAGGACGCTTCCCTCAGCACTACGCCGCCGTGGCCCAGCAGCATGGCTGTGCCTATCTCAATACCCAGACCATCGTCACCCCCAGCACGGTGGATGCCCTGCACCTGGAGGCGGGTGAGCATGAGAAGCTCGGCAAGGCCGTGGCGCAGAAGGTGAGGAGTTTGCTGGGGGATTGAGGAAATGACTGTTAAAACACAGAGGCACCGAGAACACAGAGGAATGAAACTGAGGTTTAGACAGAATTAACAGAATTAACAGAATTGGGTTCAGCTTCTGACCAACGTGCAAGAGTACCATGGTCTGAAGTTTGAAGCTTAATTTTGTTAATTCCGTTAATTCTGTCTAAAAAGTCATTCCTCTGTGTTCTCTGTGCCTCTGTGGTCAATTCGAACGCGCACCTATGTAATTATTTCCTTTACCACGTTGCCATGCACATCGGTGAGGCGGAAGTCGCGGCCGGCGTAGCGGTAAGTTAGCTTTTCGTGATCAAGCCCCAGGAGGGCGAGGATGGTGGCGTGCCAGTCGTGGATGTGGACCTTGTTCTCCACAGCCTCATAGCCGTAGTCGTCGGTGCTGCCGTAGGTGAAGCCGCCTTTGACGCCGCCGCCGGCCATCCAGAGGGTGAAGCCTTTGTTGTTGTGATCCCGGCCGTCGCCTGACTGGCCATGCGGGGTGCGGCCGAATTCGCCCCCCCACATCACAAGGGTGTCTTTGAGCAGGCCGCGTTGCTTTAGATCGGTGAGCAGGCCCGCGATGGGCTGGTCGATAGCGCTACAGTTGCGCTCCAGGTCGGCGGTGAGGTTGCGGTGCTGGTCCCAGTTGCCGAAGGAGACTTCGATGAAGCGAACGCCGGCCTCCGCAAAGCGGCGGGCCATGAGGCACTGGCGGCCGAAGGTCTCCGTGGCGCTGTTGTCCAGGCCGTAGAGTTTTTTGGTGGCCTCGGTTTCCCCGGCCAGGTCCATGACCTGCGGCACGACGTTCTGCATGCGAAACGCGAGTTCGTTGCTCTGGATGACCCCTTCGATCTGGGGATCGTAGCCCTCCCGCTGGAGCTTGGCACGGTTGAGCGTCTGCATAAAGTCGAGCTGGGTGCGCTCGACTTCCGCAGGATAGCGCGGGTTCGAGATGTTGCTCATGGTCTCCTGCCCGCCCGCGTTGCGGCGTCCTGGGCCTGCTCCGGCACCGGGAAAACCGGCTGCGCCGATCTTCGTGCCCTGGTAGATGGCGGGAAGAAAGGCGCTGCCGTAGTTCTTGGCACCGCCGTTCTGGGCTGGGGGATTGATGGTGATGAAGCCGGGAAGGTTCTCATTGAGCGTCCCAAGGCCGTAGAGCGCCCACGAGCCAAGGGATGGCCGGACGAACTGGGACGTGCCCGTGTGCATCTGGCTGAAGGCCTGGGGATGGTTGGGCAGATCCGTGTGCATGGAGCGCACCAGTGTAAGGTCGTCAGCATGACTCGCCACATTAGGAAACAACTCGGATATCCACAGCCCGCTGCGACCATGCTGCTTGAACTGGAACCGCGGTGCGAGCAGGGTGGCGGGGCCCCCGCGACCTCTCCCTGACTCCTTGCCATCGTCGGCCACCAGCTTGGGCTTGTAGTCAAAGGTGTCGACATGCGACGGGCCACCGGACATGCAGAGGAAGATGACCCGTTTGGCTCTGGGGGCGAAGTGCGGAGCCTTGGCCGCGAGCGGGGAGGCCCCACCTGAGGCGGACTGTTCCGCAGCCCATGTCGAGAGAGCGCTAAAGGCCAGGTAGCCGAACCCGCTGGAAGTGCCCTGGAGGATGCGGCGGCGGCTAAAAAGGAGCAGGTCACTGGACATGTTCATGGCGGCGGGCGGGTGAAGGGGTAAGAGGCAGGCAATCAATCCAGATGGCGGAACTCGGCAGACGCCATCAAAGACTGGCAGAAGGCGCTCCAGGCGTAAGGGGTGAGGTCTGCACCCTTTGACTTGGCCTTGGCGGCGTCCTGGGTGTACTCGCTGAAGAAGGTGTAGGCGGCACGAACCTCCTCCGCGGTGGGTGCGCGACCCAGGGCCGTCCAGAACGCGAACTGAATGCGGCCGGGCTGATCCTTGGCCGATGCATAGACGCGGCGGGCAAAGGCGTCGCTGAGCTCCTGCACCTGCTTGTTGTTGAGAAGATAGAGGCTCTGGGCAGGCACGTTGGTGGATTCCCGATCGCCCGTGACGAGGCTGGGGTTGGCGAAGTCGAAGAGGGACAGCGCCTCAGGAACCAAATCCCGGACGACCGGAAGGTAAACGGAGCGGTCATAACGAGGCTCCTGCAGGGTGGTGAAGAGGCGGATGAGCCCCTCGCGCCCTTCGTTGGCCCGTGCCACCACGGAGCCTTCCTGGGGATAGAGATCCAGCTTGCCGCTCACCAGGAGCATGGCATCCCGGAGGGACTCTGCGTCCACGGTGCGGCTGGTCATGCGCCAGCAGAGGGTGTTCTCAGGATCGGCAGCAAAGTTCTGCGGGGCATGCAGGGTGGCGAGCTGATAGGTGCGACTGAGGACAATCTCGCGCACCATCTTTTTAATGGACCACCCATGGTCCATGAATCGCAGGGCCAGGTGATCCAGCAGTTCCGGATGAGAGGGCTTTTCCCCCATCGCGCCGAAGTTGTCCACCGTGGGGACAATGCCCCGGCCAAACAGCCAGCGCCACATGCGGTTTACCATCACCCGGGCGGTCTGGGGATTGTCGCGAGATGCCAGCCACTCAGCCAGTTCCAGACGGCCGCTGCCATGCCTGACGGGCGGAGGGGTTTCCTGAAACAACACTTGGACGAAACCACGGGGCACCACCGCGCCAGGCTGGGTGGCCTCGCCACGGTTGAAGACGGGGCTGTCCACGGGGCGGGACCGGTCATACACCCCCATGGCAAGGATACGGGCATTCCCGCTTTCATCGTAACGGTTGAGCTCCCCAGAGATCGTGCCGATCTGCTGACGAAGAGCAAGGAGGCGGAGGTTGTCTGCTTCTTTCCCGGCACGCCGCGCGGCCTGGGCGGTGCGGAACGATTCTGCCTGGCTGCCTTTGGCCTCCTCCAGTCGGTTGGCCAGTTGAGCGCGCTGGGCGGGAGAGATGCCCTCGAATCCCGCTGGCATGCCCGACTCATGACCGAGGTCAATGAGGTCGGAGGCATTCTGGTTCTGCAGCCCGCGATTGGTTCCATAGAGCGTCTCGCTGCTGAGGAAGATGCCCGCCAGGGCGTAGTAGTCCTTCTGCGGGATGGGATCAAACTTGTGATCGTGGCAGCGGGCGCAGGCGATGGTGATGCCCAGGACCGACTGGGAGAGGGTGTCGATCTGCTCGTCCGCGAGTTCGAGGGCAAACTGCCGCGGGTTGCGCTCGTTTTGAGGCTTGGACCCGATGGCCAGGAAGCCGGTGGCGACGATCTTGCGGCTCTGATCGGCGGCATCCTTGTAGGGCAGAAGATCCCCGGCCACCTGTTGTTTCACAAACTCGTTGTAGGGCAGGTCTCGGTTGAGGGCATCAATGACCCAATCGCGGTACCTCCAGGCGAAGGGGTAGAGCACGTTGGCATCGCGCCCGGCTGACTCTCCGTAGCGGGCGACATCCAGCCAGTGGCGGCCCCAGTATTCGCCAAAGCGTTCGGAGGCGAGGAGGTTGTCCACGACCCTGGCGAAGGCATCGGGTGACGTGTCCTTCATGTACACCTGGATGAGGTCGGGCGTGGGGGGCAGGCCGGTAAGATCAAAAGTCACACGCCGCAGCAACTCCAGCCTGCCCGCATCGGCGACGGGTTGAAGCCCTTTTTCTTCCATACGGGCGAGGATGAAGCGGTCGATATCGCACTTGGGCCAGCTTGTGTTTTTGACGGTTGGCGTCGGGGACGATTTGGGCGGTTGGAATGCCCAGAAGGACCGGCCTGCGGCGACGTCGATCTCTTTCTTCTGCCACTGGGCGGACGCGGTATTTGCATCTGCCACGGTGGGGCCGGTGCGGGGATCGGGAGCGCCCATCTTCACCCAGGTTTCGAAGTCGGCGATGACACTGTCGGGAAGCTTGCCCTTGGGAGGCATTTCCATGTCCTTGTTGCCATAGCGGATGGCCGCGATGAGGAGGCTGTCATCAATATTTCCGGGAACCACGGCGGGGCCGTTGTCACCTCCGTTCAGGGTGCCGTCCTTGGTGTCGAGGACGAGACCGCCCTTCACCTTTTTGGCAGAGGCGGAGTGGCAGTCGTAGCACTTCTCCACCAGCACGGGGCGAATCTTGCGCTCGAAGAAGCGGGTCTGCTCGTCCGAGAGCCCTGCATCCGCTCCGGTGAGGGCGGGTGCGAGAGCCAGGGCAGCGAGGGCGGGAAGGGAGACGGGCACGGGCTTCATGGCACAGGCAGGCAGTGGTTATCCTCTACAACCGCGGATTGCTCCGGGAGTTGCACAGAGAAAGGACAATTTCTGGTGATGCAGCTCTGTGGGGCTCAACGACCGGCCACCTTGGGCGCCACGTAGGGCACATAATGCTCCACATAGCCAATCATCATCTCGTCGAAAGTCTGCTGACCCCAGCGCACGTTCTTGGTAGGGTCGGGATTGGCGGGGTTGCCGGTGCTGTTGTCGAACACCGCAGTGATCTTCACGGTACTGCCCCGCGGGATGAGCTTGGGCTGGGCCAGATTGTAAGCGAGCTGCCAGTTGAAGTCGTAGCGGGGAATGTCGAGCAACACCTCCTGTTTGCCATCGGGGTAGGTGACCTCGTATTTGAACGCCTTGCCCCGCACATGCATGTGCGCCATGAAGGCAGTCATCATCATGTCCCAGGGGAGCTTCTGCTGGGCGGTTTCCACGTGATTGGCCTCGCCTGCCGGAATGTTGAGCCGGGGCTGGGCCACGGCGTTCACATGCACCACATATTGAGGCGGCTGGGGGGCAAACTTGAAGCCAATTTTCAACTGGTCCTGGGTGGCTTTGCCATTGGGGGTGTAGTGGATCTGGAAATGCAGGGTGGCTCCAGCCGGGAGTTTTTTGGCAAAGCCTTCTGGCAGAATGCGGGAGCTGTTGCCTGGGACGTAGGCGGCGTAGTAGCCCTCACGCTCGGCGCGTTCTTCATCCTTGGTACCTGACTTGCCCTTCTCCACGACCTTCACGATCACGTGGTGCACGACACCGCGGTCGGTGGGAACGATCTCGTAAGACTGAACCCAGCGGTCTTCTGGGAAGTTGGTCGGCACAGTGACATTCTGATAGGGCATGGTGCCCTCCGCCTTGATGTTGATGGGTTGACTGAGCTGGAAGATCGCGTCGGGCTCGCCGATGGACCAGCCGCTGTGGAACTTCCGGGGCAGGGGAGCGTCTGCGATATCGCCTTGAGGACGGCCGGACTCCAGCCACGTGAGGAGTGTGGACTTGTCGTGCCCGTTCAAGGAACGGTCGTTGGCCCAGGGCGTGTCGTGGGTGGAAGGGGTGGGCGCTGCGAACCATGGCGGCATGGCACCGCGGGTCACCTGCTTCTTGATCATGCCGGCATTTTCAATGACGTCGGCATAGGTCTCGAGGCTGAAGGGGGCCAGGCCATCCTTGCGATGGCATTCCACGCAGTTGGCCTGGAGGATACGGGAAATATCACGATGGTATGAGGTCTGGCCGGGAGGGGTGTCCGCCACGGCGGCGGGTTTGGCCGCGTCAAGATCCAGGGCGCATCCTGGGGCACTGGTGGCGGCGATGGAGGGCGACTCACCGCGAAGCTGGGAGGCGAGGGCATCGCGCAGGAACTGCTTGCGGGGAGACTCCAGTTGATAGCCCAAGCCGTACTGATCGTTGATGGCACCGCGATACGTGAGAGTGCGGGCGGCGTCCAGAAGGAACACCTCTGTGGTCACTGTAGCTCTCAGGGTGCGGGAAAGGGCCAGTGATTTGTCATGCACCAATGGTGCGGTGATGCCGAACTTCGTGGCAAAGGCTTTGATGTCTTCCGGGGTGTCCGTGGGGATGGCGTTCACCAGCAAGAAGGCGACGTTGTCTTTGGCACAATCCTTCTGCAAACGGGCGAGCTCCGGACCGAGTTTGCCGCTCAGGGGGCAGGAGGCGCTGAACCATGCCAACACGATGCCTTTGGACGTCTTGTAGTCGCTGAGTCGCTGGGTGCTACCATCGGCAAGAGTGAGCGTGAGATCTGGGATGAGGTGTCCCACGAGGTGATCGCTGGCCTTGAGGACCAGAGGGCCTTCTGTGAGCGTTTTGTCGAGCTCCACAGGAGGTGGAGGTGGCGTGCCGCCGGGATCCAGGCCGTTCTGGAAAATGAGCCCAACCTTCAGGCGGGCTTCGTCCTTGGAGACCACGCCGTCGCCATTGGCGTCCAACCGGCTGCGCCATTCTGCCTGGGGCAGCTCTTGGGAGTCCAGTTGTCCGTCGCCGTTGCGATCCAGGCGCTTGAAGAGCTTCTCCAATCGGGGACCTGCGGCCGCTTCCGCAGGAGAGGTTTGCCCGGGAGTTTCATCCTGCGCTTTCTTTTTCTTGGACAACTGCCAGAGGGCGAGGGCCGCACGGGATTCCTCAAGGGTGAGGGTGCCGTCTTTGTTCAGATCCAGCTTGGGGAGGTAGGCCTCGCCGTTGAACTCGTCTCCGGAGATCTTTCCGTCAGAATCGCGGTCGAACTGGCGAAACTTGTCCTCGATTTCGTCGGCGCGGAGGCTGGTCCAGGGCAGAGCCGCTACGGCGGTGAGGAGAAGGACGGGAACCTTGGGGGTGGGGAACTTCATGGCAGGGCAAAGCGGGAGAAGGTGGTGTTCGAAGCGGGGAGTGGCGGCCAGGCTGGTCCGCCATTCCCCCCTCGTCCTGCATGAGACGATCACACGGCAGGGCTGGTTACGACAGATTCAAAATCCCAGAGGTTTGGATTTCGATGCGATGTCGAGGATCCGCCCCTCAAAGCAGACCGAGTGAGCGGAGGAAAACTTCCGTCTTGGTCTGGGTGTCGTCATAGAGCGGCTGGGTGCGCATCAGGTAGCCGTGGGCACCGCCCTCATTGATGTCGAGTTCGCAGCGATTGCCAGCCTTGAGCATGGCTTCGTGGAAAGCTTTGGCTCCTTTGAAAGGAGTCACGGTATCGCCAGTGCCGTGGAAGACCAGGGTGGGTGGTGCTCCGGGAGTGACTTGGTGGGCGGGGGAGATGGTCTGCCAGTCCTTCCCGACCTTGGCATTGCCATAGCCTTCGGTAGAGGTGTCGATCACGGGGAAGAGCAGGATCAGTGCGTTGGGCTTGCAGGAGACCGATGTGTCTTCACCGGTTTCGTTGACGCCGTCAAAGAAGGCGGTGGCGGCAGCGAGATGCCCGCCCGCAGAACCTCCGCTGACAATGATCTTGGTGGGATCGATGCCGAGGTCCGCAGCGTGCGCGCGGACGTAGCGCACGGCCGTGCGGGCATCTTTGACGCAATCAAAGACCGTCGTCTGGGTTTTGGCGTTGTAGAGGCGGTACTGAACGCTGATGCCCACCATGCCGAGCTTTGCGAAATGGTCTGCAAAGGGGAACATACGTGCGGGGGTCATGCCGACCCATCCACCGCCGTGAATGGTGATGTAGCAGGTGCGCTTGTCGGTGGTCTTGAAGCTAGCGGGTTCAAAGATGTGAAGCTGAAGCTGGCGATCTCCGATGGTCTTGTACGTGATGGAGCGGGTGGGCTGCAGCCCTTCGCCAAGGGTGTCGACGTAGTCCTTGGATTTGGGTTTGGCAGGGGCGGGTGAGGTAGCTGGGGCGGGGATGGGGGAGGTGGCGGGGGGAGTGTCGGCGGAAAGTGCAAAGGAGGTCAGCAGGCCGGAGAGGGCGAGGATGTTGAAGGCGGGCGGGAGAAAACGCATACGACGGTGTAACGATGTGGAGGGGCTGGGTGTTGCAACGGGGTGGGGGCGGGAGGCGGATGCTCGTTCCGGAGGAACGTCGGACAGTAGCCGGTGGTGACAACCACCGGTCTGTCGTTCTCACACGCATTGCGTCCCGGAGGGACGCTGGATCGGATTGCACACGGGAAGATGATGCACCAAATGTATGGGATGCCGTCAACGCATCTGGCTTTCCATGTTCACGTCGTCTTCAGCACCAAAAATCGTGAACCGTGGCTTGCCCCAACGCCTCGGCCTCGTGTCCATGAGTACATCGGGGGAGTACTCACGGCAGAGAACGTTTTTCCTCATATGATTGGCGGAATGGGGGATCATCTCCACGCACTAATTGGCCTACGGGCCACACAATGTCTCGCCGACGTTGTGCAACGAATGAAGAGCGTGTCTTCACGATGGATACACGAGGAACTGCGTCTGGCGGGATTTGCCTGGCAGGAGGGATATGGAGCGTTCTCCGTCAGTCCGTCTCATCTGGAACGAGTGGCGCGGTACATCCAGAATCAGGACAAGCATCACCGGGTAAAGTCGTTTCAAGAAGAGTACATTGAGATGCTCCAAGCGGGTATGGTATCGTACGATGAGCGCTACTTGTGGTAGCGGCCGATCCGGCGTCCCTCCGGGACGCGGGCGGTAGGGTAGGAGATGGTCCGGTGGTTGTCACCACCGGCTACAGTCCGACGTCCCTCCGGGACGGAGGCAGAGGGGAGACGTGTTGGGGGGGGAGTGTCAGTAGTCCGGTAAGGGGGCGAGAAAAACGAACCGCTAGGCGCCCTAAGCACTCGTTTCCTGCAACCGCGCCATCATAAACGCCTCGTATTCCGCCTTGCCGGGCAGTTCCCGATCAACATGGAACGCCTGACGCGTCGTTTGGACAGTTTGTTCAGTTATCGGGTTGAACCCAGACCGGAGCTCTGGCCTGCGATAGACGCCGACACCGCGCTTTTGCCAGCCGGGCAAACTGCCAAAGTTGATGCCGCCTTGCATCAAGAGTTCGTGTTTGGTCCGGACTGAGGCGCCTCGGAGGCGATCAGTGGCTGCGGCAATGCTTGCACCCTGACGGCGCAGGAGCCAGTAGCAGTGGGCATTGAGGGCATTCCTCCATGAATCTTCCTGACGCCAGGAGAAGTATTCTACAACAGACTTCACAGTCATCCCATAGCCCTGCAAAAGCAGCGCCAGAGGCTTGAGTTGGTGATGTTTTGAAGTGCCTTTTGCGAAAGTGATTTCTCAAACGGGGCGGTCCTGCTCCGTTATGCGACGCCTGCTGTCCCATAGACGGGGGGCTCCAGCCCAGGCAGATACACGCTTTGCGGGCTGGCTCGCATCTTCCATGGACCGCCTGCTGTCCCATAGAACGCCAGCAATCTGAGCAGATCCACCCGGCTCCAAGTCACCCCTCGGATCATCGTGAAGAGGCGGGTGAAGCTGTGCGGCCAGCCCGATACTTGTGCCAGGAACCGCAGCAGCACATAGAGCAACAGGGCCGCCCAGAGCTGCCAGCGGATCGCGTTTTTGCTATGTCCCAAAAAATCACAGATGCAGAGCGTTTGCTTGATCTGCTTGAAGAACACTTCAATGCCCCAGCGGCTCTGGTAGAGTTCTCCTACCGTGCTGGCGGCCCATTCTGTCTGGTTGGTGATAAAGGCCATGCGCACTTCCTTGCCGTCAAGCTCCACGAGCATCTCCACCCGGCGCAGCGGGCCGGGATGTTGCGAAAGGCTCCTGGCTCCTTTGAGCACAATGAGGTCATCGCGCAGCACCTTGCCTTGCGGCCGTGCCTGGAGCTTGCGCGTCACCCGGTAGCTCATGTTGTCCTTGGCACGGGTGACCCAGAAGATGCCCCGCCCGGTCAACTCCCAGAGGTGGGCAAAGTTGATGTAAGCCTTGTCAAACAAGGCAATTTCCCCGTCTTTGAGGCTGGCACAAAGCGCGCGGGAGCGCGAGTCATCATGATGAGAGGCTTCTTCGATGATGGCAAAGGCTGGCAGGAAGGTTTGCAGGTTGAGACGCAAATGGAGCTTGGCCGCCGCCTTGCGCTGCCGGTGCTTGGCCCAACTCATACAGTTGGCCACCAGGGCGATGGTGCTGGAGTCGATGGCGTAGATGGCCCGTCTAAACCGCCGGGGCAGTCCTTCATAGCGCAGGCCAAACCCGGGGTGCCGATGCTGGAGATGATCCAACATCTTCCAAAAGAGGGTCTCCATCAGGTCGCTGTCCCGATTCTTATTGGCATGGGACAGGGTGTTGCGGGCTGGCGGTGTCGCTCCGCGGATGGCAGCGAGGGCCCCGGCATGATGCCTCAAGCTGTCGCACACATCGTTGAGACTGATGGAGTGTGTCAGTTGCGCGTAGAGCAGGCTGACCACGTGACTCCAGGAACTGAAGGTGCGCGGCTGGCTGCCGTGGTGGTGTTGAGCGCAGAGGTTCGCGACCAAGTGCCCGGGAATGAGCTTGCAAAGCTGCCCCAGAACGCTTCCAATGACTTTGGCTGGTTTGAATTTCATCTCAGGCCTACCCTGTGTGGGGTAGGCCGCCAGTCACCTTTTTGTTTCGCTGTGGGACGGCTGTGAACAGACTTTTTATTGGGCAGCGGGATGATCCGGCAGTCAAAAGCTGCTGGCATGCCCAAACGGAGCGAAAACACCGCCCCAGCCTCTGAGGCGAGGATGGAGTTCCATTTTCGCAGTTTGCGTTGAAAGGTTTCATCTTCAGCGCGGAATAGCAGGGAGATCTCGTCGCTCTGGGTATAGGCGTAGATGGCCTGGAATCCGCAATTGCAGAGGTGCAGAGCGGTTGCGGCCATGTAGTCGCTAAAGCGGAGATCGAAGGGGGCTTCGAAGTTGGCGATTTCTTTGGTCAGCCGGGTGAAGGACCGACCATCGACACGCGCCACCGCAAAGACGCCCGGCATGAACCGTGCGTCTTCCAGGGCTTCCAGGGCCCTCATTTTGTTTTCAAGATCATCGAATCTCACAAGCATATTCCTCCACGATAAACGAGCCTGCTTCGATGCGGACGACGCTCAATTGATCATAGCCTTCATCGTACGAAGGCGGTTCGAGGTTCTTGGCGGCGGTCAGGATGGCCACCTCCGGGACCCGGGCCATGCCGGTGCGGGTGGTGTTGCGTCGCAACGCCTCTTCCACATCGGCATCAAAGAAGTACCCATGAATGGAGAAGTGATTGAGCCGCGCGCGACGGATGTAGTCCGCCCTGGCCGCCCGGGTGAGGTTCGTGTTGTCCACGACCATCTGGGCCTTGCCTTCCAGACAGGAGCGGTAGAGGATGGACTCCCGGTGGCGGGTGCGCAGCATGTCGAGGTTGATGCGGACGTGCGTGTCAGCAAACCGTTGCTTGTAAAACAACGACTTGCCTGAGGCCGGGATGCCGGTGAAGAGCATGAGTTGCATGGGGAGGTGGCACGATGGCGTGAGTTCTGGAATGGAGAAAACTCTGCCTTTGCAGGTTCCATGACTATTGAGTCAGGTATGAAGGGCCGTGTGAGACGGTGATGCTGGCGGCGTGCGACCGGAGTCAGTACGGCGGCAAGAGCCGGCGGAATCCGTGGCAGAGGACCACAAACAGGAACAAGAGGTTCCGTGGCAGCACCAGCGCCCAATGCGGTTTGTCTGGAATGGTCGGCGATGGAGAAGTCGGGTTAAATGCGGCCAGATGTCTGCCTAGATCAAGCAGGTACTCTTGAGTGATCGGCCAGTCGCACCAGCCTTTTCTCCATGGGGCGGGGATGCCATGGATGCCAACGTCAAGGCCAGCCAGGGCTCCGGCCATGGCAGCAACCGTGTCGGTATCACCGCCGCAACGAACCACCTCGGTAAGGGTGTCCGAATAGTTGCCGCGATGGTGGAGCCAGGCATAGAGCGCCATCGGAACGCTGTGGTAGATGTATCCAGACACACGTCGGGTGCAGCCAAAGCGAGCGGCATATTCGGAAACAGATG
Source organism: Verrucomicrobium spinosum DSM 4136 = JCM 18804 (assembly GCF_000172155.1). Taxonomy (NCBI): domain Bacteria; kingdom Pseudomonadati; phylum Verrucomicrobiota; class Verrucomicrobiia; order Verrucomicrobiales; family Verrucomicrobiaceae; genus Verrucomicrobium; species Verrucomicrobium spinosum. Next base: position 5,498,603 of record NZ_ABIZ01000001.1, on the reverse strand, counting down.
CTTGTGCTCCATGGCAGCTTTGGATCAATGACACGGCGTTACGCCATTCTTGATCCATGCTGAGACTTTCCCAGTTGAGAAACAATTCCTTCAAGGGGGCGTCTGCTGCGCGGATCCACGCGGCGGAATGGGCCAGGGCCAGGGCTCCGGTGAGGGCCTTGGGATCCGTGTGAGTCAGTCGCGTGGATGCGGTGACGTACGGTGTTATGAGGTCTGGTGATCCAGACAGAACGGCACCGATGACGCTGCTGCGCATGCCAGGTCCATTGCCGGCGGAGAAGACGCCATTTCGTCCTGGTTTCCATCCCAGCCAGAGTTTGACCAGGGCGTGCGCGGTGGCGAGCCCGACTCCGGCAGGCAGGAGCAGCAGCCACCATCGCAAATGTCTGGCCAGAGTTGTTTGAAACAACGCAGTGTCTCCCTGGGACTTCAGAATGGCCAGGGCGGTGAAGACGAGGTGCTCGGTATCATCACTGCCCATGCCCCGTCCCGCGATGAAGCGATGCGTGAGCGGCCCTGGCCAGAGCCGGGCGATGCGCTGTCGGGTGAGTCCTTCCGAAGGAAGGCCCAAGGCATCGCCCAGCGCGGCTCCCACCACGAGCCCCTGCAGGCGTTCAACGACCGGAATGTTATTGGGGGCCATAGTTGGCGACCACTTCAATGGTGCCTACGATGTGGTCATTGAACTCTTCCAGCTCTTCGGCCGGAACCCAGAGTTCTTCGTGCTGAGAGCCACCCACGACCTGTCGGTCGAATCGCGAGATGTACACGGCATCGATCTCGAACTTCAGGACATGTCCCGAGCCAGAGGCTGCGACATTCCAGTCCCGGGCAATTTGTGCTGCATAGACCTCATTGAGCACGGGGTAGAAGATCGGCTGGTCTGGGAGGCGAGGCGGGAAGCGCTTCCAGGCCGATGCCGAGATTAGTTCCAACTCTGCGGGACCGACAGGGCGATACAGCGTGACGGTTGGCTTGGGTGCGGCGCTCATTGGGGATGAGGGGAAGGCGGCTTGGAATGCATTCAGCACGGGAGTGCCTGAAGAGGAATCGTAGATCGCAAAGACAACGCGTTGGAAGGTTCCCCCGAATGGCCCGTCGGGTCCGAGCAGTTCTGCGAAAACCTGTGCCACTTGGGCAGGATCATTGCGGAACACCCCACATCCCCAGGCTCCCAGAACCAGCGCATCCACGCCTTCTGCTGCGGCGACGTGAAGCACGCGCTGGGCCCTGCGTCGCAACGTCGGCAAGATCTCATCGGCTCGTTCTGGTTCATTGCGGTGCACAGCGCCGGCATTGGGGGCCGGTGCGGTGATAACTCCTGTAGTGAACGGTGCGTCGAGCCAGGTGCCATCATCGCTGCGGAGGAAGGGGATGTCGGGCGACCAGATGATCCAGTCCGTATAGAGGCAGGTACCACAGACCCGGTTGGTCTCGTAGTAAGCGGGCTGGATGAGCAGACAGGGATAGAGTCCCGACGCGGCAGCGAGGGATTCTTCCTGAGCCAGGGCACCGTTGAGAAAGCCGCCTCCAGGATTCTTGGCGCTGGCGAAATTCAGGCAGGCGATATGACCCGCTCCGTCTGCCTGAAGCTGACGCAGGGCGCTGATGGTGCTGGTTGGCCGTACTTCGACGTGCGTAGTGTACCTTCTACTGAGGACGGGAGGCAGACTGGCATCGGGAGCAAAGCCCCGGCTGCCTTGCATGGCATGGGCAAGGCTTGATTTGATGTCCACCCACTCACGGCGGACATTGGTGTAACCACCGTTGTCCAGCGCCTCGAGGGTGGTGCGGGCCATTTCTGCCCGTGAGCTTCTCTTGCCGGAGATCTTGGTTGTCATGAGGGGAAATCGATAAAGCGGGCGGGCACATGGTCAGTGAGCCAAACCCCGTTGGTTGAGAGATAAAAGGGGTGTCCCGCGGTGTGCATGGTGCTGGCCTGGACAGTCAAAACGACCGGCTTGCCGTGACGCGTGCCAACGATGCGAGCGATGGCGGGATCCGCAGAGAGATGAACATGATGGCGCTCGCCTTTGACCAGACCTTGGGACCGTATGGGATCGAGGAAATCTTCCACTGTGCCGTGGTGGAGCACGGCGGGCGGAACCTGTGGAGTGTAGCCCAGATCGACTTCCACAGAATGTCCCTGGGAGGCCCGGATGCGGGAACCATCGGCATTGAATTCGAAACGTTTCTTCTCGTTGGTGTTGACCAGAAGCTGGAGCGTGGGGAGGTCCAATCCGGGGCCATGACGATTGCAGGCATCGATCAATTTGTCAGTCGAGGCCCAGCCTGCCTCATCCAGCACGAGGCCGATTTCCTCAGGTTTGTGGCGGAGTACGAGACTGAGAAACTTGCTGGTTTGAGTGAGAGGCTTGGGGGAAGGTTGCATTGAATAACGAAACAGGGTGTTTGAACGGTGCTGGTTAAGACGAACGCAGCCGATCTCGCAATTCCATGAGCAAGATGCCGAGACGGTTCTTTCCAGAACCGTCGCCGCCATCGGCCCAGTACGAGTCGTTTTTGGTGTGTTCGATAAGTTGCGCTTCACCTGTGGACAGGAGGAGGGATTGCAGATCCTGGTGTTGCGTGAACTTCGCGCGCAGGGCTTTCCTCATGACGTCATCTTTCGCCGAATCCCAGTCCTTGCGAAGGGGTCGCTGGCGGGATCGGCCCATGCGTGCGGCCACCATGGGGGAGGCGATCATTCGAATCGCTTCCTCATGTTCTGTGCCGACAAACTTCTGAGCCTGAAAGTAGTGCTCCGTGGTGGGCCAGCGCTTGTTGTTTAGTACGAAGGGATGCGCGGAGAAGTTGGAGAACGCGCCGTACGTTCCCTTGGTGCTGTAGAAGAGGATGGGTTCCATGAAGGGGGAGTTAGAGACTGAAGTTGAAACCTTCTTTGCGGAGGCGTTCGTAGCGGCGTCGGTCAAAGGACCAGAGGGCGGCGGCACGATGAGCCACGTCTTGTTGGACTTCGCCTGTGTCTTTGAGCAGGTCCATGGCGAGGAACTTTTTGCGAAAGTTGCGTTTGTCGAGAACCTGACCCAGCACGGCCTCGTAAAGATGTTGCAACTGGGTGAGGGTAAACTTGGGGGGAAGAAGCTCGAAGCCGATCGGCTCGTACCGGATCTTGGACTGAATGCGGCGGTGCGCGGTCTCGAGGATCTGGTCGTGATCGAAAGCCAGTGGGGGCAGTTCGCTCAAGCTGAACCACGCGGCCTGTGCGGCATCGGTCGCAGCCTGAGGAGGATGATCCAGCAGATGCACCAGGGCCATGTAGGCGACAGTGATGACATGCTCACGGGGGTCTCTCTCGGGGGCGCTGAAAGTGTAGAGCTGTTCCAGAAAGACCTTATGCAAGCCCGCCTCCTCCTGCAGTTCGCGACGTGCCGCTTCATCGGTGGACTCACCCACCCGGACGAAACCTCCCGGAAGGGCCCACTTCCCTTGGAAGGGCGGGAGGGCCCGCTGGATGAGCAAGACGCGCAGTTCGTTTTCTGAGGCGTCATACCCGAAGATCACGGCGTCCACCGTGAGGGCGGCTCTTGGGTATTCGTAGGTGAAGCTCATGGTGTCACATCTACACTATGCATTGTGTTATTGCAACACTAAGGTGTGGGCTCGATGCAAACTTGTGCAATGAGGCAGGCCGTGAAATGGTCTCTTAATCCTCCCCCACCGATGATGAGCGAACCCCACGAGACCTTTTTTGCTTCAGGAATTCTGTTCGCTCACTTTCACCTCGATCCGGTTGGGCGATGTGCCTCGGGGCATGCTTTCTGGAACTACCCAAGCGGCAAGAGGTGGATCGAGGGGAGCTATGCACTCGGGGTGCGTTGCGGGCTGTGGAGGGAATATTCCGAGGAGGGAGAGGTGCTGAGTCTGGTGGAGTTCGGCGAGGGGGAGTATGCAAAGTCGCAAGCCGTCCCGGCCTTGTCTGACATTGCAATGACGCCGGAGAACACCTTGCTTCTGGTGGAGGAGCATGGGTTCAAACGCTGGTTGTGGATCATGGATCGCCCCGCAGCGGACTTATTAGACTGGTGGAGAGGGCTGTTTTCGGTGGAGCCGTACTTTTATGGCCCCGGTCCCTTGCCGGGGACGTTGATCGAGGTTCGGGGTCAGGAAACCGAAGAAGTCTGGGATCGCTTGAGCCTCACCGGCCTTTGTCATCGAGGACATTTGCACGAAGACGACGATTCGTGGATCGAGTCGCCGACAGGGGAAAAAGTGCATTGCCGGGCGTATGACGTGCACAGTTTCTTTGAGGTGGCTTGATCGAGGCTATGGGGGGGATACGAAATGATTGGTGCGATAGTTTGATCATCGAACCGAGGTTCGCGTTGTCCACGTCAGAACCTGGGCGGACAATGGGTTCGGAATTGTGGCAGGAAACATGGACGTGCATTCCTGCGGCGACTGAGCCGACGGGTACCGTCGGACTACTCCTGGTGAGTTCCTCGGGAGTAGTTCGGACGTGCCGTCCGATGTTGGGAGCGGAGGGGATAGTGTGCTGAGGACTCTCAGGGGTGACGGCCGGTCAGACCGCCGCAACTCCTTCGGAGTAGGTGATCGTCACTTGCTTACCCAACGGAGACTCGCTGGAAGCTCGTCAACGTTGGGCTTGTCGCATCATCCTCTTCGAGGAAGGGATTCCAATGAGCCCGTCAAGCATGGTTCATGGATCGTGGCTTTTGCTGAGTTCGTCCACGTCAATGCCCTGAACCGCCCCACTCCTTCTTCCATTCCAGCACTTGCTTGTCCTTCAGCAGTTGCTCGCGGAGCTTTGCTTGATCCACCTTCTGCACGGTGACTCCCGCATCAAGTGCCTGGCAGGCGGCGGTGGCGGCGGACTGGCTGGTAACCATGAAGACGGGCTCCATGCGGATGCTGCTGAAGGCGGTGTGGCTGGCGCTGAGGGCGAAGGTCACGTAGAGGTTGGTGCATTCTGAGGCCTTGGGCACAATGGCGCTGTAGCCAATCGGATAGGGCGGGGCGCCGTCGCGACCGCCGGCGGTCTTGCCTTCTCGTTGCACCACGCCGTCTTTGACGATGCGGCGAATCTCATGAGTGTCGGTGCCGTAGGAGCCCAGGCCCACGGAATGAGCGGCGACCTGTCGGCCGAAGGTGTGATGCTCAGTCAGCACAAGGTCGGACACCATGCGGCGGGCTTCGCGGATGTAGAGCTGGTGGGGCCAGCCGCCGTTGTCGTTGAACTCATCTGTGGGCAGGCCATAGCGCTTCATATCCGCGCGGACTTTCTCGGGCACAAGGGGATCGGTGGCCAGGAAGTGCAATAGGCCCCGGTGATAGTTCTCGTGTTCCTTTGCGATCTCAACGCGTCGATCGTACGAGGCCTCGGGCCACTCCCAACTGGCTCCGGGGAGATTGCCGCCAAACGTGGCGGTGTTGAAATCCCACTTGTCATGGGGCAGGGCGTCGTGCTTGGAGAACCAGCGGAGATCCATGTCATCCCCCATGGCCAGGCAGCCAGCGATGAATCTGGCCACGAGTTCGTAGCGTTTGGGATCGTAGTCAGTGGGAGGTGAAATGGGGAGCCGGTCAGGGGCAGTGCTGAGGCAGAGGCGGAAACAGTAGGCCTGGACACCGGGGGCGGGCTCACCAGGAGTGCCGGGGTCTCCCGCATTCAGCAGTGGCAGCAAGCCACTCTTTGGATCGCCAGGGACGACATAGGGATCGAGGGGCAGGTCCCGGTCCCAGACACCCTGTCCACCCTTCACGCGACCAGTGGGGCCTGGCTTCAGGTGGTTGGTGCGGGGCTGATACTTTGGATCATAAGAAATACCATTGTATGTCTCGCCATACTTGGCGTTGCCTTCCCGGGTGATGGTGTAGCTGACGCCGGCTTTGGCCATGAGATCGCCTTCATACGTGGTGTCCACATACATGCGGGCGCGAATGGTTTGACCGCCTTCCAACACGATTGCCTTGATGTTGGCTCCATCTTTCTCTGCTTTGGCGAGCCGACTGTCGAAGCGTACGGTCACACCTGCCTCCTTGACCATGTCGTTGAACACTTGTTCAGCGACGTGGGGTTCAATGGAATAAGCGCCGCCCGTGGCGGGGCCGCCTCCTTTGCTGATAAAGGGCTTGTCCCACTCCAGCGTCTTGCCATAGCCCGCCACGAGCCGGGTGAAGTATTCCCTCGCAATGCCGCCCACCGTTCGAGGATCGCCAATGTCCACCGCGCTGAGGCCACCCGAAGTCATGCCTCCCAGATGGCGGCCTGGCTCCAGCAGCAGCACCTTCTTCCCCATGCGGGCGGCCTGGACGGCGGCGGCCACGCCACCTGAGGTGCCGCCGTAAACGCAGACGTCCGCCTCTGAGATGGCCTCGGGTGGAGATTGCGCCCACGCGGAGAGGGAGCAGGCGAGGAGAGTGAGGAAAGTGGGGCGTTTCATGGGTGTCAAAAAGAACGCCATCCCTCGGGTCGCCCTAGCAGGTCAGATGAAGTGACCAGTGTCGGACGGAGGGATGGCGTGTGAAGAGACTCCGCGAGCTTGATTACTTGGCCGCGGTCGGAGACATCAATTCCTGAACGGTCCAGAAGGTGGTACGGCCTTCCGTGGCAGCGCGCACTGCCTTCACTTCGTCCACCGTGATGGCCGGGGCGCTGTTGCCAAACTGGCTGCGAATGTAGGTGGCGACGTGGGCAATCTGTTGATCGTCCAAGCCCATGGGGGGCATGGGAATAGGAGCCGCCACGCCATAAGTCTGCCCGGAGACGGTGATGGGGCCGGTGAGACCGTGGATGACAATCTTGATGAACGCCGCCTTGTCGCCGCTCACCCACTCACTCCCCGCCAGAGGGGGATAGATGCCGGGCAGGCCTTTGCCCTCTGGTTGGTGGCAATTAAGGCAGAGGGCGTCATAGATGGTCTTCCCGGGATGTTCTACTGTGGCACCCTGGTTGGCCAGATCCCGCACATACGCGACCTGGGTGGCACTGCCGCCGAAGGTGAGCTGGCCAGCAGCGAGCGCGGGTTTCCAGACGGGTTTCAGACCGCGCACGGACTGCTTGAGGGCGTAGTCCAGGAACTTGTCGCGAGGCTGATCCAGCACCTGCATAGCAGCCTCCACTGCGGCGGGTTGCTGGAAATAGCTGGCTGCCACGACAGCCTCCAGTCTCACTCGGGGATTGGTGTCGCTGGCTGCCTTTTTCAGCAAGGCCAGGCACTCTGGCAGACGATCCTGCCACGCAGCAAGCACGCGGGCACCGTACGCACGGACGCGGCTGTCCTGGGCAGCGGCAAGCTTTTGCAGCACCTCCAGGCTCGGAGATTCATGAGCCTCGTACACGCCGCAGACTTCCATGAGCAGGTGCTCGTTTTCAGCCTTGGACAGGTCCAGCCCTGCCACCAGAGCGTCAGCGGCTTTCAGGGCATCGGCAGTGGGGGTGTCAAAGAGCAGGCGCTTGGCCTGATAGCGGGTCCAGCGCTCCGGGGAGCGGAGTTGCTCCAGCAGTTCAGTCGGCTTCATGGCCGCCAGATTGGGCTGCTTGACGGGTGTATAGCCCTTGGCAGTGATGCGCCAGATGCGCCCGTGTCTGCGGTCCCGGCGAGGATCCGCGTAGCTGGCCTGGTAGTGACCAATGACAGGATTGAACCAGTCGGCGAGGTAGATGGCCCCATCAGGGCCCACGCTCACATCCACCGGGCGGAAGGCTGTTTCACTGGAGCGCAGCAGTTTGGGCAGTTGTTCGCTCTTGAACCCGGAGCCGTCATCCTTAAGCCGGTGCAATTCCACCACGTTTCCAAAGTAGCCGCCAATGAGGGCGCAGCCCTGGATGTCTTCGGGCAGGGCCTTGGTGCCGATGAAATCAATGGCGGTGGTCTTGGGGCTGGTGTCGAAGAGGGCTCCCGTGGGGTGATACTCGTCGGGATCCGCGAGCTTGGCCATCCCGGGAACGGTGTAGTAGCCCACGGGGCGGTCGCCGCTCTTGTGGAAGACTTGGTTGTAGTCGTCAAACGCGACGCCCCAGCAGTTATGGCCGGCCTTGCCGCCATTGAAGAAGGCGTCCATGCGCCGGGTTCGAGGATTCCACCGCCAGACCCCGGCCTTGTCCAGACGGGAGAGCCCCCACTCCGTCTCCACGCGGGAGAAGGCATGCAGGCCCTGGCTGAACCACAGGGAGCCGTCTGGACCGTGGCAGATGGAGTTCACGAGTTGGTGAGTGTCCCCAATGCCGAAGCCGGAGTAGAGCACCTGTTTTACATCCGCCTTGCCGTCGCCATCGGTGTCTTTGAAGTGGAGGATCTGGTCGAAGTCGCACACGTACAAGCCGCCGGCACCGGGTTCCAGGCCCTGGATCATGGTGAGCCCTTCCGCGAAACGGTGGGACTTGTCGGCCCTGCCGTCGCCGTTGGTGTCCTCCAGCACGAGCACATAGTCGGAGGGCTTCACACCCGGAATGGCCTGGGGGTAGGTGGGGGAGCAGGCGACCCAGAGGCGGCCTTTTTCATCCCAGGAGAATTGGGTGGGCTTGGCCACACCTTCGATTTCGGAGGCAAAGAGATTGGCCTCATAGCCTTCCGCCAGGGTGAAGCTGGCGAGCTGAGCTTCAGGAGTCAACGGTGCCTTCTCCTCCTGGACAATCTCGGGGGCGGCAGGTGGTTCCGGGGGCTTCTCTCCCTTGGCCAGAGCATGGAGGCGGGCATCCAGACCGGCGATGAGGGGCTTGTGTTTCTCAAAGCTCTCGCGCAGCGAAGGCTCGTCTCCGCCCGCCTTGCCGAAGAGCTGGGTGATTCGATCTCCATACACAAAGGACCAGTTGGCCGGACGCCAGCAGTCGAACCAGAGGCGGTTCTTCTCGACAATGGCCTCGCGGAGCGGGCCGAGGTTGTCTGCTTCGCTGACGCTGGCCCCCAGTTGGGTGGCGATGAGCTTCGCCACCGTCCGCAGACCCTCGGCATTCAGATGCAGGCCGTTGTCCGTGAGCCGGGGCGATCCGGAGGGGCGCTGGGAAAGGGGGGTGAAGAGGTCCACGTAAATGGCTCCCCGGTGGCGGGCGACATCCTGGATGGCTTTGGCATACGCGGCAACATCTTCGTTGCGCATGGTCAGATCCGGTGCCTGAGGGGAGGCTGGCTTTTCAAAAGGAATGGGGGAGATGAGGACGAGGCGCGGCGTGCGGGAGGCAAACTGGTCAAGCAGACGGTGGTACGCGGAAACAAACTCCGGGATGCGGGCTTTGCCATCGAAAGACTCCACCTGGCCAAACTGGGCCAGCACGGTGGTGGCTCCCGTGGCGTCCAGCTGGCCTTTCCATGAACCGAAGTTCAGGTCGCGCCATTGTTCGTACACCGTGTCGCCTTCCCAGGCCATGGAGCGGAAACTTGGCTCACGGCTGGCATAGGACGAGGTGAGGATGGCCTCCAACTCGCCAGCCTTCTGTTCCCTGACCAGATTTGCCTGGCCTGTCAGGGCGATCACCTCGTTGTCCCCCAGCTGAAATTTGCCCCCTTGCCATGGAGCCAGGGCGGTCTTCAGGGCAGGGGAGTCGCCAAAGCGATTCAGCACTTCTTGTTCAGACGGCACGAGGGCATCCGGCAGCACCTCCAGTTTGATGTCCCGGAAGGCGATGACCGCTTTGCAGTTGCCGTGGATCTGGAGGGCGATCACACCATCGGCATCGATCCCTGCCTCACGCTCCACGTAGTCGATGGTCAGTTTATCATTCAGAAAGATGCGGATCCGTGGCCCTTCGGCGCGAATTTCGTACTTGTTCCACTCGCCGGGCTTTTCCGTGCTGGTGATCAAGTTCTTGTCCGCCGTGGCCATCATCTTCTTCCGGCGGGACTCGTCGTAGAGACACCCGGTGTATCCCGCTCCGATGTCCGCCTGGAAGCCAGACATTTCATTGGGAGGATTGGGAATGCGCTTGCTGCGGAACTGCACCCCGCCGTTCACAAAGCCCTCCGTGCCCACCAGTTTGTATTCCAGCTGCAGGGTGAAGTTTTTGTAGCTCTTCTTGGTGGTCAGGAACTCATTTTGGGGATTTCCCTCCATCGAGCCCCCCACGATGGTGCCGTCAGCAATCCGCCAGACTTTTGCCGTCTCACCCTCCCAGCCGTCGAAGGTCTTGCCATCGAAGATGGGAACAGGGGCAGCGAAAAGGGGGCTGGCGCAGACGAGTGCGGCGATGACAGCGAAGCGGGGAGGCGGAAACAGCATGGGACCGGTGGAAGGGTGAGGAGAAAATGAGGACGGAAGGAAAGGGAATACCCCCTCCGATCTTTCACAAGTCCTGATTCCAGGCGGTTTCAAGCTGGCCTGATGTCGGCCTAGTAGCTGTCTCGCACGTCCGATCCCTTGCTGGGCGGGGCGATGATTGGAGCGGGCAGGGGGCCCATTCCGGCATCTCCGTGCCGCTTCTGGTCCTTTAATGCATCGGCGATGGCCCTGGCCAGCTTGGCCCGGTACTCCGGCGTCTTGAGGAGGGCTGCTTCCCGGGCATTGGTCAGGTAGCCGCATTCCACCAGCACGCAGGGGATCTCAGGGTTGCGGGTGAGCCGCAGCCGGCGTCGCACCAGACCGCGGTTGCCAGCTTCCACCGTGCACGCGGTCGTCAGGTTCTTGTGCAGTCGGCGGGCCAGGGAGGAGCTGTCCACCCGCCACCAGTAGGTCTCTGGACCAGCCAGGCGACGCGGGCCGTAGTTGAAATGGATGCTCACCAGCACGCCGCCATCGTACCGGTTTGCCTTCCGGACCCGGTCTTCCAAGTCCACGAACTGGTCCCCGTCACGAATCATGACGACGCGGAAGTCTCCCGCCAGCTCCTTTTTGACGCGTTGGGCAATGTCCAGGGTCAGGGTCTTTTCCGTCTGCCCCCTGGCGCGCGCGCCGGAATCCTTGCCGCCATGACCGGCGTCCAACACCACGGTGCCAAAGCCCTTGGGTCCCGGTTTGTTGCCGTACACGCTCTCGTGAGGAGTCTGACAAGCTGCCAGGAGGCTGAACAGGACCAGACAGGACAGTCTGGGCAGCAGTCGCCCAATGGGGGAGGTGGGAGCAGACATCATTGCTACGAGTCGCAGGGGGTGTGCCGAGGACGCCTATTCATGTGTCGTGATGTGCGTTTTTCAGTGTTTGTGACCGGGGTGGTGCCAAATAGCTGGCCACATCCGCCCAGTCGTGGGGTACGACTGTGGTGGGCCCCATGGCCTGCTCAAGCCCTCCGGGCTGCGGCTACTCACCCGCGATGGGGCTGACAAATGATGGACTGCAACTCGAACGGCTCCAAGTTTGGGGGTGCTGTGCGACCTCCTCTGCCGCACCATCCGGAAGGAATCGGCGTTTGGAGCTCCTTTTAGATCTTCAGAAAAAAGCCTCCGGTCCCGTCATGGACCCGGAGGCTTTTTCCCGATGCGGGGAGCCCTTGCTCAGCGGCTGTACGGGCCGCGAAGCACGCGGTCGTTGTAGGTGTCCGCTACATAGAGGAGGCCGTCTGGCCCGAGGCGCACCCCATGAGGGCGGCGCAGTTCGGTTCCTAGGAAATCACTGCCGATCTTGGTGCCCGCCTTGGGGGGCTGTCCAGCGATGAGCTCGATCTTCCCGGTTTTCGGGTCGAAGCGGCGGACGCAGTGGTTTTCCGTATCGCAGATGAGCACCCGGTTCTCCGCGTCCATGGCCACATACTTGGGCCCGTTCATCTGGGCATCCCGGGCGGGGCCACCGTCCCCGCTGTAGCCTTTTTTACCGCCGGCATTCACCACGGTGTTCACTTTGCCATCCTTCACCGCGACGAGGGAATTGCCGCCGCGGAGCAGCACATAGAGCGTGCCGTCTTTGGCCTGGGTGACGGCACGGGTGTCTCCCATAGGGGCCTCCAGCGCGTTGGTGCCGTCGGTTGGCAGGCCTTTCTGCCCGCTGCCTGCCACGGTGGAGATCCTGCCGGTGGCCAGATCGATCTCGCGGGTGCGATGGTTCCCTATGTCTGCGACATAGTAGCGTTGCCGGTCTGGTGATAGCGTCGCCGTCATGGTGATATTGAAGCTGGCCGCCGTGGCGGGACCGCCGTCCCCGCCAAAGGCCGCCTTGCCCGTGCCGGCGATGGTGGTCACAGTGCCGGACTTCAGGTCCAGTTGGCGCACTCTGTGGTTAAAGGAGTCACCCAGGATGGCTTTGCCATCGTTGGTGATCTGGATGTCATGCATTCCATTGAAGAGGGCCTTTTGCGGATCACTGCCATCTCCCACCTCGGCGAGGCCCTTGATCTTCTCGGTGTTGTGTTGCACGCCGGCGATGAAGTCCAGCTTGCCGTCCTTCCAGCGGAAGACGCGGTTGGATTTGGTGAACTCCACGCCGTAGAGCGTTTTGTCTGTGTCGAAATCCACGCTGAACGGCTCTGAGACCGCAGCAGTTATGGGGGCTCCAATGATCTGTTCAACTGCAGCCTGGAGTCCCGGCGCGGTGGAGGTGGCAGCCAGCAGAAGTGAAAGAGCGAAGCGTATTTTCATGGGGTGCGGATTCAGCTATTCAAAATCACACGTGAGCTTGACCTACTTCTTCTTCATCACGCGGACGCGGTGCGCCTCGCTGTCTCCAATGAAGACGGAGCCATCCGCATCCACATAGATGCCGTGCAGGCGGGCCATTTTGCACTTGAGCGGATCACCGTCAGGACCATCGCCTTTTTCACCCGTGCCAGCGAGAAGTTCCAGGGTGCCGGTCTTGGCCATGATGACGCGCACCGTGTGGCTCTCCGTATCCGCCAGCCAGGCGTTGCCTTCAGCGTCGAGTGCAATGCCCTTGGGGCCTTTCAGTGTGGCCAGCTTGGCTGGTCCACCATTTCCGGTGAAGCCACTGGCTCCGGTGCCAGCGATGTGATGGATGATGCCTGCCTTCAGATCGAGCTTGAAGACCTGGTTGCCCTCACGGGTGGCCAGCCAGAGGTTGCCCTCTTTGTCAAAGTCCATGGAGCGGGGGCCCTTCAATGGCGTTCCCTTGATGGGGGCACCATCGGGTGTCGGGCCAGGCTTGCCAGTCCCGGCAAAGGTGGAGATCTTGCCGGTCTTCATGTCGATTTTTCGGATCACATGGTTGCCGATGTCGCAGATGTAGAGGTCGCCATCCGGACCAAACTGGATGCTGTGCGGTTGCTTGAGCTCGGCCTTCTCCGAAGGGCCGTCGTCACCGGTGTAGCCTCCACGCCCTGTTCCCGCGAGGGTGGTGATGATGCCAGTCTTCGCGTCCACCTTGCGGATGGCGTGGTTCGACATGTCGGCGATGTAGTAGTTGCCGGCCTTGTCGAAACGGATCTCGTGGGGGAGGTCAAAGGACGCCGCCGTGGCGGGGCCACCATCACCGGTGTATCCTTTTTTTCCGTTGCCCGCCATGGTCTCGATCTTGCCATCAGGTGTGACACGGCGGATGCGCTGCCCGGTGTACTCCGTGTACCAGATGGCACCATCCGGTCCACGTACGACGCCAAAGGGATTGTCCATCTGGGCTTGGGTGGCTGGTCCACCATCGCCAGAGAAGCCCTTCACGCCAGTGCCGGCGAAGGTGGAGATCGTCCACTCGGCTGCCTGCAGGCAGGGCGAGAGGAGGGCGCATGCGAGACCGGTGACCAGGAGGAGAGATGGGTGTTTCATGGTTGAGTAATAAAACATCAGGACGGAATCGTTGAGAATTGGACGCGATTGCCGGCAAAAAGACAAGGCTGCAGTCGCCAGTAGAAGAGGGCTCAGGGAGGCAACGGAATGTTGGAGACGCCCGAACGGCCGGGATGGAACAGGTTGCCGGAAAAATGCAGCCCCTGGGCTTCGGTGGCGATGCGTACGGCATATTCGTACTTGGGCTTGGCCTGACCTTCAGTTCCTGCCACCGCGGCTTCATCGCGATCTGAGTCGTAGATCACATTTCCCTGGATCACGACGTCGGCGAGCGGAGGATTGTGTGGCTTCTGACGGTTGTCGAAACGAATGGGCGTGCCCTGACCCTCCCAAACCCAGGCGGAATGCCCTCGGCCGAAATCGGAGATGATGTTGTTGGCGATGATGGAGCCCCCATCCACGTTGGGTGGAGTGGCCGGCTTGCCCTCAGCCGCTGGAGCCGCCCCATGGGAGCTCGCTCCCGGCATGAGTCCAATGCTCCAGAGGTCGTTTTTGATGAACTGGTTCCCGGTGATGATGACATTCCTTGAACCATGCATCGCCTTCATGCCCATGAAGGAATTGTTGATCACGTTGCCGGAGAGGATGACGTGGTCCGAATGCAGGTCCACACCCTGGGCGGCGTTTTCAATGTGATTGTTCAGGATCCGGGTCAGGTCGCTCGACTCCGGAGCGGTGACGATGATGGCGGAGCCCTGGTGCCAGTTCGAGACGAACTCCTCACCCCATGTTTTCTGGCTGACGATGGTGCCTTTCTGCGGGTTCTTTTTCACGAACTTGCCCAGCCCATGCTTTTGTTGAATCTCCCGGGTGGGCAGCAGATCCTCTTCCACCACGCGACAGCCGGTGATGCTGGTGCCCTGGCTATAGGAAACTGCGATGCCCGTGCCGTCGATGCAGTTGAAAGCATAGCCCCAGTCTGGGCTGTTCGTTCGGTCATCGATGGTGAGACACATGTAGTTGCGCACCCGGCAGTCGCGGATGTCCGTGCCCTGGCTCTCCCGTATGGCGATGGCCGCGGAGCGGGTCCGGTTGTTGATGACCCGAATGCCATCCAGCACCAGATCGCGGCATTTGATGGCCACCACGCCCTCGGCCCGCGTGATCTCGTTGTCCTTCGCACGGGTCAAGGTGAGCCCTCGCACCGTCACATCCCGTGAGTCCTGGATGATGAGGATGGGCACCTCAGGATTCTGCTGGATGATGCGCCCTTCACCATAGAGCCCGCTGTGATCGTGATGAAGCCGCAGGGGGGCGGAGATCAGGTGATCCCCGGCCGGCACGTGGACCATCGTTCCCGGGCTGGCGTCCAGGGCTGCCTGGATGGAGAACGGTGGGTCGTTCGGCTCGGCCCCACGGGTCCCGCTCAGAGCCAGGAGAATGATAAGCAGCTGTGCCAGAGGGCAGGCGATGCATGTGTGCGGCATGAGCCCATAACGGGCCGTTCACCGCGCCCTTGCGGGAGGGGATGATTTTGACGTACGATATTCCCAATCCCACAGCGTGGAGGCGTCCACCTGGTCCAGGGTGGCACGGCCGGTGAAGGCCATGGCCATCTCAAGCTCTGCCCGCAGGATATTGAGCACATGCGCGACACCCACCGCCCCGGCGGCTGCCAGGCCATAGATATAGGGGCGGCCAATGAGGACAGCCTTGGCTCCCAGCGCGAGTGCCTTGAGAATATCAGTTCCGCGGCGGATCCCGCCATCCAGCAGGATGGGCACCTGACCGGCCACGCGGTCAGCGATGGCGGGCAGCACCTCGATCGTCGCTGGAGCGGTGTCCAGGGTGCGCCCCCCGTGGTTTGAGACCACCATGCCGGCGACCTGGTGTTGTAGGGCCAGGGAGGCATCATCCGGGTGCATGATGCCTTTCACGATGATGGGGAGGTGGGTGTTTTCCTGTAACCAGGCGATGTCCTTCCAGGTGAGGGCGGCATCGAGGTGCGGACCGAAATAGATGGAGGGGGCCCCCGGCTGGGCGTAAACCGGCGGCAGGGACTTCATGCCTTTCAGGTTCACGGCCTCGATGCCCGGAGGGAGCTTGAAGAGCGCGTGGTGCTCGCGATTGCGGAGCCCCTTGAGCGGGGCGTCCACCGTCAAGACGATGGCGCGATAACCCGCAGCCGCCACCCGCTGGAGCAGCTCGCGGATAAAACCGCGATCCGGCTGAAGATAGAGCTGATACCACAAGGGGGCCTGCGCGGCCGCGGCCACCTGCTCCAGGAGCATGCTGGCATGGGTGCTGAGGATCATGCCCGCCTTCAATGCTGAAGCTCCCAGGGCGGTGGCTACCTCGCCATCCGGGTGCGCCATGCGATGGTAGGCGATGGGGGCGAGGAAGATGGGGTGGTCGTACTCATGCCCGAGCAGGCTGATCCGGGTGTGGCCACCCGTCATCGGGGCCAGGACCCGCGGAGCCAGGGCCAGCTCCGTGAATGCCTCGCGATTGCGGCGCACCGTGATTTCATCGCCCGCACCCCCGTAATAATAGGCCCAGGCGTGATCGGTGAGCCGTTCTCGCGCGAGCCGTTCATAATCCTCCAGCGACGCCACTTCTGGCGGGATTTGGGTGAGGGGAGGGAGCAAGGGCATGGGCAGAGATTCAGCCTTTGCCAAAGGGGTTGACCACCTTGACACCGGCGAACCGGAAGTCTTTGGCATTGCGAGTCGCCACGGTGAGTCCATGAGCGAGAGCCGTGGCGGCAATGAGGCTGTCTTTGACGGGCATGGCGTGGCCGTTTCTTTTCAAGCTCGCCAGCAGGTTCGCCCAATGGGAGGCGGTGTCGGCATCGACGTCCAGAGATTGAATGCGGCGCACTCCCTGCGCGAACCATTTTTCCAGCCGCGTTCTGCGTTGGCCTTTGGGCAGGGTGAGAATGCCATATTCGAGCTCACCCAAAATGATGGGGCTAACCACCAGCTGCGACTCGTGGCTGCGGAGCCAGGCGACCACTTGTGGGTCCGGCGCTGGTTTGGTCGCCTCACTCAATATATTGGCATCCACCAAGTAGTTCACAGCGTGTCAGTGGACTCGGATTGGATGGGTTGAAACCAGTCTTTCTCAGGACAGGAGAGCAGCCAGTCAATCAAGCCTTCGTTGTCGGGCGCGGCCTGACGTTTCAGGAGGTATTGTCCCGACTCCAGCCGTTCGATCTCAAATTTCTGGCCAGCGACCACTTTGTCCTGCTCCCGCAGCTCGACGGGCAACACAATCTGGCCTTTGCTTGAGACAACGGTTTTCATTTTTAGGTAAGATGTCGTCTTACAGTGAGTTGTCAATGTCCGATTGGGTCGATGGGAGTCAGTCCACCACCAGCCGCCGCCCCAGGCTGACGACGTCATCCCGCACGAAGCCGAGGCGCTCATAGAAGGCGATGACCTCGTGGTTGTTGGTGCGGACCTGGAGATTGATTTTGGGACAGCCGAGCTGACGGAGGAGCTGTTCCGCGTGGTCCATAATCTGCCGCCCGAGGCCCTGTTTCTGAATGTGCGGAGCGACGGCCAGGTAGTTGATCCAGCCGCGGTGGCCCTCATAGCCCACCATGGCCGTGCCGATGAGGGCATGTGTGTCCGTGCACTCCGCCACGAGAAACAGTTCTGGCTGCACCTGGAGTTTCCGCTGGATGTCCTTCAAGGGATCGTTGACCGGGCGGACGAGGCCGCAGGCATCCCAGAGCTGGATCACGGCCGATTCATCACTCGTGGTATAGGGGCGGATCACTAAGGAATTCATGGATGGAGGAGATGGCTTGCCCGGATGGGGACGCTGGCCCAAAGTGGCAATCTTGCACGTGAAAAGCAGCTCTATCGCCAGACCTTTCATGGCATCGCTTCTGCTTCCTTCTTTGCAACATGCCCCTTTTTGACTGACATCCCGTTTTGATCCCGCTGCTTCGTGAACCTCCACATCTCATCCCTCGGACCTTGTCGCATCCCATCACCCCTGCCGCACTTCGGTGGCATGGAGGCTCCCTTCAAAACGGACGAACATCGAATTTACTTCAACAACCGGACTTCGGATCATGAGCCGGGGGCCATGCCCTACAGTTTTGAGGAGGCTGGTCCTCGCGAGCACATCTTCTTTGATCCGCCGAAGACGACTGTTGGAATCGTCACCTGCGGGGGACTGTGTCCAGGGTTGAACGACATCATTCGTGGCATCGTGCTACAGTCGCACAACCAGTACGGCGTCACCAAGATCTACGGCTTCCGCTACGGGTATGAGGGGCTGGTACAACGTTACGGGCACACGCCTCTCATTCTGCGTCCGCAGTCGGTGGAGCAGATCCACAATTTCGGCGGCACCATGTTGGGCAGTTCCCGTGGTCACCAGAACATCGGGGACATGGTGGACACGCTCGAAGACATGAAGGTGGACATCCTCTATGTGATTGGCGGAGACGGCAGCCTGCGGGGAGCGTCGGCAATTGCTCAGGAAATCGAGCGTCGCGGGCTGAAAAAGGCGGTGGTGGGCATTCCCAAGACGATCGACAATGACATCATGTACCTGGACAAGAGCTTCGGGTTTGATACGGCATTTGCCGAGGCAGTGCAGGCCGTGAAATGTGCCTATACGGAATCGACAGGGGCTGTGAATGGGGTGGGTTTGGTGAAACTGATGGGCCGGGACTCAGGCTTCATTGCGTGCTTCGCTGCTTTGGCTGGCAGTAACGTGGACTTTGTACTCATCCCTGAGGTTCCCTTTGAACTGGATGGCCCCAAGGGGCTGCTGGAGATGCTCCGCTACCGGTTGGTAAAGCGCGGTAGCGCTGTCATCGTAGTGGCCGAAGGGGCTGGCCAGAATCTCATGAACCGGGATGTCGGTGCGACGGACGCCAGCGGAAACCAGCGGTATGCTGACATCGGGCTGTATCTGAAAGACACGATCAACGATTTCTTCAAAAGTCGGCGCATGGAGGTGAATCTCAAGTACATCGATCCCAGCTATATCGTCCGCAGTGTTCCTGCCAATGCGCAGGACAACGTGTATTGCTCACGTCTCGCCCAAGGGGCGGTGCACGCAGCGATGGCGGGTAAGACGGGCATGCTGGTGGGATGCTGGCACGGAGCCTTCGTCCACCTGCCGCTGGATCTGGTGACGGGGGGGCGCCGCAAGGTGGACCCCACGCGCGAGCTCTGGCACTCGGTGCTGGAATCCACGGGGCAACCGGCCACTTTTAAGTGACAGGCTGCGAAGTTCAGGCCCTGGCGTTTGCGAGCGCCAGGAAGCCTTTGCGAAGCAGGGCCACGTCGGAATCCAATGCCAGATAGGTGTAGCCGAGATCTCGAAACTTCGGGATCTCGGTGGCGTCACGCAAGAGAATGCCGCAGGCCTTCCCCGCGGTTTGGGCGGCACTGGCCACGGAAACCAGGCACTCCTCATAGCTGAGCGCTGCCAGATCAGGGCGGGCCCCAAGGTCAAACTGTAGATCGGCCGGACCGACGAAGAGGACATCGACCCCCTCCACGGCGGCGATTTCACTGGCGTGGGCCACGCCCTCAATGTTCTCAATCTGCGCCATGATCAGCGGCTGCGGGATGGCCCCGGCAGAAGCGGGTGGTCGCAGCCCCAGGCCGTATGCTCTGGCAGAGCGTGAGAATCCCCGGTGCCCCCGGGGGGCATATGAGGCGGCTTTGACACAGGCGGCGGCCTCTGCGGCGGAGGAGACCCGCGGAATCATGATGCCATGAGCGCCCCAGTCGAGGGCGCGCAACACCTGGTCGGCATGAGGGGTGCCAAAGCGGACAATGGTCCGGGTGGCGGTGCCCTTGGTGGCCATCAGCTGAGGCAGCAAGCTTGCGTCTGTGCTGGCACCGTGCTCAAGATCGAGCAGGAGCCACTGGAAGCCGCATTCGGCGGCCAGTTCCGCGATGAGGGGTGAACCAAGGGAGAGGAAGGTGCCCAGCTGGATGTCCACAGGGGGAAGGTAGGATGACATGGAGGAAAGGTTCAGGGTGTCACAATTCAAAGCGATGCTACGGGCAGGTCGCCGCGCAGCCCCTGCAGTGCCGAGGCGATGCGCTGGGTGGTGAATGTTTGCAGGTTCTGGCCGCTGCTTCCGCTGCCAATGAGGAAAAAACCATCGGACTTCTCAAAATAACCTGCTCCTACCCGGATCACGGCCTTGACGATCATGTTGCGCAGGAGATGGAGCCAGAAACGACGGCGGTGCTCTGTGGGCAGCGGGCGGAGCATCTGGTAACCTTCCAATGCCCGGGCGAGAACAGGGCCGTCGTGAAAGCACGCCAGCAGGGAGAGGTCGTCCATGGCATCTCCTGAAATGGCATCGTCCCAGTCGATGAATGCGGCAACGCCTTCTGGCGTGCCCAGAATGTTCCAGAGCGCCAGATCTTTGTGAACCAGGCAACCTTGGTTGAGGGCGAGCAGGGGACGGTGGAGCAGCACTTCTGATTCGATCTCTGCCGCCTCGCGCGAGGAGAGCAGTTGTTGATGAGTCAGATAACGAAGGTGTCTCTCGAAATGGAGGAAGAAGTAGTCCTCGTAGCTGGCGTGAAAGCCGCAGAGCGTATTCGTTTCCATGACCTGGGCGGGGTCAAAGGGGCCGTATCCCGCCGGCTCTGCACACTGCCAGCGGGCAATGGCGGCACCGATCTCCCCGGCCATTCTGGGAAGATCGAGTTCGCCCTTCTTTTGGAAATGATTCAGGTCCGGGGCATCCACGAGGTCGAGCATCTGCCAGGCAAAAGGCACGCTTTCCCGGCTGGCATCCACGGCATGGACCCGCGGTGCAGGCAGGCCGAGTGTGCGCACTTCATGCAGCACGCGGGATTCCACGATGAGATAGTTGTCCTTCTCGGGTCCATCTTCCACGCGGACGAATCGACGGGCCTCATCCACGGTCGCGATGAAGGTGATGTGATTGCCCTGACCGTGACCCGGTTCAAGGGAAAGGCGTGCTGAGGGGAACTTCTCCTGGAGAGCTTGTTTCAGCGCACTTTGCAGGGTGCCCGCATCCGTACGCCCCGTCGTGCCGTGGAAGGCGGCGGGTCGATCGCATTTCCAGTAGTAGGTGGTGCGACGATGGGAAGGGGATACCAGATCCGCAGCGTTCGCGGGAGGGGCTGAAGAGGTGATGGTGGTGGCGTTCATTCCGGGCGGGCCTCAGGAATGGCTGGTGTAGCGGGCTGCGGGGCTGGCGTGCTGGCCGTCGCCGCGGGGTTTGAGGAGGCGACGGGGTGCATGCGCCACCAGGTGGCGAGCAGGCTGCCGAGCAGGGTTTGCGTGATGGCGCTGAAGATGGCGGGGACTGCGGCCAGCGGTTGCATGGGGAAGTTCTGCTTGGCCAGCACGGCGGCCAGGCCGCCGTTTTGCATGCCGACTTCGATCGAGATGGTGCGGGCTATTTCCTCAGGCCGGCGAAGGATCTTGGCGACAAGGTAGCCGACGCCGAAGCCCAGCACGTGCAGCAGGACGGCAGCGAGGGCCAGTTTGCCGGCGTTGGCCTTCACTGCGGCTGCGTTCTGCGCCACGATGCCGCCCGTCACGAACATGAGGGCGAGCACAGAGACCAGCGGTCCCACCCGTGAGACGGAGGCGGTGGCCTTGGGGAAAAGCCAGTTGCAGAATACGCCCGCCAGCACCGGGGCCACCGCGATCTGAATGGTGGAGAGGCTCAGTTTGGCGGCGTCCACCGGCACGTATTGACCCGCCAGTGCCTTGCACCAGGCCGGGGTCATCACGAAGGCGAGCAACGTGGAGGTCAGCGTCACCAGCACGGCGAGGGCGACATTGGCCCGCGCCAGGTAGCAGATCACATTGGATGCCGTGCCGGACGGGCAGCTGGCCACCAGGATGAGCCCCACCGCGAAGCCGGGTTCGAGGTTCAATGCATGCGCCACGAACCATCCTGCCAGAGGCATGATGGTATAGTGAGTGAGGAACCCGAGTGCCAGGGAGGACGGGGCGCGAAGCAGGCGGCGGAAGTCATCCACCGTCAACGTGAAGCCCATCCCCAGCATCACAAGGGTGAGGGCCCATACGACCCACCCTCCGGTGAACCAGGAGAGTGAGGTGGGGTGAAGCAGGCCGACCACGGCGAAGGAGATGACCCAGACCGGGTACAAGCTGGTGAACCAGTTGATGAAGCGAAACATGACGGTGAAAGAGAGTGTGTAGGTTTAAGGAAACTTCATTTTGCCGCCTGTGAGCCGTCGCCCACTGTATCCACCACTCCTGGGAATCCAGGGCCGCCAGAGCCGATGTAGCCTCCGCTGGCACCGCTGAGGTGCGAGGTTGTCCAGAACGAGTAGAGCTGACCGTTGGTGAGATGGAAGCGCAGGCGCACTGCCTTCCCGCGCACGCTCTCCAGATCGGCTGTGCCCTTCCACTGCACCCTGGTGCGGGTGCTGTCTGCCTTTATCGCTTCGCAATTGCCGACAGTATAGGGCTCGATCACCTTGCCCGCCTCGTTCAGGACTTCGGCTTTAAGGCTGCCCTGAGGGGCATTCACATTCACGAAGAGGTGAGCGCCATTGAATGCCACCGGGCGGGTGGTCAGCGTGCCGGTCGTGGCACCGGCCCCCATGGAGGCAAAACCGTCCCGACGCAGGGTGGCGAGACCGATGCTGGCCCCGGTGTACATGCCGCGGGTGCCGCTGGGAGCGATGCCGGAGTACCCGGTGTATGGGAAGTAGAGGCGGTCATCCTTCACCACCATCACGCCGGTAGTGCCGTGGATGTAAGCACGGTCCCAGTCACCTTCTTTTTTAGTGGCGGCGATGAAGGGCCTGCGCTCCGGGCGGTGCCAGTGGAAGCCGTCGCGGCTGAATCCCAGCATCACCTGGGTGACCTTCGGAAACTTGCCCTTGTCGCAGATCTCATTGTTGGGGCCTTGGAGGATGTAGAACTCACCCAGCATCAAGCTTTCGTAGGCTACGGCATTGAGGCTGTAGAGCTGGGGGGCTTCGCCGATCTCAGGATCCTCTGGGTCCAGTTGGTCAGCATTCGTCCAGTACACAGAGTTCTTCCAGTCCGCTCCTTTGAGGAAGTCACTGGTCTCCGCGTAGTAGCGACTGCGCCCACGTGGGCCACCCTGCTTGATGCTGTACACCCACTTCTTGCGGAAGGGATTGTAGAAGAAGGAGCAGTAGTCGCCGGCTTTGCCCGTTGGGATGCCTTGCGACCAGATGCGGCCGTCCGGGGAGGTGTGGATGGTATGCGGCTGGCGGTCCGTCAGCAGCTTGTAGCGTTCCTCGGGCAGCTTGGAGCTCAAGTCCAGCCACACTGAGTTGTCACCTCCGGCCCATTGCTTGCCTCCCGGCAGGATCACATTGCCGCCCACCAGACCGAGATTGGGACGGTCCCAATGCAGCAGATCCTGGCTTGTGGCCTGAGCCAGCCCGCCCCGCCATCCGGCGGTGTAGAACATCTTGAAGTGCTTTTCCTTGGGGTCGAAGAAAACGCCGCCGTGTCCCAGGTAGCAGACGGCCTCCTGACCGGTCTCTCCGATGGTGGAGGGCTTGTTCTCTTCAGGAGTTTCGGCTTTGAAGACGGGGTTGCCCGAGTACTTCTCGGCCGCATGGTAGGTGCGCTTAAGATCGGTCTGCTCAATGAGGAAGTCGTCCACAAAGAGCTGGCGTCCGAAATTGATGGGGATCACCGCGGGCGGATTCGTCAGATAGGGCACCGCCATGGGCTCCGTCGATTTCGGATCCTGGGTGCGGGGCGGCCACTCGCTGTCGAGCTGGATGCCGTTGTAGGTGATCTCGCCGATGTTTTTACCTAGAGCCTTGCTCACCATCAGCATGCCGGCAGAGCCGGGCACGGTGAACTTGCCTGCCAGCACATCTTCCTCTTTGAACTTCGCAAAGAGGATCTCACGGTCTTCGTCCCGGTTGTGATCGTGGGTGATGTAAATGGTGCCATCGGGGGCTTGGAAGCCATCGGGATAGGAGACACCACCGCGTTCATCGATGATCAAGCCACCTTTCCAGCTTTTGCCCTCATCGTCGGAAAGGTAGGCCGTCATGTGGCTGCGGCCCTTGAGTCGCTCATTCAGCGGTCCGTTCTTGACCAGCAGCAAATTTCCCGAGGCGAGCCGGCGGAAGAAGAATCGCGAGCTGACATTCTGGATGGTTGAAGGCTGTGCTGCGGTCCAGGTGCGGCCCTGGTCGGAGGAGAAGCTCTCGGCAATGCCATATTTGGTGCGTGCCATCAGCCAGAGACGGCCGTCCTTGAGTTCCACGAACATGTGCTCGTCGAAGTCCGTCTCGGGCACGGCCACGCCGCCGCGACGATTCCAGGTTTTGCCCTGATCGGTGGAGACGAAGATGTTTGCCATCCGGAACTCATCCAGTTCCTTGAAGCCATCCCGCAGTTCGGCAGGGCCGATACGGTCGCGTGTCCACAGAGAGATAGGCAGCAGCCACTCGCCATTCTTCAATACAATCGGCTTGTTCAGCGTGAGTCCGTGCCAGATGCGACGGGGCTCAGACCAAGTGGGATTCTCCGCGTCCGGGTTTTCGCAGGTGATGGCCCACACGCCGGCTCGGCCATCGTAGTAGCCCATGGACTGATCATAGAAGAGCCAGAGCTTGCCAGTTGGGTCCGTCCAGAGATTGCCCACCAGGATGCGTTTGCGCAGGCCGGTGGGAGCTTCCGGGGGATCGATCACCAGACGGGGCTTGGACCAGGTCGCGCCATCGTCGTCACTGGACGCCAGCACGAAATAGCCGAGATCACTGTCTCCTCCAGCCACCCAGGCCGACCAGATGCGACCCTTCGGCGTGCGGTCCATCCCGATCACCATCGCGTAGTCGCGCTGCTCAGCAGAATATTTGGGACCGGGATTGGTGATCAGTTCCGATGGCTGCATCGCCAGATCGAGTACGGAGGCTGGCACCTGAGAAGGAGCGGGGGCCGTCTCCGCTGCGGCGGCGTGAAGAGAGGGGAGCAGGCACAGGGACAGAGAGCCAGCGCAGAAGAGGGGCAGTGTTTTCATGCGGTGAGGAAGTGTTGAATGGGTCCAATGAGGCACTGGACCGGTCCGAGAGGCAATCAAACGCCTGTGTTATGCTAACACCGGGACTCAAGGCGGGTGGGGGTGGCCAATTTTTGGGAGCGGAGCGACGCGCCGAACATCGTTTTGCCACTTTCTGACCGCGATTGACCCCTCCAACCACCCCTGAGGAACCTCCGTTTGAGGTCGTTGCATCTCTTCGGACAACTTTTCTCAGAGGTTTTGCGTTTCAAATTTTGGCCCCAGAATCCGCTTATGCTTCACCAGCCTTGATAAATGAAACGGCCTCTCCCGCATGGCACTAGGGCCCGTTGAGCGGGCTCTGATTTTTCGTCTCCATGAGTTTGTTAAGTCGATGAAGGCCGCATGTCGAAACTGGCAAAAATCTTCAAAAAAAGAGCCTCAACTTGTTGACGAAAAGAGGATGTGGGGTAGTATCAACACCCGCACCGAAAACGAGCGGCTGAGACAAAAAGAGCGACGCAGGCAACTGCGGCATTCTTCGAGAATCAGAATACGATCTTTGGCAGCATTAATCAGACTAAACGGCCCGCAAGGGTTGTGAGTTTAGTTTGAACCAAGAAAAAGCTAAGTTGTGTACTACGCGTGTGTGAGAAACAGCGCGTGGTTGTCATAACAAACAACCAGTCAATTTAGTTCAATGCTTTGCATTGGACCGTTCATTCAGAGATGGATGGACAAATGTTCGGAGAGTTTGATTCTGGCTCAGAACGAACGCTGGCGGCGTGGATAAGACATGCAAGTCGAACGGGATAATCTTGTAGCAATACCGGGTTGTTCAGTGGCGAACGGGTGCGTAACACGTGGATTACATACCGGAAAGCGAGGAATAGCCCAGGGAAACTTGGATTAATACCTCATGTGGTCGCAAGACTAAAGGCGGGGCAACCTGTCGCTTTCTGATTGGTCCGCGGCCTATCAGCTAGTTGGCGGGGTAACGGCCCACCAAGGCGACGACGGGTAGCTGGTCTGAGAGGATGACCAGCCACACTGGAACTGAGACACGGTCCAGACACCTACGGGTGGCAGCAGTCGAGAATCATTCACAATGGGGGCAACCCTGATGGTGCGACGCCGCGTGGAGGATAAGGTCTTCGGATTGTAAACTCCTGTCATGCGAGAGCAAGATTTGAGCGGGTAACTCCGCTGGATTTGATAGTATCGCAAGAGGAAGAGACGGCTAACTCTGTGCCAGCAGCCGCGGTAATACAGAGGTCTCAAGCGTTGTTCGGAATCACTGGGCGTAAAGGGTGCGTAGGTGGCGTGGAAAGTCAGATGTGAAATCCGGGGGCTCAACCTCCGAATAGCATCCGATACTCCCATGCTAGAGAACTGGAGGGGGATCTGGAATTCTCGGTGTAGCAGTGAAATGCGTAGATATCGAGAGGAACACTAGTGGCGAAGGCGAGATCCTGGACAGTATCTGACACTGATGCACGAAGGTCAGGGGAGCAAACGGGATTAGATACCCCGGTAGTCCTGACAGTAAACGGTGCACGTTTGGTGTGGGAGGATTCGACCCCTTCTGTGCCGGAGCTAACGCGTTAAACGTGCCGCCTGGGAAGTACGGTCGCAAGATTAAAACTCAAAGAAATTGACGGGGACCCGCACAAGCGGTGGAGTATGTGGCTTAATTCGATGCAACGCGAAGAACCTTACCTGGGCTTGACATGCACTGTGTCGTCGGTGAAAGCCGGCTAGTGTAGCAATACACGCTTTGCACAGGTGCTGCATGGCTGTCGTCAGCTCGTGTCGTGAGATGTTGGGTTAAGTCCCGCAACGAGCGCAACCCCTGTGATTTGTTGCCACCGGAGCAATCCGAGCACTCGAATCAGACTGCCCAGATCAACTGGGAGGAAGGTGGGGATGACGTCAAGTCAGTATGGCCCTTACGCCCAGGGCTGCACACGTACTACAATGCCCAGCACAATGTGAACCGAAACCGCGAGGTGGAGGAAATCCTCAAAACTGGGCTCAGTTCAGATTGCAGGCTGCAACTCGCCTGCATGAAGTTGGAATCGCTAGTAATGGTACATCAGCTACGGTACCGTGAATACGTTCCCGGGTCTTGTACACACCGCCCGTCACATCATGGAAGCTGGTTTCGCCCGAAGTGCCCGCGCCGACCGCAAGGAGGCAAGGCCCTAAGGCAAGACTGGTGACTGGGATGAAGTCGTAACAAGGTAGCCGTAGGGGAACCTGCGGCTGGATCACCTCCTTTCTATGGAGTATTCCAGGAGCCCTCACGGCTTACTGGATAGGTCGAGACCAGAGTGCCCGGTTCGCCGGAACACCTGGTCTGCTAAAAGGCTCAAATATTTGCGTGAGTTACCTCACGTGTAGTGCACGACTTAGCTTTTGCTTGGGACAATACACACGCATCACCAAAGGGGGTATAGCTCAGCTGGTAGAGCGCCAGCTTTGCAAGCTGGATGTCTGGGGTTCGAGTCCCCATGCCTCCACCATGTGACTTGCTGAGTGCTTTTAAAGCAGGGGACCGGTGAAAACCGGGCCTGTAGCTCAGTTGGTTAGAGCACCGCCTTGATAAGGCGGGGGTCAATGGTTCGAGTCCATTCAGGCCCACCATCTGGTGACCAATGGGTGTGTAGAATTGATTAATGCTTTCGAACCGGAAGGTTCTTTGAAAACTGGACAAGACAGATTAAGAGCGAAAAAGAGATAAATTTTTATTTGAAGCTGGCGCAAGCCAGCGGCTACAGGCATCAAGTATTTTAGAGCACATAGTGAATGCCTTGGCACCAGCAGGCGATGAAGGACGTGCTAAGCTGCGATAAGCTTCGGATAGCGGCAAAGACGCTTTGACCCGGAGATTTCCGAATGGGATAACCTGCAGCGGTTCATACCGCTGCGTGCAGCCCTCAATACATAGGGGCTGCGACGCCATACCAGGGGAAGTGAAACATCTCAGTACCCTGAGGAAAAGAAAACGAATGTGATTCCGTCAGTAGTGGCGAACGAAAGCGGAACAGCCCAAACCGGAGGCTTTGCCTCCGGGGTTGTAGGAGCCCGACGTGGCATTGGATCGAGTTAGGTGAAGCTTCAGGAAAGTTGCGCCAGAGAGGGTGAAAGGCCCGTAACCGAAAACTTTGATCCAGCCTAGGGAATTCCTGAGTAATGCGACACACGTGAAACTTCGCATGAATCGGCGCCGACCACGGCGTAAGGCTAAATACTAGCTGGTGACCGACAGTGAACAAGTACCGCGAGGGAAAGGTGAAAAGCACCGCTGTGAGCGGAGTGAAACAGTACCTGAAACCATGTGCTTACAAGGTGTCAGAGCCGGCTTGTCCGGTGATGGCGTGCCTTTTGCTTAATGAGTCTGCGAGTTGGTTTTTGTGGCGAGCCTAAGTCCTTCTGGGACGCAGGCGCAGCGAAAGCGAGTCCGAACAGGGCGGTCATAGTCACAGGAGCCAAACCCGAAGCGGTGGTGATCTACCCATGGCCAGGCTGAAGCGTTGGTAATACGACGTGGAAGGCCGAACCGGTGAACCTTGAGAAGTTCTCGGATGAGTTGTGGGTAGGAGTGAAAGGCTAATCAAACCCCGTAATAGCTGGTTCTCCTCGAAATGTATTTAGGTGCAGCGTCATATGCTGACCCGGGGGGGTAGAGCACTGAATGAGCTAGGGGGCACACCCGCCTACCAAACTCAATCAAACTCCGAATACCCCGGGGTGAAGTATGGCAGTAAGACAGTGGGGGATAAGCTTCATTGTCGAAAGGGAAACAACCCAGCCCAGCAGCTAAGGTGCCCAAATACCGCTCAGTGGAAAGGAAGTGAGATTTCTTTGACAGTGAGGATGTTGGCTTAGAAGCAGCCACCATTTAAACAGTGCGTAATAGCTGACTCATCGAGAGATCTCGCGCCGAAAATGATTGGCGATAAGCGGTATACCGAAGCTCTGGATGCCCCGGATTTTGGTCCGGGGTTTGGTAGAGGAGCGTTCTCAACGCATCGAAGCTGGATGGCGACTGAAAGTGGAGTGTTGAGAAGTGAGGATGCAGACATAAGTAACGACAAGGGTGGTGAAATCCCACCCCGCCGTAAATCCAAGGTTTCCTGGGCAACGATTTTCGTCCCAGGGTTAGTCGGGACCTAAGCCGATGCCGTCTGGCGCAGGCGATGGAAAGCAGGTTAATATTCCTGCACCGGTTTTGGTTAAGTCATGTTAGACCACGGAGAAGGAGGAAACAGACCTTATTGACTTGGCAGGAAGGGCTTCGGCCTGACCGCGTTTCCAAATGATCCGTCTAGAAAAGCTTCATGATGTTCCCAGGGCCGCCCGTACTAGAAACCGACTCAGGTGGATGGGTAGAATATACCAAGGCGCAAGAGTGAAACCTCGTTAAGGAACTCTGCAATCTAGTCCCGTAACTTCGGAAGAAGGGATGCCCACCTCGGTGGGTCGCAGTGAAAGGGGTCAACCGACTGTTTATCAAAAACACAGCATTGTGCGAAGACGAAAGTCTATGTATACGATGTGACACGTGACCAATGCGGAAAGATTAAGGCAAGATGTTAGTCCCGCGAAAGCGGGGCGAAGCTTTGAACCCAAGTCCCCGTGAATGTCGGCCGTAACTATAACGGTCCTAAGGTAGCGAAATTCCTTGTCGGGTAAGTTCCGACCTGCACGAATCGTGTAACGAGTTGACCGCTGTCTCAACGAGGGGCTCAGTGAATTTGTAGTGGCGGTGAAGATGCCGCCTACCCGCGGAAGGACGGAAAGACCCTATGCACCTTAACTGTAAGCTGTCACTGATTCGCTGATTTCAATGCTCAGAGTAAGTGGGAGGCTGTGAAGCGGAACTTTCGGGTCCCGCAGAGCCAAAAGTGAGACACCACCCTTTGGTATTGGCGAGTCTAATTGTAACCCCATAAAGGGCATGAGACCATGGCAGCCGGTCAGTTTTACTGGGGCGGTATCCTCCCAAAGAGTAACGGAGGAGCGCGAAGGTGTGCTCAGCGCGGTTTGCAATCGCGTGTTGAGTGTATTGGCATAAGCACGCCTAACTGTGAGACCTACAAGTCGAGCAGATACGAAAGTAGGCCAAAGTGATCCGGCGGTTTAATGTGGAATTGCCGTCGCTTAACGGACAAAAGGTACGCTAGGGATAACAGGCTGATTTCATCCAAGAGTTCATATCGACGATGAAGTTTGGCACCTCGATGTCGGCTCGTCGCATCCTGGGGCTGGAGAAGGTCCCAAGGGTCCGGCTGTTCGCCGGTTAAAGCGGCACGCGAGCTGGGTTCAGAACGTCGCGAGACAGTTCGGTCCTCTATCCTCCGTGGGCGTTGGAGAATTGAGGGGTTTACTTCCTAGTACGAGAGGACCGGAAGTAACGTACCTCTGGTGTTCCAGTTGTCACGTCAGTGGCACAGCTGGGCAGCTATGTACGGAAAGGATAAGCGCTGAAAGCATCTAAGCGCCAAGCCTCTCCCAAGATGAGTTCTCCCTGAAGGATCGTGGAAGACTACCACGTTGATAGGGTGTGGGTGCAAGTCGAGTAATCGATTCAGCTCAACACTACTAATCATCCGATCGTCTTGATGTTTGATTCTTTTTCAACCACTCTTAATTTGTCCTTGTTCAGTTTTCAGGGAACCCAGCTCCGGCAGGGCCGCCAGCCCAACCTATAACTGCAACCGCTGAAGCGCTGAAGTCTTCAGACAGGCTGTTTCACATGGAGCTTGAAGCTCTCAACCGAAACAGAAGTCTGGTGACCACAGCGAGGTGGCCCCACCCGTTCCCATCCCGAACACGGAAGTGAAACACCTCAGCGTCGATGATAGTATGGCGACAGGCCATGTGAAAGTAGATCGTTGCCAGAGTTAATCCCCGCCTTCTGCGACCCAGAGGGCGGGGACTTTTTTTGTCTGTGTACTGCGACCCGCGAAGCGGGAGAGGACGGACACCAGACTGCCAGACGCCAGACATCAGACCTGAGGTCAGGGGTGGGGCGAGAGCGCTGGAGTGGGTGACATCGGAGGCTGTTTGATTCTCAAGCTACTACCGTACCCACAACATCTGGATGCGAAGCATCTTTGGGAGTGCGTGCGGGAACCGCCGCTTTGGCGGCTCTGGTGAGTTCCTCGTACCAGAGAATGGGAGCAGGGGGGCAGCGTGCCCGTAACGGCCCCCGCTTGGCCGCATCATCAGCAGGCTGCCCATGACCCTCGTTGTCCCTGTCATCCGCCGGCGAAAGCGGCGTCGAGCCGCACGCACTCCAGGACGCTTCGCGACGATGCCCGCGCTGGAGCCATGTCCGCAGCATGAAGGATGGTCATTTTTCGCTGGCTCATCCATCTTCGCGCCAGCGTCCTGGAGTGTCGGTGGCTCGACACCGCTTTGGCGGCTCTGGTGATGGGGTAGAAGAGCCGTCCCGGCTCTCGGGTACATTTGGAGATGCGAGAACAACTTCCGGGAAGGCTGTTCGACCTCTTCGGTGACCAGGCTTTTCCAGGCTGCCTCAGCAAACAACAGCTCTGGGGTTTCCCTTTTTTCTGCCAGTCTCAATCCCGGTGTAGTTGTGGACGTAAGGAGGCACCAATTTCACGGTCTTTGGTGATGTGGCTGGGAGAGGGGCAAGAGTCCAAGGTGTCCGCTCGGCCGGTTGGAGGCGGAGCGCTGGGTAGTTGGTGTTCGAAGGCGAGAATCATGCCGCAGACGTTTCAGTTAGTGCCTGCCAAGGAACCTGGGGGGTGAAGCATGGACTGACAGGCTTCAGATGGCCTGTGCCCGGGAAGCTCGGGGAGCGCACGCATCCTGCGTGCTGTTTGCGGCATCTTGCCGCAAACGTCAGTCAGCGCATGACATCAGGTCCGGCTGACGTGGGGGTGTTGATGGCGGTGGGGAGAAAGCAGATGCTGTCGGCCTTCCCACCTGATCATCGTCCTGGGAGGTACCCAACGTTGACTCGCTTAGGGCTCGTCCAACGTTGGGCTGTGTTAGAGATCCCCGCTGGGGATCAGCTTCGATCTGGGGTGGCCGCCTCAAGGTGGTTCCTTGGCATCCACTCCAAACGCCCGCGGTTGGTTGGTTCTCCCTACTTCGACAACTACGGCGGCGTTGGGGGCAGTTGAGCAGAAGCGGAGTCGTCGCGGCGGATGGATGCCAAGGCAGGCTGGAATGCGTCGCTTTGTCGGTACTGTGAGTTCCTTGTACCGTGGGATGGAAGCTGGGGAGAAGCGAGCGCATTGGATGGCTCCCGCTTGGCAGCTTCGAGCCACCAGACGATCTCCAAGACGCTGGCGCGTGGCTGGGTGGGCCAGTGTGCCGCTTCACAATCATTCAACGGAAGACGTCACCTGGGCCGCCAAAGCGGCGGTCCCCCCCCCATGCACTCAAAAGGTCAGGGTCGGTCCACCTCTCTGGTGAGTTTTCTCCGTTCTTTCTGGCAGATGATTTGCGCGCCCTTGCCTCGTCGTCAGGAAAGGGTTTTGACCTGGGCGACGTAGTGACTTCTGCCCCCAGGTTATCGTAACATTCAAGGCTGCTTTTCGTTCATGCCAAGTCGAGGGACCCCAGTTCCAAGTTCAACTCCTGTCGCAGTGGTCACTGCGACAGGGGATGGTGATGCACCACCGAAGGTGAGTTTGCAGGATGTGGCCCGCGCTGCTGGGGTGTCGGCGATGACGGTCTCGCGTGTGCTGCACAATTCGCCCAAGGTCTCCATGAAGACCCGGGAGACGGTGATGGAGGTGGCGCGGCAGTTGAACTACCAGCCGGATGCGCATCTCACGCGGATGATGCACCTCGTGCGGGGACGGAAAGACTCGAAAGTGCGAGCGGTGATTGCCGTGATCCGGGAGTCGCTCCCCCAGGATGAACTGCACGACCCGGCCTATCAGTATGTGTCGATCAAGGACATCCAGAAACGGGCCGAGCAGCATGGCTACCATGCAGAGGAGTTTTGGCTGGGACGGGATGGCATGACGCCGGGGCGGCTGGCGGATATCCTGCAGGCTCGCGGCATCGAGGGGATCATCATTTCTCCGCAGTCATCCCAAATGAAATGTGCGCAGTTCGACTTCTCCCGGTTCTCCGCTGCGACATTCGGGTATGGGCTTCGGGAGCCATCCCTGCATCGGTCTGCTGGGAACATGACGCTGGGAATTCATCGGGCGACGGATGAACTCAACGCCCGGGGCTACAAGCGCATCGGCCTGGCCATCACGCAGTGGGTGGACAAGAGGGCGGAAAGTGCCTATAGCGGGGCCATGCTCCACTACCAGGAGGGAGTGCCCAAGAAGAACCGGGTGCCCCTGCTGTTGTTTCCTCACAACGACCTGCGCAAGTGCGGAGAGATATTCTCCAGTTGGGTAAACACCCACCGCCCTGACGCGATCATCAGCTTCGACACCCATGTGCCCGGGTGGTTAAAGAAGCTGGGGCTCAGGGTGCCGGAGGATATTGGCCTTGTGGTGCATGACTGGACGGACGCCATGAGTGGGATGGCGGGCATTCATCAGCGGCGGGAGCACGTGGCCAGTGCAGCAGTGGACCTGGTGGCCACCCAGTTGCTCCATCATGAGCGGGGCGTGCCGGAGGTGCCCCGACAAATCTTGATTCCTCCAGCATGGGTGGACGGGGCGTCGATTCGCCCTTTGAAGGGGCCTTGAGAATTCAGGAAATAATCGACGCGGCCACGAATGGCAATTCGCGGCCATTCCGGAGCAAGTCGGGCTTGGCGGAAAGGCCTGGTGGGTCTGTATTGATCGTCTATGAATGCATCCACCTTTTTTCTTCTGCTCACCACTGTCTGTGCCCTGCCATCCACGTGGAGTGACTTTTCTTGGACAGAATTAACAAAATTAACGGAATTAGGATTCTACTGAGAATAGGGGAACTCTGAAACGATCCTTCGGAAGCTGAACGCTAATTCCGTAAATTCTGTTAATTCTGTCTAAATCTCAGTTTCATTCCTCTGTGGTTCATTAAGCCGCACGCTCTCACCTAACTCATCATCGCTTCCAACCGCTTTGCTGACACAGGCTGGGCGGTGCCGAGTTCCTGGGCGAAGACGGAGACGCGATACTCTTCCAGCATCCACCGGAAGGTTTCGTGGTCAGCTTCTGCCACGTAGCGTTCCCAGTTGTCGTAGTCGGCGATGAGGTCGGCTTTGTCTGCATCCTTGGCAGGGTTGATGCTGGCCCGCTCTGCCCGCACTTGAATGGCTTTCAAGAAGCGGGGAAGTTGGAGTAGTTGCTGATGGGGTGTTTTTGCCAGCAGACCAGGGGGTGTTAACCGGGCTACATCCTTCTCCATGCCGGGATATTTTTTTGGGGACTGAAGGAGCTTTTGCTTCAGGTCTTGCACCTGCTTGACCAGATCACGCACTTTGTGGGCGTAGGTCGGAAGTTCCTTGCGAACGTTCTCGCAGAGTTGGTTGAAACGTTTTGTCGTCAGAGGAAGCACTGGCTCCAGCCGGAGCGCGTGCTGGAGAATGTGTTCCTGTGCCTGCTGCTGAAGCAGGTCTCCTGATTCCAGCGGAGTGGGTTTGGTTCCTGTGAGATCGAAGGAGGACAGGGCGGCCTGGAAATTGGCAGGAGCCTTGTACACGGAGCCGCCGCCCAGATTCCGCAGTTCCTTCCACAACCAGGCGATGTCTTTGCCAAGGGCGGCTTCTGCCAGCTTCCGGATTGCGGGAGGGCTGGATCTCACTGCTTCTTCCTTTTTGCGGAAGAGGCGAACGTCCACTTCTCCATCGCGTAGCATCAGGCCGGGATAGCCGAGGACGGGAGTTCCGTTGATTTCCTCGACCACCAATGATTCTGGAAGGTCGCCGAATGACCAGGAGCTCAGGGCATAGCGTTCCACACTGCGAACCATCCGGTCCCAGGCGTCGGACTTCACCTCCTGCTTCTTGACCGTGGCCTTGATGGTCTCGAGATCGCGGGCGGTGATGACCGTCTGCTTTTTCTGATCCACCACCTCCACGCGTGGTTGCAGGTGGGCGGGTATGCTCTGGGCGGGCCAGTCGGAGGCCTTCACCTCCACGCGGTACTTGATGCCGATAAAGCGGGCAAGTGCTTCGAGGAAGTCACCGCGGCCGGGATCAAACTCGCGGGCGATCTCGCGGACTTTGGGATCGATGGGCATGAGCTGGCGGCGCACGACTTTGGGGAGGGCGCGCAGGAGCACATTGATCTGCTCCTCACGGAGACCGGGCACCATCCACTGGATCTGTCCGGAGGTGAGATGTTCGGCCACGGGCAGGGGGACCTGAACAGTGACGCCGTCCTCCTCCTTGCCCGGAGTATAAGCATAGCTCACGGGCAGGACCGAGTTGCCCAGATCCACCCGGTCAGGGAACAACGCTATGTCGAACGTCAGCTCATCACCGCCAGTGAGATCCACCTCCCGGGCACAGAGAAAATCTGGCTCCGTGCGGATGCGATCATTCACCAGGCGGTTCAGATCGTGAACGGAGGACACGTCCTGGATGCGTGCCTCATAGTATCTGAAAAGGGCCTCTTCGATGTCGTACACCCGCTGGCTGCGAACGCGGGTGAGCGTGGTCTCGATCTTGTCACGCAGCTTCCGGTTGTGTTGGAAGAAGCGGTGGGGGAGCTGGGACTCGCCATGCAGCAGGGCTCCGCGGATGAAGAGCTGGGTGGCTCCCACGGGATCCACCTTGCCAAAATCAATCGACTGCTTCATCACCTCAAGTCCGTGCACGAGGGTGCGCTGGGTCACGAGGACGCGGCCAGAGCGGCCATGCCAGTGGGGCTCGCTGTACTTGTGCTGGCAGAGGTGGGAGCCGATGTCCGCCACCCAGGCGGGATCGATTTTGGCCAGAGTTCGCGCAAACAACTGAGAGGTCTGCACGATCTCTCCCGCCACCATCCACAGAGGTTGTTTTGATTTTTCCGTGCCAGGTTTCCCGGGCTTCTTCTCCCGGCGTTCATAGAGGCACGAGCCCGGGAAGACCATGACCTGACGGTTGCCCGCGGCCTTGTAGAGATTGCGCTCCTCCCGCAGGGCGATGTTGCCCAGCTGGCCCGCCAGAATGCTGCGATGCACAGCGTCGTCATGGCTGGCGGTGCGATCCTCCAGCTTGGGGAGAGGCTCCCCCTCGTCATCGAGAGTATCGCTAAGCTGACGCCAGATGTCCCGCCACTCCCGCATGCGGGTCAGGGAGAGGAAGTTGCTCTTGCAGAACTTTCGCAGGGCGTTGTTGCTGCGGTTTTCCACGTCCGGTGCGGCCTGCCAGATGCGCAAGAGCGTGAGGAAGTCTGAGTCCGGGCAGGTGAAGGCCTTGTGTGCGGCAGCAGCCTGCTCTTTGGCTTCCTCAGGGCGTTCGCGTGGGTCGGGGACGCTGAGGCCAGCAGCGATGACCAGCATCTCTGCCAGGGCACCTTCCTTGCGGGCCTGTAGTAGCATGCGACCCAGTGTGGGATCGAGTGGCAGGCGGGCCAGCTCCCGGCCCAGGGGGGTCATGTCATGAACCTCGCTCAAGGCTCCGAGCTCATGCAGGAGCTGGTAGCCGGAGCGGATGGCGGCAGACACGGGCGGGTTGATGAAGGGGAAACTTTCGATCTCGCCGAGGCGAAAGGCCTTCATGCGCAGGATGACCTCGGCGAGGTTCGCCCGCTGGATCTCCGGCTGGGTGAACTTCGGCCGCTTCTCAAAGTCCTCCTGCGAATACAGGCGGATGCAGATGCCGTCCTGGATACGACCGGCACGACCGGCGCGCTGGTTGGCGCTGCTCTGGGAGACCTCCTCCACCGGCAATCGCTTGGTGCGGGTTCGAGGATTGTACCGGCTGATGCGGGCCAGCCCGGTGTCCACCACATAGCGGATGCGCGGGATGGTGATGGAGGTCTCGGCCACGTTCGTGGCGATGACCACGCGGCGCTTCGGCCCGGGGGCAAAGATGCGCTGCTGCTCCGCCGCGGGCATGCGGCCGAAGAGGGCCAGGACCTCAATGCCACGGCCGAGCCGGCCGTCCAGAAGGTCGCGCGTCTCCCGGATGTCGCGCTCTGTGGGCATGAAGACGAGAACGTCACCGTTCTCAGACTCGATGAGGGCGTCTTCCACCGCATTGACCGCCGCCTCCAGCAGGCTGAGATCGTCGTCGCCGGCCTCGACCGGGGCGTAGCGAATGTCCACCGGGTACATGCGGCCGGAGACCTCGATGATGGGGGCGTTGCCAAAGGCCTTGGAAAAGGCCTCCGTGTCGATCGTCGCGGAGGTGATGAGCACCTTGAGGTCGGGCCGCTTTTTCAGCAGGCCCTGAAGGTAGCCCAGGAGGAAATCGATGTTGAGCGAGCGCTCATGGGCCTCATCCAGAATGAGCATCGCATAGTTCCGCAGCAGGGGATCGGACTGGATCTCCGCCAGCAGGATGCCGTCTGTCATGAATTTGATGCGGGTGTCCCGACTGGTGTCGTCGTTGAAACGCATCTTGCACCCCACCTCCCGGCCCCACTGGACGCCCAGCTCCTCCGCCACACGGCGGGACACGCTCATGGCGGCCACGCGGCGGGGCTGGGTGCAGCCGATCTGGCCGCGCGTGCCCTCAGGCATCGCTTCCAGACACATCTTGGGCAACTGGGTGGTTTTGCCAGAGCCGGTCTCCCCGGCCAGCACCACCACCTGATGGCTGCGAATGGTCGCGAGAATTTCCTCTCGGCGGGCCGTGATGGGAAGATCAGCGGGATAACGGATCGCAGGCATGGGTCAGGAGCGCGGAATGGGGGGCTGGGAAGGTACAGCGAATCGGGAAAAATGCCCCGAAAATGTGCCGAAGGGCAGTGCGTAGGTCTGGAGGTTGGGGCCGCTAGGGAGATGCTCCACGCGAACGCGTGACGTTCTGTGCAAATTGAGAGTTTAAATTTGCCCCGAGTTTCCCGTATTGTCCCACCATGTCCTGTTGTCGTTTCCTCTTTGCATCCCTGGTGTGCTCCCTGGCCGCCAGCTCGTTACCCGCCGAACCCCAGTGGATCTGGGCCTCCACCAAGGCCGTGGACAAGGAGAAACCCTCCTTCCGCAAAACTTTCGAGGTGGCTGGCGATGCCAAGTCCGCCATTCTGAAACTGACCTGTGACAACGGGGCCACTGCCTTCCTCAATGGCAAGCAGGTGCTGGTGAACCCGGACTGGCAGGAGCCGAGCCAGGCAGATGTGAAAGCCTCGCTCAAGCCGGGCTCGAACGAGTTGGTGATCAAGGCCTCCAACGAAGGGGGTATGGCCGGTCTGGTGGCCGTGCTGACCGTGGAAGGCAGTGATGGAAAGAAGACGGTGGTGGAAACAGGGAACGGCTGGGAGGTCGCGGCAGAAAACACCACGGACTGGAAGCCTGCCGTCACGGTGGCCAAGTACGGGGCGGGCCCCTGGGGGGATGTGTTTGGCAAAGGAGGCAAGGGGGCCGGTGCCAACAATGCGCCGGGTACGGCGACGGATCCGAAGGACATTGCAGTACTGCCAGGGTTCAAGGTAAATCTGCTCTACACCGTGCCGAAGGCCGATCAAGGCTCCTGGGTGAGCATGACGACAGATCCGCAGGGGCGGATGCTGGTCGGCGACCAGTATGGTGGCATCTATCGCGTGACATTGCCCCCGGTGGAGTCCAATGCCCAGGCCAAAGTTGAGACACTGGACTTGAAGATCGGCGGGGCGCACGGGCTGCTCTACGCGTTCGACAGCCTCTATGTGATGGTGAATGAAAAGGGCGCTCCCCAGAACCAGGGGCGTGAGAGCGGT
The DNA here is from genome assembly GCF_000172155.1 of Verrucomicrobium spinosum DSM 4136 = JCM 18804. NCBI lineage: Bacteria > Pseudomonadati > Verrucomicrobiota > Verrucomicrobiia > Verrucomicrobiales > Verrucomicrobiaceae > Verrucomicrobium > Verrucomicrobium spinosum. Next base: position 5,460,237 of record NZ_ABIZ01000001.1, on the reverse strand, counting down.
CTCTATCGCCTGAAAGATCTGGGCAAGGGCCAGTTTGCCGAACCGCAACTCCTGCGCGCTATCAAGGGCGGTGGCGAACATGGACCCCACACCATCGCCTTGAGCCCCGATGGCAAGTCATTCTACATTGACTGTGGGAATCACACTCAGCTGCCAGTGAACATGGAGTTCTCCCGCGCAGCCCGGGCCTGGGGGGAGGATCACATCCTGCCCCGCATGTGGGATGCCAACGGCCATGCTCGCGGCATCCTGGCTCCTGGCGGCTACATTGCCAGGACGGATCCAGAGGGCAAATCGGTGGAACTGTTCTGCTATGGCTTCCGCAACCAGTTTGACCTGGCCTTCAACGATGCGGGGGATCTTTTTACCTTTGACGCCGACATGGAGTGGGACCTGGGCAGCCCCTGGTACCGGCCTACCCGCATCAATCATTGCGTGAGCGGTGCCGACTACGGCTGGAGGAGTGGTTCAGGGAAATGGCCCACGTACTACCCAGACAGCCTGCCTGCCACGGTGGACATCGGTCCCGGCAGCCCCACCGGCGTCGCCGCGGGCACGGGTGCCAGCTTCCCCGCGAAGTACCAGCACGCCATCTATGCGGCGGACTGGACTTACGGCACCATGTACGCCATTCACAGCACGCCCAAGGGAGGCACCTACGAGAGCGTGAAGGAAGAGTTTGTGAGCGGCAAACCACTCCCACTGACAGATGTGCTCATTCATCCGCAAGATGGTGCCATGTACTTCGCAGTGGGAGGGCGTCGCACCCAGAGCGCGCTCTATCGTGTGACCTACGTGGGCAAGGAGTCCACGGCGAAGGTCGGTCCACTTGCCCCCACACAGGAGATGCAGTTGCGGCGTCAGCTTGAAAAGTTTCACGTGGATGGGAGTCATCCCGATGCGATTGGCCAGGCCTGGCCCCACCTTTCTCATCCAGACCGGTTTGTGCGCTACGCCGCCCGGGTGGCAATCGAGAAGCAGCCGGTGGACCTCTGGGACAAGAAAGCGATCATGGAATCCAATGTGCAGGGTCGCATCGAGGCGCTCATTGCCTTGAGCCGTGTTGGCAACAAGAGCCACCAGTCTCCGGTCCTGGAATCGCTGGCCACGATTGACTACAACAGTCTCGACCAGGAGCACCAGTTGCAACTCCTGCGGGCCTGGCAGCTGGCGTTGGTGCGCTTTGGCAAACCGGCACCCGATGTGTGCCTGAAACTGGCAGAGAAGCTGGAGCCGCTGTTCCCCCAGAAGAGCAATGCGGCCAATCAGGAGTTGAGCCAGATCCTCATCTTCCTGGACTCCAAGCAGGTGGTGGCCAAGACGCTGGGACTCATGGCCACGGCCAAAGATGAAAGCGGCCAACTCGCCTCTGAGGAGCTGCTGGCGCGCAACTCCGGCTATGCCCGCGCTGCCGGTGACGTGCACTCCAGCCAGCCCAATCGCCAGCAGATCTCGTACATGTTTGCCCTGCGCAATGCGCGCCTGGGCTGGACACCGGAACTGCGGCAGACCTATTTCTCCTGGTTTCCCCGCGCCCGTCAGTGGAAGGGCGGAAACAGCTTCAAGGGGTTCATTGAAAATACCCGCCAGGAAGCGCTGGCGAACTTCGTGCCGGATGCGGATCGCGCCGCACTGGACCAGCTCTCCAGCAAGTCCGATGCCCAGACGGTGGCAAACTACGTGGCACCCAAAGGGCCGGGCAAGGCCTACACCATCGAAGACGTGCTCAAGCTCGCACAGGGAGGCTTGAAAAACCGCAGCTACGAGAATGGCAAAGCCATGTTCAACTCCACCATGTGCCTCACCTGCCACCGCTTCAACGGCGACGGCGGCAGCATCGGGCCGGACATCACGGGCTCTGGCAACCGTTATACCTTGCGCGATTTGCTGGAAAACATCATCGATCCCAGCAAGGTCATCTCCGACCAATACGACAGTCATCAGATCATCCGCACGGATGGCAGCATGATCATTGGCCGAGCGGTGGGTGAGGAGAATGGCGTCACCATGGTGATGATGAATCCGTTTGCCCCCACGCAGCTGACGAAGATCAAGAACGAGGAGATCAAGGAGAAAAAGCCCTATGCGGTGAGCATGATGCCTCCAGGGTTGATTAACACCTTGAACCCCGATGAGGTGCTGGATCTGGTGGCCTACATCCTGTCGGCGGGAAATCCGCAGGACGCGCGGTTTGCGAAGTGAGGAGTTAGACGTTAGACATTATCAGCGGCTGCCGGTGTCGAAGGATGCCGGCAGCCGTTTTATTTGGGCTTGTAGGGATTGGGCGTGGGGAGTGGCTCAGTCCACGTCCACCAGTTGCACACCGCCGTGTTCAAAGCGGATCCGTCCCTCGCGAAGGAGAGCCCCAATGGCCTGCTTGAAGGACTTCTTGGAGACCCCAAAGGCATAGCGTATCGCTTCCGGTGGGCTGGAGTCATCCAGGTCGAGGTGGCCGCCGCTTTCTTTGAGCTTGTCGAGGATCTTCTGCGTGAGCGGGGAGATCCGCTGATAGCCCGTGTCATCAAGCCGGAGGTCGATTTTGCCGTCTGGGCGCACCGTTTTCACATAGCCCTGCATGCGCTGGCCGGGTTGAAGGGCGGCGTTGAGATCCGAATGGTAGAGGAGGCCCCAGTGGGCGTTTTCCACGATGGCATTGAAGCCCAGCGGGGTCTCGTCCGCGATGAGCAAATCCACGGCCTCGCCGTCCTGATAGAGGGGCTTGGTCCGGTTGATGTGGCGGTTAAGCTTCATGGAAGCCACCAGACGGTCGCTGCGCTCATCCAGCATGAGATAAACGATGATGCGATCCCCAGGTGCCACGTGGCCATTTTGCTCACTCATGGGCAGCAGGAGGTCCTTGCTAAGCCCCAGATCGAGGAAGGCTCCGATGCGGTGATTGAACCCCAGCACCTTTAGGCAGGCAAACTCACCCACCACGGCGTGCGGAGTCTCAGTCGTGGCCACAAGGCGGTCCTCAGAATCGGAGTAGATGAAGACCTCAACGTCACTTCCCGGGATGACCGAGGGCGGAGCATACCGGCGGGGCAGTAGGATTTCGCCATAGGCCCCCCCGTCAAGATAGAGCCCCTGGGATGCCTGCCGCACTACGCGCAGGAAGTTGAATTTTCCGATTTCGGCCATGGTGAACCATAGTGCACCACAGCATTCCGGGGGAACAAAAAGTGCAAATAGGGAGAAATGGCAGGGAGGGGGTCTAAAGGATAGGCTTAGAGGCTAGGATGTACAAAGTCACTCCTAGAGTGAGGATTTTATTCACATCCGGTCATGTTTTTGGCAGACTTTGCCAAAAAAGGGAAATCCTCAACCCGGAGGCTCCTCAGGCACCTCTAGTTTTCTGATCCCCATGTTTCACAAGTTTTCCGTTATAGCGTCGTGGCTGGTGATGGTGCTTGCGGCACCGAAGGGCTTCAGCGCCAACGTGTATTGGGATACAAATGGGACGACGACCGGTGCAGGTGGCACCTCGCCCTCAGGCACATGGGATGCGGCGACCGCCCGGTGGAACACCAGCAGCGCGGGAACAGGTGCGGTGGCTGCCTGGGCGGCGGGAAATGCAGCTTTCTTCTCTGCTGGAACCGATGCCACGGGGACCTACACCGTGACTGTTGCAGGGACGCATAGCATCGCAGGCCTGACGTTTGAGGATGGGGCTGTGACCTTGGACGGTGGCACCTTGAACTGGACCACCGCAGGAAATATCTCTGTTGCTGCCAGCCGGACTGCCATCATCAACTCCGTGCTGTCCGGTTCTGTCGCGGTGGCCAAAACCAGCACGGGGACGCTTCGACTGGCGGGCTCAACCGCCAACACCCTGTCAGCGGACTTTACAGTCTCGGCGGGCACTCTGGAACTGGCAAAATCTGCGGGCGTGAATGCCATCGCGGGCAACTTGGTCATCAATTCTACGAGTGGGGTTGTCACCACCATTCTGAGGGCCGACGAACAGCTTGCCGATACGGCGACGGTTTCCGTAAACAGCACCAGCACCTCCAACTACAGCAACTTTCAGCTCAACGGGTTCACCGAAACGATTGGTGGGCTGACCCTCACCACGGTCACCGGGGCTGGTGCGCAGGTCCTGACGGGGACTGGAGGCAGGTTGATCGTCAACGGCAACATCAATTTCAACAACAACCGCAGTGCGACTACGGGGAATAGTGCTCGTGACATTCTGATTACTGGCACTGGGACTGACGGCACCGCCGCGCCGAATACCGGGTATCTGGATCTGGGCGGTGGTGTTCGCACCATTACGGTGGCGACAACCTCCACGGGATCGAATGCGGTTGATACAGACGCGACGATCGAAACCATCATCGAGAATGGTGGAATCGTTAAAGAGGGTGCCCGGATGCTCATCTTGAGTGGTGACAACACCTACACAGGTGGCACGACCATCAACGCTGGCGCGATCAGAGTGGGCTCGGGAGGGACGACTGGTTCCCTTCTGGGGAACATCCTCAACAATGCGGCTTTGGAGTTTAACCGTTCCAACCTCTCAACCTTCGCAGGGGACATTTCTGGGACGGGTACACTTACCAAGTTGGGGGCAGGAATCTTGGTCCTGTCTGGAACCAACACCTACGGTGGATTGACGACCATCAGCGCCGGAGCCATTCGCGGCAATGTGGGCACGGGCAATTTGATCCTAAATGGCGGTGTGTATGAGAGAAGCGGAGCTCTCAATGTCGATATTGGTTCAGGGAATGGACAGGTCCGCTGGGGGGTGGGGACCCACGGGGGCTTTTCTGCCAACGGGGGGCAGCTTACCGTTACGTTGAGCAGTGGATTGCAGCTGGTCTGGGATGCAAACACCGAGTTTGTGAATGGCACCGGACAGCTGTTGTTTGGCTCCACGGGATCGGACAATGTTGTAGAGCTTGTGAACAGCATTGACTTGAACGGCGCTGTTCGCACCGTCCAGGTGCTGGACAATACTTCCTCTACGGCTGACAAGGCCGTGCTTTCCGGTGTGCTGAGCGGCACCGGAGCTTCAGCGCTCACGAAGACCGGTGCGGGTACGCTGGAACTGCGTGGGGTCAATACCTTCGAAGGAGCCTTGACCGTATCTGCGGGAATCCTGCAGTTCTCCCAAAATGAGAATTTGGGGGGCACCGGCGGCAATGCGGTGACTCTGGGCGGAGGCAGTCTCCAGTACATCGGCACCACGGCCAGTGCGTATAGCGGGACCATCACGCTCAGCGCGTCCTCCACTATCTCCAATGTCGGAGGGGGGGATCTTACCATCAGCAGTCTCACCCCGCTCGCGGCGAATCTGACTCTGGCTGGCACAGGTGTTATCACATTCAGCAACACCTTTGGGCAGGCCCTGGCTGACCGTACCATCACCATCACCAACACCGGGGGTGTCTTCTTTAACAACATTACCCTCACCGAGAGCACCACTTCAGCCCGGACGATGATTTTCAACGTCGCGGCCGGATCCACCGCCACCATCAGTGGTGTCATCGCAAACGGCACGACCCAATCCAGTGCCTTCCGGCTGGATGGGGCCGGGTCGGTGATTGTGCTGACGACTCCGACGTTTACCAACGAGCTTCGACTCAATAACGGCACCCTGGAACTCAGGGCCAGCATGGGTGGGCAGACCTCGACCAACTCTCTGGTATTCTCGAACACCGCCGTGGCTGGCAGCGAGGCCACGCTGAAACTTGATGGAGCGGGAGTGGTCTATAATCTCACGGGGTTGGTGGTCTATGCTGCGAACAGCGGTGTTACAGGCACGGCTACCATCGAGGGTACGGGCTCGTTGAGCCTGAATGGCACGACCAGGACCTTTGATGTGAGACCCTCAGATGGCACGGATGAGGAGTTGGTCGTCAGCGCGAGCATCATCAATGGCACGGGCTCACCAGGCATCACCAAAACGCGCAACGGGACGCTGGTGCTGTCTGGCACCAATTCATACTCGGGGACCACTACTGTTTCGGAAGGGGTGCTCAAGCTCGATTACCGCTCCAATACGGCATCGAAAATCGCCAGCGCCGGAGCGCTCGCGATGAATGGAGGCACCTTGGAACTGGTCGGCAATGCCTCCAATGCGGTAACCCAATCGGCGGCGGGATATACGGTAGGGCAGGGAGCCAACCGCATTCTTGTCAACGACAGTGGCAGTCCTGGTATGATCTTGTCGCTCGGGGCCCTGACCTCGACGGCGGCGGGTCGGTCTCTGGATGTTGTCATCACCGGGGCCAATGCATCTGTGAACACCACTGGGTGGGTGGTTACAAACGGCATTCTGGGTGGCTGGGCAACGTTCAACAGCTCCAAGTTTGCCACCGTGGACGCCAACGGGAACATCGTGGCGGCAGCAGCGGCGGCGAAGGATGACGTGTCCACTTGGGCAACGGATGAGAATGTCACCGATGCTTCAGGCTACTCTGGCTCGACGCTCAGTTTGGCCAAGATTAACAGCCTTGTCTTTCAGAGTGCGGGCTCTGCTTTCCAGATTACGGACACGCTTGATATTACCAGCGGCGGTATTGTCAGCGTAGCCTCGGCTGGGGGGAATTCCATCTCTGGAGGCAGGCTGACTTCCGCAGGTAATGCCTTTTTCATTCACCAGTTCAACACGAGCGCTGCACTGACCATCTCCTCACTCATCAGTGGTAGCAGCTCGATTACGAAGGCGGGCGAGGGCGAGCTCATTCTCAACTCGGCTTCGAACTCCTATTCGGGCTCGACCTACGTCAACAAGGGGACGCTCACTGTCAACGGCGGCAATGCCATTGGCGATTCGTCGGTGGTCAATCTCGATGCTGTCACGGGAGTGACATTGAACCTGCTCGCCGATGAGACGATCGGTTCCCTCACTGGAGGCGGTACGGACGGTGGGGTGGTTATGCTCAATGGCCAGACGTTGACACTGAACAACGGTTCAACCTTCAGTGGGCGCTTTTCCGGGGCCGGAACCATTGTGAAGCTGGGTTCAACGAACCTCACCCTGAACACAGTGTCGCACACTGGCTTCACCGGGACTGTGGAGGTGAACCAGGGATTGGTAAGCTTGACGGGCAATGGCATCGCGAACATGACAAACGCCACGCTGTGGAAGTTAAATTCCGGGGGCGGTCTTCTAATCGACAACAACGGCTCATCGAGCGCTCCCAGTCGCGTGGGGGATACCGCTGCGATCGTGATGAACAGTGCCAACGGTCTGAGTGGCACCGCCCTTCCGTATCGGGGCCTGTGGAAACGCACTGATCAGAATGGCGGACGAACGGAAACGGTGGGGGCTGTCACCCTGGATTCGGGCTCTTCATACAGCACTCTGGAAGCCTCGACCAATGTCGCGAATACCAGCAGTCTGGCGCAGATTACTGTGGCGTCCGTCGCCCGGAACAACTACGCGACATTCAACGTTCGCGGTACGAACCTTGGGACGTCGTCCACCGTTGTTGGACGAACCTTTTTCAGGCTGGCGACGGCGGCGGAATCGGCCTTCACCACCAACAACCATATTGGTGGAGGTGGCGCGGCACTCTCCAGCACGATCAGCATCGTGCCATGGGCGGTGGGGCAGGATTTGGGATGGAACCTGCTGTCCACTACCGTCAACAACCAGCGGGGGAATTCATTTGTCACTTATGTTGCGGGCATTGGTTTCAGGCCGTTGAATCTGACCTCTGAGTACAGTGCCTTTGCCGCAGCAGGGGCCGCCTCCAACGTGAGGGAGACTTTTTCGACGGATCTTTCCGGGCTTGCAGGCAAGACGATCAATTCCCTCGTTTTGGACAATTCTTCAACGACAGCCGCCGCGATCGTCACGGGGTCAGGCAGTTTGGTGGTGACCAGCGGCGCGTTTCTTTTCACGGCTGTGGATTCAGCCAATGCCACCTTTGCAGAACTGGCCTCCCCACAGGGAATCACGCTCAGCGGATTCTCGGACATTACAGTGGGGCCGACGGTTGGCAACGTGGGCAATGAGTTCATCTTTCATGTGGTGAACAGCGCGGCTTCGGGTGTGACCATCACCTCGAACCTGATCAACTCCACGGCGGGCAACACGGCTCTGACCAAGTCCGGTATTGGGACCTTGATCCTGACGGGAAACAATTCCTACAGCGGTACCACCACTCTCAACGAAGGGGTCTTGGAGATCGACGGCTGGGAGAGCATCGGGGGCTCATCCGGCACTGCGGCCATCGTGTTTGCTGGCGGCACGCTTCGTCTGCAGACAGGGATTGCCGGGGCATTGAACCGCACCGGTGGCATCGCGCTGGCTGACGCAGGCGGTACCGTGGACACCAATGGCGTTGACGTTGTCGTCAATACCGCGCTGGTGGATGTGGCCGGAATGAATGGGGGACTTACCAAGAAGGGACTCGGAACCCTTACGCTTGGGGCGGCTTCGAGTTACACGGGCGCCACCACCGTGTTGGAAGGCGTTCTGCGAGGAGCGGTCAATCAGGCCATTGGCACCGGTGATCTGGTTGTGTCCGGCGGCAGTCTTGATCTGCAAACACTTTCCGCCAACGTGCGTCGGGTAACACTCAGTGGGACCAGTGCCCAGATCCTCGGAAGTGGCGTATTGACCAGCGATGGCAGCGTATTTGATCTACAGAGCGGGACAGTGGAAATGAATCTGACCGGGACGTCGAAGGTGGTCAAAACCACTGCGGGGCTTGTTACGGTGACGGGAGTCAGTTCTCATACAGGCGATACCCTGATTTCAGAAGGGGTGCTGCGTTTCACTTCTGCGAATGGGTTCTCCACCAGTTCCATGCTGGAGTTGAACGGTGGCATCCTGGAAGGGAATGGTTCTTTTTCCAGGACCATCGGCATGGGAGCCGGACAGTTCATCATGACGGGTGGAACCTCAGGGTTTTCCGCCTACGGCGGCACTTTGACGGTCAGTCTCGGAACGGCCAGTTGGGGCACTTTTGGGTTCAACCCTTCTGCCTTGGTGCTCAATGCTGCCACTGCGGACGGCCTTCTGAACTGGGCCACCAATCTCAATCTCAACGGTGCTGTGCGAACCGTCAACGTGCAGGCCACTACGGCGCGTTTGTCAGGCGTCGTTGCAGACGGATCGGGTGCCGGAGGACTTACCAAAACAGGAACAGGCACGCTGGAGTTTGATTCCGTCAATACCTACACCGGCGTTACCAACATCAATGCAGGGGTCCTGAAATTTAATGTGAATCAGAGCCTGTCTGGGGCGCTACAGTTTGGCAGTGCAAACAACATCACCACGTCCGGGAAACTGGACCTAAGCGCTGCGAGCGCGCAGTTCTCGAGCATGGTGGTACAGACCAACTCTGATGCCAACACGAATGAACTGATGATCGGTGCCGGTCAAAAACTCGTCATCAACGGTGCCGTGGCCATTGGTAGCAATGCGGCGGCAGCGACGACCACGTTGTTCAAAGCCAGCGGGGATGGGGAGTTTGAAGTGAACAACACGGCTAGCGGTTCGCTCTTCCAGGTTGGAGGGGTGAATACCGGAAGCGGACAGGCAAACCGGGCGGTCGCTGATTTCGGTGATCTCGCGAAGATGACGGTCACCTTGAACTCCACCAATGGGGTTTTCAGGGTGAACCCATCCAACTCCAACAACGTCAGCAACCGGTGGAGCACACTGACCCTGGCAAAGGAGACAGAAATCACTGCGGCCACCCTTGCAGTGGGGGATGGCGGGGTGCACAGCGGTCTCGCCGGCCAGGTGAACACCGTCATCTTGGGCAGCGTTAAGAACGAGTTCTACGTCAACGCCATCAACATTGGGACTGGCAACCGTGACATGGGGGCCATCCGCTTCGATGCGGCTGACACAACCGGCACCTTGCGCGTGCGCGGCACCACTGGTGACACCTCACGGGCTGCCTTTAGCATGGCTTCGGCCGGCGGCGGTACTGGCGCGGGTGGCGACGGCAATCTTTTCGACGTCCGGGGGCACAGTGTGGACCTGCTTTTTGGCACCACCATCATCGGCACCCAGAACCGCTTGAATGCTTATACCAACTACTTTGCTTTTGATACGGGCAGGCTCCAAATGACCAGTCTCACGTTGTCCGGCAGAACTGGAGGGTCCACGACGACGGGAGCGAGCCAGTCTCGAAACGTTACCAGCACGATGGACATTGGAGGCGGTGTGGTGATCATTGACAACGGCATCCTTTCGCTGGCTTCGGTTGCAGGATCGTATGACGCTTCACTGAACCCGGCACCAGTGGTGACGGGGATCGTCAACATCTCGGGAGGAGAGGTGACGGTAGGGCAGACCAGCAACAACTCGGTGGTGATGGGAGCCAACACAGCAACGAGTACCGGGAACACTCCGCAGTCTGTGGCTCACATCAACATCACGGGCGGGAAGGTGACGATGTCGGGCAACATCGTGCGCGGGAACACCTCTGGGGCCGGGCTCAACGCAGGTGCGGTATCGGTAACGGTCACGCTCGACGGAGGTGAGTTGGACATGTCAGGTCGGTCGATTGGGGCTTCCACCGCGATGATTAACTTTGTCCTCAACTCCGGCACGTTGAGGAATCTCGGGCAGTTTAACGGCGGGGCGACGGTGCTTGATAAGAATGGGAGTGGTCTCTTAAAGGTTGGCGGTTTGGTTAATGCGAACGGCGGCATCAACATCAATGGCGGATCGGTGGAATTGCTCACTGGATCCAACTTGGGTGGCGGCAATGTCGCCGTGAACAACTCCGCAGTGCTTGCAGGCAATGGCAATGTTTGGACCACCACTCTCAATTCCGGAAGCATCCGTCCTGGCGAAATCAGCGGCAATCAAATCGGCAAGCTGGTGTTTGAGAACGGGCTGATCGTCAAAGCAGGCCCCACTGCCACGCCAAACAGTGTGGTGATGCAGATTCGGGGAGCCACGGGCATTGCCGATCTGAGTCAGTACTCCGTTGCAGAGCTGGCAGAGAATGCCGGTCACCTCGTGTTCGAAACTACGGGTGATCACGATCACATCAATGTAGTGGGCGAGTTGACTTGGGAAGCCGGCACCGGTGGGACGCAGACCACAAAGATCGTCGTGGAGGATTTGGGGGTGAGCTACTCCTACGGCATGGTGTTTAACCTGTTCGACTGGTCGGGCATGTTGCCAGCAGAGTTCCTGTTGCCGACAGGTCCTTACGCCGGAGGAGCCGGGTACGACCTGGTGCTTCCTGATCTTGGTGATTCTGGTTTCCTATGGGATGTCTCGCTGTTCAAAGAGTACGGTGCTGTCGTCGTGGTGCCTGAGCCGGGGCGGATGATGCTGTTTGCCGTGGGCTTGTGCGCGTTGGTGATGCGCCGGCGTCGGAGGTGGATCTGATTTGATAAAGACGGTTGTTTGCTCCTGACAAAGGACAACGGATTTCCCTGTAGCAAACTTCGCTTGCCAAAAATCAGGACGCAAAGTTTGGTTGGCTTATGGAAAATCCGACCCCCGACAGAATCTTTCAAACTGGTCTGGCCTTCTGGCCTTCGAAAGTGTTGCTCAGCGCTGTGGAGATGGAGGTGTTCACGGAGCTGGCGAAGCATCCCGGCGACCTCGCCACGGTGCAGGGGAGGCTGGGGCTGCATCCGAGAGGGGGACGGGATTTCCTGGATACGCTGGTGGCGCTGGGCTTCCTGGTGCGTGAGGGCGGGGTGTACCGCAACACGCCGGAGACCGACCTGTTTCTGGACAAGAACAAGCCCTCATACATCGGGGGCATCCTGGAGATGGCCAACAGCCGCTTGTTCAAGTTCTGGGGCAGTCTGACGGAGGCGCTGCGCACGGGTCTGCGTCAGAACGAAGGCAAACATGGCGATGACATGTTCGCCACGCTGTATGCTGATCCCGCACGTTTGAAGGAGTTCCTGCGGGCCATGTCGGGCGTGAGCCGTGGGGCCAACCTCGCGATTGCGAGGCAGTTCCCCTGGGCGCAGTACAACTCGTTTGTGGATGCGGGAACGGCCCAGGGGGATCTGGCCGTGCAGGTGGCGCTGGCCCAGCCGCATGTGCGCGGCATAGGCTTTGACCTTCCCGAGGTGGCCCCCATTTTTGAGGATTATGCAACGCAAGCGGGGGTGGCGGACAGGCTTTCGTTCCAAGGAGGAAGCTTCTTTACCGACGATCTGCCGAAGGTGGATGTGGTGATGATGGGGCACATCCTGCATGACTGGGATCTGGAGCAAAAGAAGCTGCTCCTGCGTCGTGCGTACGAGGCGGTGCCCGAGGGTGGGGCGGTGATCGTCTATGACTCCATCATCGATGACGATCGCTCCCAAAATGCCTTCGGTCTGATGATGAGCTTGAACATGCTCGTCGAGACGGACGGGGGCTTTGACTACAGCGGGGCTGATTGCAGGGGGTGGATGGAGGAGATTGGGTTCAAGGACATCCGCGTGGAGCATCTGGTGGGGCCGGACTCCATGGTGGTGGGCATCAAGTAAGGGCCGATTTTCCGGGTCGGCTGCCTGCGGTGGCCGACCTGATGCATGGCCGAACGGGCACAAAAAATGTCCGTGCAAAAACCGGCGGGCGCACGTTCCATGGAGGCAGTCCAACTTCCTCCATGAGCAAGAAATTCAACATCGCAGTCGTCGGTCTTGGCTTTGGCGCCGAGTTCATTCCCCTTTGGCAAAAACACCCGCACACCACCTGCGGTGCCATCTGCCAGCGCAATCCGGAAAAGCTCAAGGAGGTGGGGGACCACTTTGGGGTGGAGAAGCGCTATACGGACTATGCCGAGCTTCTGAAAGATCCAGAAGTGGACGCGGTGCACATCAACTCGCCCATCCCGGATCACGCCTGGATGTCCATTGCCGCGCTGAAAGCGGGCAAGCATGTGGCCTGTACCGTGCCGATGGCCACGAGTGTGGAGGATTGCCTGGAGATCATACGCCTCACTGAGGAGACGGGGCTGACCTACATGATGATGGAGACCGTGGTCTATGCCCGGGAGTACCTGTTCATGAAGGAACTCCGTGACAAGGGAGATCTGGGTAAACTGCAGTTCATCCAGGCAAGTCACCAGCAGGACATGGACGGCTGGCCGAACTACTGGCCGGGCCTGCCGCCCATGCACTACGCCACCCACTGCGTGGGACCGGTGCTGGGCCTTGCAAATGGCGACGCCGAGTACGTGAGCTGCTTTGGCTCCGGCACCATCCGTGAGGAACTCATCGGGCACTACAACTCACCCTTTGCCGTGGAGACGGCGCATGTGAAGGTGAGCAACTCTGACCTGAGTGTGCGCATCATCCGCAGCCTCTTCGACACCGCCCGCCAGTACCGCGAGAGCATCGACGTGTATGGCAGCAAGCAATCCGTGGAATGGCCGCTCATCGAGCATGAGCCACTGGTGCTGCACACGGCGAAGAAGCCCGAACCGGAGATCCCGTCCCTGATCAAGAGCCCCGACTACGCCAGCCGTCTGCCGGAGAGTATTGCGAAGTACACGACCAAAGGCGTGTACGATGATGAAAACGCCCATTTGAGCTTCACGCAAGGCGCAGGACACGGCGGGAGCCATCCGCACCTGGCGCATGAATTTGCCATGGCGCTGGTGGAAGGCCGTCAGCCCTTCCCGAATGCGAAGCAGAGCGCCAACTGGACCTGCACGGGCATTCTGGCTCATCAAAGCGCGCTGGACGACGGGGCCATCAAGCACCTGCCGAAGGAGACGCTTTCCTGAGTTGTTGACAGTCTGAACCGTGCTTGTGGGGCACTGATGAATTTCCTGTACGGAAACCTCAGTGCCCTGTTATTTTGTGGTCAGCCATGCAGTATGTGGAATTCAAGTCAGCCATTCACAAGCACCTGAAAGCCCGTCGCCAGGGGGCGACCTGGGTGGAGCTGAGGGAAACACTGGCGCTGCCCTACGACCGGCCGTGCCCGGAGTGGATGAAGCTGCTTGAGCAGGAGATCGGCCTCGTGCGACGCAAAGGGGCGGGGCGGGCTTTGGTGTGGGGGCTTGATCGAGCAGCTGAGAAGAACCACTGATAGGCATCGATGGAACACTGTTGAACTCCGAACCGGTTTTCGCCGGAGCAATAGGAGTGAAGATGAGCGGGCCGCAGATCTACCCGTTCTTCTTCATCCACGGACCAAAAGCCTCAGGCACGGGTGCTTCGAATTTAAGTCCCAGCTTGGTGATGGGGTGTTGGAACTCCAACTTCCACGCATGGAGCATGAGGCGGGGCATCTTGATGAGCTGGCGCTGGATTTGGGCGTAGATGGTGTCACCCAGGATCGGGCAGCCGAGGGCTTCCTTCATGTGCACCCGGATCTGATGAGTCCGGCCGGTCAGCAGGCGGCAGCGGATGAGCGCGCAGCCTTGGTGGACGGCCACTCGATCCCACTCGGTGAGGGCTTCCTTGCCAGCCTCGCCAGTGACGAGGGCCATGCGCTTGCGGTCCACGGGGTGGCGGCCGATGCGGTTCTCGATCCGGCCTGAGGACGAGGAGGGGGTACCATTCACGGCGGCCAGGTAGATCTTGGTCAGGTCCCGCTGGCTGAAGGCCTCGGTAAGCCGCGTGTGGGCCAGGTCATGCTTGGCGGCGACCATGCAGCCACTGGTTTCCTTGTCAAGACGGTGGACGATGCCCGGGCGCAACTCCCCCCCGATGCCGCTGAGGTTCTTGCAATGGAAGAGCAGGGCATTTACCAGGGTGCCGTCCGGATTGCCAGCCGCCGGGTGCACCACAAGGCCGTCGGGCTTGTTGATGACGATGATGTGCTCGTCCTCAAAGAGGACGTTGAGGGGGATGTCCTGTGGAACGACTTCCGTGGGAACAGGGTCCGGCACCTCCATGGTGATGCGGTCCCCCTGCTTGAGTGGAGTATTGGGCTTGGCGGCCTTCCCATTCAGAAGGATGTGGCCGTCCTTGATTAGGCCTTGAAGGCGTGTGCGAGACATGTCGGGCAGCTCGCCCTGCAAATAGTGATCCAGCCTCTGTTTGGCAGGGGCTGATTCATTGACCGTGAAATCCATCTGTCAGTATGAAATTTCGATTTCTTTTCGCAAGCAGCGAAACCAACTCGACTTCCGATCGTTTAATTTTCATAAATAAATACGACATGGCCTGCGCCCTGCTTTACATGGTAATTGCGTGAGTGGAACGGCCGTTCTCTGACCTTCTAGTGACAAAGTTGCCCTGAACTTTCAGCTTTGAGAACCTCGGTTTTCGAGCTACCCTCCGCGTCCTGTGACACCCCCCCAAGACATTTTCCAATATTACAGCACCTGCCCGGCCTGCGAAGGCGTGATTGACGTCTCAACGCTTGAGCCTTACTCCAAGGTGGCCTGTCCGCACTGCGGCGAGTTTGTTCGAGTCCGCCGCAAGTTCGACCACTTTTCCATCATCAAGCAGATTGGCGAAGGCGGCATGAGCCGTGTGTTTGACGCCGAAGACTCCACTCTAGGGCGCCATGTGGCGCTGAAGATCCTCAACCGTCACTACAGCAGGGACAGTGTGCGGATGGCCAGTTTCGAGCGGGAAGCCCAGCTGACGGCTGCGGTGACCCACCCGAACGTGGTGAAGCTCTACTCCGTGGGCAAGGATCAAGGCAACTTCTATATCGCCATGGAGCTGGTGGCGGGAGGCAGCTTGGAGCATCGAATTGCTGAGAATGAACACCTTACGGAAGCTGAAGCCCTCCGGGTGGGCCGCGCGGTGGCTGAGGGGCTGCGCGCTGCGTACCGCGAAGGTCTGATCCACCGTGACGTGAAGCCGGCGAACATCCTCTTTACGGAGGAGAATACGCCGAAAATTGTGGACTTTGGTCTGGCGCTCTTCCATGCGCGGGACGTGGATGATTCAGGCGAAATCTGGGCCACCCCGTTTTATGTGGCACCCGAGAAGGTGCGGGATGACCGCGAAGACTTTCGCAGTGACATCTACAGTCTGGGAGCGACCCTGTACCACGCCCTCACAGGCAAGCCGCCGCACAAGGCGAACACGAACTCCATCCAGGAGCTCAAGGTGATCAAGAGCCGCGTGGTACGCCTGGAGGACAGCGGCTTCAAGTTTTCCACCCGCACCTGTGAGTTGATCAACAAGACCCTGGCCCTCCGCCCGGAGGATCGCTACGCGAGCTATGATGAGCTGGTGGAGGCCTTTCGCGATGCGGAGAGCCTCCTGGGCTACTCGACCATCCGGGAGAAGTCTCTGCGGCAGCGTTTTATCCTGGGCGGCGCGAGCGCGTTGGTGGCGATCGCCATCATCGCCGTGCTGGCCAAGCCAGCTCCAGAAACGAAGGTCAAGTCCATCCGCACCAATGAGCGGGAACTCACCACGTTGGGGGGCACCTCAGAGGCCTCCACGGAGACCGTGGCGGACATCTTCCTGCGAGCCCGTGGTACGCTGCTGGAAGGCAAGTTTGCCGAAGCGCGCAAGCTCTTCGACGGACTGATCTCCTCCGGCCGGGCGAAGCAGCCGACGCTGAACTGGGCTCGCTTCAATGCTGCCCTGTGCGCCATGGTGGATGGTAAGCGTCAGGATGCGGAGAAGTACTTCGAATCCATTCGCCAGGATGCCGGTGCCGGCAGCGAGATGAGCGGGGTGGAGTTCAAGGAATTCTTCGGCAAGATCGGTGGCCGCATGAGTCAGGATCTGGGTCTTGGCATGGCCCGCCGGGAAGTGAGTTACGAGGAAACCTCCGAGGAGGTGCTCGGGTACCTGGCCCATGGCCTGGCCCAGTGGCACTTTGGCAAGCCGCGCGCGGCGGTGGAGTGGCTGGAGACCTTTAATTCCTGCGCCCCGGGCAGAGGGCTGGAGTGGATCAGCTCGTACAAGAAGCTGATCGCCCCCTATATTGCAGACGTGCAGCTGGCCAAGAGCGCTGGAGAGCTGAGGAAAGAACCCTTTGCCTCCATTGATGAAGCACGCGATGAGGTCGCAGAGAGCCGCAAAGTGCTGGAGCAGCTCAAAACCAACGGGGCGCTGAGGAATCTTTTCACGCATCGCATTCGCTTTGCCCAGGAGGAAATAACCCGCCTGCGCCGCCAGATTGAGGAGACAGAGCGCAAACGGCTGGACTCCCTGCGCCAGCGGGAGGTGGCCCAGCTTGCTGAGCTGAGCAACAGCCTTCCGGCTCTGGTACGGGGCTACGACTACAGCCACGCGGTGGAGCTGTTGCAGGGGATGAAGTTCGAGACTCCCGAGGTGCAGAACGTGATCGCCAACAAGATCTACCTCTGGACGAAGGCCAAGGAGTTCATGGACGTGCTCAAAGCCGATGTGGCCAGTCGTGGATACAACGGCACGCTTTACCGCCGCTCGGGTCTGCCTCTGCAGGGGCGCTTGACGCGCCTGGAGTTCGACAACGCCATCATCTCGCTTGACCGCGGCCAGTTCACCATCCCCACTGACTCGCTCACGCCGGAGACCCTGGTGGCAGTGGCGCAGGCCATGGTGGAGAACGTGAGTGACTCCACTGAGTACTACAACCGCCTGGAGATGATCGTGGTCTTTGCGAAGATGCAAGGTCTGGACCAGATGGCGAATACCGTGGCCAATCAGCTCATGGAAGAGAACCGCGCCTTCCGCCAGCGTTGGGCGCGAGTGGAGCAGAGTGGGGGGAATTAGTTCTTGGTTTTTGGGGCGCGGGCACCGTTGGATGCTCCGACGCTGGTGCGCGTTGGTGACCGGTTGAGGACGTATGAGTTGTGGCTTTTGAAGGGTCGTTTTACCCCCGAAAGCCTTGGGCCTGGAGGGAACTTTTGGAATTGGATTTCGAAAGTTTCAGGCACAGTCGGCTTGTCATAGGCTCAGTTGCGGGCGTATTCTGCTGCATGAGCGACAAGAAGCCCGATCCGCCCAACTCTCCTGAGGAGATTGGGAAAAAACTGGAGGAGTTCATCCGGAACCAGTTTGGCGGGAACGTGCTTTTCACCAGTTTTCGCGATGGGCAGGGCAAGGATGACGGGCCGAGCGCACAACTGGAACCCCCGACCATGGAAACGACTCCCCAGGAGGATGATGAGAGCTGGCTGGACTTCCGCTACCGCCCCGCCGACATCAAGGCGTACCTCGACCGATTTGTGATCCGCCAGGATGACGCCAAGAAGGTGCTGGCGACGGCGGTCTGCGACCACTACAACCATGCCCGCATGTTGCGGGAGATGCGCAGGCGCGACCCAAAGGCGGCTGACGAGGTGGAGTTTGCCAAGCAGAATGTCATCATCGTGGGGCCGACTGGTGTGGGTAAGACCTATCTGGTCAAGCACATCGCGGATCTGATCGGGGTGCCATTTGTGAAGGCAGACGCCACAAAGTTCAGTGAGACGGGCTATGTGGGGGCTGATGTGGATGACTTGGTGCGCGACCTTGTGACCAAGGCCAACGGCAACATCGATCTGGCGGAGCACGGCATTATCTACCTGGATGAGGTGGACAAGCTGGCCACAGCAGGTGACCGCCCGGGCCGGGATGTGAATGGGCGCGGGGTGCAGACCACGCTGCTGAAGCTGATGGAGGAGACGGAAGTGTCTCTGCATGCGCCCAATGACATGCGCAGCCAGATTCAGATGATGTTCGAGATGAGGAAAGGGGATGCCCCCCGCCGCCAGGTGGTGAACACTCGCAACGTCCTCTTTGTCGTGAGTGGCGCTTTCAGCGGACTGGAGAAGATCATTGAGCGTCGCGTGAGCAAGGGGAGCATTGGTTTCGGTGCCGCCGTGAGGGAGGATGTGATCTCTGGCACACCATTGCGCCTGGCTCGTACGCAAGATTTTATCGACTACGGCTTCGAAGCAGAGTTCATCGGACGACTGCCCGTGCGGGTGGTTTGTGACTCCCTGACCGCGGACGACCTCTTCGACATCATGAAGAGCAGCGAGGGAAGCCTGATCCGCCAGTTCGAGCGCGAGTTTCAGGCCTATGGCATTCACGCTACCTTTGACGACAGTGCGTTGCGGGTGAAGGCCCGCCAGGCGGCCGAGGAGAAGACCGGTGCGCGAGGTCTGATGACCGTGTGGGAAAAGTCGCTGAGGGACTTCAAGTTCGAGCTCCCCTCCCTGGGACTGAAGGAGTTGCTGGTGGATGAGACGCTGCTGCGCGATCCTGATGCCGCCCTGGCCCACTGCCGGGACAAGGCGCAGAACGTGCAGGTGAGTGCTGCTGCACGGGAAGTCGAGGATTTTGCCCAGAGCTTCAGCCACGACTACGGGCTGGAGATCCGGTTTGAGTGGGATGCTGCAAAGCTTCTGGTGGAGCGCAGTGCCCGGGAGGGGAGTACGGTGGCCGATCTTTGCCGCAAGATGTTTAAAGATTACCCCTTCGGACTACAGCTCATCGCGAGCAACAATGCAGAAAAATCATTTGTGCTTCCGTTGCGGGCGGTGCAGGAGCCAGACAAATACTTGAGCGATCTGGTGGTGGCATCTTACCGCCGGGCGCATGGCAACGATCAAAGCAAATAGATTAAGCAAAACCATGGGACGCAGTTGGGCGGCTAGTTTGATTTTGGGAGCAGTAGTGAGTGCCGCCCTCGTGGGCGTTTTCCACCTGACTGGCTTTTTCAGCGACAAGATGTCGCAGCTGGAGGAGTTCTACCGGAGCATCTTCATCCTTCCAGTGGAGGGGCCCTTGAAGTTCATGGTGCCATTGCAATATGGTTTCATCACCCTGATGGCCTACATCTCCTCCTGGGTGTGCATTGAGCTGCCGCGTCGTTCCAGCAAGATCGCTTTCATCATTGCTGCGGCATTCCTGACGCTGCTGCTTTCTCCCATCCTGGCATTTTGCGGCATCCTGTTTGAGCCCCTTTCTGCGGTGCTGGCGGTGGTGGCCACGGGGCTGGGGGGAATCATCTTTGGCCATGTGGATCCAGGCTGGCAGAGGCACAAGCTGTTCCGCTACTTCGTCGGACGTGTTTCTACCGAGAACTTCGAGCGACTTATCAACGCCAAGGATGACTCGATGCTCACCGGGAAGCGGGAACTGACGGTGCTGACCTGCCGCATTCTCAATTACCCGGATCTGGCCAATCAGATGGAGCCCAAGGATCTGGAGCAGCTCGGCTCGCTCTTCCTACAGGTTACCGGGGAGTTCATGGTGGCCCAAGGAGCCTACCTGGACACCTGCACGGCGGATGGCGTGCGTGTTTTCTTCGGCATGATGGACAAGAATGGTGGGACTCACGCCATGGATGCCTGCAAGTCTGCGCTGGAACTGAAGCAGCGCCTGGTAAATCTGGACCAGGAGATCCAGAACCGCTGGCACAGGAAGCCCGCCTTCGGCGTTGCTCTGGCCACAGGGCAGATGAGCGTGGGTCGCTTTGGCTTCCGCGAATTCGAATTCTACAGCGCGGTGGGTGAGCCGCTCGACTTTAGCCGCCGTCTCTGCGCCGTGAACCTGGTGTATGGCAGCCACTTGCTCATCTCTGCCCGCACGTTCCATCTCACGAAGGAAAAGGTGGAAACCCGGCCGATGGAAATGGTCTATGCACCGAAGCTGCACCAGATTTCTGAAGTGTACGAGCTGCTGGCCGAGAAGGGGAAACTCAGCGATGAAGAGTCCAAAGCCCGCGATGCTTTCTGGCAGGGTGTGGTGAGCCTGCGCAAGGGCAACTACAAAGAAGCGGTGCAGCAGCTCATGCAGGCCCGGATCGACACCCGTGAAGATCCCCCCCTGAAGTATTTCCTGGAGCGTGCGGAGGCTGGTATGAAGGACGAAACCACTCCCGACACGAAGGGGGTCTCCCGTCACGTGCGTCTGCTCACGGTGAATCCATAAGTTTCCAATCCATTGTGAACCGCTAGAATCTCTCCCGCCGGGTTGCCCTGCACCCGGCGGTCTGCTTTTTCAGACCTCTCTCTTACGGCCTTACTTCCATCTTATGCCTGCTCTGGATTATCCCGCCCCCATTCGGGAACTCATCCTCCAGATGAAATCACTCCCTGGCATTGGCCAGCGGAGCGCTGAGCGGCTGGTGTTGTGGATGATGGGGCGCGGCCATGCCCGGGCTGCGGAGCTGGCGAGGGCGCTGGCGCAACTGGAGCAGCGGGTGGGGATCTGTCCGGAGTGTGGCTTCTTCATTGAGCGGGATGCTGCCTGTGGTCTGTGTCAGAGTGACAAACGGCAGACCACCGTGGTCTGCGTGGTGGAGCAGGCAGCGGATGTGCTGCGCCTGGAGCGTAGCGGGGCCTTTTCTGGTCAGTACCATGTGCTCGGGGGGCGTCTGTCGCCACTGGATAACATCACACCCTCTGACCTGCGCATCCGCGAGCTGGCGGCACGAGTTCCCGCCCTGGGGGCGGAGGAGGTGATCCTGGCGCTGAGTGCGGATGTAGAAGGGGAGGCGACGGCCAACTACCTGGCGGACATTTTGCGCCCCTTGGGCGTGAAGGTAACTCGGCTTGCGCAAGGCATGCCCGCAGGCGGTGGGTTGGATCACGTGGATGAGATGACGCTGCATCATGCCCTGAGCGGACGACGTGCGATGTAGGCTGCCAGATGGGTGTCGTTTCCGGGAGTAATGCCGTTGTCGAGATGCTGGCTGCGCGGTTGACGAGTCCGCAAGTCATGCTCTACATCTCCCGCGCATGACTCCCCAATACGGCCACGGATTCCGCACCACTCTCAGCAGCCTGATTTTCCTGAGCCGATGGCTACAGGCACCGCTCTATCTGGGCCTGATTCTCGCCCAAGGGGTGTATGTGTGGGTGTTCCTCAAGGAGCTCTGGCATCTGGTGGGACATGCTCACACCATCAAGGAACAGGAAATCATGCTCATCGTGCTGGGGCTGATCGATGTGGTGATGATCGCGAATCTGCTCATCATGGTCATCATCGGCGGGTATGAGACCTTCGTCTCCCGCCTGGATTTGGACGGGCATCCTGACCAGCCAGAGTGGCTCTCTCACGTGAACGCCGGCGTGTTGAAGGTGAAGCTGGCCACAGCGCTGATCGGTATCTCATCCATTCATCTGCTCAAGAGTTTCATCGACGCCAACAGCAAGACCTTGCATGAGTTGTTCTGGCAGACTGGGATCCATGTCACCTTCCTCATCTCTGCTCTCGTTCTCGCATGGATTGATCGATTGACCAACCAGTCAGCAGCGCTCAGCCATGCCGTCGTCCGGGCTCAAGCGCATGGCGAACATCAGGCTGGCAAGGCAGAGCGGGTGTAGGGGACGCAAAGACTGAAGACTGGTAGGACGAAAGACCTGCTGGCGCTGCTGCGGACGGGGGGGCTTTGGAGTCAGGCCAAGTGCTGCCCGGCAAAACCTGGAACCATTTCCCGCGTCCCAGCCGCCCGCCGACCCTGCTCCCAGCTTTTGAACCCTTCCGAAATCTTGTTAATCCGGTCTCTCTAGCGCTCCCGCTAACCTGCCCGCAGCCGGAACTGACGCTGATACCGCATGGGCGTAAGCCCCACATGCTTCTGGAACTGCTGGGTGAAGGAGCTTTGGTCACAGAAGCCCATTTCCATGGCCACCTCACTGATCTGGCGGTCTTCATGCTGAAGCGCTTCACATGCGGCCTGGATTCGCAGTTTCATGATGAAGGCCTGCGGGCTGCTGCCGAATGTTTCCACGAACTTGCGATGCAGCTGGCGCGGGGAGAGGTGGACGAGTTCGGCCAGTTCACTGATGGTCACCCCCGTGCGGAAGTGCTGGCGAATGTAGTTCACGGCCTTGTCGAGCTGTAGATAGGGCTGCATGACCTGCTTGCGCCCTTCATAGCTCTGCACGGAGCCCATGATGCCGATGGGCTGACCCTCGCGGTTGAAGAGAGGCAGCTTGTTGGTCACAAACCAGTCAGGGATTCCCTGCTGGGTGAAGAACAACTCCATGATGTTGAGCTTGGGCTGGCCGGTGGAGATCACCACTTCATCATCCTTGCGGAAGTTCTCCGCCAGACGGGTGGGGAAGATGTCGAAATCATTGTGCCCGATGATCTGCCTTTCCTCGGTAAACCCAAACCTCTCGTAAAAGCGACGGCTGGCGGCAATGAACCGGAATTCGCGGTCTTTGGCGAAAAAGGACACTTCCGGCATGTGGTCAAACAACCTGTGGAAGGCGGAGTCCGGTGAGATCTGCCGCATGAACTGGTCTCTGGCTGAGAGCAATTCTTCCTGAGTTTGTGGTGTTGGATGGTGTAAGCCCACGTGTCTGATTTAGCACACTTGTTCCGGGAGTAAAAGCTTCATCTACAGACCGTTTGGTCCAAAAGCAAAACCTGACAAGTGGAGGGAGGGGCCGATTTCACCCTTTTTCAGGCCAGCTTTGCTGGTGGGACGCTGTCTGATTCCCCATAAAACATGTCAGCACAAAGGTATCGCAGAAAGGCGTTGTTTGTGGCGAAATTCAAGTGCCCACGAAACCATGAAACGCTTCCTCGCTTCTTTGTTCAGCCTTGCTTGCGCCGCTCCGATTCTCGCGGCGGGCGGTCCTTTACGCGTGCTCTACTACGATGCCAGCGGTGCTGAGCAATCTCAGTTGGGACCGCTTCACCCCGCCATGGCCGAACTGGGCCGGGAGGCCATTTTCTTTGACTATGTGGCAGGCAAGGACCTGACGCCTGAGCTGGCGGCGCGCTATCAAATCGCCGTCGTCTCTGGATCAGGTGCTGACGTCGCCACCGCTTTGCCCGCGAAGGGGCGCATCGCTCTCAGCGGCACGGAAACGCCCGCGCAGATCCGTGAGAAGGTGGTCGCTGTTGCCCGCGAGCTCGGCTTGGAGAAGGAGTGGCAGACCTTTCTGGCCCAGCGTGAGCCTGAGGTCCGGGAGAAAAACGACAATGTGGCCAACTACGAGAAGCGGCCGGAGCCGCTGACTTTCCAGAAGCCCTTCAACGTGAAAGGCAGCATGGAGCGCACCCAGGTGCCTGCCGATCTGAAGCTGCAGCTATTCGCGTCCGAGCCGGAGATTCGCAAACCCATCGCCATGGCCTGGGATGACCGCGGCCGCTGCTGGGTGGCAGAGACCTGCGACTACCCACATGGGGTGAATCCCGAGGGGCGAGGAAATGACACCATCCGCATCTGCGAGGACACCGACGGAGACGGCCGCGCGGATAAGTTCACGGTCTTCGCCGACAAGCTGAACATTCCCACTGCGATTGTGTTTGCCAAGGGGGGCATCATCGTCTCCCAGCCGCCGCGTTTCCTTTTCCTGAAGGACACCAATGGCGATGACAAGGCGGATGTGCGGGAAGAGATCCTCACCGGGTGGGGGATCGGTGACACCCATGCCCAGGCCAGCAACCTGCACTATGGCTATGACAACTGGCTCTACGGTGCGGTGGGCTACTCGGCCTTCAAGGGTACCGTGGCGGGGAAGGCGATCGAGTTCACCCAGGGTACCTACCGCTTCAAGGCAGACGGCACTTCGCTGGAGTTCCTGCACCAGTTCACCAACAACACGTGGGGGCACAGCTACAACGCTGCGGGAGACCAGTTTGGCGGCACGGCCAACGGTGCGCCCCTCTTTTACGGGGGTATTCCTAGAACCGTGGTGCCGGATGGTGTGCGTACGATGACGGCCAAGAAGATCAACCTCGTGGAGAAGGCCCATACCATCACCCCCAACTTCCGCCAGGTGGATGTGTTTGGCGGCTACACGTCCGCAGCGGGGTCGAGTTTCCTCTATTCCAAGAGCCTGCCTTCCCGCTTCCAGAGCTGCGCCATGGTGTGCGAGCCGACGCTGAAGATCATCTCCCTGATGAAAGTGGTGCCTGAAGGCGCGGGTTTTGTGGCGAAGGACGCCTACAACCTCGTGGCCAGCACGGATGAGTGGATGTCGCCTGTCTTTGCCGAGGTGGGGCCGGATGGGGCGGTCTGGTTTGCCGACTGGCAGAATTTCATCATCCAGCACAACCCCACGCCTAGCCCTGAGCGCGGCGGTTACAAAGCCAGAACAGGTCCCGGTGGCGCTCACGTGAATGACCTGCGTGATCACGAGCGTGGTCGCATTTACCGGATCGTGGCGGCCGATGCCCCGGCTCGTAAACCGGCGCAATATCGCGGTGCCAGCGCGGCGGATCTCGTCACGCTCCTGGATGACGATGTGCAGTACACGCGTCTGCACGTCCAGCAGCGTCTGGTAGAGGACCGGGTGATGGATGCTGTGCCCGCCCTCAAGCAGAAGGTGCTGGCCAGTGATGGTTCCATCGGGGCCATCCATGCTCTCTGGGCCCTACAAGGCTTGAGTCAGTTGGATGAGGCCACGCATCGTGCCGCCCTCCTGGCCAAGTCTCCTGAGTTGCGTCGCAACGCCATCCGCGCTCTTGGCATCGATGGGAAAAGTCAGAGCCTGTATTTTGGAGCCGGGGTGGTGAGTGATCCTGATCTAACCACCCGACTGGCGGCGCTGGTAAAGCTGGGCGAATTCCCCACCACACCTGAGATCAAGACCCTGGTCGTGAGCCTGGCTTCAGATACCACGGTGAAGAACGACGAATGGCTGCGCGAAATGAACCGGGTGCTGGAGAAGAAGCACGGGGTGCAGGCATATCAACTGGGCCCAAATCTGCTGCCCAATCCAGGATTCGAGGTGCTGGCGGCCAACGGGCTGCCCGAGGGCTGGACCCGCCGTGACTACGGCTCTGACCGCAATCCCGGCAATCAAGATGCGGAATGGAAGGTGGTGACAGGTGAGGGTAATGCACACTCTGGCGGCAACGGCGTCCGCTGCATCACCCGGGCGGATGCGGATACAAGCCTGTATGCGGATGTGCCGGTGAAGCCGAATACAGAGTACCGTCTGGCCGGATGGATCAAAACGCATGCCTTCAAAGGCAAAGCCAGTCTGAACGCCCATGGCACCCCGGTGGAGACGGACAAGGTGCAGCGGAACTTCAACTGGAGCGAGGTGGAGGTGGTGTTCAACTCCAAGGATCGCACCCGCCTGAGCATCAACATTCTGCATGTGGCCAAGGGCGACGCGATCTTTGACGACGTGAGCCTGTGTGAGGTGCTGCCCGGGGAGGCGGCGGGGGATGCCCCTCTGGCGGGTGATGTGAAGCGTGGTGAGACCATCTTCTGGACCCATCCCGTGGCGGCGTGTGTGAACTGCCACATGCTCGGCGGGAAGGGCAGTGCGGTGGGGCCGGCCCTGGATGGTATCGCCGGCCACAAGGACGAGGCCTACATTCAGCAGAGTCTCCTCGAACCCAATGCGAAACTGGCCGAGAGCTACACGGCTACACCGATCTCTCCGATGCCTCCAATGGGTTTGATCCTGAAACCTCAGGAGCTGGCAGATGTGCTGGCTTTCATGCTGAGCTTGAAGGAAGGCGTGCCGGCTGCGCAGAAGTAGGAGAGGAGACAGAAGACGGGAAGACCAAAGACAGAAGACCTGAACTCCCGCACCAGCGGGAGCGAGGGGGAGGCTGGCAGTCGCGGCCTCTCGACATCCCGTGGCGAGGCCCGTGAGTAGTCCGACGGTCTCCGTCGGTTTGGGAGCGGAGCAGTTGGAGGTTCAAGGAACCAAGGTGTGGGGACGGCTGACCGGTGATCGCGTGGCCACCTTCAAAGAGAGGCTTCAGCATTGCCTGCCAAGGAACCTTGGGGGCGCTGCGAACCTGGCCGCCGCAACTGATTCGGAGTAGTTTCGCCACCCTCACCTACCCAACGTAGATTCGCTGGAACCTCGTCAACGTTGGGCTTCCTTCGTTTTTGTGGACAGCAAAAGTAGTCACGGGCTTCAGCCTGTTCGGTCGCACCATTTGGCCCCCGTTTCAAACCTTGCGCTTTACCGTCTTCCGCACTTCACGAAAGCGTGAACAGCTCTCCAGATGATCATTCACCATGCTCACGGCCTGCATAAAAGCATAGCAGATGGTGGAGCCCACGAAGGTGAAGTCCTTCTTTGCTCAAGCGGTCGCTCACCTCGGTCTTCGCTGGCACTTGGGAAGTTGCCTCGAACTCATTCTGCACCGGCTTGCCGTCGACGTGATCCCAGAGAAATTCAGAAAACCCATCCAGGCTCCCGTTGAAGTGTTGCTCCACCGCGCGGGCCTTGCGCACGACGGCGGCGGGGGTAAATTATGAATTATGAATTATGAATTATGAGGTGGAATGCAGAATGCGGGGCAACATAGAAAGGCCTCCTGACAACGGGGTGTCAGGAGGCCTGAGGCATCTTGTGATTTGAGGAGGGGGGCTAGCCGCGGCGGTTGCGCTGGAAGGTCTCCATGGCCTCGTAGTTGGCGAGGCCGAGGGAGTCGTACTGCTCTGCGGTGGACTGGTTGCTGCGCACGACGTCTTTTTCGATGGTTGTCAGCGACTGGTATCGTGTGTGGGAGCGGGCCTTGCGCTCGAGCTGGTTGGGGCTCATGGGCATGGCCATGTCGATCTCCCAGGGTTCGAGGGCTTTTTCCTTGCCGCGATAGAGCCAGATGGAGCAGGCGGCGGCCCAGTCTTCGCTCTGGAGTTCAGCCAGGGCGGCCTCGATACCGCGGTAGCACAGGGCGGCCACGCTAGAGGGATCTGCCGCATCGCCCGTGGCATAGATCTGGTGGGGCTTGAACTCGCGGAGCAAGTTCACGATTTGTGCCGTGTCATCACGCGAAGGCTTGAAGCGGCGGTAACGCCCTGCCTCGTAGAAGGCCAGATTTAGGAATTGCACTTTCTCAGGTGGCAGGCCCAGAGCGTGGGCTGCATCGCGCAGTTCTCCACGCAGGATCAGGCTCTTGAGCTGGCGGACGGCGGGTGGGTCCTCACCAAAGGGGCCCTTCTCCTCCAGGAGTCGCAGAATGTGCCGGGCATACTCCGTTTGCTCGCCCCAGCCTTCGGGGGTGGCGGTGGCGAGTTCCTGCAGGATGCTGGCGAACTTGTCTGCCTCACTGTCGGGCACGCGCAAGTTGCCGCTGGTCATGCTTACGAGGCAGACATCGTGGCCCTGCTCGATGAGACGGTCGATGGTGCCGCCGATGCTGACGATGGCGTCCTGCGGCTCAGGGCTGAAGATGAGGGCGCGTTTTGGGTAGGGCTTGGCTCGCTCTGGGCGGAAGGTGTCGTCCGCATTGGGTTTGCCGCCTGGCCAGCCGGAGATGGTGTGCTGGAGCTGGTTGAAGATGCGGATGTTGAGCTGGTAGGCAGGGCCTTGCTCGCTGAGAAGGTCGGAGAGACCGTGCTCATTGTAGTCTTCGTCCGTGAGCTTCAGCACCGGGCGCTTGTAGGTGCTGGAGAGCCAGCAGACGGCGCGGCGGGTCTCGCTTGGGGACCATTTCACCGGACCCACCAGCCATGGCAGCTTGATGCGAGTGAGCTCGCGGGAGGCTGCCTGGTCGATGAAGAAGCGGGCGGTTTCATGGTCCTGCAGGAAGGAGGCGGAGACGGCATCCGTGACCGGGCCCTCCACGGCGCGGGCCACGACGCCCGCCTTGTTTTCGCCCCACGCCATCAGGACGATCTGTTTTGCCCGGAGGATAGTGCCCACCCCCATGGTGATGGCAAAGCGGGGGACGTTCTCTTCCCCGCGGAAGTCAGCCGCAGCGTCCTGGCGGGTGATGCGATCCAGCGTGATGCGGCGGGTCAGCGACTCGCGGGAGGAGCCTGGTTCGTTGAAGCCGATGTGACCGGTGCGACCAATGCCCAGGATCTGGAAGTCCACGCCGCCGGCGGCATCGATCATTTCTTCATATTGGCGACAGTGCTCGAATACCTGGTCCCCTGGGACGGTGCCGCTGGGCAGGTGGATATTCTCTTTGGGGATGTCAATGTGATCAAAGAGCTGATCACACATGAAGCGGTAATAGCTCTCCGGGTGGTCGGAGCCGAGGCCGTAGTATTCGTCCAGGTTAAAGGTGATGACGTTCTTGAAGCTGAGGCCCTCTTCACGGTGCAGGCGGATGAGCTCCCGATAGAAGGGCACCGGGGTGGACCCCGTGGCCAGCCCCAGAATGGCGGGCTTGCCCTCCTTGTTGCGGGCTTCGATCAGTTCGCGCACTTCCTTGGCCAGGGAGGCGGCTGCGGCCGAAGAGGATTCAAAGATACTGGTGGGGACTTTTTCGTAGGCTTCAGCAGCGGAGCGTCGGTTCATGGTAGTGTGGTGAGGAAGGCAGACTGCGATGGAGGGAATGTCTCGAAGCAGGGAATGTTACGGAATGAACAGAACTCTCATCGGAGGAAAGGGGGCATCGCCTTGCGGAGGTCATTCGTCGGCGCCCTCTTGAGGCTTTGAGCGGCGAATGAGGTCGATGGTACTGCGGGTGACGATGCAGGCGTCAGAGACGATGTCGTAGCGCCCGTTGGCAAGCCACTCCTTCCGGACCATCCACGTGCCACCGACAGCGATCACAGGTTTGAAGCCCAAGTACTCGCCCATGGTCTCCCGGGTGACCCCACCGGTGGGGAGGAAGCGCATTTGGGGGAACGGTCCATGCAGGGCCTTGATGACCGTGATGCCGCCATACGCGCTGCTGGGGAAAAACTTCACGCACTCCAGCCCCAGTTTCACGGCAAGCATCACCTCCGTGGGTGTGCAGGCCCCGGGGATTATGGGCACGTTCTTGGACTGGCAGTGGCGGATGAGGCCTTCATCCATGCCGGGTGAAACAATGTACTTGGCCCCGGCGGCGATCGCTTCATCCGCCTGCTCAATATTGAGCACGGTACCCGCCCCCAGGAGGAGGGACTCTTTGATGCTGGCCATGCGGCGCAGCACCTCCAGAGCCACGGGGGTACGCAGGGTGACCTCGGCACAGGGCAGGCCGCCATCGATCAGTGCCTCGGCAAGGGGTTCAGAGTGCGAAACGTCTGAGAGGACGATCGTAGGGACAACAGCAAGCTTCTCAATTTGGGCGAGAACTTCGTGCATGATTCAATCAGATGGTAGATTGCGCCGGACTTGCTTCAACTCGAAGAAAGTTTGGAGTAGATAAAAGTTACAAAATCATCAGATGAAGCGCACGAGCTTTTCCCAAGCACCGTATCGAATGACCAGTTGAACCCAGGTGTGACGCGAAAGTGCGGTCTTGATGATCGCAAAAAAAAGCCCGAAAGCTCGGCTTCCGGGCGGACGGATGGGGGCCTGCTGGCAGGGGTGGGGCAGATGTGGACAGACCCCTGGCTCAATACGCAGGCACAGTTGGATCAACCTCCTCACTCCAGGCAAGGATGCCGCCGGTGACGTTCCATAAATCCTTGTAACCCTCTTGCTCGAGCAGACTCAGGGCCTTTGCGCTGCGCATGCCACTGCGGCAGTGGATCACCACCTTCTGGTCCTGCGGCACCTCGCCCAAGCGGTCGGCCAACTGGCCCAGCGGGATAAGGGTGGAGCCGGGAATGCGGGCGATCTCGAACTCGTAGGGTTCACGCACATCCAGAAGGAAGAAGTTTTCCCCGCTGGCCTGCATGGCCTGGAGATCCTTTACGGTGATGGCGGGGACGTCGGGAGGGGTGGGGGAGCTCATGGTGGGTTGATTCTGGGAAGGCAGGCCGCAAAAGCCCTGATAGTCGATCGGTTCAGTGATGGTCGGCTGGTCGCCGCAGACCGGGCATTCGGGATCGCGCCGGAGATTGAAGGTGCGGAACTTCATGCTCAGAGTGTCCACATGCAACAGGCGACCCACGAGGGGCTGGCCGATGCCGGTGATCAGCTTGATCGCCTCCGTCGCCTGCATGGTGCCAATCAGCCCTGGCAGCACTCCCAACACCCCTCCCTCTGCACAACTGGGTACCAGCCCAGGTGCGGGGGGCTGTGGGGCCATGCAGCGGTAGCAAGGGCCGCCCAAGTGCGGGGCAAAGACACTGCACTGCCCTTCAAATCGCAGGATGGAGCCGTACACATTCGGTTTTTTCAGAAAGACGGCGACGTCATTGCTGAGGTAACGGGTGGGGAAGTTGTCTGTGCCGTCGATGATCACGTCGTAGTCCGCCGCCATGGCCATTGCGTTTTCGCCAGTGAAAACGGTCCTGTAGAGATCGATCTGAACATGGGGATTGATCTGGTGCAGCCGGTCCCGGGCAGACTCGAGCTTCGGCCGACCCACATCTGCCGTGCCGTGCAAGATCTGTCGCTGGAGGTTGGAGACATCCACTACGTCGGCGTCCACCAGGCCGATCCGCCCCAGTCCGGCCGCTGCCAGGTACATGGCGATGGGGGAGCCCAACCCCCCGGCACCAATGCAAAGCACCCCTCCCGCCTTAAGACGGCGCTGTGAATCAAGCCCAAACTCCGGGATGCTCAGGTGCCGCGCATAGCGGCGCAATTCATCGGGTGACAGGGCTGGAAGAGGATCTGACATGAAGCGGAGGAGCAGGAAAAGCCAGCCGGACAGATTCGAGCGAGGCGTCCGGCCGGGTTCTCAAGGTACGTCCAGACCGCAGATTGCAACCCGGGAAATGACTCCGTGGGGAGGTGGCTTGGCGCCGATGGGTACCCGGGACTGAGCTGGAACGCAGCGCATCGGCATCTTTGAAATTTGGCGGATGAAAAAGTGGGGGGGGAGTCCGTATGTTGTTTCCTGCAAAAAGATATTTATGGGCGAGCCTGAGATAGCTCCTGAGTGCAAATTTCAAGAAACTATAATTGCAACTGCTGTCGCAATAAAAAGTTAGTCGATGATGTAGATGAAGTGCGGGTTATGATGCTGTTTGAAAATATTAGTGAAGTTTACACGTCTTCAAGGGATGAGAAGGGGGTTAGCTCTATACACTGGTAAATTGTGTCCAGAAAAAGGGAATACGTAGGGTAAATATTGTGTCAATAGAATCTATGGTGGCAAATTAGTTTCCAAATAGATATTATTGAGGGTGAATGAGTTGTGAGAAATTATTCCTCGACGGATGAGCCATAGTAGGGCATTTAGCGGGCATGACTTCGAAGCGTTTGCAGACTCCACTCCGGCGGACCGTCAAGCGGAAGGGTTCCTGGCTGATTGCCATTCTTGTGCTTGGTTCGGGGCTGGCGATGGCGACCCTTTCTGTTGGATTCGGTCTCTGGATGATTCTGGAGTTAATCGATGCAAACCGCGTTGGAGTGGCTAACTCACAACCTAAGAAGCGGGAGGTGCGCACGGTCCAATCCAGTGGAGCCAAACCTGAGCCCCAACGGTTCACCAAGACTGCGAGTGTGGATACCCTCCGATTCTCGATTGGGCAGGGGTTGGAGTAGTCTCTATGGAGGAGTGCGGGCCTCCAAAAGCGGGGACGGGTCAATTCTGAGGCCAGAGCGGCGATGCTTGGTGAGTGAGGCACCCCCAAAGGGTGGGCGCGGGCAAAAACCAGCGACTTGGGCGGTTAGGTGTC
The DNA here is from genome assembly GCF_000172155.1 of Verrucomicrobium spinosum DSM 4136 = JCM 18804. NCBI lineage: Bacteria > Pseudomonadati > Verrucomicrobiota > Verrucomicrobiia > Verrucomicrobiales > Verrucomicrobiaceae > Verrucomicrobium > Verrucomicrobium spinosum. The sequence continues at coordinate 5,428,061 of NZ_ABIZ01000001.1, read as the reverse complement.
CAAAATACTTGATTCGACGGCATTGTCTGTCGTATCCCGTCTTTTGCACCTGCCGCTTTCTCACGCTCACTCATGAACACCTGGACGCCTCCTGCGAATGTGAATCTTGTGGACCTCGGGTTCATGGATTCGCGAAGCAAGCTCATTGATCTCGCTGCCTTTTTGGATCGGGTGCAGCGGGCCGGGCAGGAGGGGGACTTTCGTGTGGTCGCCCTGAAGCAGGCCATTCAGCTCCTGGCGGGCGATCAGCCCGAGCGGGCCCGGAACATCTTGTTGAGCTTTAGCGATCCCAGCACAGAGCCGATCCCCAAGGCTACGACCCAAGGGGCGGTGGGAGCCGTTCCTCCCGCTCTGGGCTGAGGGCTGGCGGTTTGTTTTGTCCTGTTGCTCCGCTACTGTCTTTCTCATCTGCTTCTTCTCCCCTACTCAAAATGCCCTACATCGAGCCTCATGGTCACATGGTCAGCCGCACGACGGATGACTACGAAAAGCTGGCTCTGGCCGGATGTGAAACCATCTGCGAGCCTGCCTTCTGGGCGGGGTTTGACCGCGCCAGCGCCCAGGGATTCTACGACTACTTCCGTCAAATCACTGAGTACGAGCCCAAGCGCGCGGCCCGCTTTGGCATCAAACACTATACATGGCTCTGTATCAATCCCAAGGAGTCAGAGGATCCCGAGCTCGCGGACGACGTGCTGGCACTCATCCCGCAGTTTTTGGGCAAGCCCAACGTGCTTGGGATCGGTGAGATCGGTCTGAACAAGAACAGCCGCAATGAACTTCAGGTGTTGGAGAAGCACATTCAGATCGCGGCCGACTACGATCAGCTCATTCTGGTGCACACGCCCCACCTGGAGGACAAGCTCAAGGGCACTCGATTGATTTTAGACGCCCTCAAGAACCATTCCAAAATCACGCCGGACCGCGTCATCATTGATCACGTGGAAGAGCACACCATCGACCTCGTGCTGGATAAGGGATTCTGGGCGGGCATCACCTTGTACCCGGAGAGCAAGTGCACCCCGCATCGTGCGATTGATATGCTCGAGGGTCATAGTGGCGAGCGCATTTGGATGAATTCGGCGTGTGACTGGGGTATCAGTGATCCCTTGGCCGTCCCCAAGACCATGCTGGAGATGAGGCGCCGTGGCTGGAGCCCCAGCGCCGTACAGCGGGTGGCCTATGACAACCCCGTGACCTTCATGAAGCAGAGCGGGAAGTTTCATCTGGACTGAGTGCTCTGGGCGCGGGCCGGGCGGTCTTAGTGGATGGCTGCCCAGTTGATTTGGCGTACAACCGCGTCTAACTAGCTGCCCAGCTTTTGCCCCATTACCGTCTTCCAGTGTCCGCCGCGCCTCCTCCGTCCACCATCGCCCTGATCGCCGGCAACGGCGTCTATCCAGAAACGTTCGTCCGTGCTGCCCGCAAGGCTGGGGTGGATCGCCTCGTCGTCGCAGGTTTTGTTGATGAGACCCGTCCCAGCTTGGAAGGGAGTGTGGATGCCATGGCCTGGTTCCGGGTGGGCCAGCTCAGCAAGATGATCGCCTTTTTCAAGAAAGAAGGGGTAAAACACGTAGTGATGGTAGGTCAGATCGCCCCCAAAAATCTCTTCGATCTCCGGCCCGACCTGCGGCTGCTGATGATGCTGGCCCGTCTGAAACGGCGCAATGCGGAGACCCTCTTTGGCGGCATTGCTGATGAGATGAAAAAGGACGGCATCGAGTTGCTGCCCGCAACGACGTTTCTGGAGGAGTTCATGCCCGCCGCCGGTCATGTGGCGGGGCCTAATCCCAAAAAACGTCGCTGGGAAGACGCGGAGTACGGCTTCACCATCGCCAAGGCCTCCAGCAAGCTCGACATCGGTCAGACCGTGGTGGTGCGCAACGGCACGGTGCTCGCTGTGGAGGCCTTCGAGGGCACGAATGAAGCCATCAAACGTGGCGGTGCCCTGGGTAAGGGCAGTGCCACCATGGTCAAGGTGAGCAAGCCCAACCAGGATATGCGCTTTGACGTCCCAGTCGTCGGTCCTGATACCATCTCCACCGCCGCTGCTGCGGGAGTGGATGTGATTGCCGTGGAGGCCGGCATGACTCTGATCCTGGATCAAAGCGAAGTGTTCCGCCGATGTGCAGAGCTGAAGGTGAGCCTGCTGGCAGTCGGTGATTCAGTAGGTCAGTAAACCGGTGTGTCAGTGTGGGGGCGAGGAGTTTTCGTTGGGTGGGAAGCTGACGCATCATCCTGAGAAGCTGGAATATCCAACGCCTTTGGGGAGTCCTGTGTCGGGCTTGAGCCGATGCTACAGCAGCGGAGGCGGGGTGGGATGGCGATTGAACGAGGTTCGCGGAAGTGACGTCGCCGATGCTGGCCGACACTGGGGTCCTATCGCTTTCGTGTCAGCATGATTTCATTCCCCTCCGTGTCCACGCACATGGCGAGGTGGGGCGGTTCATCGTCCTCAGGCTGGGGTTCTCGGACCAACTCGCCGCCGGCGGCCACAATCTCGGCGGCGCCGGCCACCACGTCCGGCACTTGAAAGCTGAGGCCGGTCCAGGTACGGGTTCCCTCGCCGCCGCCGTGGATGCCGATGATGCCGCCAGCGATCTGGATCTCACAGATGTGCGGATTTTGACGCAACACCGTGCCTCCCAACACGTGTGTGTAGAAGCGCGCTGCCCGGTCCATGTCTGCGGCCCAGATGATGTATTTGACCCGTTCGACGATCATGCGCGTACTACAGCGCAGGACTGGCACAATGCAATTCAATGCGCTGTGTGCATCACGGTGTGTTGCTTTTATGCGGGCGGTCGTGGTCCTTACTGTCGTCCTGGGGCGGTCAGTGCGACGGAACTCCGGCCAAAGCTGAGGGCCTCAACCAGCCAGTTGCGCATGGCTTTGAATCCGCGCAGCAGGGTGCTGTCAGTCACCTTGGTGATGCCGAAGTGCTCGGTGATGCGGCTGACGCAATCGCGGTAACGGGGTAGCAGAACAAATGAGGTCTTTGACTTGCCGGAGCTGTCGTCCCGCGTCAGTGAAGGGTAGATCAGCCCTTGGGCAATGCCGTCGGGCTGGGGGGTGGCGGCCACCGCTGTCTCACGCATGGGAAGGATGATCCAGGGGCGATAGCGGAAGACCGCTGCGCCTTCGGCATTTCTCCCCAGTCGGCCATAGGTGCGTGCAGGTGTGCTGCCAATCTTGGTGGAGTTGAAGGCGCGAACCCCGGTGGCAACGTCAGTGGGGACTGCTTTGCGGGCGAGCAAAAGGTCCAGGCCAAAGACATTGCCAAAGACCATGAGACGAAAGGCCGGGCCAGCGATGAAGCAGGCTGGAATGATGATCAGAAGGCACACCAGCAGGCCCAATGCCGGGTGGATGAAGGCGCTGGCGGTGATCAGCCCCAGCACCCCCAGCTTCACCACCTTGAGGGCGGCATCTACGATGCCAAACGGCGAGAGGGCGATGAGGACATTAATGGCATGGCTGGAAAGCCACACCACCGCAAAGATGGCGAAGCCAGCCGGTATGTAGAGGGCGGTCTTGACCCATGTGAAATCCGTCGCGGCGAGTGCCGGGCCGGGAACTGGAAGGGTGGCAAAACCCATCTGCGCGGTCTGCGTGATCATGGCTGTGCTCTGGGCTGCGTTTTCCGGCTGCAGTGGGATGGCATTCATCTGTGCCATGGCCACGGCTACAAGCGGTACAAAGGCGGTGCTGGCGACCAGCGCGCTGGCCTTGTCCTCAAAGAGTTCGATGAAATCCAGGGGTTTCTTTACCAGCGGCGGGGCGGCTGCGCCCAGAAAATCCTTCAGGAAACAAAGTCCCAAGACCGCGAAACAACTGCCCCAGACGCCTGGATGACAGTACCAGGGCAGTCGGGAGCGCAGGCCTTCCTCAGTGGTGAAGTACTTCCAGGCCCCGACAGCGCTCACGCCCAGCAGGGGGCTGACGGCGGTGCCGGTGATCTGGGAGACCCCTTCGGCCAGACCCACTCCTGGCAGATGGGACAACGCGTCAGCAGCGCCTGGAGAGGGGGCGGGCTCTATCTTGGGCGGAGCGGCTGGCACCGGAGTGACTTCCTCGCCGGAGGTGCGGGTCGGAGAGTCCGTGCTCGCGGCGCTCAGCAGCGGGCACGCCAGCAGCAGGGCCAGGGTCGCCAGAAGGGGGAGTCGGGGGCGCATGTTCATAAGTGGAACGGAGGTGAACTGGCACATTCCGACAGCGACCGGCCCGGATTTACTCAAAGGAACTACCGGGTGGCTGCAGGTGCAAAAAGGAAGGAGGGCCGGTGAGGGCCCTCCTTCTGCAGGAATACCTAGAATGATGGGTGCCTTTCAGCAGGGAAGTGGGAGTGCCACGGGGCGCGGCCGGTCTCAACCGGAGCTTCCCGTCGCGAACCGCCTTGCTCGGCAGGCAGCGGGTCGCTTACTTGATGTGAGCAGAGACGAGCTTTGTCATCTCAAACATCGTGACCTGCTTCTTGCCACCAAATACGGCCTTGAGGGCTTCGTCCGCGTTGATGTTCGTCTTCTTCTTCGGATCCTGGAGCCCGTTCTTCTTGATGTAATCCCAGAGCTTCTTGGTAACTTCGCTGCGTGGGATGGGTGTAGAGCCCACGATGACCGCGAGGATTTCATCGGGCTGCACGGGTTTCATCAGCGCAGGATTGGGTTTGCGCTCGGAGGAGGTGGATTTCTTGGCCATGGCGCATGTTAGGGGTCGGAAAGGCGCGCTGTCAAGACTCTGCGCAGGCCTTTTCATGAGCAGACTGTCAACAAAAAGCCGCTGGAATCAGCCTCCCAGTGGGAGTGAGACTGTATGACGATTTCAAGTAAAATGTTTAATGTTGGTGGCGTAATGGAGAAATTGGTGCATGGGGTTGCTATCCAATGTCAGATGGCGTCAGGTGGTTCCACCTGTCCCTTCTGTTGCAGCCAGCGGGCTGCGGAGGCGCAAAACACAGCCCAGACAATCCCCGCGGACCAACCAGCCAGGACGTCTGTGGGAAAGTGCACCCCCAAGAACATGCGGCTCAGCCCCACGAGGATGACGATGACCACTGCCACGCCCAGAAAGTAGTATTTCTCCCTACGGCGCTGGGTGATGCGACCGAGCATGGCACCCAGGGTGAGGTACACGATGGCCGCAAGCATAGAGTGACCACTGGGGAAGGAGGGGGAGGTCGCCTCCATCAAATGAGGGATGTGGGAGGGACGCTCCCGCGCAAAGAAGCTCTTGAGAACTCCCGAGAGCAATCCACCGCCCGCGGTGGAGATCAGCACCACCAACATGAGAGCGAGCTTTTGCCTGAGCAGCAGGAAGCCCAGCACGGCCAGAGTCACCAGGGTGACCACCGTGCCGCCTCCCAGCGCGGTGATGTCGCGGCTGGCTTCTCTCAGCCAGGTGGGACCGATGGGCAGGGCTGGATCGGCGGGCTGGCGAAGGCTGCGCAGGATGGCCTCATCATAGGCATGGCTCTCGCCCTCCTGCACCTCGTCCGCCACCTCGATGAAAAGCCAGAGGCTCAGGCAACCGGCCAGCACAGCAAGCAGGAACGTTCTTTCCGGGAACTGGAATCGCCAGATCATGGCGAAAGGTGGCACCGTACGGCAGGCGGGTCAACGCGGGCGGAAGAAACTGGAAAGCTCGATGGAGCTGAATTTTAAGTCCTGACGTGAGGGGGGGACGATTCCGGATTGATGAAGACACCTGCACTTTTCGCTCTGGGTTTGGCGGCCATGGCTGTCCTGCCCTCCTGCGTTGTCGAACCCCTGCCGCCTCCTCCCCCTGGGCGTGTGGTCACGGCAGACCTGGGTTACTACAACAGCCTGCCCGTCGGATATGCTGGTCCCACCTATTACTATGGGAACCGGTATTACTATGGCGGACGGTATGATGTGGGCCGCTACTACCATCGCGGCCGGTACTATGACCACCGCTACTTTCACCGTGGTCGCTATTACTACGGCGGCGCCTATCGCGGGCCTGGTGTAGGCGTCCATGTCCGGAGATACTGATTTTGCTGCCAGCGGGTCTTCCGATGTTTCGGTGATTCCCATTTGCAAGACAGAATGCCAGGGGCCACTGCGTTGCCTTGGGTCCGATGGTGAAGGTGTGAGCCTTTACCAGCCCCCCCGGTCTTACCACAACGCAACCTGCTCCATGAGATTCTCCAGCCCGCCCCTGGCACTATTCTGTTCCGTCCTCACCCTGTCCATAGTCTGGCTTCCATCCGGTGCGACCGCGCAAGAGGGAGCCAAGGAGCCTGGTAAGACGTCCCTTGGGGGCGCGGGTCCTGAGCGGCCCAAGCTGGTGGTCGGCATCGCGGTGGACCAGATGCGCTGGGACTTCCTGTACAAGTATCAGGAACGCTATGGCGAGGGTGGCTTTAAACGACTGGTTGGTGAGGGGTTCACATGTGAGAATGGGATGATCGGTCATCTGCCTTCTTACACTGCGGTCGGCCATGCCACGGTGTTTACCGGTTCTGTTCCGGCGATCCACGGGATTACAGGAAACGACTGGACCGACCAGTTCACCGGAAAGAGTGTTTATTGCACGGATGACGACACGGTGCAAACGGTGGGTGGCACCACTGATGACGGCAAAATGTCTCCTCGCAACATGCTCACGTCAACGGTGACGGATGAACTGCGGATTGCGACGAATTACCGCTCGAAGGTGGTGGGGGTGTCGCTGAAGGATCGTGCCTCCATCCTTCCCGCCGGGCACACTGCCACGGCTGCGTACTGGCTGGAGGATTTGACGGGCAACTTCATCACCAGCACCTATTACATGAACGACCTGCCGGAGTGGGTCAAGCAGTTCAATGACGCCAAGGTGGGAGAGCAGCTTCTGTCCGGTGAGTGGAATCTCCTCCGCCCGGCGGAGGAGTATGTGCAGAGCACCCGTGACGATGTGCCTTGGGAGGGCAAGTTTGACAAAGAGGCGGCTCCAGTCTTCCCCCACCGTGTTTCTTTATCTTACAAGCTGAAGAAGGACACCATTCGTACCACCCCGTTTGGCAACACGCTGAGTCTGCGCTTCGCCAGGGCGGCGGTGGAAGGCTACAACCTCGGTGGAGGACCGGAGACGGACTTTCTCACCATCAACTGTGCCTCTACCGACTATGTCGGCCACAAGTTCGGCCCGAACTCCATGGAGGTGGAAGACACCTACCTGCGGCTCGACCAGGACCTGGCGGAGTTCTTCAACTTTCTGGACGGTCGTGTGGGTAAGGGAAACTACCTGGTCTTCCTCACTGCGGACCACGGGGTGGCCCACACGGTGGGTTATATGAAAGAAAACCGCCTCCCTTCAGAGGGGTGGAACCCGAAGGGCCTGGTGCGTGAGCTCAATGACTACTTGAACGGACGGTTCGGCGTGGAGAAGCTGGTGGCAGGTGAGGCAAACTATCTGGTGAACTTCGACCTGCCCAGGATCGAGGAGAAGAACCTGGACTTCGACGCGATCAGAAGTGCCGCGGTGCGCTGGATTCGGAAGTATCCGGGCGTGCTTTTCGCTGTGGATATGGAGGACATGGACGGCGCTCCAGTGCCTGAGCCCCTGCGGACGATGATGATAAACGGCTTCAATGCCAAGCGCTGCGGCAGCATCCATGTGGTGCCCAATCCTGGCTGGGTCCCCGGTGCTGGCAAACAGGGCACCACCCACGGCTCCTGGTATCCCTACGACACCCACATCCCGGTGGTGTTCATGGGCTGGGGCATCCGCCACGGCAGCAGCCACGAGGTCGTCTATCAGCACGACATCGCGCCCACCGTGGCGGCGCTGTTGCACATTCAAATGCCCAACGGTTGCGTGGGGCGGCCCATCAAGGCGGTGCTCAACAAGCAGCCTTGAGCTCCCGGCCGGTGCGAGCGGTGTGGAGGATCTGCTCCCGGATTTGGGAGCGGATGTTCTGCACCCTCCGCAGCACTTCCGGTGCCAGCTCCAAGTCTTCCGCCTCGCCGCGTACGCGTGCTTCCGGGGTGGATGGCAGGAGCATCCGCGTGAAGCGGTGACCTTCCAGATACTGGCTCTCCTCTTCCGGGGTCACCAGAGAGAAGAGCCCACCGTAGAACCAAGGCTTGGGATCCGAGTCCGGATCATGGGCCTTCATGAGCCGGTGCACGATTTCACAAGACCGGGCCAGCCGTTGGGGATCCTGCACCGCCAGCCGGTCCATGTAGGCCCGGGCATGGTGGTTCAGCCCTGAGTGCACGAGCCAGCGGTCATTCACCCGGCGGATCCAGGTTTCCACCTGGTCCGCACTGCTTTGTCGGGGGACTTCAGCGAGGGTTGCCGCACTGGTGCCTGCGTGACGGGCTGGTTCGGCGGCGGTGTGGAGATCGTCGTGATTCATGGGGCCGGGGCCATCAATGGATCGCCGCCTTTCTAAAAACTGCAAGCACTAGCAACCTTCTGGTTCCGGTCGGTGAGTCCATCACCACCTGGGTACCGGCCGACCGGCCGAAGACCGCCGCCCCCAACGGGGAGAGGATGGAGATCTGGTCGTCTTCGAAGTTTGCCTCATGGGGAAGCACGAGGGTGAAGTCGAACTGGTCTGGAGGTGAGGTGGAGAGGTCCTCCACTCGCACGAGTGTTTGTAGTCCGGCCACAGAAGGCTCGTCGTCGGATTCATCTTCAAAGACCTTGGCATCCTGAAGCCGCTCTATGAGCAGACTGCGCTCTCGCGCATCGAGCGGGTTAAAGGCGTCGTCATGGTCCAAGAAGGTGCGGAGGGTATGCAGGTCAGACTGGGAGATGGCGAAATGAGAGGAAGATTTCATGATGTTTCAAAAGGGGAATATGGGCACGGATTGAGAGAGGCTCCGGACATGGTAAGACCGGGCCGTGGAGAACCTGCGCAGGCCCGTGGGTGCGCATGGAGCAAGGAATGAATCAGGGCAGGCCAGGACGGGCTCAATGGCCGGTAATCCCTGGCAAAGGCCTGCCCCGCTTAAGCGCGGCTGGCGTCAAGACGGTGCCCGCGACCACCCGTCCACCGTCGGATGACCGGGCGGGCGGGGCTGGAAGTTTTCAGTGCGGGTGTCATGACAGCAGGGTGACAAGCCCGGACTCGGCGGGCCTCCTTTAACATACTACGCTTCTGGAAGATGCAAGGTGCCTTGCAAGTTATGCGGGATCGCCTCAAGTTGGGGTTTGCGCATGTCCGACCCCGCCCCCCATTCCAACTCTGTCACGCTCACCGTTTCGATCCTGCGAGAGGCGCAGGTGGTCTATGACTTTGCCTCCAATCCTGCCCATCTGCCGCGCTGGGCGCCCGGTTTATGTAATAACATCCGCCGTGGCGACGGGGGCGATGAATGGATCATCGACACTCCCGAGGCCCAGATCCGTGTACAGTTCACGGCCCGCAATGACCTGGGGGTGCTGGACCACTGGGTGCGGCCGGCACCTGAGATCGAGATTCACGTGCCGATGCGTGTTGTGGCCGCTCCGTATGGCAGTGAGGTGATGTTCACCCTTTTTCGTCTGCCGGGCATGTCCGACTCGGAATTTGCCGCGGATCAGCGAATGGTGCTGTCAGACCTGCGTCGGCTCAAAGGGCTCTTGGAAGCTCCGGACGCCGCGTGATCCGGTTTGGGCTACATCCACCACATCAGCAGGCAGATGGCGGCGGCGGCACCAGCGGCCCCGACGCCGCACCAGCAATACAGACGGGTTCGAGATGTTAAAGCGTCCCAACGGGTTTTGAGCTTTAATACGGGCGGACGCAGTTTCAGCTCCGTCCAGTCCAGCCCTCGGGCCATGACGAGGGATTCGCTGCCCATCAACCCAAGCCCGGCCACCAGCACGGGCAGCCCAGGTCCAGGCACCGCCATGAAGAACAATCCGGCGATGATCAGCAATATGCCAGCTCCGACAAAGAGTATCCGACTCCAGCTGAAGTTGCCTTGGCGCTGCTCTTGACGGCGCTTATGGAGATTCACGAAGCGTTCACCTGGTTGGTCGCTGGCGAACAGATGCCACTGGTGTTCCACTCGTTCCCGAAGACTCTTTCCTTCGGTGGCCGGTGTTCCGGCTCCGGTCGTGGCGGGGGCTTTGATCATGGCAGGCGGAAAATCAGTTTCGAAACGGGGTCACGGGCCAGGGAGCCGGGCGGAAGGCCGGTGACATCCAGCTCATGATGGGGGGGGTAAGGGGAAACAACGCGGCCAAATGTGGGGGAGCGCTTCGCCACTGGCAGGGATTCCCTGTCGAGCAGAGCCTTGGGCGGGGTGAGGGGCTTGGGCTCCGTCACCGGCATGAGGTCGCGTGGCGGCTGGGTGATGGCGTCTGCCGGGGAATCAGTCTGCGGCTCGTTGGTGAAGGGTTGGCCCTCCTGTGTCCGGTACATCGTGCCATCTGAAGTGATCGTGGCAGATTCCCCGGGCTGGAGCTGGCGGCCGGTGGAGTTCGTGGTGTAACTGGAGGTGTAGTTTGAAGTGACAACGCCTGGCTGGGGTGCCGCGTTCTGATAGATCACCGTGCTCCGCGCTTGGCTGGTGCGGTTTGTGAACGTCATCGCCGGGGCCGTGGGCTGGGTGGGGATGTAGGTGGAAGTGGGTGGGTTATAGTAGCGGCTGTTGGTCCTGGCTGCGGCATACTCCTGCTGCTGCAGACGCTGGTTCTGGGCCCGGGTCTGGGTGGTTTCCCGACGTGTCGATCGAGAGAAAAGACGATCCAGGAATCCTGGCTCTTCGCGGGTTGAAGAGGTGGCGACCGTTGTCCGTCGGGAGTTTGAGTTGCCGTTGGAATTAGAGCTGGAATAGGTTTGGGCGTTGACGCTCAAACTGGTGAGGGAGATGATGCCAAGCACCATGAGGGATCCCCGAAGCTCGGTGCGAAAGGGTTTGGGCGTCTTCATGCTCCTTGCTGGTGCATCAAATGTGCCCTGTGACAGATCGCTCGTGCGCAAGGGAGGTTGTCTTGACGAATGAGCCTCATTTTGAGGCGGTTGCCAAAGTCTGGATTTTTGATTGCTCTATGGAGACGTGTGAAGGGTTTGGCCTTGGAAGTTCCGAAATGTCATGCAAACCGCGACTCTGATTGCAAAATGCAGGGGTTGGACGGTCCCCGGCGGGGCGGGGAGCAAAGGGGGCGGGAGGTGTCGAGTTGGGCTTGTTTCCTCTGTTGGTTCCTAGAACAGTGCCAGATCGCCCAAACTCCATCGGAGCGGGAACGCATTTTTCTGTTTGCTCCACGTGGACTTGCTGGGAATTCGTCAAAGTTGGGCTGGTGGCTGTGGCTTCTTCGCGGAAGAACTTCGACTGGGCCGGAAACGAATGCGGAAGGCATGCCCAGCGCCCGTTATTCCAACTTCCGAAAGCCTCATTCCTCAGCCCCAGTCCGCATTTTTTCCGCGCGTGTCGATGTGGGTGAAACTGGGATACTTCCCAATGCCACCGCGGAAAAAGCCGCGGTTTCGCAGGGCGTGGGCGGCCTCGGCCACCTTGGCAGGAGGGCAGTCGTACACCAAGTCCAGTGCGAGGTTATGGAGGTGGAAGGACTGCGGAGCGGCACCGGGGCAGGTGGCGTTGTAGGCGGGACTGCGGTAGGCACTGGCAATGGTCACCAACCGGACGCCCAGTTCGTCCTGAAGACGATCCGCCATCCGCAGGGTGGCCACCATGTTTTTCCAGAGATGGCGGCCGGGCAGTTCGTTGTTTACCCCTTGGCGGGTGCGGAAGTGGGCGGCCAGCAGATCCTTGGGCCGGATGTGCAGGAGTTGGAGCTCTTCTAGAAACGTCTGGTACGCCACGCCGGTGGCGTCCAGAACCATGGGGCGATGGGTGCTCTCACGGTCACCGGCCTCTTCTCTGATGCGCTGGACCAGTTCTCGGGGGGACTTCGGGGTGCCGTTCCAGGCCCGGTCCAAGAGGGTGACCAGCTCCTGTTGCCGTTTGCCAGCGATCCACGGGTAGCCTGCTGCTCCCAGCAATGCTCCCGCCGTGGTGCCAGCCAGCGCGGCTGCCATGCGCCGACGGGTCCGGTTGGGCACCCACTCATCGTGATAGAGGATCTTCGGTCCGGCAGGAACGGGATCCGTGGGAGAGGACGGATTCATGACCTGATAAAAGGGGGCGAGTGCTGGAGGGCGCTCGCCAGAGATCCGTTTTTGACAGGATTGCTTAACAAGAGTTCAGAAATTCTAGTTTTGCTTGGGGGCTGTAAATTTCAGGGACACCGGCTTGCCCCGCACTGCCTGGAGGCTGGAAAGCGTGTAACCCCCATCCGGGTTGCTTTTGAACTGGATAGGCTGCCCAGCGAAGGCATCGGCGGCTTTTGCGGCGATCTCGGGCGTCAGCCCTGGCCCGTGGAGGAGAGCCAGGTTGACCATCAGCAGGTGCGTCTCCGTACGGGCTTGGGTGTCCCTTGCAGCCTGTAGGGAGGGGAAGATGGTGCGCACCAGAGGATTGCCCGCTTTCAGGCGTTCCTGGAGTTCCTTGATGGCCGATTGGGATTGTGGCCAAGGGAGGGTGAGGGCGGACTCGGCCTCAGCATAGCGTGACCTCATTTCCGCCAGCCAGGCAGTCAGCAGTTCCGGGGTGAGGGAGGAAAACAGGTGCTCCTCCACCCCTGCGGGAGTGGGGGCAGGGGCGCTCTCTGTGGGAGCTCCCCCGGCTTGACTCGAATTCTGTAGCATCATCAGCGTGGCCACCTCCGTCGCCTGTTGCTCTGCCCACGCTGCAAAGCCCCGTTCGCCAGACACGGCCTGAGCCATGGTGCGCAGGGGGGGCAGTTTGGTCTGTCTGGTGAGCAGTTCCCGACGCGTGGCTTCATCCAGGGTCAGCAGGTGCTTGGCCAGCAGGGCGAGAGCATCGCTCTCGGTTGAGTACTGCGCAATCGCGGTCACCAGCATGTCACTGTCGCCCAAATGTCGCGCGGCGCGTCGGACGGCTTCCACGGCATCCAGGGCGTGGCCTTTGCGGTTTTCGTTGAATTCGAGTGCCGCCTTCATGAGTCCCAGATTGCAGAGGGTCTGCATCTTGCCCAAGTGAGGCAGGGGCATGAAGGGGCCCTCCTCCATGGTCAGACCCCAGTCGCAAGGGGCGGTGGAGACACCGGCTTTGGTGAAGCGGTTGAGGGCGGCCTTCTGGTGGGAGAGAAGGGCGCGGACGTTCTCCGGGTCCCAATGGTTGCCATTGCGATGCCCTTGCAACAGGGCGACCTCATTGCGGGTCATCTCTGTGAGGAGTCCGATGCCCTGCCAGTAGAGCAGGGCGGGATTCACAGGCTGGGCGAGGTTGGGCTGCGCCCCGATCAAGGAGGGCAGGCACAGAAGGCCAGCGGCCGCCGCCAAGACGGCCCGGAAAACGGGAGGTTGCATAGGTGCTGTCAGGATGGGGGTTCCGCCACAGGATAACCTGCGGCGTTTTCCCAATAGATAGCGAATTTGCCTCTGCAAAGCACGCTTTTCCTTTGCCTGACCGGGCTGCATCGAGGCTGTCGCACCCTCCGCCCTGGCGACGGTGCTTCCTGGAACCTCAGGAGGCGTCCTTCTTCAAGCTGGCGAGCATCGCCTTCAAGGAGGTGCTGATCTTGTCTGCCGCCGGCACCTCCAGATAGCTGCTGCGGGCCCTCCATGTCTCATAGCCACCCATGGCGTGATGCTCTGTGGTGGGAAGATAGCCGTTGTAACCATTGGCCAGGGAGATGGTGAAACTGCCTTTGAAGGGGTTCGTCTTTTTCAGGTCCAGGCCGATCTCCACAAACACCTCGCAGGGAATGCTGGTGATGGCGAGATCGCCGATCCGATGCGCCTGCAGCTTCACCGGCACCTTGTCAGGGTAGGCGTCCAGCAGCAGGGCCTCCCGTGCGTAGATGGCCTTGCGGTCCGCCCACTGCCCGTCCTTGTCTTTGGGGACGGAGTTCAGCAAGTTACGGGCTCGAACCAGTTCTTCCCCGGAGGCCTTCCGAACGTCCAGGTGGAGCACCTCTTCCCGGGAGTCCAGCGTGAGGTCTTTTTTCCAGGGGACGGCACCGTAGGCCTTCATGGCAGCCCCGGCCACGGATGCGGCCACCTCCTGAATGCGTTGTCCGGCGCGAAGTCTGCCGGCAGGGACCGTGGCACCGAAGTTGAGGTTGTTGATGTTGCCGCTCGTTCCGTTGGACATGATGCCCACAAAGGGTGGCTTGTTTTGATAGCGATGGTCGCCTGTCTCCAACTGGTGTGCGAGTTCATTGGCAAAAGCGGCAAAGTAGTCGGCGGAGATGGGAGGATTGCCGCCCACATAGTGCAGACTGTAGTTGGCCAGGACCGCGATCGGGCGGTGGTCGGCTGCAGAACGCACGGCGAAGACCGCCACCTGGGGGTCCACTGGTCCAGTCGGCCCGCTCACCTTGGCATTGCCCACGCCGGGGTTCATCCAGGCGCGGTCGGCCTTGCCATCGAAGGGGTTCTCATAGCTCTCACCCTCCTTCACGAGCCAGCGGCGGTTGAAGACCTGCGTGGCATCTTCGCCCACCGCCCAGCCAGCCTCAGCGGGTTCGAGGTTTTGATACGCCGTGATCAGTCCAAGGGCGATGCGGTCGGGCAAGGTGGCGAGGTAGGCCGGATCGGGATCGCTCTGAAACACGGGCGTCATCGTCGCGGAGCTGTGCGTGTGTGTGGCGGAGATGAGCATGCGTTCCACCGGCACGCCCGTTTTGGCCGAGGCTGCCGCTTTGGCTTTGTCGCAGATGTCCAGGGGGATCATGCAAGCGTCCACCACTGCGAGAATCATGGCCTTGCTGCCATCCTGCAGGGCCAGACAGCGGGCGTGAATGGGATCCGTAATGCCCTTGGCAAAGCCGCCCTTCATGCCTCCGTTCACGGGTGAGGGGAAATGCGTGGGGGAAATGTCCTGAGCGTGCGCCCCGGCTTTGAAAACCGGAGCAGCAGGGGAGGCGGGTGCGGCCATGGCGGCGGCAAGAACCGTGAGCGCAGAAATCACAAAACGTCGGGTCATGCGGGGAATACGGGCATTCCCGACCGCAACTGGCGCTCCTTTGTGCCAGCAAGAGGTACTTTTGTGCTTCTGCCTGGCACCGGATCAGCGCCAGGGCAGGGAGGCAGGGGACTGGAGGAACTCCGCCCAGAGCGGATCCTTCAGGGAGTCCTTGAAGTTATACTTCCCTGTGCTTTCCAGGAACTTCATGCTGGTGGCCGCTGCCTCAAAGTCCTTGGCGGCCAGGAAGACATCCAACCCCTGGGCATGGACCTCGGTGTTCTTCGGCTCCAGGGCCAGGGCTTCGCGGATCGTGGTGGCTGCAAGGGCGGGTTCGCCTTTGGCCACCTGAAGTTGACCCTTCCACGAGAGGAGTTCCGCGTCTTGTTCCAACGCTGCCATGAATCCATCCAGGCACTCGATGGCCTTGTCATAGTTTTTCTCCATGTAGTAAAGATCCACCAGCTTGAACTGGAAGTTGGCAGAGGTGTATTGGTTTGCAGAGGCCTGTAGAGCCTTCTTGTAGCCCTCCATATCCCCCGCGGCCTGCAGCGCACCCAGGTACATGGCATTTGCCGTGATGTTGCTTTTCATCTCCGTTGGCATCGAGTTGTACACCTCAACGACGCCCTTGTGATCCTGTTGGCGGAACTTGTCTGAGAGTTTGCCGAACTTCTCGATGTCCTCCAATTTGGTGTTGGGTTTGTCGAAGAGTCGTTTCATGAAGGACTTGTCCATTTCCGCCAAAGCGGGAAGTGCGGCCTGCCGGCTCTGCTCTACCATGCCGGAGCCCAGCACCTGGTTGTAGAAATCCACGATGCCCAACTTGCCCTCGGAGTCCTTTTCAACGGTGAAGTCGAGGAGGATGGTGCCCATGGTGTCTGAGGAAAAACGGAACCTGGGTTTGGGCATGCCTTCATGGATGACAAGGTGCTTGTAAGTCACCTGCTGCTCCGCCCACGTCTTGACGAGGTGGTCCAGATTCTGCCTCAAGCCCTGGTTCAGGCCGAGGCGGAACTTGTCCATGTCCGGACCGGAGGTCTGCACTCCGGAGAGGATCTTGGAGATGATGCCTTTCAGATTGAAAGCTGCCTTGACTCCGGCGGCGTTCCCATCCTTCAGATCCTGCTCCAGCTTTTTTGCGAAGGCGTCGAGGGCCGTGCGATCTGCCTCTGGGACGTCAGCCAAGGCTTTGTAAGCCGGGGGCGTCGTTGTGGCCTCTTCGTTGCCAACGGTTGGCGGTGCCTGTTTTTTGGAACAAGATGGCAGGGCCACCAGAGTGGTTGCTAGAGCGGCACAGAGTGTGAGAAGGAAAGGGGATTTCATGGTCAGATTTTGCCCAAACTAGGTCAGCGCGGGGGAGTTGTCGAGAAACGGCGGGGCGCAAATCCGGCTCTGAAAAGGCCTTCTGCAACACCGGGTTGATAAAAACCCAGGTTGAGCTAGCGAAAGCACCATGAGTACTCTCGCGCAGCTTCAGGAAGTTTTTCGCAATGTCTTCGACGATGACTCGCTGGTGATCGCCAATGAAACCACTGCCCAGGACATTGAGGCATGGGACTCTGTCCAGCATGTGACCTTGATGTTGGAAGTGGAGGATGCTTTCAAGGTGCGCCTGTCCACCTCAGAAATGGCCTACCTGAAGAACGTGGGTGACCTTGTGGAACTCATCGACAGGAAAAAGAAGAAGTAGGGCGCACGCCTGTCCTGCCGGAACCGCATCCTGTTTTTCTTTTCTGAGCTGACCCATCATGGAGCCCAACGTCTCACCGGACCTCGTTGCCAACTATCGCCGCTTGCGTAAGGATGGTGCCCTCAATGAGGCTCTGCGGCTGGCCCGGAAGGGGGTGTCCACCGTGGAACCGGGGCAGGTCGCCCAGCTCGGGAAACTGCTGCAAAAAGATCTGCCGGGCTCCGCCGGCGACACACCTGTTGTGGAGGTGCTCCTGCTCGGGCAGTGCACTACGACCTACCTGCCGCCGGTGGTCACTGCCTGGGCGTGGTCAGAGGGTCTGCGGGTGAGTGTAAAGGATGGAGAGTATGACCAGGTGCTGCAGGAGCTTATGCAATTGACGCCGGACCAGGCTCCGGCGGTGATTGTGGTGTTGCCGTGGAACCAGCGTCTCCTTGGGGTTGGCGATCGTGGAGTGGCTGAGCGCGTGGATGACGAACTGGCCTTTCTCGGACAGGTGTGGGCCCAGGTAGTCCGGCTGAAGGTCAAACTGGTGCAGGTCTCCTACGACTGGGTGCATCCCGGTCCCCTAGGCTACAGTCTTTCCTCACGACGTGGTGGTACGGTGGAGCTGGTGCAGCGTGTCAATGCAGATCTTCGGACGGCGCTTCCTGCGGGTGCGTACTATGTGGATCTCGAAAGCGTCAGCGCCTGGCGTGGCAAGGCGGAGTTTTATGACGAGCGCAACTACCACTGGCTCAAGCAACCTTTCTCGCCCGCGGGATTGTCGCTGGTGGGCCGTCATTTGGCCACTGGAGTGCGTGCGCTGACCTCCGGACGGCGAAAGGTGCTGGTGCTGGATCTGGACAATACCCTCTGGGGCGGTGTGGTGGGGGAAAGTGGTCCCCATGGCATCGCTGTGGGTGGTACCGGGGAAGGGCAGGCCTTCACCGCGTTTCAGAAGTACGCGAAGCGCCTCAAGGACTCGGGTGTCATTCTCGCCGTATCATCCAAAAACAACGATGCCGATGCCCGGGAGCCCTTCGAGAAAAACGAGGAGATGGTGCTGAAGCTCACCGACTTCGCGTCGTTTCATGCGAGTTGGGACCCCAAACCCACTCGACTGCGTCTGATGGCGATGGAGCTTAACCTGGGCCTGGACAGCTTTGTGTTCTTCGATGACAACCCTGTGGAGCGTGAGCGCATGCGGGCGGAGCTACCGGAGGTGACGGTCATTGAGGCTCCGGTCGATCCGGACCTCTACATCCGGGCGCTACAGGAGTCTCTGGCTTTTGAGGCCGTGGACGTGAACAGTGCGGATGCGGAACGCACTGCGCAGTATCAGGCCGAAAGTTCCAGACGCGCCAGTCAGGAGAGCGCTGCCTCACCCGAGGACTATCTTGCCTCACTAGGGATGAAGGCGGAGGCCCAGCCTGTGAACGGAGCCAATCTGGACCGCGTGGTGGATCTCATCACCAAGACCAACCAGTTCAACCTCACCACCCGGCGTCACTCCCGCGCCGCAGTGGAGGAGATGATGGCCGAGTCCGGCTCCGTGGCCTTTGCCGTGAGTCTGGCGGACAAGTTTGGTGACTACGGCTTGATCGCGGTGGTGCTGGGCACGAAGGTCCTTGGAGAGGAGAGTTTGCTCCGTTTGGACAGCTGGCTGATGAGCTGTAGAGCCATGGGGCGGACGGTGGAGCACTGGACCCTCAACCATCTCGCCCGTTTGGCGCGGGAGTTGGGCTATGATGCCGTGAATGGCGAATACGTGCCGACGGCCAAAAACGTCCCGGTGCAGACGCTCCTCGCGGATTTTGGCTTCGTTCCTCGGGAAGGGCGTGTGGGTGAATACATGCTGAAACTTTCTTCATATTCTGATTTGCCAACGCAGGTTTCCTAGCTCAAGACCAGTGATGCCATTGACCAGGACCATGACGCCGCCGTGATGGCGGGTTGACGTGCTTCAGATGAGTGAAGCACAACCCAAACTATAAACCTCCGGGCACTTGGCCATCGGGGGGAGCGGGCTCACGCGCATACTGTCATTCCTGTTTCACTGATGCTTTTCAACTCACCGGAGTTTGTTGGTTTTTTTCTCTTTGTCTTCGCCATCTACTGGATGTTGGCGCGCCGCTGGCGTTGGCAAAACTGGTTCCTTCTGAGCGCGAGCTACGTGTTCTACGGGTGGTGGGGGTTCAATGCGCCTGGCTTGCAGGGCTTTGATCGTGTGTTGCCCCTGGTGCTGCTGATCACCTCCACCGTCGCCACGCATGTCTGTGCCGTGGCGCTGTATCCGCTGCCCGAGGAATCGAAGCGAAGGCGGGTCATCTTCTGGGTGGGCGTGGTGATCAACGTGGGAATGCTGGGTTACTTCAAGTACCGGGGGTTCTTCATGGAGAACGTGGAGGCGCTGGCGGCACAGATGGGCTGGCACCTCACCGCCATGGAGCGGCACTTCATACTTCCTGCAGGGATCAGCTTCTATACCTTCCAGGGCTTGTCGTATCTCATTGACGTGGATGGCGGTTCCCAGAAGCCGCCGGATCGCTTGTGGGACTTTGCGTTGTTTCATGCGTACTTTCCGCAACTCGTCGCCGGCCCCATTGAACGGACGCCGAATCTGCTGCCCCAGCTCATGCGGCAGCGCACGCTTACGCCAGAGCGCTTTTGGAGCGGCCTCCAGCTGGTGATCATTGGCTATGTGAAGAAGGTGGCGATCGCCGACGCGATTGCCCCCATCACGGCCGATGCGTTTAATCCCGGCTTGACCCACTCAGGGGTGGGGCTGTTGCTGGGCATTTACCTTTTTGCCCTGCAGATCTATGGGGATTTCTCTGGCTACAGCGACATTGCCCGGGGCTGTTCCCGCCTCATGGGGGTGGAGCTCATGATCAACTTCCGCCAGCCCTACTTCTCACGGAATATCACCGAGTTCTGGGAGCGCTGGCACATTTCCCTTTCGAGCTGGCTGCGGGACTACCTCTTTGTCCCGCTGTGCCGCATCTTTAGGGGCAAGAAGTGGATCCCGTTCAATCTTTTTGTCACCATGCTCGTGTCTGGCATCTGGCACGGTGCCTCGTGGAACTTCGTCTTCTGGGGCATGGTGCTGGGGATACTGCTGGTGATCCACAAGCTGTGGGCGGGTCCCAAGGCGGGGAAACACCCGCATCGTCCTCACACTCTCCGCGCTTGGGCGGTCCAGCTGGCAGGCATGTTCCTCACCTTCCACGCGGTTTGTCTCACCCTGGTGTTCGTGAAGACCCGGAACCTGACGGAGGCTTGGAACCATGTGGCAGGCATCTTCACAAAGGGCTTCTCCACTGCCGATACCATTCCGGCCGTCTATTTTGCCTTCTACGGTCTCGTCGTGGTGCTGCTGGATTTCCCCTGCTGGTGGAATGATCGCGAGCGTCCCGTGGCGGATGACGCCCCCTCGTGGCAGCGTGGGCTGGTCTTCGGCTGCCTGCTCCTGTTGCTCACCTATCTGGGGGAGATGACCGGGGTGTCTTTCGTGTACTTCCAGTTTTGATCGGCGTGGGTACTGACGGGCGGTGCACCATCGCTTGCCAGCACCCGTTTTCCGTGGTTTGCTCGCCACCCACTTTTTCCTCTGGGACTTCTCAGGGGAGCCGCTCGATTCTGACCCGACCTTATGGACATTGCCTCCGAAGTCCGCCGCCGCCGCACCTTTGCCATCATTTCCCACCCGGACGCCGGGAAAACCACGCTGACGGAAAAGCTCCTCCTCTACGGAGGGGCGGTGCAGCTGGCTGGCTCAGTCACGGCCAGGAAGAATCAGCGCTCCACCACCTCCGACTGGATGGATCTGGAAAAGCAGCGTGGGATCTCTGTGAGCTCCACGGTGTTGCAGTTCGAGTACAAAGACTGCGTGGTGAACCTGCTGGACACACCCGGTCACAAGGACTTCTCAGAAGACACCTACCGGGTGCTCACCGCCGTGGATGCCGCCATCATGGTGGTGGATGCCGGTAAGGGCATCGAGAGCCAGACGCGGAAGCTCTTTGAGGTCTGCCGCAAGCGCGGTGTGCCCATTTTCACGTTTATGAACAAGCTGGACCGTCCGGCTCGTGAACCGCTGACGCTGCTGGATGAGCTGGAAACAGTGTTGGGGATCGGAGCTTGTGCGCAAAACTGGCCGCTGGGCATGGGGGACCGCTTCCGCGGTATCTTCGAGCGTCGCGAGAGTCAGGTGCATCTCTTCCAGCGCACTGCTGGCGGTGCTTATCGGGCACCAGTCCGGGTGGGCGGGCTGGAGGATGAGTATGTGAAAGAGCATGTAGATGAGCATGCCCTGGCCCAGGCTCGTGAAGAGTTGGAGATGCTGGATGGAGCGGGCCATGCCTTTGACATGGACGCCATCTCGCGCGGTGAACTGACGCCTGTGTTCTTTGGCAGTGCGAGCAACAACTTCGGCGTGCAGCTCCTGCTGGACGCTTTCCTGGAGATGGCTCCACCTCCAGCACCGCGGGTAGCCAATACTGGGGCGGTTACCCCTGAAGCTCCAGAGTTCTCGGCTTTCGTCTTCAAGATCCAGGCGAACATGGATCCCCGCCACCGCGACCGTATCTACTTCCTCCGCGTGGTCTCAGGAGCCTTTCGTCGCGATATGGTGGTGAACAACCCGCGCACCGGCAAGGCGGTCAAGCTGTCCAACTCCCAACGTGTGTTTGCCCGGGAGCGTGAGACCTTGGACGAGGCCTTCGCAGGGGACGTGCTCGGCGTCGTGGGCAACTACGACCTGATGATCGGTGACACTCTGGCGGCCGATCCGAAGCTGAAGTTCGATGTGATGCCGCGCTTCGTGCCGGAGTGTTTTGCCTATTTGCATGGCGATTCCCCTTCCACCTACAAGCGGTTCCGTGAAGGTCTCCAACAGCTGCTCCAGGAGGGCGTGATCCAACAGTTCCACCAGCCCGGCTCCGTGCAGCGGGTGCCTCTGCTCGGAGCGGTGGGCCCCCTCCAGTTCGAGGTGGTGAAGTACCGTCTTCAGTCTGAATACAACGCGGAATCGCGCCTGGAGAATGCCTCCTGGCAGGTTGTCCGTTGGGTGCGGCGTAAGGGAGGGGAAGCATGGTCAGATGATGCGGTCACGCCTGTGCGGGAAACTGCCCTGGCCCGGGACGAGTTGGGCCGTCCCGTGTTGCTGATCTCGGACGCCTGGTACCTGGGCACCTTTCAGAATCGCAACCCGGATATCGAGTTGTCTGAAGGCCCGTATGCCGACGACAAGGGGGACGAGGACGCCCTGGCGGCCTGATTCGTTCACTCAAGACAGGTGCTAAAAAAGTTTCAAGCAGGTATCGTTGCGCGCTGGACTATGAATGAAAATTCATTCATGATTCACAATGCTCGCCATCGATCCCTCACCTGACACCCCGGCGGCACCTCTCTCAAAGAAGCGATGGTTGGGCTCTGGGGCGTTGATCGCCGCTGGACTATTCGTGTTGGGAAGGCTGGCCGCTGAGCCTCTCAGAACGCTGGGGCACTATGATGGCCGTGCGATGGAGGCCTTTGCGGCCGTGGAGCACTACGGTTTGCGCAAGAAGCCGGTGGATCCTCAGGTGGCTTTCTTTGGCAGCAGCCAGACTTTTTGGGGTTTGGTGCCGGAGGTGATCGGTCGCGCCTCCGGGCACGATCCGGACGAACTGCGGGTCCTTGGAGTGGAAGCGGGCACGCCGTTTGACATGTGGAACCTGATCCGGCGCAACCCCGAGTACTTTGACAACCTGAAACTGGCGGTGGTGGAGGTGAATCCCGTGATGATGCAGACAGGGAAAGAGGGGGATGCACGCTTGCAGCACTCCATCAGCCAGCACGCGACGCTGGAGGAGCGCAATCTGCTGCATCACCGGCATGAGCGGCTCAAGCAGCAGGCAGAGTGGCTGCTGCCGCTGACCTCTGCGAGGCACTCGTTGCGCTCGGTGTTTCTCGCGCTGGCCGATCCAGAGGAAGGGGCGGAACTTTATCCTTTTCCGGAAGGGCGCATTCACCCCGTTGCCGATTGGTACATGCACAATGCTGGTGCCGTCACGAAGCGCTCGTTGGTGCCGGCGGATATAGCCGCCCGGCGGCTGGTGGGATACAAGGGGTGGAAGGCCTCTGCCTTGCAGGACCTGTGCCTGAAGAAGGTGCTGGCCTGGATGGAGGAGCATGAGATCCCGGTGCTCATTCACCAGTTCCCGCTGCATCCGGAGGTGGTGGATCTCATCCACAACGACGCCCATTTTCATCACTGCTACACCCAGTACTCCGCCTATGTGGATCGCCTGCGTCCGAAGGCGGCTGGCATGGTGCGGCTCCTGCATCCGGACGAGTGCGGCGCGGGGATGTCGGGCATGGCGGACCGCATGCACCTGAATGAAAGCGGTGCCGGCTACTACTCCCTTCATCTGGGCGAGAACATCCGTACTTTGGTGGATCCAGTGGCGGCGGAAAAGGCGCGGGACGATCTCTGAAGGAATCCGGCCCAGCTTGAGGCTGGATTTTTTATTTGGGTATGTTATGCCTTTCCGGCATTCTACCCTCGACATGGCCGACATTCTCCCCACCTCACCCAAGCGCGGTTTTTCGCAGTGGTTTGGATCAGGAGCGCTGGTGGCTCTGGCCGTCCTCCTGGCAGGAAGATTCGCTGCAGAAAAGTTGCGTGGGCTGCCCCACTTTGATGAGCGGGGCGGGATGGATGCCTACGGAGCGGTGGAGACCTACTATCTGAAAAAGAATCCGAATCCCGTGGAGGTCGCCTGCTTTGGCACGAGCCAGAGCGTCTTTGGAATCTCCGAGAGTGAAGTGGCCACCTGTCTGGGAGAAAAGGCGGAACGTGTGCGCAATCTCGGAACCCCCGGGGGGACGCCGTTCGACATGTGGAGTCTCGTGCGCCGGAATCCAGAGAGCTTCAAGGACTTGCACCTTGCGGTGGTGGAGATCAACCCGTTTGTCCTGCAAAAAGGGCTGGAAGGGGATGACCGCATGGTGCTGAGTTTGAGCCAGAAAGCGACTCTGCATGAGCGGCTCACGATTGCCAGCGCCCAGATGCGGAGGCGGCAGTTGATGGATCTCGTGCTGCCGCTCTACTCAGCCCGCCGATCTCTGCGCACGGTCTTTTTTAACGTGCTTGATCCCTGTCCGGGAAATGCGCTATGTCCCTGTCCGGAGCAGAAGGCTCTGCCCGCTGCCGGTTGGGTGGTGAATCGAGCCCATCGCGACAATCGCGAACGTCAGAAGGCCTCCCCAGACATGGTCGCCCGACGCTTCTTTGGCAACTGGAGGGTGTCAGAGCTCCAGGACGAGTCGTTACGGAATCTTCTGGCCTGGCTCGATGAGCACAAGGTGCCGGTGGTGTTGCATCAGATGCCCGTACATCCCGAGGTGGTGAAACTCGTGAAGTCGGATCCGCGGTACATGAAGGGGTTCCAGCAGTTCTCTGACTATGTGGCTTCTCTCAAGCCAGCTCCCGCGGCCGTGATTCAGATCCTGGACACGGATGAGTGTGGCGCAGGTGAGGACGACCTCGCCGACCGCACCCACTTAAACCAGTTGGGGGCGAGCATCTACTCGCGATACCTGGCTGAGAAGATCAAGTCCGTTCCCGGACTGACCGTGACCGTGACTCAGGGCGGCTAAGATTTGAATATCCCCAGGAGAGCAGCCGGAGCCGCTCATGGGTCACCGCCCGGATCTCGCCGGAAGTCAGACCGTCCGTGACGGTCTCTTGAAGCATCGGAGGGGAGGGGGATTCCATGGTGGAGGGAGGTCTGGCGGAGCGACTGCGACCGTCACTTAGCGGACCTGGAAGTTGGTGAAGCCTTCCTGCTGTGACCGGGGCACGTACTGGTCGTCTGGCGAGGGTTCACCCAGTACTGGAGCCCCGCCGTAAAGGGAGTTGTAGTGTTCCATCTGGCGGGCGGTTTTGCGTGAGGTGGGCTTGCGTGCGTTGACGGGGCTGCTGCACGCCGCCAACAGCATGAGGGTGAGGCATAGGGACGCCGGGGCCAGGACAGGGGGGCGGTCGCGCTTGGTTCGCATGAGGATGATGTAAAACCATTTTGATTGCGAAGGCAACTTCCCCCGCATGCCTCACAACCAGCGCGGTGCGGCAGGGCGAATCGGGGGTAGACGGCCTGGCAAAACCAAGCCGCGATTTTTGACACCCATGATTCTCGATGCCACCTGCCAGTTGGACTATGAATGCTCCACTTCCATTTCTGCCGTGTTCATGCTGCGCCCGCGCAGTGGGTGGGCCCAGTGGATCATGAAAGAGTCCTTTCATCTCCAGCCCCGAGTGCCGGTGGTGGAGTTTGACGATCTCTATGGCAATCTCTGCCAGCGGCTCGTCATACCCAGAGGACGGCTTCACCTGTCTGTGGAGTACCGGGCGGATGTGGCGGATGGCGTGGATGTGGATCTCATGGCACCCATCCTCCCGGTGGAGCAACTCCCCACCGAGGTGATGCACTACCTGCTTCCAAGTCGGTATTGCCCATCAGATCAACTGGGTAAACTGGCGCTTCAGGTGGCGGGAAACTCTCCCCGCACCTACTTGAGGGTGGCGCGCATCCGCACCTGGATTCACCGGAACGTCACCTATCAACCGGGGGCGAGCCACTCCTCCACCTCCGCCAGGGCTTACGCATGAAGGAGGCCTAGCATTTGGAGCCTGAAGGCCGGGTCCATGGTGGCGATTTTGCGCTTCCTGCGCAGGCTGACTTTTGCTGGGTGCCGGTGCAGGGTGGTGATGACCATTTCGCGCAGGATGGTGAGGTTGTGGGCCGCGTTGCGGTCCCTCACCTGGCAGTGGTCCTCATTGAAGGTCACATCCAGCACCCAGTGGCAGCGGTTTTCAACACTCCAGTGTCCGCGCACCAGTTTGGCAAGGCGTTCCACATCGGCTTTGAAGCTGCACAGGAAGTAGTGCACCTCTTCCAACGGCGGCCCATCGTGGCTGCGCTGCACCTGGCGGCGCACCTGTGCCACGCTTTGCAGTCCGGCCCATTTCCAGCTCTTGTGGTACCAGTCAAGTTCCTCAGTGATGGTGTACTCACGTCTTTCACAGCGCCCGTGGGAGAGTTCCAGCGTCACGCTTTTGCGATGGTGGGAGGGGCTGAGGTCCAGGCGCTCGGCTTCCGTGAAGTGCTTTCTTACAGTCTCATGAGCCGTTGGGTGGTTGGCCTTGAGTGCCAGGACATAATCGGCCCCTGCCCCGGTGATTTGCTCGGCAATGTGAGCTTGGGTGCCCATGGCATCAATGGTGACGGTGGCCCCTTTGAGTTGCAGGCTTTCCAGCAGACGGGGAATGGCCTCAATTTCGTTGCTCTTCTCATGGCAGGTGATCTGCCCGGCGCTGAGGTGGTAGTCGTCCACCCAGGCCCGTAGTAAATGGACCAAGTGCCTGCCGGTTTCAGCGTTGTGAGTGCCGCGCAGAGCTTTGCCATCTATGGCAATATGTCTGCCCTCAAGGTCGCCACACCAGCCCGTGAGCACCTCAAGCAGGGCCTGCGGTTGTATGGCCATGAGCACATTGCGAAACACGTCGTGGGACGGAGCCCCATGCTTCAGAGGAAGAAAGCTTTGCAGCCACGACAGCTGGCTCTGGGCAAAATCCCCCATATCCAAATAGCTTTCGCCATCGCAGAGAGTCGAACAGAAAGCGATGATGAGCACCTCATCAATGCGATGACGTACTTTGCCAGCCTGGCGGGGATCATGAATCTGGGCAAATTTGGCCCGGAGGGCTTCCAAAGTGCCTTGAGGAGGAAGGGAGTGGGTCACTCTCCCAGCTTAAACAGCGGTGCCCTGTAGAAAAATCATATCGTTAAGAGATGTTAAGTTTTCTCACTCTGTTCATGCGTAAGCCCTGCACCTCCGCTCTGGATACCGCTCAGAGCCGGGTAGGCGTGTGCCGGGACTTCGCGCACCTGGGGATCAGCCTATGCCGGGCACTGAACATTCCGGCGCGGATGGTGGTGGGCTTTTTGCATGAACTCCATCCCATGGACCTGCATGCCTGGTTTGAGGCCTATCTGGGAGGGCGGTGGTTCACCTTCGATGCGACCGAGGACGTGACCAAGGGCAACCGCATCGTGGTGGCCTATGGGCGGGATGCTGCCGACGTGGCGCTGGCGACGTTGTTTGGTCCATTCAAACTCCAAGCGATGCGCGTGACGGTGGGGGAGGTTTTGCGCCAGTGAATGGCAAATAGTGGGGAAGAAACGCCTGCGGCTGGTTATTTGGATAAAGGGGTGCCTGCAATCCCGTCTGTTTACCCCATCCGTTTCTTCCTCTCTCACCGTATGAGCATCTCATTGAGTCGTCCTTGGCCGTCATTGCTGCTGGCGGTTGCCGCGTCCGTATCTGCCGTTATCGGACCCGATACCCTGGTTGCCCAGTCTGCATCTTCATCTGCCCAGCAGGTGCTTCCCGAGGCCGGGCGGATCGTTTTTCTGGGAGACAGCATCACGGCGGATGGCAAGTACGTCGAGTATGTGGAAACCGTGCTGCTGGCCAGGAGCCCCAAGCGGTATGAAATCATCGATCTGGGGCTCTCCAGCGAGACAGTTTCCGGACTTTCTGAGGATGGGCATGCAGGCGGGAAGTTTCCGCGTCCGGACCTGCATGAACGGCTGACCCGGGCTCTGGACAAAACCAAGCCGCAACTCGTGGTCGCCTGCTACGGGATGAACGACGGGATCTACCACCCGTACAGTGACGAGCGGTTTGGGAAATATGAATCGGGTATGGGAGACCTGCGCAGGGAGGCGTCTGCAAGGGGTATCGCGGTCACGCATCTGACGCCGCCGGTGTTTGATCCGGTGCCGATCAAGGACAAAGTCCTGCCGGCAGGCCTGGACGCCTACCCGAAGCCTTTCGTGGGGTACGATGAAGTGTTGGGCCGATATGGCGCCTGGCTCCAACGGATGGCAGACAGCGAAAAATGGGTGGTGGTGGACATCCATGGAGCCATGACCAAAGCTCTCGATGAGAAGCGCAAGGCAGATCCCGCCTTTACATTTGCCCGGGACGGGGTGCACCCGAACGCGGAAGGGCACTGGGTGATGGCGCAGCCGCTGCTGAACGCCTGGGGCGTAAAACACGATTACCAGGTAGAAGACCTGACGGCTCCTCAAGGCAGGCTGTCCGCCCTCTACAAGGCGGTAGCTGCCCGCCAGCGTCTGATGAAGGCGGCCTGGATGAGCGATGTAGGGCACAAGCGTCCCGGCGTGGCCCCAGGGTTGCCCCTGCCAGAAGCGCAAGCCAAGGCGGCGGCGCTGACGACTGAGATCCAGGCCCTGCTGGCGGCGGGACCTTCCGCCTGGGTGGGTGTGGCCAAACCGGAGACCCCCGCACCGGGTTTGGTTGCTGTAGCAGCGCCGTTTCCCGGCAAAAAGAGCGACTGGAAGGGCTATGATCGGTATGAGTTCGACGTGGAAGGGCACGTGGCGAGTGTGGTGGTGCCCAAAAGCGCCGCGAAAGGGAAACCATGGGTCTGGCATGGGGAGTTCTTTGGGCACAAGCCTGATCCGGATGTGGCCCTACTGGGCAAGGGTTTCCACATTGTGTACCTGAAGGTGAATGACATGCTGGGCTGTCCGGCAGCGGTGCAGTATTGGAACGGCCTCTACAAGGTTCTGACGGAGCAGTATGGCCTGGGAGCGAAGCCGGCGCTGGTGGGGCTGAGCCGAGGTGGCTTGTACTGCTACAACTGGGCCATCGCCAACCCGGACAAGGTCTCCTGCATCTATGCGGATGCGCCGGTCTGCGATTTCAAGAGCTGGCCGGGCGGGAAAGGGAAGGGGAAGGGTGACCCCAAGAACTGGCAGTTGGTTTTGAAACTCTGGGGATTCAAGGACGAGATGGAGGCTGCGGCCTACAAGGGGAATCCGGTGGACAACCTCCAACTCCTGGCGCAGCGCAAGGTGCCGCTGCTCCATGTCTATGGCGATGCGGATGATGTGGTGCCTTGGGACGAGAACACCGGCGTGATCGCCACTCGCTATCGCGATCTCGGCGGGCCCATTGAGTTGATCGAGAAAAAGGGCGTGGGCCACCATCCGCACGGCCTGCAGGACAGCGCTCCCATTGTAGAGTTCATTCTCAACCACGCCAGCGTACCCACGAAGGCTGCCTCATAAGGGCATTGCGGGGCGGGAACCCACACAGATTGTCAAAAATCGCTTGCGAGGGGCGTTTTCAGAGGTCGGTTTACAGTCCCTGCCACAAGGCGGGGCGGTGCGTCACCGGACGTGTCCGGTGAACTGCTGCCAGTCCTGTCCCATCCACCTCTGACTTCTCTCGCGATGAATCTTTTCTTGAAGCATGCTTGGCCGACCCCCGTGCTGTCTGCCCTGATTGCCATCTGCGCGGGGGTGATGGCGGGAAATGTCTCCGCGCAAAATTCTGCCTCCGGCTACTCGGTGGGGAAGGTGGGTGAACTCCCCAAGGTTGATCGCATCCTCTTCCTTGGCGACAGCATCACGGCAGATGGCAAGTACATTGAGTACGTGGAGACCATCGTGCTGGCCACGAGCAAAAAGCGGTACGACATGATCAACCTGGGGCTGGCCAGCGAGACGGTTTCCGGGCTGACGGAGAACGGGCACGCGGACGGGAAGTTCCCACGGCCCAATTTGCATGAACGTCTCGTCAGGGCACTGGAGAAGACCAAGCCCCAGCTCATCGTTGCTTGCTATGGCATGAATGATGGCATCTACCACCCGTATCGGGATGACCGCTTCAACAAGTTCGTGGCCGGGGTGCAGGTCGTCCGGGACCGCGCCTGGGATCGCAAGATCGCCGTCACCCATCTCACCCCGCCCGTATTCGACCCTCTGCCTATCAAGGACAAGGTCCTGCCAGCAGGGAGAAATTCTTATCCGCAGCCGTTCGAGCGCTACAACTCGGTGCTCGACCGCTACACCCTGTGGATGAACGGGAAGAGCCGCCGTACCGGGTGGCGTGTGGTGGATGTGCACAAGGCCATGGCGGACTACTTGGAGGAGAAGCGCAAGGCGGATCCAGAATTCACCATGGCCAAAGACGGGGTGCACCCCAATGAAGAGGGGCACTGGGTCATGGCCCAACCGCTGCTCGCCTCATGGGGAGTGAAGCATGACTACAAGCTGGAAGATATGACGACGCCCGAGGGACGGCTGGGCAAGCTCTATGCGGTGGTTGCAGAACGCCAGCGCCTCATGAAGGCCGCCTGGTTGAGTGAGGTGGGGCACAAGCGGCCTGGGGTGAAAGCCGGGCTGCCGCTGGAGGAGGCCCAAGAGAAAGCCGCGGCGTTGACCACGGAGATCGAGGC
Source organism: Verrucomicrobium spinosum DSM 4136 = JCM 18804 (assembly GCF_000172155.1). Classification (NCBI taxonomy): domain Bacteria; kingdom Pseudomonadati; phylum Verrucomicrobiota; class Verrucomicrobiia; order Verrucomicrobiales; family Verrucomicrobiaceae; genus Verrucomicrobium; species Verrucomicrobium spinosum. The sequence goes on along the minus strand of NZ_ABIZ01000001.1, from coordinate 5,398,138 downwards.
GATTTTGAAGGGTGGCCCAGCGGTCCTGGCCGCGACTTCTACTCCGCAGGCATCTGTTCCTTCTGCGGTGCCGATTCCTGAACCAGGGGCCAGCGTCGGCGCTCCCATGACGGTCGCTCCCGCAACCCCAACGGGAGAGGCTGCACCAGCACCCGCTCCTGTGGGGGCACCCCCGCCGCCCCCCATGGTGGTGGCAACTCCTGCTCCGCAACCGGAGGCTGCTCCAGCACCCCAACCCGCGCCACTTCCAGCGCCAGCCCCGGCGCCGCAGGTCTCCCTCTCTTCGCCCCTGCCTCCCGCGCCGATGGTGGCCGCCGCCACCTTGGTGAAGGCGGAGCCGGTCCCCATGTCTGCCCCTGTGCCTCCTCCGGCTTTGAAGAATCCCGGTGTGCCCCCGCCGCCAGGGATCAGTGTGGACTCCTCCGCAGAGGCTGAAGGTCCTGCGCTTTTCCCTGGGCGTCGCAGCAAGTGGCAGGGCTTTGACCGCTATGACTTCGATGTTAATGGTCCGCTGGTGACGGTGGTGGCCCCCACGACGGCAGCCAAGGGCAAACCCTGGGTGTGGCATGGTGAGTTCTTTGGCCACAAGCCGGATCCCGATGTGGCCCTGCTGGAAAAAGGTTTCCACATCGCCTACATGCGCGTGAGCGACATGCTCGGAAGTCCTCCTGCGGTGAAGCACTGGAATGCTTTTTATGCCGTGCTCACGAAGCAGTATGGGTTCAACAAGAAGCCTGCCCTGGTGGGGCTGAGCCGTGGTGGTCTCTATTGCTACAACTGGGCCATTGCCAACCCGGACAAGGTGGCCTGCATCTATGGCGATGCGCCGGTGTGCGACTTCAAGAGCTGGCCGGGTGGCAAAGGCAATGGCAAAGGCGATGCGAAGAACTGGCAGCTGGTGATGGATCTCTGGGGGTTCAAGGACGAAGCCGAGGCGCTTGCGTACAAGGGCAATCCGGTGGACAACTTGGAAGGTCTGGCCAAACGCAAGGTGCCGATCATCCATGTGTTTGGCGATACCGATGACATCGTACCCTGGCAGGAGAACACCGGCCTGGTGGCTGAGCGTTATCGCAAGCTAGGTGCCCCGATTGAATTGATCGCGAAAGCGGGCGTGGGGCATCATCCCCATGGGTTGCAGGACAGCACCCCCATCGTGGAGTTCATCCTCAAGCATGCGGCATCGCCTTCGCGCCGGTAGTGCCTGACTCAGGCCGGGGCTGCAGGGCTCCGGTCACGTTGTGCGGTTCGTTGCTTGCCACGACCGTTGAGACCCACTAGAAAGCGGGATGGTTTCGATCTCCATCAAGCACGTCACAAAACGCTTCGGCCAGGTCTTTGGCCTGAATGACGTGAGCCTGGAGATCCTGCGCGGGGAGATGTTCTTCCTGCTCGGGCCGAGCGGTTGTGGGAAAACGACTCTGCTGCGTCACATCGCCGGATTCTACCGTCCGGACAAAGGGCAGGTGCTTTTCGACGGGGAAGATGTGAGTGGGCTGCCGCCGCATCGGAGAGGGGCCGCCATGATGTTCCAGAGTTATGCCCTATGGCCGCACATGGATGTGGCGGCAAATGTGGCCTTTGGGCTGGAGGAGCGCCGCCGCCCGGCGAAGGAGATCGATCGCCGGGTGGAAGATGCCCTGGGCATGGTGAAGATGGACGGGCTGGGGGACCGACGGATATCGCAACTGAGCGGGGGACAGCAGCAGCGCGTGGCTTTGGCCCGGGCGCTGGTAGTGCGACCGCAGGTGCTGCTGTTGGATGAACCGCTCTCCAACCTGGATGCACGTCTGCGGATTGAAATGCGTTCCGAGATCCGCCGGATCTGCCGCGACTCCGGTTTGACGGCAGTCTATGTGACCCACGATCAGAAGGAGGCGCTGAGCATGGCGGACCGGATGGCGGTGATGGACGGCGGCAAGATCGTCCAGGTGGGGACGCCTCCGCAGATCTACTGCCAGCCCGCCAGCAAGATGGTGGCCGCCTTCATCGGGGAGACGAACCTGATCAATGGTACGGTGAAACAACAGAGCTACCGTGCCGGTCTCTGGGATGTGGACACGCCCTGTGGCATGTTGCGGGGCAGCCCGAGCGGAGAGTTCGTGCCTGTGGCTGGTCAGCCGGTGACCTTGTCCATCCGGCCGGAGGCCCTTTTTCTAGGGGAGGTGGGGGACTCTCCCAATCGCTTCTTTGGGAACATCATCGAGACCACCTATCTCGGCGAGATGGTGCAGTACGAGCTTTGTACCAGGGATGGGACATTGCTCCGCATCAGTGAGATGAACCCCTCCACGCTGTACCAGCCTGGGCCGGATGAGTTGCGGCTGATGGCGCGCACGGAGGATGTGCTGATCATGCGGCAGTAGAGCCCGCTGCGCGGGAGACACAAGACGCAAGACCTGGGGTTTTGTCGGGGACAGGTGATCAGGGGGGAGCATTGGCACACTGGTCCCCGTCGGGGCGGGAGCGGAGAGGAATACGCAGCATAGTCCTGGCGGCACTGGCCACTCCAGCACCGCAGCCTCAACCACCGCTACTTCTTCGACTTCAAATACTCCACAAGATCCCGGATCTGGGCGTCGCTCAGGCGGGCCACCATTCCTTCGGGCATGATGGAGACGGGGAGGTGCTCACGTTTGGTGATTTCCTCAATCTTCACATCAAACGAGCGCCCATCCAGACCGACGTAGGTGTGGACATTGCCGCGCTCCATGAGCTGGAAGGCGGTGCGCGCCTTTCCATCACTGGTGGTCAGGTTGTAGGACTCGTACAGGGGTGGGACGTTGCGGCTGGGCTGAAGCAAGGATTCAAGGATATAATCTGGTGATTTGGTGGCACCGATGGTGGAGAGGTTGGGGCCAGCGGGGCTGCCCACGCCATCGATCCGATGGCAGAGGACGCAACCACCAAGCCTTGGGTGGAAGAACACCTCGCGCCCCTGTGCGAGATCGGGCTTGCCGGGCACTGCAGCCAGGTATTTTTCCCATGCCGGGATGTCATTGAGCGGGGGCCGGCCGGCGGGAGGAGGCGGCAGCGGGGATTCGCTCATGGCGAGTTCCTTGGCCCGCTTCATGATCGGATCGGAGTCCATGCTGAGGATGCCCAGAGCTTTCTTGTCCTCCTCATTCAAGGTCATGCGCATCAATGCAGAGGATCTGGCCTCGGGAGACTTCTTGGGATCAAACGCGACCTGTCGGAGCAGGCCCTCGCGGTTGTTGTCGCGGAGGGAGCCGATGATCTGGGTGACAAACTCCTGGAAGGCACCGTCACCCTCATTCAGAAGGGGCGCGAGATCGGCAGCCAGCAGTTGATGTTCGCGATCCGGCAGTATTTCCAGAGCGGCACGCTTGAGGCGGTATGGCGTCTGGGCATCCGAAAGGCGGGCTTTCAAGCGCTTGATGAGATCGGCCTCCTGGATCTGCTCGGATTCAAGGCGCCCCAGTGCGGTGATGCCGGCGTAGAACAGTGCTGGTGTGAGATCAGGATCGGTCAGCAGCTTTTCGACATCCGTCTTGTAGTCCGCCATCCGGTTGTCGGAAACCCACTTCAGAGCGAGGAGGCGGACGGTGGGATCGGAATCGGTGAGGAATTCCTTGGGCAGGAGGAGGGGCTCTGCTCCAGTACGTTTGGCATCACGGCTCAGCGCCAGGAGAAGTCCCTGCCGCTGGCGGGGGTAGGGGAGTTTGTTGTCCTTTAGAATCCAGAGCAGGTCCTGCTCTCTGGACATCCGGGTGATGGCGGCGGAGAAGGTCCAAGGGTTGGGATCATTGAGCCATTCAGCAGCCTCCAGCGGGGTGACCTTTTCCTTGTTCAGGATCTTGTCGAGTTGCTCCTGCTTCCAGGCAATGCCGCTTTTTACTGCGAGCGGGCCCTTCAAGTCGGTCGCTTTTTTGGCGGAGATTCGCCAGATTCGCCCTTTGCCGTGCAGTTCGTAGTCTCGCTTCACCCAGTCACTCACATAGATGGAACCATCTGGAGCCGTGGCAAAGGCGACCGGGCGGAAGTCGTTGCCACCCTGAACCAGAACTTTTTTCTCCGCCGAGAGGTAGGCGTGGGCGGTGTCGGGCAGGGAGTAGGCCTCGATGGTGTGATCCACCCAGGAGGCCACGAGCAGGCTGCCGTGCCATGGTGCGGGCAGACCCCGGAATCCCTTGGTCGCGCCTGGGGCATAGAAGGTGATGTCGCACGGGGCCTCGCCGGTGGCGGCGAGCATGGGCAGTGTCCCAGGCAGTTCTCCGTCCCAACTGATGAAGGGGTGCAGACCGCTGCGGCCGTAGCGGAACTGGTAGCCGTAGTCGCCACCCTCGATGACATGGTGCAAACGGCAGGGGGGGCGGGAATCAGGATCATTGTCTGTGGCGAACACGTCGCCCCAGGAATCCACGCAGACTCCAAAGGGGTTCCAGAACCCGGTGGCGACACGCCGCAGCCTGCCGCCTTCGACGGTGGCGTGAAAGATGTTCCCGCCTTCCCCTTGGTCACTGTGCTTGCTGCCGTCTGATCCCGCCAGCGTGTACGCGGCACCCAGATTCTCTCCCATTCCGAAGTAAAGGCCGCCGTTGCCGTCAAAGGCCAGTCCACCCAGACCATTGTGTGGATAGTTTCCGTCCGTCTCAAGAGAGACGAGCTTTCGGTCCACCTGCTCAGCCTTGCCGTCCCCGTCTGCATCCCGGAGTCGGAAGATCTCATTGCGCGTGGCAACATAAACGGAGCCATCCGGGGCCGTGGCTAGATCCAGGGTCATGCTGGTGCCTTCGAAAAACACGTTGGCCTTCTCGGCCTTGCCGTCGTTGTCGGCGTCTTCCATCCAGAGAATGCGGTCGTGCTCTGGTCCCTGGTAGCCGGGGGGGCGGAAATGGGTGTTGCTTTCGATGACGAGCAGCTTGCCGTCCTGGGTAAAAGTCAGCCCGATGGGGGTGCGCAGAAGGGGATCGCTGGCAAAGAGGTCCACCTTGAGGCCTGGGTCCACCACCGTGGGGGGCTCGATTTTTTCTTTCGAAGTGCCGCCGCCCCCGTTCTGGCCCCATGCAGGGGGCATCAGCAGCAGGAAAAGTCCAGCCGTCAGAGACAAGGCCGGGATTGGCGGGAGGGAAACACCGTTCATCAGCGCCAGTTTACGCAACGGTTGACAAGGAAACAATCCGGGAGTCATGATCTTTGCTCGATGGATCGAAAGGCCAGAGTCGTTCGGTCCGTCCAGTACGCCCCGCCTGCCTCTGCATGAACTTCCTGCCCACCCTCACCGGCTGTTTTGCCAAGCCCGTCGCCGAAAATCCCACCGTGGTGATGATGGAGGCGGCATTCCGGCATCATGGGCTGCACTACCTCTATGTGAACATGGAGGTGGCTCCTGGAGATCTGGCAGACGCCGTGCGCGGTGCCAAGGCTCAGGGGTATGTGGGATTCAACTGCAGCCTGCCGCACAAGGTGGCAGTGATTGAGCATCTGGATGGTCTGGGCGAAGCGGCCCGGTTGATCGGGGCCGTGAATTGCGCAGTGAAACGTGGGGACCAGTGGATCGGGGAAAATACCGATGGCAAAGGCTTCCTCAACAGCCTGCAGGAGGTGGCAGACCCCAGCGGGCAGCATGTCGTCATCCTGGGGGCGGGTGGCGCAGCCCGTGCCATCGCCGTGGAGCTGGCCCTGGCGGGAGCGAGGAAATTCACCATCGTGAACCGCTCCGAGGACCGCGGCATGGAACTGGCGACCCATGTCACGCGAAACACGCCTGCCGCAGCGGTGTTTGTGCCGTGGACCGGCCCCTTTGCCATCCCCGGTGATGCCGGGGTGGTGGTGAATGCGACATCCATAGGGCTGTATCCGGACGTGGATGACATGCCTGAGATTGATCTGGCCTCCTTGAAGCCGGAGATGGTGGTGGCGGATGTCATTCCCAATCCCCCCTATACCCGGCTATTCAAGGAGGCTGAGAACCTGGGCTGCAAGGTGCTGGATGGGCTGGGCATGCTTGTGAACCAGGGGGCGACGAATATCGAGTATTGGTCAGGTGTTTCCCCAGACAAGGGCGTGATGCGGGAGGCGCTGGCGAGGTTGTTTGACTAGAGGTGGCCGATTCCATGGGGAATCCTTCGGGTTCGAGGGCGAACGATTGTCTTGCCTCGTGATGGGGCAATTTGATGTCAGCTTGGAGCCCGGAGGGAACTGATCGTAGTACAAACAGAAACCCGCCCAAGTCCTAAAGACGCCTTCTCCTCCTCGTCACCCCAGCTGCCAGGGCCGCCGTCAGCAGCACCAACCTGCCCGGCTCGGGGACGTTGGTGATGGAGATGATGCCGTCGGTGTAGAGCTTGCTGGTATCCCACGAAAGATCACCGCTCAATCCGGGGAGGGAGAGGACGCTGAACTCTCCCGTGCGGGACCCGAGGCCGGACCAGTCAAAGAGTTTCCAGGAATCGTTCACAGCCCACTCCATCATGTCCGCAGGGTTGTTGATGAGCAGGGTGGCTCCGTTCTCGATCACCAGGGAGCCGTTGATGACCATGACATCCGCTGCGGTGCTGTCGCTGGTGTTGTTTCCTAACGTCTGGCCATGGAACAGGTCGAGTGCGAGGCTGCTGCCAGTCTTGAAAGTGAGGGTGCCGATGCCGGTGGTGGCGATTTCAAGGCGGGCGGCTTGGGCGATGGTCAACGTGGAGTCACCCACCGCTACGGTGCCATTCACGGTGATGTTCGACCCTGCGCCCGGTGCGACCCGTCCGGTACCGCCCAGGGTCGCTCCCGCGGCCACGGTGACGTTTCCGGTGCCGGTGGCGGATCCGGGGCTGCCGCCGGTGTTCATGGCCAGGAGGGTGCCCGCCAGGATGTCTGTGCCGCCGCCGTGGGTGCTGGCCCCCGTGATGGCCCAGGTGCCAGTTCCGGTCTTCTCAATGCGGGTCAGAATGGAGGCGCTCGGATTGTTGATGCTGACGATGGAGTTGGCTCCGGTGTTGGTGCCACTGAGACGCAGGAGCCGCTCGACGGGATTGGACCCGCCCGCCTGCATCGCGGAGGTGAATTTCACCAAGCCGGTACCGTTGTTCTCAAGTACCGCCACGACCGAAATGATCTCGTTGGGAAGATCAGAGTTTGAAATGCGGACCACGCGGTTGGTGGAGGAGTCCGTACTTCCGATGTAGCGGAGCACGGAGTAGGCATTGAGGCCAGTCGAGCCGGTCGTGCGGTTCGAGAGGTCTATGATGCCGGAGTCTGCGGTGAGGCCGGTGCCATTGAAGGTGCCGGTGCCCAGGGAGCTGACTTGGCCGAGGTCGGCCAGCTTTTCCACCTCAATGATGCCAAAGGAGATCGTCGTCTTCCCTGCATAGGTGTTGTTCGCACCCAAAATCAGCGGGGCGTTGTCGGCCGCCATACGGATGCTGATGTTGTTCTCATACTCTCCGGTGCCGCCGATGTAGCCCTTGCGGAAGTCGCTGGTGATGTTTGAGCCATCCAGCAGGAAGGTGGAGAGCAGGGAGCCTCCGCCGACCAGGGCGTTTTGTGTGCCGTAGCCGTCGATTTGCAGCCAGTCTGAATAGACCAGAATAGAGGTGCTGTTGTTGCCGATCTTGAACTTGCCACTGGTGGAGCCTCCGCCCAGGGTGTACTGGCCGGCGGTGTTGATGTTGCCTGTGCGGAGGTGCAAGGTACCTTCTACCACCTTGGTGGTGCCGGAGTAGTTGTGAGTGGCCGTGTCCAGGATGACGGTGCCTGCGCCGCTCTTGGTGAGAGAGGTGCTGGTGTTTGTGCCACCCAGGTTGTTGTCGATGTTCGCGGTAATGATGAGATCGCCCAAGGTGTTGTTCTGCACGATGACCAGATCAGAAGTGGTGAATGACAGTCCGGTGGAATTGCTTCGAAGGATGCCGCCGTCGATGTAGGTCGCGTGCGCTCCCACGCCCTCACCGACAAGGATGCCCCCAGTGGTGAGTGTGTTGCCTTCGCCTATGCCGATGTAGTTGATCTGAGAGGCATTGAACCGCAGGCTGCTGGTGTCAGCGCTTGCGGCCAGTGTGATGGTTCCGGCACCCAGCACGACGTCAGCATTTCCTGACAAGGTGGTGGAGGTGCTGGCGGTGTAGCCGTCCACAATGCTGGATAGTCCCACGACCTGACGCCGCCCATCCACCGCTCCGGTGGTGGCGGCCCAGTCGTTTTTACCCCAGGTGACGGAGGCGGTGCCATCATGGGTGATAATGGCATCGTTCACTCCGCCGGTGGTGGTGTAGCTGCCAGCGGTGGGTGGGGTGAACTCCAGAACGCTGCCGGAGAGTGCCCGGGAGATGTTCCCGAATGAGACGTTCATGGCCGTGGCACCGTTCTGCACCGTGGTGATGTAGGACTGGCCGACGCCGATGGCCAGATTGCCAAACTGCTGGCTGGTGGTGGTGCCCGACCGCCCGGTGAGGCGCAGGGTGCTGCCGGAGATGGTGAGCCCGCCCGGGGTGGACAGGCCGTTGTAGAGGAGGTTCGTGGAAACGCCCGCGCCGCCGAAGTCAAGGTGCAACTCACCTGCGCTGAGGGTGGTGGTGCCGTCATAGTTGCTGGCGGCGTGCAGCGTCATGGTGCCACTGCCGTCCTTGGTGATGGAGAAGATGCCGGTGCTCTGCCTGGAGATGGCATCGAGCACCAGGATGTTTCCTGCGCCGCCGAAGCTGAGCGCCCGGTTGGTGCTGGAGTTGTCTTTGATGATGGCGCTGCCACTCGCGACATCCAGGGTGAGAGTCCCGTCCAGTGACTGGATGCGGGAAGTGCCGTTGACTGTGATGAGCCCGGTGTAGCTGTTGTCCCCGCCTGTGCTGCGCAGACCTCCGCTCTGGTTGGTGCCGGTGCTGCCCAAGGTGAAGGTTTCGGCCACGGTCCACCCGTTTCCGTAAAGTTCCACCGCACCGGTGCCGGAGACTGTGGTGGTGCCTGCGGCAGTGCCCAGCGCGTTGACGTGGCCAATGCGCAGGATGCCATTGCTCACGGCGGTCGCAGTGGTGTAGGCGTTGTCGCCGTTCACTACCATCAAGCCGCTGCCGTCTTTCGTAAAGGCGGTGCCAGTGGAGGAGTTGATCCGGCCGTTGACGACCAGGGTGCCAGCCCCGCCAAAATTCAAGGTGTTGGAGGTGGAGCTGACGGTAATCACGTTGGTGGCGAGGGTGGCCCCCTGAAGCGTCAGCGTGTCGGCATCTACATTGATACGGCCCGGCCCGGCCAGGGTGAGAAGCCCCGTCAGGGTGTTGTTGCCGTTCACACTGCGCAGGGCTCCGTCATTGCTCACTCCGGTCCCCGCAAAGCTAATGGCTTCTGCCGAGGAGACGTCCCCGGAGAGGCGCAGTGCGGCCCCCGCGAGGACAGTGGTGGAACCCGCTGTGGTGCCCAGCGCCCCTGGGTGACGTATCTCCAGGGATCCGCTGGCGATCTGGACGCTGCCTGTAAAGGTGTTGTCACCATCCAGTACGACATTGCCAGAGCCGTTGATGTAGAGGTTGACGGGGCCAGCGGCATTGTTCACGATCTGGGAATGGACCGTGAGTGTGGCGCTGGGAGACATGTTGGTGAGGAAGAGACTGGCCCCGGTGGCGGTGCCTGCCGTGAGCTTTCCCGCGCTGCCGGCGCGTCCCACGATCAGATCCCTGGCTCCGCCTGTTATCTGGATGCCGGCGGTTTGGCCAAGCTGCAGTTGATTGCCAGTGCCAATGTCGAGCAGGCGCTTTGAGACGGTGTCGGTTTGAGAGATGGACGCCACCGTCGCTGACTCGCTGGCGGTCACAACGGCGCGGGAGGCATTCGTCAGCTGGAGATCCGTCGTGGCGGTGTAGGCGTTCAGCGTGGTGCCGAGAGCATGGGTGGTGGTGCCGGTGAAGCGGGTCACGAAGCCTCCGCTGGCCTGGGCCCACCCGCCGTTGCCGGAAGCATCTGCAATGGTTGCCCACGGACCGATCAGACCATTGGCCTGGGTGGTCGTGATGGTGCCCGAAGCTGGCGTGACAAACGCCAGAGTGGTGGATGCCTGCACACGGCTGATGGTGCCAAGCGAGAGGTCCATTGTCCCCCCCGTACCCGAGATGAGCGCCAAGCTGGACCGGGTGCCGGTGGCGCTGAGATTGCCGAAGCGCTGGCTGTTGGCCATCCCGTCCTTGCCCTGCAGCACCAGGGCAGCGCGACCGTAGGTGCCGCCGATGAGTTCCAGCATCCCGGCGCTGGTCACGTTGTTGTAAAGAATGTCGTCCTCTGGTGCGCCCGCACCATTGAAGTCCAGGATGGTGATGCCGCCCGCGACGGAGCTGGAGCGACCAAAGGTCGTTTTCCCCGTGTAGGTATTGACCCCGGTGATGGTCAGGATGGTATCCACTGCCGACGCGAAACGGGCGAAACCGTAGCTTCCTCCCTGCTCTGAGATGCCACCGGAAATGATGGCGTTCCCTGCGGACGTGTTGGTCATGATTCCTGCATCCGCTGTCAGAACGATGTCGCCCGTATAGGTGATGTTTGCGGAGTCCACCCGGATGGCTCCGTTGCCGACACCGTTGCCAGCGAGGTGAATATCGGTCACATAGGTCTGGCCGGTGCCGCTGGTGGCAAGAACGCTTCCCGCTTGAACCACCACTTTGTCCAGACCTTCGAGGGTGTTGTTACCTGCGGTCAGCAGGAAGATGCCCTTGGTGAGATCAGGGGCGGACTGGAGCGTCAGTGTGCCGGTGAGGTCGTTGTCATTGGCAAAACGGAGGTACTGGAAAGTGGCCGACAGCGTGCCGGAATCGCGGGCCATCGTGAGGTTGTGGGCTTTGACGGCGAGATTGAAGTTGATAAACAGAATGGTGCCAGAGCCGGAGGAACTGTTTTCCGCCGACGTGATGACGGCTCCATCGGCGAAGTTCAGCGTGCTGCCGTTGGTGGAACTGAAGGTGTGGGTCATGCCTCCGGCGAGGGTCGGGCCGGATTGAAGGCTGTTGAATCGCATGTTACGGACGAAGATGTTTTCCGCAAGGTTGATGGTGCCTCCGGTGACGCTGTTTGTGTTGCCAAAGGCGGCATCGTGGGCCCCGTCGTTGTTCCAGGTGGCGTTCTGGTTGAGGGTGAGGTCATACCAATTGAGAGCAGTGGTGTTCCAGTCTCCGCCGCCATTCTGCGCACCGGAATCGACGGGGGTAGGCACACCGTCAAATGTGAGCGTCTGAGCCAGGCCGGGAAGAGTCAGAAACGTACAAACAAGAAGTGGAAAAAATACGAATGTGATGTGTCTCATACGGCGGGGGCTGCTTGTGACGAGGTCGTGGACATCCCTTGTCCCGCTGAAGGCGGTATTTTTTTAGGGTAGTCTTGGGCCAGTGTTCACCAAGCAGCCAGCATGCCACTCCGGCAGAGGGTGTGAGGGTGGATCATATTCGTACTAGTAGTGGGCAGGAAAAGGGGGCTGCGGCCCTTTGAGTTTTGAGAATCCCGCCTGCAGTCCGACAGCTCCCGGCGGAGGGTTAACCTTTCCTTCGTTTGACGATAGGGGGCATTCTGATGCTGGTGGGAGTGGCCCTGTGTGATCAAGGCGGGGATTCACCTGGCATGGTAGGAGCCGCTGGGGCTTCACCCACAAACCGGTGCATGAGATAGGCATCCACGTAGCCCAGCTTCGCATGATGGAATGCCAGGGGCAGGGTGGCCAGGATCTTGAAGCCGTGCCGCTGCCAAAGTCGCACTGCCGTGCCGTTCGTACTGACGACGATGTTGAACTGGATGGCCCGGTAGCCCAGCCGTTCCGCCTCCGCGATGGAGTGCTCCGCCATGATGGAGCCGACGCCCATGCCGCGGGCACTGCCGGCGGTCATGTAGCTGCCATTGGCGACATGGGCCCCGCGCCCGGGTTGATTGGGTTTTAGGATATAACTGCCGATCACCCGGCCGCCGCCATTCACGGCGACATAGGCGTGGTGGCCTGGAGCGAGCCAGTAAGCCAGCGCTTCTGACTGGCTCATGTGCTCCGGGAAGACGTATGCATCCCCACCCTGGATCACCTCATGGAAGATGTGCCAGATGGCATCGTGGTGCTCGGAGGCAGCGGGTAAGAGATGGATCATGGCGATGGCCGGAGGCGGACAGACTGCTCTTGTCCAACTTAGACCATGAACCAGCACCGAACGACAACCTTTTTTGGACCGTCTCCAAGTTAGGGTGAAAACCTCCTGGTGTGGCAGGTTGTTTCAAGGGGGCGAAATAAGTGCGGCACCGTCGGTACCAAGGTCTGCCCCTGCGGGTTGCGGCCCTTTTGAGCCGGACGGCGTTGGGCATCAGGTGTGAATCTCGATTCACTTCTTCTTCCCGCCTCTAAATGCACCGCAACACTCCGGGCGTCTTTTCCCCAAGCAGGTTCTGCGTCTCCAGTTGGCCGGGCCGGAAAGCTTGTAGAACGACTCGGGAGAATGTTGCTTGCGCGTGTGAAGAGCAGCCGCCCCATGTCCGGGACTCGGGCGGCGTGATCATCCTCTCCCAGCAATCAGGCGCGTGGCAGAGTGAGATAGGGGGAGGTCACGCGCACGCTCTTGCCAGCCTGGCTGCCGGTCGCCACATGCACGCGGGCCAGTGCGGGCTGCGGGGCGTGGTGGAACACACTCATGAACTGCTCCCAGGGATGAAGCACCGCGTTCATTGCTGCGTCTAACAGTTCTTTGCGGCGGGCTGCACTCCTGGCGCGACGGGCTTCTTTCATCCGCACGCGTTCGAGCACGGCAGCCAGCACCCGGCTTTGCGTCAAGGTGGGCACCTCGGCGGTCTGGGGATTGAGGATGCGGTATTCGCTCATGGAGATGGAGTTCTCCGAGTAGATGGTCGTCTCGATGGAAGTGGTCTCGCTCTCGTCAAAATGGCGGGTGCGGTCAGTCGTGGTGTTGGTTTTCATGTTCTGATGGCCTTGTGGGCGGCTCTTATCCAACTTCTTGTTCTCAGCACTGCGATTGTGACGCGGGGTTGAAGTCAGTTCCGTCTTCATGGGTTTAACGGACCATACGCACAGCGAACTGGATAAGACTGTGTGCGTCTCTTGAGGCTACCTCTCAGGTATGCTTGATGTCCTTTCTGGCCGCGGGATGCGTGGGGCCAAGAGACCTGTGAGGTGTATTAAGAAAATCGGGAGACCTCAAACCGATGCGGTTGCGGCGAAATTTGCCATGGCCATCATCACTCTTAGAGGGGTAAAGCGGGATGAGGCGCTTCAGAGCCAGTTTTCCAACGGAATTTGAACATTTTCAGGGCGGATTTTTGCGTTGATTCTGAGGGCTTTAGAGGGGAGGGGGAGCGCGCATTCAGGCGGTGGCAAAAAAGTCACCAGCCCATTACGGCCAATCTGGAGTTTCCGGCGAATATCACGAAAATGTTCGCCTTCCCAGACACCTTATCTGCCCACGACGACCGGCCCCATTGCGCAGGACAGATCTCGCCGAGTCGCCAGGTGGAGCCGCGACTTTTTCGTCCGTTCGTGGCCGGGAAGGAACGTGGTGAGTCTGTCCGTCGTCGGGCTCGACGCCTGGCGGAAATACCGGACAGTCTTTTGAAACCCTTTGAACCGTGGCGGACGAGTCTCCCACGTGAAGTGGTGCGGAGAGCCTTGGATTGGTGTGTGGAAGGCGCGGAGGATTCTCATGGGATTGGTCTGCTTGGGCCAGATGGGATGGGCAAGACGCGGATGCTTGTCACGTTGCTCCTGCGGTTGCCGGACACTTGCTCTTGGATGTATCTGCCGGCCTCCCGTTTGGCCACTGCGGTGACGGATCAACACGATGATGACGCCCGGGTGGTGCAGAGAGCCAGGCGCCTGCTCAGTGAAGCACGTCGGGTGCGGGTGCTGTTGTTAGACGACATGGGTGAGGAAGACGCACCTCGGGAGGCTGCGCCGGAGCTTGAAGCTCTGCTCGACCACCGGGGTTCTTGCGGCCTGCCTGTTCTGTGGACGAGCCAGTTCAGCCTGAACGAACTGGCTGCCCGCTATGGTGGCGAAGGATGGGCCATCGTACGACGCCTCACCCAGGCATCGTGGCTGGTGGAGATGGCGGATGCGGAAGGGTGAGACTGGCTCTGCCGCAGAAGCGCGGGGGCCTCCGCGATCGAAACGGAGGTTTATGCAGGACTGGCGGAATTAGGGTGAATCTTTATCGCTTCGTTGCCACCTTGAACCGTTGCAGCGTGCGATCCCGTTCTGTGGCGTGATCGACTATCGGAAGGGGGTATCCTTTGGCCAGAGGCAGGCCATTCGTGGGCGGTGCAAAGAACATCTCCGCCGGGACGTCTTTCAACTCCGGCACCCAGGTCTTGATGTACTTGCCCTCGGGATCGTAGCGTTTGGTCTGGGTCCAGGGATTCTGGATGCGGAACCACGGCGCGGCGTCGGCACCGGTGCCTGCGCTCCACTGCCACCCGCCATTGTTGCTGGCGATCTCCCCGTCCACCAGGAGTTGCATAAAGTGGCTCTCACCCTCCATCCAGTGCACATGAAGATCCTTGGTGAGGAACATGGAAACAATCATACGCACACGGTTGTGCATCCAGCCGGTGGCGAGAAGCTGGCGCATGCCGGCATCCACCAGCGGAAAGCCTGTGCGGCCTTCTTTCCACGCTGCGAGACCGGCGGGATCTTGGTGCCAGGAAACGCCGCGGAGGTCTGGGTTGAAGTCGGTCTCCAGCACCTCCGGGTAGAAGTGGAGAACAGCCATGTAAAATTCCCGCCAGGCCAGTTCTTTGATATAAGTGTTGATGCCTGACTGTGCCGCCGGCTGTCCGCCCGCCTGGGCCAGCGCCTGCTGACAGCGATGATAGAGCTCCCGGATGCTGATCAGGCCGTATCGCAAGTCCGGACTGAGCTGCGAGGTGCCGGGCACGGAAGGGAAGTTTCGCGTTTCCTCGTACCGGGGGAGCCTGACGCTGTCCACAAACGTCTTCATCCGGTCGCGAGCGGCTTTTTCGCCGGGGGTGGGCAGGGTGGCGGTCGGCTCTGGCAGGTGCCAGTGAACCACTGTGGGGAGGGGGAGGCTCTTGATCTTCGGCGAGGGTGCGTCTCCCAGGGTGCGTACCTTGCTGAGAGGCTGGGCTTTGGGAAGCGACAACCAGTTTTTGGAATAAGGAGTGAAGACCCGGTAGGGGCCGCCATTGCCAGTGAGCACCTCCTGTGGCTGGTGGAGCACGGCGTCTTTGCAGGTATGAAACGCCACGCCGAGCTTGTTGCAAAGAGCGATCACATGGGTCTCGATCGTCTGCCCATAGGGATCGGGATCACGGTTTGTATAGAGCGCGGTGGCCCCCGTCTCGCGAATCAACCGCTCGATTTCTGACACCGTCTCTCCAGACCGGATGATGAGACGGGAACCGATTGCCTCCAGATTCTTGGCCAAAGACTCCAGATTGCCGCACAAAAAATGCTGGCGATTGGGGCCTGTCCAGGCGTGCGCCTTCTTCCAACTGCTGAGGACGTAAAAGGGGATCACCTGAGTGGAAGCCGTCTGAGCGGCGTGTAGGGCAGTGTTGTCTGTGAGTCGCAGGTCGCGGCGAAACCAGTGCAGTGAGACGGGTGTTTTGGTCAACATCGGAAGGGGAAGACGAAGTTGCAGCTATACGTCGGCTGCACCGCAACCGGAGGCATGCTTTAATTGTATCAAGGAACTTTTCCTCATTGCCCGGTGAGGAGGATGTGTGCAGATTTACGATTCTGAATTTTCGTTCATCTATTTCATCATCCGCCCTCTCCTCATTCTAGTACATGTCGCGCTTTTGGAAGATCTATGTTCCTGTTTTTGTAGTGATTACGGCGGCAGCCATTGCCGTGGTGGAATGGAGGCGGAACCGTGAAAAAGACGTTCGTGCTGAAGAGGTGCCCCTGGATCTGGACCAAAAGAAGATGATGGGGTTGTCCCGCGTGGGGTCCGGATTTCTGGTGTGGGAGCGCCGCACGAAGTCGGGAGCTTGGGAGATCTGGTCGAAGCGCATCAACGGCGGCAAGGAACGCCGTCTGGTGCCGACTGAGTCTGGGCGGGATCACTTCTGCCCCAAAATTTCCCCCGACGGCAGGCGCTTGGCCTACCTGAGCTATCCGCGGGGGTCCACAGGCTACCCTGGGCATGTGGGGCGGTACGGAGTGCTGTGGGTGATGGACCTGAAAAGCCGCAAACGCCGAGTGGTGGCTGCGGAAGCTCGCAGCTATGCGGAGCACCGTGCCGTGGTTTGGAGGGGGGAGGACCGGCTGTGCTTTATCGACAACAAGGGATTTACCCAGGAGTTCAGCTTGAGCACGGGGCAGACGACCCGCCTGCTCAAGCAGCCCAGTGAGGTGTTTGGTTACCTGATGAGTCCAGACGGGAGGCATGCCACCTCCGGCACGCCAGAATTTGCAAGGGTGGATACGGAGGCCCAGACCCTCTGGCATGAACAGAGGCAGAGCGGCTGTCAGCCCTACTTCACCGCCGACAGCAAGTGGGGGTTTTGGATGGGAGGGGCCGGCGGACCTGTGAACAAGATGCGTCTGGCCACGCGCGAGATCGGCCAGATCCTGCAGAAGGACGACGAGCGCCTGCACGGAAAGCGGAATTACATCTACTTTCCCATGGTTTCTCCGTGTCAACGGCTCATCGCGTTCGCTGCCTCCCCGGACAGCCATGACCACTTCGAGGCGGACTACGATCTGTACCTCGCCCACCTGAACCCGGTGACACTGGAGATCATTGGCAACCCTGTACGTTATACCAGTTTCAAGGGAACGGACCGTTATCCCGACGTGTACCGGACAGAGCTGCCCCTGGGCACCCGGTATGTGGAAGGGGAAACTACCTTGGACTTTGCGGTGAAGGATGTGGGGAAGGGGCCATGGGGCTGGCACATGACCGGCAAGGTGAACTATGAAGGGGACAAGGTGCAGCACACGTTCAAAAAACCGGGTGAATACTGGATTGAAGCCCGACAGCTTCCGGATGGGAGAAAGTTGCGTGGCTACGTGCATGTGAGCCCCCCTGCTCCGCCCAAGGTGGAAGGCGCCCGGCGTGAGGGCAAGGATGGCATTGTGGTGGATTTCGACGAGCCTGTTGACAGCAGGGAGGCCATCGTCAAGCTGGCGGATGGCACCGTGCTGAATGGCTGGAAACTGAGTGAGGGGGATCTTTCCCTTTCCGTGAAGCTTCCGGAGCAGTCGAAAGATGCAGAGGCACTGGTGATCGAGGGCTTCAAGGACCGGGCGCAACATCCCAACCGGATGGCGGCGACGGCCCTTCGTGTGCCCAAGGCTGCCTGGCCGGCCACCGATGAAGGGCTTGTTTTTGTGTGGGAACAGGTGCGGGGGCTGACGAAGCTGCCCAATGGGAACCCCTGCACCGTGGTGCCTCAAGGGGTGGCCTTCTGGGATCAGCGGGGGGCGATGAAATTGCGTGGCGGCTGGTTTGATGCGCCGGATGCCGGTGAGCTGGTTTCTTCGGAATGCCGCAAGACTCATGAGGTGAGCTTGGAAATGGTGATCACGCCCCAGGGCAACGTGAAGGAGAAGGAGGACCGGCGCATCCTGACGCTGGCAAACAATGACCAGGAGCGCAATCTCACGATCATCCAGCGTGGGCCGCGCCTATTTCTCTGGATGAGGACCCCGGCCAACGGCCCGGCGGGGGATGTGGAGGAGACCTCCCTGGCGGTGGTGCAGAAGGGATACCCCCACCACCTCGTCCTGGCCTACGGCAAGGATAAACTGACCGTGTATGTGGACGGGCAGGTGGCCTGGACTAGAAACCGCATCACGGGCGACTTCAGCAACTGGGAGTCCATGAAGATGCGTCTGGGTGCCTCATCAGAGGGCAAGCAAGCCTGGCGTGGCGAGATCGAACGGGTGCTGATCTACAATCGCAAGTTGAGGGACGAGGAGGTGGCCCAGCATGCCAATTCGTCCATCGTGATGTCGGGACAGCGTCTTCCCGTGAAGGAGGGCGTCGTTTGGGCGAAGTTGACGGAGATGTCTCCCACGCCCACGTTGCAGGAGTTTCAGCCCTATACTGAGGCTCTCGTCAATCACCTCTATGAAGTGACGGAGGTGGTGGAAGGGGTGGGTGACCTTGGGGTGAAACCCGGGGATCAGATCGTGGTCTCCCACTGGAGCTGGATGGGCGCGCACCCCCTCCCAGCCCAGAAGCTGCAACTGGGGCAGACCTTGAAACTCCGGTTGCAACGCCCGGAAGATCATCCAGAACTGGACAGCCTTTTTGTGAAGGATGGGCTGAGCAGTGGGTTCGATGCGCCAACCTTTCATGATGTCGCAGAATGGGACGCGGCACCGGAGGGGAAGGGGGGCGGAGATGTGCCTCAAGTGGCGCGTTGAGACGCTGCGCTGGTTGAGGCGGCTGCGGCAGGGTGGTTGGCGACCACGGAGATGCCCCCGGTCTGGACGAGGAGACTGATGTCCCACTCGAGACCTGTGGCCAGAGTGGGGGGCCATAAGCGGCGAAGGTGCCGGTGACGGCCCCGTATGGTGACGTGGGCCCAGTCGACGAGCTGTCAGGAGTCGCCTTCTTTCCAGTTGCGGGTGTCGGAGGCGGCGTCCACGGGCTTGAACGTGCTGCCAAGTGGGGCGGCAGCTCCCATCCCCGGGTCCCATGTGCTTGGGAATGGCGATTGCGCCATCGAGGAGCATGAAAACACGGTTCAATTTTGTCCTCCCCCTTGCCCTTTCCCGCAATCCGCCTCTAATGCGCCTGCTTTTCCCGATTCTTCACGCCCGTCTCCCATGTTTTCCGCCCTGCTCGATGCCTTTGCCCCTGGTGCCAAACTTCCCCGTTGGGCGACTGGCTTGATTCTGTTGGTGCTGGTGGGCGCGGGCTGGTTCTATGTGGAGAGGGCTGTGAAACATGGCTACGAGGTCAACGTGAAGTTGCAGCGGACCATGGACACGGAGGTCAAGGATCGTTTCAACGGCGATGAGGCCGCGGCCGCAAAGGCCAACCGGCCAGTGAACGCGTACGACCTGAATGATCAGCGGGTGTACATGAACTACGGGAAGGGGCTCCGGGAGTCGAACTACGAGATGTTCATCACCCGTATGCGAATGCCGCTCTTCATGTACCTGCTTTCAACCACGGCAGATTCCACCCTGCGCCCTCAGGATCCGGAAGGGTTGAAGAAATTCTACAACGAATACTTCCCCGTGGCGCGGGCCTTTAACATTGGCCTCTCCGTTGTGCTCTTGGTGGGGTTGTTTTTTGCCTTGCGGCATTGGCTGGGGAACTGGATGGGGCTGGCCTTCTGTCTGATTGTGGCCTTTCAGCTGTTCATCCTGAAAGCACCCTATGTGCAGCCTGAGGTGCTGGTGGCGACCCTCATCGTGGTGGCGGTAGCCTGGATCGTGCGAACCCTTCAGGACCCGAAGTGGTGGCATGCCCTGATCGCGGGATTTTTCCTGTGTGCCTGGCACATGAGCAAGGCCAATGCCCTGGTGGCGCTCGCTGCGGCGGGCGGCGTTATGGGCCTGCAGCTCATCTTTGCCGGCAATAAACGCCGGATCGCCATCCTCATCGCCGGACCTGTGATGGTGTTGGGCTACATGGTGCCGATCTCCCCGTACCTCTACACCTCGTACAAGACCTTCGGCAATCCGCTCTACAACGTGCAGAGCATGTACTACATGTGGGCGACCGATGTGGACGACAAGCACGACATGCAGGGAATGGGGCTGGACCGGTCTCTGGAGAGTGTGGACAAGGATGGGGATGGGAAAGTGGACAACCCGGATGAACTGCCGAGTGCCAGGAAGTACTTCCGGGAGCACTCGCTGGAGAGCATCGAGCGGCGGGTGGAGCGCGGGGTGGTGATGATGTTCAACAACGCGCTGGCTGAGTATCCGCCGTTCTTTGTCATGCTGCTGCTCTGGGGGGCTCTCATGCTGATGGCGATGGCGGTGAACTGGGAGCAGGCGTCTCTAGGACTGCTGAAGTGGAAGTGGGAGTTGCTCTATGTGGCGGGACTCATGACGGCGTTCTGCTACCTGTTCGGGTGGTTCACCACCCTCAAGGTGGGGCCGCGACTGGTGAATTCCATCTCGCTGGTGCCGCTGTTGTTCTGCATGGCGGTGGTGCATGGGCTGCTGAAGGACATGCCAGTGCGACTGGCAGGACGGACCTTCTCACTGGAGAAACTGCTCATCGCAGGGTTCCTGGTGATCTGGCTGGGATTCACCGCCTTGCATCTGGCCGACGACCTTAACGGGGGCTACTTCGCCGGATAGGACTGATTCTGAGCAAAAAATGCCCGATGGCGTAACGCCGGGTGGTTTGTGACATCCACTTCTGTCACTTCTTTTTGCAGGGCCGGAGATTGCCATGAATTTATACTGGAATTGATTTATCCCGGCTGTGCCGTTCGTTTTGGACTTACGTAGGAACACGATAACGTCATCCCGACCTTCTCAACATGCCAGCTTCAGCAGCCAGTCTCAGCCAGAGTGAATCCCCCGAGAACCCATCCAACCCGCGTCGTCCGCTGGTGGGCTGGATCTGTGCCGTGGGGCTTGTGGTGCTCTTTGCCGTTTCGATGATGCTTGTCCCGCCCGTGACGAATGCGGCCAAAGCACTGCCGACTCCGGAGTGGGCATTGTTTTTTGGGCGATTCCATCCCATCGCGGTGCACTTGCCTGTTGGGGTGCTTATCATGGCCGCCTTCATGGAAGCTCTGGTCATGCTTCGCTTTCCTCTCGGACAGGCGGTCAGGGGGTCCGTGGGATTTGTGATGGGCTTTGGGGCCTTTGGCTCGATTGTGGCGGTGGTGTTCGGCATCCTGCTTTCTCGCGAGGGCGGGTACAAGGGGGGCATGTTCGCCGCGCACCAGGCGCTGGGCATCGCCACGGTGGTGGGGTCGCTTTTGGCCCTCATCTTCAAGCAGATCTCCGAAGATAGTGGCGGAAGGATCCGGTTCGTCTATCGGGGGTTGCTTTTCCTCACGCTGGGGATCATGAGCGTGGGCGCGCACTTTGGCGGCAACATGGTGCATGGCAGCGACTACCTGCTGGAGTATGCGCCGAAAGACGTGCGCAACACGGTGCGGACGGTGGAGGCCAAGGTGGTGGACTTTTTTGCGCCAAGTGCAGCGCAGGTTGAGGTGACACGCGTCACCGCTGAGACTGTGGCCACCGAGCCCGCTCCGGTCGGGACGCCTGCCCCAGCCATGGTGCCGGAAACAAATGGGACAGAAGTGGGTGGCGGTCCTGCTGCCCCGGCTCCGGCCGTGGCGACGGTGGACACGGCGGGCAGCCCGACGTTCTACGCGGCGGTGGTGGCCCCGCTGATGGAGGCCAAGTGTAACAATTGCCACAATGCCGACAAGACCAAAGGCGATCTTCGACTCGACAATCATGAGGCCATCTTGAAAGGGGGCGAAAGTGGCGACAATGTCGTGGCGGGCGATCCTGAGAAGAGCCTGCTGGTGGCTCGCATGAAGCTGCCGCTGGATCATGACGACCACATGCCTCCGGAAAACAAGGATCAGCCGACCGCCGAAGAAATTGAGTTGGTGGCGATCTGGGTCAAAGCCGGTGCCAGCAAGGATCTGAAGGTGGCTGACGCCCAGGTTCCGGACAACCTGAAGCCGACGCTCCAGGCACTCCTTTCCAAGGCCAAAGGTGGCAGTGGTGGAAGTACGCCGCCGGTCATGTTGACCCTGGCGGAAGCGGCAGCGCAGGCCCCAAGCGCGGGCGGGGTGGATCCCGCCGTGGCGGAGGCCATGAAGAAGATCAATGGTACCGGGGCTTCCCTGGCACCAGTGGCTCAGAATGCCAAGGAGCTGCGCTTCACAGCGCTCAATGTGGCGCGTGACTACAGTGATGCGAATCTCAAGGAGCTGGAGTCTATCGGTAGCTCTCTGGTGGCGCTCGATCTGGCTCGCACCAAGGTCACCGATGCAGGGTTGGCTGCTCTGGCCAAAATGACCAATCTCAAGGAACTGCATTTGGAAAATACGGCGGTGACGGATGCCGCTGGGTCCAGTTTGAAGGGGCTGGCGAAGCTGGAGTACCTCAACCTGTACGGTACGAAAGTGACAGACAAGATCCTTGGCGATCTGGAAGGGTTGAAAGCGCTCAAGGCGCTCTACCTCTGGCAGACGGGAGTGACCGAGCCGGCGGCGGAAGCCTTCCGCGCCAAGCGCCCCGGCTTGCTGGTGAACATCGGCTGGACGGAGAAGGACAATGCAAAAGTGGTTGCGGCACCTGCCCCTGCACCCGCTCCTGAGAAGCCCGCTGCGCCTGCTCCAGCTGCTGCTCCGGCAGGGAAGGCTGACCCCAACTCTAAAATCTATGCGGACATCGCGGCCCCGATCCTGGCCGCCAAGTGCAATGCCTGCCACGGCTCGGAGAAGAGCAAAGGCAAGCTGCGCATGCACACCTTTGCGGATCTGCTGAAGGGCGGTGGCGACGGTCCCACGACGGTGATCGCGAGCAATGCCAAGGAGAGCTTGTTGCTGGTACGGGCCAAGCTGCCGCTGGATGATGACGATCACATGCCGCCGAGCGATGAGCCCCAGCTCACCAAAGAGGAGCTGGCACTTCTGGAATGGTGGGTGGCGGAGGGAGCCAGCGAGACGCTGACCCTAGCGGCGGCCAAGAAGTCTCCAGAGATCGAGGGGTTCGCCAATGCTTATCTTTCCGCCAAGAAGCCTGCTGCTGCTCCTGCCCCTGTGGTGGCCAAAGTGGAGCCGAAAGCTCCTGCGCCAACGCCTGCGCCTGCTCCGGCTGCAACTCCTGCTCCGGCCAAGCCTGAAAGCGCAAAGGTTGTGGCTGGCGGGGGCAAGGCTCTTGACCCCAATGCCAAAATTTACGACGAACTGGTTGCGCCCATCCTGGCCGCCAAATGCAACGCCTGCCACGGAACAGACAAAAGCAAGGGCAAGCTTAAGATGCACACATTTTCCGACCTGCTCAAAGGCGGCAGTGATGGTGCCACCACGGTGATCGCTGGCAACACCAAGGACAGCCTGCTGCTGGTGCGTGCCAAGCTGCCCAAGGAGGACGACGAGCACATGCCGCCAGCTGATGAGCCGCAGCTCAGCAAGGAAGAGCTGGCCTTCCTGGAGTGGTGGATCGCCGAGGGGGCAAGTGAATCCCTGACCTTTGCCAACGCCAGGAAGACCCCGGAGATCGAAGTGATCGCCAAGGCGCTCTACGCTGCCAAGCCTGCCAAAGCTGACGGTGGCAAAAAGGTTGTCGAGAAACCGAAGCCCAAGCCCCTGACAGATGCGGAGAAGAAGATCATTGCTGAAGTGTCTGCCAAGGTCACTGCGCTGAATGCCTCCATGATGGCGGTGTCTCTGGACAGCGAGCAACTGCGTCTCGGTACGGTGAATGCAGCGGACAAGTTCGGTGACAAGGAGCTGGCGCTGCTGGCTCCTGTGAACCCGCATCTCATCTGGGTGGATCTGGCCCGGACGAAGGTGACGGATTCAGGACTCGCCATGGTGGCGGGGATGACCAACCTGGAGCGCCTGCATCTGGAGAATACGGCAATCACGGATGCCGGACTCGATCACCTGGCCAAGCTGGGCAAGCTGGAGTACCTCAATCTCTACGGTACCAAGGTGACCGATGCCGGCCTGGCCAAACTGGCCGCTGCCAAATCCCTGAAGAAGCTCTTCGTCTGGCAGACAGGGGCTACGCGGGAAGGGGCGAAGAAGCTGGAGGCTCAAATCCCAGGTCTGGTTGTGAATGTGGGGCTGAGCGAGGCTGAAATTGCCAAACTCATAGAGTCCGCCCAACCGCCGCCGAAACCTGCCGAGACCCCGAAGCCAGCCGCCGCCCCAGCCAAGCCCGAGGAGAAGAAGCCGGAAGCGAAAAAGCCTGAGACACCAGCTGCGGCTCCTGCTCCGGCAAAACCGGCCGACGCGAAGCCCGCGGAGGTCAAGAAGCCTGATGCAGCGCCTGCACCCGCTCCCGCTCCTGCGCCAAAACCTGAGGAGAAGAAGCCTGATGCCCCGCCAGCGGTGCCAGCCCCTGCTGCGGACGCCAACAAGAAGTGAGGCAGATGGAAATGACGATCTGAAGGGGTAGCTGGCGACTTGATCGGAGCCCCTTCAGAACTTTTGATGATCTCGGAATGAAGGTGCGGCGTTTTGCCGCACTGCAAACACCACTCTGACTGATCCGCAACGACAACCCGCCCTGGTGCGTATATATCCACCTTGTCTCCCGTCACGAAATGACCACTCACGGCTTGATGCCCGGGCGGGAGCCAGCCTAAGGAAGAAGAGGATGAACCGTTTTTTCAGCATGACGAAAGTGACCGGCCGCGAGCCTGGACGCAATGTCCAGCAATCCAGAGGGTCGGTATTGACCGGCATGGGGATGTCTATGGGGATCAGCGCAGGGCTGTTGCTGAGCTCTTGTGAGCGCCTGACAGAGAGCATGGAGATCAAAGAGTCTCGTGTGATTTCTGAGCATGCCATCATGCCCAAGGCGGAAGCGACCAGTGCCGAGAGGTTCTTCGACACCCAACAAGCACAGCCACCCGCTGAGAATCCGCTCGCATGGATCACTCCGGAAGGCTGGACGGAGGCACCTGCGGGATCCGGTGGCGGCATGCGGCTGATCGATCTGAGATTCGGACCCAATCAGGAAGGGGAGTGCTATCTCTCGATCATGCCGGGCCAGGCGGGCGGTCTTGCGGCGAACGTCAATCGCTGGCGGACCCAAATGGGGCTGCCGCCCTACTCGGAAGCGGAACTGGCCGCGCTTCCCAAAAAGACCTTTGTGGGTCGGGATGCCACCTTTGTGGCGTTCGATGGTGATTTCAAAGGGGTGGGTGCAGAAGCCGCCGCCACCGGCTTTCGTATGCTCGGGCTGGTCCAGGAAGCCCCCGAGTTCACGCTTTTTGTCAAACTCACGGGTCCAAAAGACCTTGTTGTCAAGAATGAGGCCGCTTTCGACCAGTTTGCGAGCTCCATCAGCCTGAAACGATAATCTCATGAGCGCCTGCCTGGGTTCATGGAAAAAGTTCTGATCTAAATCCGAAATCAGCCTCAGCGGAGCGGAAGCCATCACTCCGGATCCACCTCTCAATTTTTACTGCGAACCGCAACTCTTTCCCGTCAATGCCTGCCGTCAAGCCCACTCCGCCGCCACGATCTGCCGTGCCGCTCCACGTGAAGCTCTATCACTTCTTCGCCTCTTTTGGTCTGGCGACAGTGGTGCTGGTGTTTCTGCTCCTGATCACCTTCCTTGGGACTCTGGAACAGGTGGAGCATGGCCTGTATGACAGTGTGAGGAAGTACTTCGATTCCTTTGTGATCACGAGCGTGGATCTGGCCTGTTGCCTCCGCGCCATGCACGTCCACTATCAGGGCAACTGGAACCTGCCGGTGCTGATTCCAGGCGGCATGACCCTCATGGCGGTCCTGACCGTGAACATGGTCCTTGGGGGGCTCATTCGTATTCGCAAGACAGGCCGCACGTTTGGGGTCATCGTCACTCACGGTTCCATTGTGTTCATGCTGGTGGCGGGGCTTGTCTCCTTCGTCTTCAAGAAAGAGGGAGCGGTGCGACTGGCTGAAGGACAGGTGGCGGATGAGTTTCAGAGCTTTCACGATGTGGTGATTGAGATCGAGCGTCTGGAACCCGTCTCAAAGGATGGGAAGAGGACGGCGATGGTGATTCCCGGACGTCAGTTTCAGGATCTGACGGGTGGCAAGGCCCGCACTTTCGTGAACAAGGATCTTCCTTTCGACCTGATGGTCATGAACTACGAGGTGAACTCTGCCCCCAAAAAGGCGGCAGGTTCCTCAACCAGCCGGGAGGTGGCGGACGGATATTTCCTGCAGACCCTCAAAGAGGAGCTCGAACAGGAGCGCAATGCTGACGGTGCGTATGTGAAGGTCACCCCCAAGAAGGGTGGGGAGGCTGTGAAAGGTATCCTGTGGCGCTTCGCGGCTGCCCCCTTCTCTGTGAAGGTGGGGGACGAGGTCTATGGCATCTCCCTTACAAGAAAGACCTACAAGCTGCCGTTCTCCGTGCGCTTGGATGACTTTCAGCGCGAAGTCCACCCTGGTACGGAGCGCGCGCGCAAGTTTACCAGTGTGATCACCAAGATCACCGGTGAGAACGAAGAGAAGAAGATCATCACCATGAATGAACCGCTGCGCGATGAGGGGTTTGCCTTGTTCCAGTCGGCATTCGATGTGGGCGAGCGGGGAGGCGCCATGGTGGAGTCTTCCACGCTGCAGGTGGTGAACAACCCCTCTGATCACTGGCCGCTCTACGCCATGCTCGCGACGATGGCTGGCATGCTTGGTCACATGATTGCCCAACTGGTCCGCTTCCTCCGTAAACCTGCTTCCCGTTCCACCAAAGCTTTCCAGCCGGAGGCCTCCTCCAGCGCCAGCACCACCAACCCTGCCACGCCATGATTGTTCGTTCTTTCCTCAGCCTGTTTCTTGCCGCAGTGGTGCCTGCGACCGCGTTGGTGGCGCAAGATCCCGCGCCTGCGCCCGCAGCGCCTGTGCCGGCACCGGCAGAAAAAGTCCAGCTTCCGGCGGCTCCGCAGATGGCGGATCTGGCGACGGTGTTGGACCCGGAAGTCGTTGCTCTGCTGGCTGGCTTGCCGGCCCAGGAGTCTGGGCGAATCAAGCCGTTGGATACGATCGCGCGCTTTCGCTTGCTGCGCTTCAGCGGGCGGCAGTCCATCCCAGTGACGGAGGATGCAAAGTCCTCTGGCAAGCCGCTCACCGATCCGGTCACGGGCAAGGAGTTGCTCAATGCCAAGGGCAAGCCCTACAAATTGAGTGCCACCGAATGGCTGGCTCTCACCTGGTTCCGCCCGGACATTGCGAAGGATCTGCGGGTCTTCATCGTGGACAACTCGGATGCGATCATTGAGATCGGCGTTAAAGCCAAGAACAAGCGGGATCGCTACTCTTACAACGAGCTGGTGTCAGGCCGGTCGAACCTGATGAAAAAGATGCAGGAGATCCGCGAGGTGGACTCCAAGAACCGCAACCCGGTGCAGCGGGCGCTCGGCAAGCTGGCGATGGATTTCCTCGACTACGAAATGATCATGGGGCATTTCGACTTTGCCCGCGATCCGTTTGGCGGTCTGGCCGCCACGGTGCCGACCGACATCCTCGCAGCAGGCGAGAGTGGGAAAGTGAGTGTCGCAGCCTTGGTTCCCAAAATTCAGGCGCATCTACAGGCGCACCCGGAAGCGGCGGCACCTATGAACAATCCTTGGCTGCGCGAGTATTTTCGCGCTGTGTTGGGCGCGCTGATGAGTGGCAATTCGGAAACGGTGCTCCGCATCTTTCCGCCTGACGACCAAAAGGTGGAGATCTGGTACGGGCCGGGTTCTGTGCTGCAGACGGCCATCGAAGGAACCGCGGCCAAGGCGGATGAACTCAAGCTGCTGGCTGAATATGAGAACATTTACCGGAGCCGGATGGATGTGGCCAAGTTCAAAAACAGCCTGGAGGCGTTTCACAATCATGTGGTGAAATCTGCCGCGGAACGTGGGGAGAGCGGTCACATTGCGATGGAGCTGAAGTACCACCAGAAGGACTACTTTTACTATGCGCTTATCCTCTTTGTGGCGGGTACGATTGCGCTGGGATTGAGCTGGGTGGCGCCGGAGGCTCTCTGGGGCAGGATTGTACGCGCCCTGTGCTGGCTGCTCATGCTTGCTGGCGCGGGCTACGGGACCACGGGGATTGTGGTCCGCTGCCTGATCATGGAGCGGCCTCCTATCACGACACTCTATGAGACCATCTTGTTCATCGCGGTTTCATCCGTCTGGCTGGGACTGCTGATGGAGGGGTTTGGTCGTCGGGCCAAGGGGCTCGGGCTGGCGGTGGCCTGTCTGGCGGGGATGTCTGGACTCTTCCTCTCCCTGCGATTCATGGAAATGGACGGCGCTGACACGCTTCAGGAACTGCAGGCGGTGTTGATCACGAACTTCTGGCTGTCCACACATGTGCCCTGTATCAACCTCGGCTACGCAGCTGGCATGGTGGCCGCCATCTTTTCGATGATCTACTTCGTGATGCGACTCTTTGGCATCGCCAAGCACAAGGACGAGACTTCCAAGGACATCAGCCGCATGGCCTACGCCTTTGTAATGGCCGGCCTGTTCCTTTCCCTGGTGGGCACGGTGTTGGGAGGCATCTGGGCCAACTACTCATGGGGTCGCTTCTGGGGATGGGATCCCAAGGAGAACGGAGCGCTCATGATCGTGCTCATGAATCTGATCATTCTGCACGCACGCCTCGGTGGCTATATCCGGGAAGTCGGTTTCCATGCTTCGAACATCGTCTTGGGGATGATCGTGGCGTTTTCCTGGTTTGGCACCAATCAGCTTGGAGTGGGGCTGCATGCGTACGGATTCACGGATGGCGTCTGGACTTGGCTCTACCGCTTCTGGGCTCTGCAATCGGCTTTCCTAGTTTATGCAGTGATCTTGCATTTTCTGGACAAGTCGGACAAGTCGGACAAGCGGGAGGAAGGGGCGGCGCTGCCTACCGAGATGGTGAAGGGATAAAAAGCAGGGGCACAGAACCGGCATCGTTCTACGATGCCGGAGCGCCCGGGAGAGGGGTGACCTTGTTGCAATTCTCTGGGCATCATAGGTTAACGCGCTGTTTTCACGGCCGGGTTCTCGGCGCCTGTGTGAATGCAATCCCTGAGTCGGGCTCGAAGAATGCCGCAAAATCGTGCACGGAGAGATTGAACCCGCCCCGTATTGCTGCTGTCGTTCTCTTTGTCCGTGCCCGTAACTGACAACTCTTCTGCACCGAAAAATAACCCTGCCATGGCTGAGCCCACACCTCCACCTCTGCGACACCCAATCATCTGGGTGCGCAACAAGTTCCTGGCCGGGCTGGCGCTGGTGACTCCGCTGGTGGTGACCTTCTGGATTCTTCAGATCGTGTATGCGACCCTGAAGCAGGTGAGCATTCCGTTGCTGGAGTTCTTCGCCGCCATCTATAATCAGGCGGTGCCGGTGGCGTGGATGATTGACACCCACGATCCCCGCTTGCTGCAGTTCATGAATTTCCTGGGATTCCTGATCCCCATCGTGTTCCTCGTGGCCTTGGGTGTCATGGCGACGAACGTCCTGGGGGTCAGGGTGGTTTCCGCGCTGGAGAAGTTCCTCCTGCGCATCCCACTGGTCGCCTTCATCTACAAGTTCATGAAACAAGTCATGGACTCGTTCAAGGGGTTTGGAGGGGTCAAAAGCTTCAAGCGGGTGGTGTACGTGGACTACCCCTCCCCGGGCTTGAAGATGCTTGGCTTTGTGACCGGTCAGTATATTGATCCCAAGTCAGGTGCGGGCATGAGTGCCGTGCTGCTCCCTGCCGCCCTCAGTCCCATGACGGGCCTTGTGATCGTTACGGAGACGAGTCGTTTGGAAGATGCCCCATTGACCGTTGAGGAGGCCATGAAACTGATCGTCTCCGGCGGTCTGATCAGCCCGAAAACGGAAGAGGAAAAACGTGCTGAAGCCGCCACCGCTGCGGCAGGGAAGGTGCGAAGCAAAGGGAAATCCAAGGCTGTGGCCACCAGTGAGCCGGTCCCTGTGCCGGAAAGTGATTTCGTGCATCTGCCGAAGGCGGATGAGGAGTTGCTACGGGAGGAAGGGGAGCCGTTGGCGAAGACTGTCCCCGCGGCAAAAGCCGCGAGCGGAGCAGGTGGTGAAAAGGAGTCAGCGACTTCCTTCACTCTCAAAGGGGCTGCTTTGGCCTCTGGGGGGAATGGGAAGCTATGATTGAATCTTAACGGGTGGTGTTGTATTTCACGGTGCCCTGCGGGAATCCGGATTTCAAGAGTGCCGTCGCCCGCTTGATCTTTGTGTCTTCCCGCTGCGTGAGATCAACCGCGTTGGTTGGCACCAGTTCATGAGGGGGAATGCCGATGCCTTCGATCCCGCGTCCACCGTTGAAGCGCTGCATGTTGCTTCTGACGGAGAATCGGACGGTGAATTTTCCACTGGGGGTGGTGATCTTTTGTTTTTGGGAGGAAGTTCCAGCGGTGGGAGTGTCGCCGATCAGGTAGGCTCGGACGTCTTCTTTGAACATGCCAGCAATGGTCTCGCCCGCGGAGCGAACGCCAGCATCGATGATGACCACCATGGGGCCCGTACAGGAGTTCCCGGAAAGGCCGCGGTGCTGACCGAGCGATGGGCCGATGGCGAGAAACCGCCCGAACACGGCCTCGTGATCGCAGCCCCCGCCGCCATTGGCGCGCATGTCCAGAATGAGGCCGGGGATGTCTCCAAGGGTTTTCAAAATCTGATCGAGTTGCTGGGGGAGGTCTCCTGGGATGTCGCGCAGGTGGATGTAGCCGTTACCGTCTGCGGTCCGACCGTAGCTCTGGCGTCCTACGCTCTGTAGATTTTCTGGCGGGAAGATGGGACCGATGGGGACGAAGTTTGGGCCGCCATTGCGTTGACGTTTGACGGTCAATTCTTCGCCAGCAGCGGTGGTGACTTCGAAAGTGATCTCGGTGCCTTCCCAGTCCGCCAGTCCCCAATGACACGCGGCGTAGAGCGCCTGCTGGGGAGTTGAGAAGCTGGATCCACGGTTTTGCAGGGCCTGAGTTTGCTATTTGAGCCAGTCGAGCGCGGACTTCCCGTCGATGCGGTTAACCCGCTGTCCAGGTTTGAGGCCAGCCTGTTCCGCATCCTTGAACGCAGCCCTTACGAGTATGGTGTCGTTGCTCACCGCGAGGTGTACGCGAGGTCCGGTGTTGCGTCTTCCCTTTGAGAGGTCGTCAGCCTTGATCGTGGAATGGGTGATCGTCGCGTGGCCATCTTGGAGGCGGCTGAGGAGTCGAGATACCAACTGATATTGATCATGGTCTGTTTTTGCATCGGGGGCCGCGGCAGTGAATTCGGTACGCACAATTTTCCAGTCGATCTTCTTGCTGTTTAGCAGCGGTGCGGCCTGCATTTTGAACTGGTCCAGCAGAAACGCGACATCAGAAGGGAGGTCGCCGGTTGCCTGGGCGGGTATCAAGGGGGCCGTGGACAGCCAGCCCAGAGTGCCCATGAAAAGCAAAGTGACGAAGGGCGAATGCATGGGGGTTGGAGCTTGAAGTGTGGGAGGGCCGGGGGGGCACCATACCATCATCAAACGCTTGAGAGGATGCTGTGCATAGCGTGGGCCAGTGAGAGAGTCAGGAAGGGGGTGAGGGGTGGTGTTATAAAAAGATCATGTTGGGTGATATTCTTGCGGGGGTGGGGGAGGCGTTGGGACTGGTACTAATATGCCTGATTCCTTGTAAATAGAGGGATGCGGGGCTTAAATGGCTTGCGGTGAGGGGAGCCGGCGAGCACCTTGTAGCGGAAATAGTAATACTCTTGTCGCATGATGCGTATTCCTGCCGCCATGATCTTCCGTCATTTTCCAGCCGCGTGCTTGATTGCCTTGACCCCCCTAAGTCCGTTGCTTCACGGAGCGGAGGTGCCCACGGCCAAAGTGGATCTCCTGCAGTCCATCAAGTCCGCAGGGGTGACTTACTTCGTCAGTCAGAAGCAGACGCTCAAGGACTCTCCGGAGCAGATCTGGACGTTCGGCGAGGAAGGGCAACTCAAAATTAGCGGCCGCGGCTTTGGTTATCTGGCCACCAAGGCGGACTACAAGGACTATCACCTGGTGATAGAGTACAAGTTTCCAGGGCCGACCATGGGTTCGAGGGAAAACAAGGCGCGCGACAACGGGGTGCTGGTGCATGGGCATGGACCCGAAGGTTCGGTGGGCGGCACCTGGCTGGCGAGCATAGAGGCCCAGATCATCGAGGGTGGCACGGGTGACATCCTGGTGCTTCCCGGCAAGACTGAAGACGGCACGCCGGTGCCCACCACGATGACTGGTGAGTTTGTCAAAGATCGCGATGGAGAGCTGGTCTGGCAGCGAGGTTCAGAGAAGCTGCCCATGGGCACCGACGGAAAACCGAAGCGGCTGAACTGGGCGAAGCGCGACCCGGACTGGGCAGACAAGGCGGGATTCTATGGGAAAAACGATGTACAGTCCAAGTTCCATGAATGGACCCGGATGGAGGTGGTCGCCGAGGGGGACAAGTTGACCTACTATGTGAACGGCGTGGAGGTGAATGAGGCGCTGGAGTGCAAGCCTGCTGAGGGGCGGATCTGCCTGCAGACGGAGGGGGCGGAGATGCTGGTGCGACGTTTTGAGCTTCATCCTCTGGGCAAGTTCAAGGAAACTTGGAATCCCGCCTCGGCATCAGGTGGCACCAATGTCCCGGTGAGAAAGAGCCGGGAGAGCGCCTGGTCGCCTGAAGAGACCCGCAAGTCCATTGAGCTTGATGGTTCCTATGAGGTGGAGTTGGTCGCGGCTGAGCCTTTGGTCAGAGATCCCGTGGAAGTGTGCTGGGATGCCCAAGGCCGGATGTTTGTGGCGGACATGATCGACTATCCCCTGGGCGCAGGACCGGGAAAACCACCGTTGTCGAGAATCCAATGCCTCTACGATGATGATGGGGACGGCACGTATGACCGGGCGGTGACCTTCGCGCCGGAGATGGATCATGTGCAAGGGCTTGCGCCCTGCCGGGACGGGCTCATCGCGACGACCCGTACACAGATTCTTTTCCTCCGTGATACGAACGGCGATGGCGTGGCCGACGAGCGCAAGCCGTTGGTGGAGGGGTTCAACCCCAACCATTCACAGTTGCAAGTTTCCTCGCCCCGCTGGGGATTGGATGGGAATCTCTATTTCAACAACGGTCTTGATACCAAGGAGATCTACCCGGCCGAGTCTCCAGAGAGCAAGCTGAACTTCACCCGCACTAACTTGAAGTGGAATCCTGTGACGGGTCGGCTCAAACCAACATCTGGGTACGGGCAGTTTGGAGCTTCCTTTGATGACTGGGGGCGTCATTTTTTCTGCTCTAACCGGAATCCGGTAATGTTTGCGGTCATGCCCTATGAGGCGGTGATGCGCAATCCAAACGCGGGCATCTCAAGTGGCGCGGAGGATGTGGGGCCTTTCGGGGCGGAGACGCGGGTGTATCCGTTGATGCTGTCACACACCACGGCGGATGCACATGCGGGGACGCATACTGCCGCGTGCGGGCTGGGAGTGTATCGCGGTGATTTGATGCCGGAATTGCGAGGCGAGATCTTTGTGCCGGATCCGACCGGGCAGTTGATGGTGCGTTATCATCCTGAGCCCAAAGGAGCCAGTTTCAAGGCGACGCGAGTAGGAGAACACACGGAGTTCTTCCGGAGCCGCGACGAGTGGTGTCGGCCGGTCAACGTGACGACCGGGCCGGATGGCGCGATGTATGTGTGCGACATCTACCGCCGCTACATCGATCATGCACGGTTCTTCCCGGAGGAGTTCACAAAGACGCATGACATGAGGCAAGGTGAGAACGAAGGCCGGATCTGGCGGGTGGTGCCCAAGGGGGCAAAAGGCAAGCTCCGCAAGATCACTGCTGCTCCGACTGACGTTGCAGGGCTCGTGGCCTGGCTGGCGCATGAAAATGCCTGGCAGCGGGAGACGGCTCAGCGGGTGCTGCTTGAAAAGAAAACGGAGGACCTGAAGGGGTATTGGGACGCGGTGGCCAAGCAGCAACCCACGGAGCTGTTCCGTCTGCACGTCCTGGCCATAAACGAGGTGTCACTGTCATCGCGTGCCCATGGCTTGGGCGTGCCTGCGTCGGACAGTGGCAGTGGAGCCATGCAGAACGCCTTGCACCTGGACGAAAAGGCCAGTCCCCGACTGCAAGAGGTGTCGTCCGCCTTCATTGTGCCGATGATCGATGAGGTCACCTTGGCACCTGAAGCGATGAATCGTGTTGAGGTGGATGCCCGGGCAGCCTTCATGCAGATCCTGATGGGCGGACAGAGTTTTGGAGCGCGGGCTGCTGATGCAGCCCGGTTTGCCGGAGACGTTTGGATCAACCGTGCGGTGCTGGCGAGTTCAAAAGACGAAGCAGGAAAGGTCTTGTCTGAGGTGCTGAGGGGGCACTTGGCCGCTTCGTACTCCGTGGAAAGCGCTGACTTCATTCGGGCTCTCGCATCGGCATCGGCAGCAGACGCGTCGGCAGATGATTTTGCAGCCTCGCTCGCGGTCCTCAACAAGGAGCCGGGCAAGTTGCTTTGGTGGAAGCCGGCGGTCTTGCAGGGGCTTTCAGAAGGGCTGCCTAAGTCGGGCAGGAAGTTGGGAGTCGGTACACTCGCGGAACTGGCTGCCAAGGCACCTGCTCCGTACCAAGCCGCAGCGAAGGAGATCAATGCGCTTCTCTCTGAAGTGGATCGCGTGATGGTGGATGGCACTGCGCCTGTGGAGCAGCGTCTGGCGGTGTTGCCATTGCTTGCGCAGAGATCCTGGGACAAAGCCGAGCCGGTGCTGCGAATGCTGCTGGCTGAGGGACAGCCGGAGGCGGTCCGTACGGCAGCCCTGCCCGTGCTCAAGAAATATGGTGCACAGAAGATTTCAACGCTGCTCTATGAGCTGCTGCCCAGACTGGGGCCGACGGCAAAGCGTGAAGTGGTGGCCATGCTGACCGGCAATGGCAAGACGGTGCAGGACTTCTTTGAGCGCATCGAGCGTGGTGAGGTCTCCAAGGGTCTTGTGGACGCAGAAACCCGCTGGCGTTACCTGCACACGGGCAGCAAGCCGTTGCGTGAACTTGCTGAGCGGTTGTTTGGCCGTCCAAGTGAAGATCGTGCAGCTGTGATCGCGAGTTACAAAGACTGCATCTCCATGCAGGGCGATGCTGCGAAGGGCAAGATCGTTTTCATGACGGTTTGCATGGTCTGCCACAAGGTGAAGGGGGAGGGCATGGACGTTGGCCCAGACATCACGGACGTGAAGCTGAAGGAGAAAGAGGCGCTTCTCAGTGATATCCTGGATCCCAACCGGATGGTGGAGGCCCGCTGGAGTGCCTATCAAATCGACACCCGCGAGGGGCGCATTGTGTCGGGGCTGATTGCCTCAGAATCGGCGGATGCGGTGACCGTCAAGATGGCGGGCGGCATTACCGAGGTGCTGCCGCGTGGGTCGATCAGCAAGATGAAGAGCCTTGATGCTTCACTCATGCCTGTAGGATTGGAAGGCGGAATCAGCAAGGAACAGATGGCGGACCTGCTGGCCTTCCTGAAAGGCGAGGGGAAGTGAAGAGCGGCAGTTCTGTGTGAACATTTGCTCAGCCGCCGCCAGCCACGGCGGTTTTGAGCGCATTGAGCCACAGACTTGCTCCAACCATGAGGGCGAGCCCAATGATCACGTAGAGGATCCGGAGATTGGTGGGCTCAAAGAGGCCCACATGGTGATCAACCAACGAGACACTGACGGCTCCGGCCACAAACATCAGCACGCATTTGAACCATGCTTGCTTTACCTTGGCGGGAGCTTGATAGGCATCCTCTGACACAACAGGACTGTCGAAGCCTCCGAACGCGTAGAACGCCCCGAGACAGATCAATAGGATCAGCATTCGGAATGGAGCGAGGGTGAAGCTCATGGAGAGAGGGTGTCACTGGCGTGTCAGGCGCTCTCAGGTTCCGCCTTGAACCTCGGGCTTCCTTTGGCGACGCTGAAATCAATCAGATCCATCTTTGCCAGTAGTAGGATCTCCTGCCGTGCGTCCGGATGATCGGGCAGGCCCTGCCACTTGTTGGCCTTACGAAGTCGCTCCAGCACTGCTCCCAATCGTTCATTGAGGTCCGGCTGTGCTGGAATGAGATTTCGAAAATGAGTGATGGCCCTAAGAGCGAGCAAGGGGCCTGCCAGGAACAACTGGCTGAGCACGTAGGCGGGCCCTGTCATCCGGTGAGCATAGAAGTCCACCACCAGTGCGCCAGCGGTGTCTTCACCCAGATCATGGTAGAGACTGGACTCGTGATAGCCATAGAATCCTCCTCGCTTCTTCCACTGTTGGTACCCAGCCAGTGTGATAACGATTAAAATCACGATGGCCAGAGCATCAAATGCCAGGGCGGGGAGCTGAATGCTAAACCCGTGGGCCACGAAGGCTGGCATGTATCGGAAAAACAACCACGCGGCTCCGTAGCCGATGAGGCTGCCTGCAGAACTGCCAATGCCTGCGAGAATCTGGAAAGTGTTGTATCGGGTGACCATATGCCCATCCGAGTGTTGCATCCGAGTGATAGATGCAACAAAAACTTCGACGCAGACTGTCAGGCCGCCTCGGCAACAGCCTTCATCTGCTGGATCCACCACAGGGAGACGGCCATGAGCACGACGCCGAGAAGGATGTAGATCCAGCGAATATTGACCGGCTCCATAAGGCCGATGCGGTGGTCAATGACGGAGACGGCGATTGCGCCCAGTCCGAAGACGATGGCCGTGCGGATCCACTCTGCATTTGCCGGGAGTGTGAAAGCCCCCCCATAGTAAAAGACCAATACGCAAACGACGAGAATGACCAGGCGGATGGGGGCGAAATTTACGCTCATGAATGAACTTTGTTAATCTTGGTGTTGTGTTGAATAAGAGCTCATTAGGCAGGAGCCGGAAGAAGGCAAGATGGGAATGACATGGGGTAAAATTTCTGACTGAAATTTTCTCGGTAGCTCTTTCCGCTTCCGGGACCGTTGCACTCTTAGTAAGTGGGCCAGACACCAGGGGTGAGAAGCTCAAGCAGGTGACCGTCGGGATCACGGAAATAGAGGCTTCTGCCACCGCGAGGCCACGTGAATTCGCTTTCCACGGTGATGCTCAGATGGTGAAGATGCTGACGCCATTCATCCAGTGACTCTGCCGGGATGGCAAAGCCCACATGAGACCGCCCGTGGGACCCGTGAGCCGGAATGTGCCCGCCAAACGGCATGGTGGTGCCTTCTGGATCGCTGTCCTTGGGAAACAGGAGGAGGACCTGCCTCCCTTGAACGTCGAAGGCGCAGAGGCGCTCATCAGACGCGAGGATGGGATGGCCAAACAGCCGGGCATAGAACTCTCGTGATAAATTGAGATCCGCCACACTCAGGGCGGTTTCCAGGATGGCAGAAGGAAGCATGAGGTTAGGGGGCAGGGGTTTCTGTTGGGATGATTCCGTGATGGGAATACGATCAAATACCCGGCGGCGCGCGTCTCTCCAGCCAGTGGTGGCAATTTTGAACGAGATGCCAAGAAGGGCTACAGAAGTGGTCCCCGTTAACGAACCTCTCACTCCAAAAATGAACAGTCTCCCTCTCCTCCGCCCGTTGTTTGCCTCCATGCTCAGTGCCGGGCTTTTGCTCGGGACGCTGTGCTCGTGTGCCTCTTCAGCCAAAGTCAAAGATGAAGGCTCATATACCACGAGTGGCAAAGCCGCGACCGGATCAAAAGGCAACAAGGTCTCCGTGGGAGGAAGCGTGGGGGTGTACACCGGTACGGTGCAGTGAGCCAGCGTGAGGTCCAGCTTGCCCCTTGTCAGACTGTCATTCCCCTCTACGGTTGGTTTGTATGAAACTCCCGTCCACGGTGCGGCCCGTTTTTCATCTGGCAGTGTGGCTTGCCTGCGCTGGACCGGTGCTGTTGCTGTCCAGTTGTGCCAGCAATAGCACCTTCAAAGACGAAGGAAGCTACACGATCGGAGCCCCGCCCGAGAAGGAGCGCGGGGAGATCCATGGGAGTGTGGGAGCGGGGGCGTCCTTTGGGTCCGATGGGTACAGTTCCCAATGGACTGGTGGAGAGGTCTATTACACTCGCGGAAACTTGACAGTGGGCGCAGCAGCGGTCCAGGAGTCCGAGCTGTAGCCATAGGATGGGGCGCAGGTCCGTCCGGCCATGCGTTTCCTCAGGGCATCAGGTTCTGATTGAAGAATACGATGGTCTCCTGGATGAACTTCTTTTGATTTTCCCGGTTCTGAAAGACGTGTCCTTCGTTTTCCAAAGCGAGGATACTGGCGGGAGTGGCATTCTTCGTCAGGGCATCATGCAGACGCCGGGAGTGGTCGAAGGGGACGACGTCATCATTCGTGCCATGGATGATCAGAAAGGGGACGGCTCTAGCGTCCACATGGGTTAGGGGAGAGGCATCACCAGCAAGACTTGATTTCTCAGCAACGGACCCTCCCAAGAGCCGCTTGAGGAGGTCGTTGACGAAGTCACCCTGCTTGACTTTGCTACTGAAGTCGTCGGCCAGGTCTGTCGGCCCGCACACGTCCACGACGCAGGCCACGCGACTGGATTGGTCGGGATATTTGGCGGTAGCGGGATCACGAGTCTCTCTCAGACCCAGGCTGGCTACCAGTTGCCCCCCGGCTGAGACGCCCACCGCTCCGATCCTCTTGGGATCGACACGATATTGGGTGGCGTGGCTACGGAGCCAGCGCACGGCCAGTTGCACATCGTCCAACTGGGCGGGCCAGGTGTTGGCCGCGTTCGTGGTAAGGCGGTAGCTCACCGGAACGGTTACGTAGCCGAGTTGCGCCATCAGGAGGGCCAGATTGCGAAATTCCTTCTTGTTTCCGCCTGCCCAGCCGCCGCCGTGCACCATCAAGACGGCGGGACGGAGCCTGGGCTGTGCCGTGAGCCCTTCTTTGGGGGGAGAGACAGGAGGTTGGAAGACGTCCAGAAGCAGCTTTTGTCCGTCCGCTGTGTCGCCATACACCACGTCCAGTTGGGGGGGCGTTTGGACCGGCTTGGCTGGAGTGCTTTGGAAAGGGGACGGTGCCTGCTTGGGCTCAGACAACTGGCCAGGAGCGTTCGGCAGGACTCCTAAGCTGGCCAACGCAGCACAGGCCGTAAAAATGGAAAGACGGCGGGGGAGAAAGTCTGGGCGCATGGAGTGAGGGGGGCGAAAGCAGTGCCGACGGGGCGGCTGGGCTCCACCATGGTCAAGAGGCAGGAGAGTTGTCAATGCTGGAGCGGACGCCGCAGGAGAAGGGAAGTCGAAATTTCGCACAGCAAACTTTTTCAGGTCAGACCCAGGCAAAAGAAAAATCTGGTGTGAAGGCCCGGCATCCGGCAAGATCGCGACCGACTCCCCGAATCAGTTCCTGAATCCAAGCGATGCGAAAGCTGTTCGACGACAACCATCTCAGCCACCTGAGTCCCCGGGAGCGCATTCTGCGATGCGGGTGCGACTGGCGTTCTGACATGCGGGCGTGCTCGCGAGGGCGATTTCTGGCTTGGTGGTGCTGCTGCATGACACCTGCACTGTTCGCCTGCTGGTACCGGACCTTCTTTTTGCCGCCGATGGCGCTGAGCACGGCCTCCCTTGTGGTTGGGGTGTCAGGAGCCTTTGCCGTCCCGCTGGTGTGCGGCCTGCTCACCGGCCGGCTGGATACCAATACGGGTCTTTACTTCCGCAAGTCAGAACCGATTAGGTTTTGGATCCATGTGATCGTGCTGGCTGGCGGAGTGCTTTTCCCGGCGTTGGCACTTATGGCGCGAGCGTGGCGCTGAGGCAGTGGCGTCCCGCAATGGGTGTCAGCCGGGGCCTTGGGGCACAAGGGCGAGTTTTGTCGTGTCGAATCCCTTTGTCTTCAACCGGGCGACTATCGCCTGATAAGTAGCGGGTGGCAGGGACCTCTCCCGCGCCAGGATCCAGATCAGTTTGCGGCTCGGGATGGTGACGACAGACCACTGATAGTCGGGGTCGAGGTCCACCACGAGGTAGGTGGTGGTGAAGGGCCAGATGAACTGGAGTTTCCATTCAGCTTGGGATTGTTGGTTGACCACCCAGGCCCGTGCCTTCCACTGCTGTAGAGGTGCGTCCATGTTCTTCTTCCGGAACTGAAAAATGTTGTCGATCTGGCCGTCAGGTCGCAATCTGTAGATGTCCGAAGTATCCACCTTCCCCTTTTCCAGAAAGTAGGGGACATGGGCAATGACGCGCCATTCACCCATGTAACGGGGGAGATCCACCTTGCTTACGGTGGCGGGGCGACTCGAGTGGGCGGGGGTTTGATTCATGGGCGGCGTGGACCGTGGGGTGGAGCACGCCGTAACGGTTAGACCGAGCAAAACCGTAGAAAGTGCCAGGGACAAACGGGGGGCGCAGCGTGCCATATGCTCATGATTCGCGGGCGTGGCACCTTCTGGATTCAGGAAAAGCCGTTGGTCTGGGCAGAGGGCCGAGCGCTCAAGAAGGCGTCACGATGCTTTCGAAAGCGGTAGCAGCATCCTCCAGACGTACCAGAGGCTCGGGGAGTTTTTCCGGTGGACTCGCACCGGGCAGGGTTACGACATGCCCGACCTGGTCCGACCTCACCACCGTCTCTATGACTAGCACGTCCACGGGAGCCGTGCGGTGCTCGAAGAGAAGAGCCCGATGGGTGACTTTTTTTCCCGGTGCATACCGGAAAGGAGAATCAGGGAGGGGGAGGAAACAAACTTTGCGCCCGGAGGAGTCGGTGGACCAGCCCGTTTTTGGGGCGCCAGTTGGGTTCGAGGAAGCGGCCTTGGCCAATGCGGCGGCAAATCCGGCGCCTTGTGATTCACCCCGATGGAAAAGGAAGACATCGTACTGGTGAAGGGTGCGCGTGGCATCCCGGAAAGAATAGCCTGCGAAGGCAGGCTTGCTGCCAAAGACTCCTTCGGGCAGCACCAGGTCGCCCGTAAAGGGGCGGCTTCGCAGGGAGACGGTGCCTGTAAACTTCATCGTTTCTCCCAGATTCACGTCCTTGCTGATGGTGGCCGGGGTGGTGTCACGGGAAAAGTACCAAAACAACCCCAGGCCTGCCAGGACGATGATGAATGGGGCAAGGAGACGCTTCATGGGGGGAAATCGGCTTGCCTCCAGGCAGAGGCCAATGACCCCAGCCTATCGTTTTTTGCGACGGAGGTAAATGGAACAGTGGGAGAAACCGCCAGATCGTGATGGGTCAACCGTCTGACGGCGGTCTTTGGTCCTCCTCCTTCAGGCGCTTGCGCAGTCGGCGGACCTCTCGTTCCAGCTCGGCAATCTGGACTTTTGAAGAGGGATGGGAGGCGCTCTTAAGGTGCCCCTCGGGCGTGTCGGGGGCGGTGCTGATGACAAACTGCGCTGGCACGCCATGGGGGCCGACGATTTCGTCATGCATGAAGTACACATCTGAAAACGTGTGGGTGCGGCATGCCGCCTCATGCAGCCTGCCTCCTGCGTCCACATAGCGCACCCGGTAGTGGGCCCGGCTCAGGGGGCCTCCC
This sequence comes from Verrucomicrobium spinosum DSM 4136 = JCM 18804, assembly GCF_000172155.1. Taxonomy (NCBI): domain Bacteria; kingdom Pseudomonadati; phylum Verrucomicrobiota; class Verrucomicrobiia; order Verrucomicrobiales; family Verrucomicrobiaceae; genus Verrucomicrobium; species Verrucomicrobium spinosum. The sequence continues at coordinate 5,357,089 of NZ_ABIZ01000001.1, read as the reverse complement.
TCCGTCCGGTTCTGAGACTGCCATTCGCAGCTCACCACTTTCCCTCCGCGATCGGTGATGTAGGCATGAATGCGGGTGGATTTTAAACAGTTGCTGATCAGCCAGCAGCAGATCACGATGAGAGAGATGGCGAGGATGATCCAGGTCGATTCCATGGGGGCACGCCATATGTACGCGGGAGCCGGTGGAACGTTTCCGGGCACCTGCAAAAGCGTGTATTTGGTCTCGAGCTACGCCGGTTTTGGCGGCGGGCCAGAGGGGGCAACGGTGTAGGCCGTGTGCTCAAGCAAGTGGCAACGGGCGACCACCAGCATCTGGTGCAGCAGTAGTGCCCCGGAGACTGGTGGATGAAAGCGCGTTGTCTACAGCCCGGTTGTTGCTGGAGGCGTTATTTCAGCGTCTTCACAAAGCCGTCCGCCTCGGCAATCGCGGCATTCATGCGGGTGAGAAGCGTCTGAATGTCGCCCTCAATCTCCTGGGCGCGGCCACGCAGTGAGCCCAGTGCCTCGGCATTGAGGTTGTGCTTCAGATAGAGGACGTGGTCCTGCAGCTTCTTGAGCACTGGAGGCATGGCCTCATAGGAACGATGGAGGGCGCTGGAGACGTTGTCAAAGTTCGTCCGGGTCTGGGCCAGCTTGTTCCGGCTGGAGCTTGAGAGCGTGGGGTCATCCATCTGGCGGATTTCTCCCTCCCATTCGCGGAAGAGGTCGGAGGCCACCCGGTCCATTTCCTTGATGCGGCCTTGCACGGCTTTGGTGTCGGCGGCGCAAGATTCATACTCTGCTTTGAGCTTGTCGTAGGCTTTCTCCAGATTGCTGCCGCTGCGACCATAGATGGCCTGGAGCTGTTCGAGGGCGTCCTTGTATTGTTTCCCGGCATCTTGCTGTTCTCCACGGGCGGCCTTCACGGCCCGGCGGAGGAGATCGCGTTTCTCGAAGCCGACCTTCTCCATGGCGGTGTAGTACACCGTGCGACATCCAGCGAAGGCGGGCAGAACGGCAAGAGCAAGCAGGGCGCGGCGGGAAGTGTTCATGGGGAGTGATGGCCGATGTTGAACGGCTTGCTCCGATGCGGAGCGCGCCTTTGCCATGAGCTGTTATCTGGATGGGAAAATGTTGTCAACCTTTCCTCATGCTTGTTGAGTGACCAGGCGTCTGTGACCTGATTCCGTACACATTTCCCCATGTTTGATCCCGCGAAGTTCACCTTGTTCCTGCTGGCTTCCGTGCTGCTGATTCTCACACCCGGGCCGGCGGTACTGTACATCGTGACGCGCAGCATCAGTCAGGGGCGCCTGGCAGGATTGGCATCTGTGGCCGGAGTGGGATTGGGGAATCTGACCCATGCCATCTTCGCGGCGCTGGGGCTGTCGGCTATTTTGGCCACGTCGGCGACACTGTTTTCCGTCTTGAAGTATGCCGGAGCCCTGTACCTCATCGTCTTTGGCATTCGCAAGTTCATGTCCAAGCCGATGACCGTGGAGACCCTGAGCTTTCAGGTGGAACGGTTGAGGGCAGTCTTCTGGCAAGGGTATGCGGTGGGGACGCTCAATCCCAAGACCGCGCTTTTCTTTCTGGCGTTCTTGCCGCAGTTCGTGGCCAAGGGAGCGGGCTATGTGGACCCCTGGTTGCAGATGCTGGTGATGGGATGCGTTTTCGTGGTCATGGCCATCCTCAGTGATGGTCTGTACGCGCTGATGAGTGGAACCCTCGCCCCTTGGCTCCGCCGAAGCTCGGTACTGAAACACGAGAAGTACATTTCCGGAGTGGTCTATTGCGGGCTGGGAGTGGCGACTGCGGCGGGTGGAAAGTAGAATTCGATTCGGGAATTCGCCAGTTGCCCCTTGGCAAGGGAAGGGCTCCCCGCTATCGATGCCACTATGTTGCGCCTCGGCCACCTATCCGCCTGCCTCTCACTGGTCGTCTTGGGCTTGGGCAGCCCGCTGATCCATGCTCAGGCACCAGCGGTGTCAGCACCCACCCAGGCAAATGTGGCCTACGGACCGCACCCCAAGCAGGTGTTGGACTTCTGGAAGACTCCCAAGGCTGGCCAGGGACCGGTGCCGCTGTTATTTTTTGTGCACGGCGGGGGCTGGATGAATGGCGACAAGGCCAACCCGGACTTTCTGGCAAAGTGCCTGGAGTCGGGCATCTCGGTGGTGTCGATCAACTATCGTCTCATCCCGGATGCCATTGCTGAGAAGGTGGCTCCGCCCGTCAATGCGTGCCTGGATGACTCTGCCCGGGCATTGCAGTTCGTCCGCACGAAGGCGGTGGAGTGGGGGGTGGACAAGAAGCGTATTGCAGGGTGTGGTGGATCTGCCGGAGGCTTCAACGTGTTGTGGCTGGCGCTCCATGATGACCGGGCGGAACCGGGAAGTACGGATCCGGTGGCACGCGAATCCACCCGGCTCACGTGCGTGATGGCATTCGTGCCTCAGACCTCGCTGGATCCCAAGCAGATGCGGGAATGGATCGCCAACAATGACTATGGTCACCACGCCTTCACGCTGCCCAGCTACCAGGACTTTCTGGACAAGCGCGAGTCGCTGATGCCGTACATCAAGGAATTCTCACCGTACGAACTGGCGTCGAAAGGCGACCCGCCACTGTACCTGTTCTATGATTCTGTCCCGGCGCTTGGTCAACCGCACAAGGATCCGCCGCATTCCGCCAACTTTGGAGCCGGACTGGTGGAGAAGCTAAAAACGGTGGGAGTGCCGTACGAGTTCAACTACACGGGTGCCAAAGATGTGAAGCATCCGGACATCTTCGGCTTTCTGGTGGAGCAGTTGAAGCCTTGATCGATTCGCAATCCCGATCCGCAGGAGCTTGCAGAGCGTTTCTGCGGCTGGTAGGATGGGGGCGAATATGATGCGCGTTTCTCTCTTTCTGTGGGGTTGCACCGTGAGTGCGGCATTGCACGCTGCTCCTGTAAAGGTGGAGGTGGTGCCGGAAGGGGGGCTCAAGCGCGGCGGGGAACCGTATTTCATTCACGGCGCGGGAGGGGATGGCCCGCTCAAGCTGCTGAGGGCGCGGGGTGGAAACTCCGTGCGCACCTGGGGACACGAGGGTTTGGGGGCGAAACTGGATGAAGCCAACGCTCTGGGGCTCACCGTGGCGGCGGGCATCTGGCTGGAGCCGGAGTGCTCATGGTTCTCCTACAGCTGGCCGGAGCATTGTGACCGGCAGGCGGCGCGGGTGAAGCAGATCGTGACCGAACACAAAGACCACCCGGCGCTGCTGCTCTGGGGGCTGGGGAATGAGATGGAGGGGGATGGGGGAAATGCTGCGCTGTGGAAACAAGTGAACCGGCTGGCGAAGCTGGTTCATGAAACAGACCCTGCCCACCCGACCTTTACGGCCCTGGCAGGCATCAGTGACCTGAAAGCAAAAGGGCTGAACGAACATGCCCCTGATCTGGATTTTGTGGGAATCAATACCTATGGGGCTCTCCCGGGACTGAGGGAGACGCTGGCGAAGCTGGGGTGGAAGCGTCCCTGGCTGGTGACGGAATACGGTCCACGGGGCTTCTGGGAGGTCGGAAAGACTTCATGGGGCGCTCCGCTGGAAGATACCAGTACGCAGAAGGCGGAGTTCCTGAAGATGGCGGCCACCAAGGCATTGGGCCCGGGAGCCACGGGGGGATGTGCTGGTGGATATGCCTTCCTCTGGGGCCAAAAACAGGAGGCCAGTGCGACGTGGTTCGGGCTGCTAACAGAGGACGGCGCGGCGACGCCGTCCGTGGATGTGTTGCAAGAGGTGTGGAGCGGACAGAAACCCTCCAACCGCGCTCCGGCGGTGGAGCCCTTGCGTTGTGATCAGGCGGGGCAGACGGTGCGCCCCGGGCAGAAGTTCTCTGCAAGGATGGTGGCGCAAGATCCAGACGGCGATACGCTCAGCTACGACTGGCGGGTGTTGTCGGCCCGCGGAGCGCGGGACAGGGAAGGCCGCGAGCTGACGCCACCTGCCCACCCGGCATCCATCCTGGAGGTTAAAGGAAGTAACGCATCATTCGCCGCGCCTGTCCAACCTGGGGAATACCGGATCTATGGCTATGCGCGAGATGGTCAAGGGGGCGTGGGCACGGCCAACTTGGCGATCCGCGTTATTCAACCTTGAAGCGGGCCAGTTCCACTGGCGCGTCCTTGGGGCGGCGCAGTGGAACACGTGAGATGGGCTCAATGCGTGGCTGTGGATGGCCGCTGCGTTTCGCCATGGAGGCAAACCATGAGGCGGCGCGCTGGGCCAGTTGAGCCCCATTGTGCACCTGAAGCTTGTCCTTCATCCTTTGGCGGTGGGTTTCCACCGTCTTGCTGCTGACGCCCAGCTCTTGGGCGATGCTGGTGCTGCTCATGCCCCGACCGATCATCCGGAACACCTGCAGCTCGCGGTCAGAGAGGCGTGACACCTCAGCGTCCCGTGGGCGGCCCAAGGCTCCACAAGAGAGGTCCTGCAAAAGACTGCTGGAAACGCGGTTGCTGGCATAACGCCGGCCTTCTTGTACGGCATCCATGGCGGCCAGCACCTCACCTGGCTCATCTTGAGTGGTCACATAAGCCTCGGCACCGGCACGGAAGGCGCGCTGCACCGACTCTGTGTCAACCAGACTGCTGATGACGATCAAGTGGGAAGATGGGACAAAGCGATGCAAATCTTTGATGAGCACGACGCCGTCTCCTTGAGGAAGAACCAGATCCAACAGCACAAAGCGGGGCGTCAGTTCTGTGGCAAGAGCCAGCGCCGTTGCCGGGTTGCTGGTCTCTCCACAGGTTGCGCATGCGCGTTGTGATTCAAACAGCGACCGCAGTCCTACTCGCACCAGCGGTTCGCCGTGAACTATCAGTACTGAGTGCTGATTCATGTTTACAGGACATCAAGGGTATCAGGTGGAGTCCTATTACCTATAGTGTAGCACGTGGGTTTGTCGTTAGAATTTTTTGTGAAGTGAGCACCTGACAGATTTGTCAGGTAAAGCATCCACGAATTGGCGTGAAACCCACTCAATAACAAGCGACTACATCATGGTGGTGCCGACCGCACCGTCGATGAAATAATGTCTGATTTGTCCGGCATTATTGCGAATATTTGCATGAGCGTGTCTGAATGCTGAGGAACTCAAGGCGTTGACGGTCTATTTGGTGCCGGTGTCGCCAAAAGCTACGGTGCGGTTGGCGTGCGGGTGATCCGCAAGGGGCTGCCACATTTCCAGCAAGACGGTGCCCCGGGTTTTGCCAGCCTTTACGGGCGACACGGGTGTGATGCTTTGTTTTTCTAGAGAAGCAATGGATGGCGCGAGTGGTTGTGGTTCAATCTTCCGGTCTGGAGCTCTTTAAATGCCTGGTCCCAGGCAGCGACGATTTCTGAATCGAGGGGGGCATCCAGTCGCGCCTGATAGCCTGGGAGGTTGTAGGCTTGAACTGCACCGTCGGCGGTGAAGCGGCTGGAGGGATCGAGCGTGCCCTGACGCGCGCCGTAGCTACGGAGGTTCAGGACTTCCCCGGCGAAGGGTTCGGCCTGAAGGTGCCAATAGGCCGCGGAACTCCGTTCTTGTCGAGCAATGGCTGACGCTGATTGATTGTGACTCCTTTTGGGACCGTCGGCGGTCTTTGGGCTCTACCGGGGCGTTCCAGGTGCGAGTGAGCCCTGTCAGTTCGATGCTGACAGGGCGGCACGGGCTGGTGGTGTGGGCAAAGGACGCTGTAGTACGCGGTCAGTAAGCAGAAAGCAGGGCAGGTGCGCCAATAGCAGGAGCAGGCTGACCCCATAGAACGGGAGATAGTGCGGCCAGGACATGCTGCCAAACCATAGAATCAGCCCGTACACCTCGATGGACTTGATCAGGACGAGAATCAATCCTGTGACCAGCAAGGCGACGATCGCGGCGGACCAAGTGCCAGGAATGAGGCGGCGTGGTGTGATAAGGAAGTGAAGACCCAACCAGCGGACAAAGGCGATAACAAGGATCTGGAAGACAGAACAGGCGACGAGCACTGCCGTGAAATCGTTGTTCATCGGCTGGGGGAGGGAGGACTGGTTGGGACTATGTCCGAAGGAAGCGATGAGAAGATCGATGCCATAACTCAGGAGCAAAAGCGCCCAGGCGAGCCAGGCCAGAATCAAAACCGTGATGGAGGCGCCCGTCAGGCGCGTTTTAGCGGGGTAGGGCGGGGTGGACATGGGTGTGGATCAAGACCTTGGCAAAGGTCCAAGGTGAGGCACGCGGTGCAAGATGAATTTGGTGAATTGATGGGGAAAATCCTGTCAAAAAAATGCGGAGTCCAGCCGGATGATGGGCCGTTCTTTCTGCTGCGAGGTTGATCGCCCTAGACGACCTGAGGAGTTCCTGATCGTCCTGCGTCCCGGTGTTTTGTTTGTGGTCGGAGCTGTAGTGCCGACCGCTATGCTGAAACCTGTGCGGTTGAGGCCGCTGAAAATGATCAGCCCCGGTGGAGAGGTCTCCGCCGGGGCTGATCGGATCCAGGTCCTGTGGTGAAGCAGTTCGTCTTAGGCGGCAGCAGGGGCCGTCGGCAGCGAGGGGATGCCGATGGTCACGTCTGTGTCTGCCTCATAGTTCACGCCTTCCAGACCGAAGCCAAAGAGGCGGAGGAAGCTGGACTTGTAGCCTTCAAAGTCGGCAAGTTCGGCGAGGTTCTCGGAATTCACTTCTTTCCAGCGCTGGCCGACGAGCTCCTGCACCGCAGGGGCCATTTCCCAGTCGTCCACACGGATGCGGCCGGCCTCGTCTGGTTGGGGGGTGCCGCTGTACATGCGATCGCGGAAGAGACGGTCCATCTGCTCAATGCAGTCCTCATGGGTCCCTTGATCTTTCATCACCTTGTAGAGGAGGGAAATGTAAAGGGGCACCACGGGGATGGCGGAGCTAGCCTGAGTAACCAGTGCCTTGTTGACGGAGACCCAGGCCTTGCCGCCGAGAGGGGCGAGGTGAGCGTCGAGCACTTTCTGGACGCGCTCCACATCTTCCTTGGCACGGCCAATGGTGCCATTCTTGTAGATGGGCCAGGTCACTTCAGGCCCGATGTAGGAATAGGCAACGGTCTGCACGCCCTGTGCCAGGACGCCAGCCTCGAGGAGGGCATCGATCCAGAGCAGCCAGTCTTCGCCACCCATGACGGCGATGGTCTGCTCGAGATCATCGCCTGCGGCTGGCTCGATGGTGACCTCGTTCACCACACCCGTGTTGGTGTTGAGGTTCTTGTTGGTGTAGCTCTCACCAATTGGCTTGAGGACGGAATTGTACACCTGACCGCTCTTCGGATCGGTGCGGCGAGGGGAGGCGAGGCTATACACCACGCAATCCACCTGACCAAGGTCGGCCTTGATGGCGGCAATGACTTCCGCCTTGATGGCGTCCGAGAAGGCGTCGCCGTTAAAAGAGCGGGCGTAGAGGCCCGCGGCGGCGGCTTCTTTCTCAAAAGCGGCCGTGTTGTACCAGCCGGCGGTGCCGGTGCGGTTGCCTTCGGCAGCGCGCTCAAAAAACACCCCGATGGTGGCGGCGTTCGAGCCAAATGCGGCGGCAATACGGGAGGAGAGGCCGTACCCGGTGGAGGAGCCGATCACGAGGACTTTCTTTGGGCCATTCGCCACAGGGCCGCGGCTCTTCACGACCGCAATCTGGTCGGCCACGTGCTTTGCACATCCCTCAGGATGAGCGGTGGTGCAGATGAACCCGCGAATTTTAGGGGAAACGATCATAGAGACCGTCAGCGTTGTCTGCTCCGGGCGGGGCCGCAACTGATTTCTGTGAGGCCGGAGGGGTGGGGCGGGGGCTTATTGAGACAGGATTTACAAGATTTTTGAAGGATTTACAAGATGGGCAAAAGGGGCGGACTCGAGTGTGAATGGCGATTTGGGAGTGCCTGAGTGACAGCCCGATCCTTTGATGTTAGGGTGCTGCTCGCACGCAAGAAATCGCCGCTACCCAGATGATGCTCGACGAAGTCATTGGCAAGATTGACCGCCTTAAACAAGAGTGGGATGCCGCCCAGCCTCTCCCAACCGCGGATCGTGATCGCCTCTGGCGTAAGTTTCGCCTGGAGTGGAACTACAACTCCAACCACATCGAGGGTAACACCCTTACGTACGGAGAAACGGAGTTGCTGCTCATCTTCGGTCAGACCGAAGGAGGGCATGCTTTCCGTGAGTACGAGGAGATGAAGGCACACGATCTGGCGATCGATTATGTGCGGGAACTCGCGCGAGCTCCCCAACCGGTGACAGAAGGGGATGTCCGCTCGCTCAACAAGATGCTGCTGAAGGAGCCGTTCTGGAAGGCGGCTGCCACGTTTGAGGGAGAGGCGACACGCAAGCAGATCATACCCGGCGAGTACAAGACCTCTCCCAATAATGTGAGAACTGCTACTGGTGAAATCTTCCAATTTGCAGATCCCATCGATATCCCGGCCAGGATGTCGGCATTGATTGCCTGGTTGCGACACGCCCTCGAATCAGGCGAGGATGATGTGACGCGCATCATCGGAAAGTTGCACCATGAGTTCGTCCTCATTCACCCGTTTGACGATGGTAACGGAAGGGTGGCGAGATTGCTGGTAAACTACGTGCTTTATCGCCTGGGTTACCCGCCCATCATTATCAAGAGCAGAGACAAGAAAAACTATTTGGCGGCCTTAAATCGCGCCGATGTTGGGGATCTTGATGCATTCGTTTTGTATCTGGCAAACGAGCTGGTCTGGTCACTCGAAGTATCTTTGAAGGCCGCAAGGGGGGAGAGCATTGAAGAGCCCGATGATGTGGACAAGGAGGTGGCCATCTTCGCGCGGCGCCACCAGGCTCGGGCCAAGCCTCCTGAAAAGTCGGTGGAGTTGGTGCAGGCTAACGCCCGTCAGGTGTGGATTCCAACTATGCAGATGGTCATAGAGAAGCTGTCACCTTTGCTTGGCATCTTTGGCAATGCGCAGTGGAGCGTGTCTCAACATCTAAAGCCCGGAATCTATGGGTTTTCGGAGAAACCATGTAAGGAGTGGTCCGGCTCTGTTCAGAGTTTTGAGACTGGATGGCACGATGTGCTGCTGGTCTATAGTCGCAGTCAATCGGGCGCGCTTGTCGTGCCTGATCGATTCGACTTTCTCATTTCATTGGAGGGTTTCCTGGCCGAAGGTCGCCAAGTGAAAGCCAGACAGTCGATTCATATTCAGCTGGATGCATTTTCTTGGGCGCTGTCTGCCATCAATGTGGATTTTCCCAAGCTGAGTCACAGGTATGATGATCCCGTGACTCATGAAAAACAAACGCAGCTCGCGAACATGCTTGTGAAGGACCTCTTGAAGCAAGTTCAAGATCAGACTCAATCCAAGTCCTGATCGTTGCGTTCAAAGAGACTCTGTCCGATTTTTCATCCAACGTGTTGCGTGAAGGATCTTGTAAATCTTCTGAAAATCTTGTCAATCCTGTCTCGGTTTCATGAACCCACCTGCGGGGCGATGATCTTCGAGGGGCGGGTGCTGTCGTGCCAGATGGTGTTGATGGCTTTGACGGAGTTCTTCATCCAGTCGCGGGTTTGCGGGCCACCGGTCTGGTTGTTGGGTTCGTAGAGGGGGGCGCCGGTGGAGGCGATGGTGACGCGGATGCGGTGGCCTTTGTTGAAGATGATACTGGTGTGTCCGACGTGAAAGGAGAGGCGGGTGGGTTCGCCGGGCGTGAGCAGCTTTTGCTTGTCGTATCCTTCGCGATAGCGGGCGCGCATGGGGTAGTCCATGAGCAGCATGCTGCGCCCATCGGGATACACATCGCTGAGGCGGATGATGAAGTCCGTGTCTCGGGCGGTGGAGCTGATGTGGAGCTCGGCCTGGATTTCGCCCGTCCATTCCACGGGTGCGGTGAGGACCTCGGTGGTCCAGGTTCGGACTTCGCTTTGGGCTTCGAAGGGGCGGGAATCTCTGGCCCCTGGGAAGGAGGTGCCCGGGATATTCATGGGCTGGCGGGGATCACTGGCGTAGCTGGTTGAGCTGCCGGAGGCTGCTGGTGCGCTGGTGGCAAGCTGACCGTCGGATTGCAGGAAATAGGCGGTGGGCGTTGACTTGGGTGGCCAGTCCACAGTGCTGCGCCATTCGTTGCCCGGGGCGCTTGGCTCACCTGTCGCCCCCATGACGTAGTAGCGCACGGCTGGCTCCTTCTCGACGGCGTTGTCTTCGCCCTTCAAATAGTGGGCAAACCAGCGGATCATGTGGGCCAGTTCGGGAAAAGTCGCGTTTTCGGGGTAGGTCATCTCCGCCACCTTGCTGCCTTTGTTGAGCCGTCCGTGCAGCCATGGCCCCAGCAGGAGCTGTTGTGCACCCCGGGAAGCCGGGCCTCCTTGTTTCTGACGGCCAATGTAGCTGGCGATGCTCCCCTGGTTCATGAAATCATACCAGCTCCCGATGGTGAAGCAGGGCACGTTCATCCTGGGGAAATGCCGGGAGGCATCTTCCGCCTGCCAGTAGGTGTCGTAGTTGGGGTGCAAGTCCCATTCCGCGAGCAGGGCATCGTGATCGGCGTAGTTCCGTGCCACCTTGCCCATGGCCACGTAGCGTTCCGGCCGGGTGGCACCGCCGATGCGGTAGCCTTCATGAAAAAGGCTGAGCCCAGTGTCCACCATGTACTGGCAGGTCAGGTGAGGGGGCTGGGAGACGGCCAGGTAGTTCTGCGCATAGCCGCCCTGCGAGCTGCCGAAGGTGCCGATCTTTCCCGTGCACCAAGGCTGCTGAGCCAGCCACTCGCACACGTCATAGCCGTCGCGCAACGGCCCCCATTGCATGGTCCGGTAACCCACCCAGGTGCCTTCGCTTTCGTGCGTGCCGCGGTAGTTGACCATCGCGACGGCGAACCCGGCACGCGCCAGATCGGCAGCGGCCTTCCGGGTGCCAAGCCCGGTGAGGTCAGCGTAGCGCTGCTCGAAGATGGCGGGTAACTGCCCCCGGTCACGGACCGGCGTATAGAGATAGGCGGACAGGTTCTTCCCGTCTCTCATGGGGATCCTGATATGCTCTTCTTTGACCTCCGGATCGCCCAGTGGTTTGAGCGGAGCCGCCGTTGCGAGGAGAGCGGAACAAGACCAGACCAAAGCGGGGAGGAGGGGGAGCCGGGAAAACAGCATGGGAACGAGACGCTCGACCACGCTGAGACCTTTCCCGGCAGTGAGGAAAGGAACACAAGGCGTGACAAATGGACCATGGGGCAGGAGTTTTTGCGCCTGCAGTCTGCGCGAGACGTATGGAGTTTAATGTCATCCAATGTCAGAACGCCCTTGCCTTGTCTGGGGCTAGACTATTGTTATGTCCGACCCACATTCATCGTGCTCCGGAGCGAAAGCTCCTCTGATCCCCGAGGTGCCATCGGAGTTCGTCCGGCTCTCGACCCCGCAAGAGCGCTGGCATGCCTCCACCCGGCTGACCCTGGAAGAGATGGCGGCGTTGCAGAACGAGAACGCTCAGCCGGAACTGGAGCCGGATCCGGTCATCCTCTGGACAAGCTCCCTGAGATAGACTCCGCGTCCCTTGTGTATGGTCTGCGGGAGACGCGTCGTCTTACCTCCCGGGAGCACGGACAGGAGCATGAAGTATTCTTTGATGCCCAGACGCAGAGAGTCGTCAAGCTTACGAAGCCGGGCTTGTACGGAGCCCGGGGATGTTTGAGCGACTACCTGAAGCAGATGGAGTATGGCAATCGGAGATTCCAGGATGATGTGATGATTGAGGGTTGGGCGCTGATGCCAGGTGAACACGCACCAAGACTGGTCGCTACTCAGAGCTGGTGTGCGGGGAGGCTTTCCACCGCCCGGGAGATTGCGGCTTACATGACGTGCTTGGGGTTCGCCGAGATCTTTGAGGGGGCCTGGTGGCACACGGGCGAGGAAGTGAAGGTCACGGATGCCTTGCCGAAGAACTTTCGAACACTCCCTGGAGGGTTGGTTCAGCCAATCGATCTCCTCATCTCCTGGCCCCGATCAGCCTCTGCCATCGAACGGATCGAGAACATGGTGTACGCCCGTCAGCGGGGCTTGTGACGGAAGGGTAGTTTCCTGGGTGTGGCGTGATGGAAGTGATAAGAAGGGTTGTTTGGTCGTGCCTTGATTCGGTTCCCTGATTTTCTCTGTACAGGCCTGATGAATTTGGCGAGCCTGAAATCCTCAGAAGCAGCCCCCATTTTTCTCTGGTTCATCCTTTGAAAGGCCAACATGATTTTGCTGCCCCGTGAATGGGTCTGGGAATGGGAGGCATCGGCGGGGGCAGGTGATTGGCTGGTGAGCGGGGCCGGTCCGGCGTCCCTCCAGGACGCAATGGCGCAGGGTGGCCGGTTGACCGGTGATTGTCGCCACCGGTTAATTTCCGTGGTCCTTCCGGGCCCGGGCAGTCTATTGGGATGATGCTCCTGCGGGACTGAGGGCCGCAGGAGCATCGCCTTGAGAACTTCACTTCACGGTTCGGAGGTACTCAAACAGATCGGACACCTGTTGATCTGGCAGGGCATCGAGGATGCCCTCGATCATCAGGGAACGGTTGGTGAATTCAGCCTTGGCCACTTGAGCGGCAGGCACGCGTACTTCCGCCCCGCCCATCAACCGCAGGGTGATGCCCGAGTCATCGCGGGTGACCAGGAAGCCTTCAAGCTGACGGTTGTCCCGGGTGTCCACGCGGAATGCCCGATAGCCGCCCTCGACAGCGGCGTTCGGAGTGATCAGGGCGCGCAGGAGGCCGTCGAGATCCCTGTGACCGGAACCATCCAGAGCGGGGGCCAGGTTGCCTCCTTTGCCCGCCAGCGTGTGGCAGCTCAGGCACAGGCCGGCGAACAAGGACTGGCCAGATTTGGCGTCGCCTGACTTCTGGGAGATGGCCTTGTACCGGGCGAGTTTTTCCCCGACCACCCGGGCGTCCTTGGCGCTCAGGAGGTGCGGTCCGGCCAACACGGGCGTGACCTTGGTGGTCTTGCTGGCCCCTTTCCAGTCGGAGAGAGGGGAGTGATAGACCACCAGCCCCTCGGGGCGAGGTTCACCGGCGAAGCTGCGGTCAAAGCTGGCGCGAACATCGGCGGCGCTGCGGGCGAGGTTCCACACCCGGTACTCAGTGAGCTCGCCCGAGGTGCCCTTCTGGGAGGGGCTGGTACGGCCTATGTCGCATTGCACGAAGGGTTCCGTGGTGGTCTTGGTGCTGGTCGCGTCCAGCTCCCCATTGAGGTAGATGCGGAAGGTGCCGCCCCCATCGCGAGTCACCGCCACATGGGTCCAGGCACCGGGAGTTATTTCCTTTTGAGCCACGGCTACATCGTGAAGGGTGCCGCCCACATAAACGCGGAACTTCTTGCCGAAGAAATTCAGGTCCAGGTTCTTCCCATTGGAGAGGATGCCGTCTCCGTTGTCGATGCCCTCATCGAGCTTCACCCACGTTTCAACGGTGAAGGGGCCGTTAAGGTCCAGGTTGCTGTCCACATAGCTGTCGTTTTTGCCGTTGAGCTGGAGCACCCGGACAAAGTTCTTCGCCATGCGATCCCAGAGGGATTTCATGGCGGGATCTTCTGGATAGAGTCCGTTCAGGCGCTCCAGCAGGGAGGCATCGATCTCGTTGTCCTTCAGGATGCCTTTGTCGATGGCCGCGAGCAGGACCCGGGCTGAGGACTTGGTTGAGGCGAGGCCTGCGGTCAGGCGACTGCGTTCCACCGGACCCAGCTTGGGCCAGAGGGTGTTGAAAGCAGGTGCCAGCGCGTCTTGCTTGCCAGGAGCCAGGGCGACCAAGGCGGCTGCCCGCAGCGCTGGCGAGACGGATTCATCCTTTAGCAACGGTTCCAGCGGAAGAGCGGCGTCAGGGCTGAGCAGGGTGAGAGCTTCGATGGCAAGCTGGCGACGCGCTTCGGCCTTGGGGGCGGGGATGAAGTTGGCAGAAGCAGGAGCGGTGGATTCATCCACGGCATGCAATGCGGTGTCCACCAAGGTGGGCGCGAGATCCGGAGTGGGGAAGCTGGCGGCATAGGCGACGAGGTCCGCGTTCATCTGGGCGCCAGCGCCTTTCTTGGCCAGAGCAGAAGCCGCCAGGCTGAGCATGCGGGCGGCGCGAGTGCGATCCACCCGGTCACGCTGGCGAACAGCCGCCAGCAGGGCGGGGAGACGGTTGGTCTGCTGACCGAGCAGGATGGTGACGCCTTTTTCCAGAGCAGGAGGGGCCTTCAGCAGGAGCACGATCTCTTCGTCGGTAGGAGCGCGGTTGGCTGCGGCGAAGGCATTGACGAAGCGGGGCAGGGCCTCCAGCTCCGGCAGGGCCAGGGAAGCGAACAGTTTGGCCTCCGCAGGGAGGGCGGCAGCATCGGGGCTGTCCAGGAAGGCGGCCAGCTTGGCGGGATGCTGTTCCAGTGTGGCGCGCACCAGGAAGCGCTGGAACTCGGCCTCATAGGGCGTGGCAGAGTCCGGTGGGACGGCAAAACGGGCCACCAGATCAAGCACGGCGGGTTCGGGCTGTTTGATGCTGTTAAGAGTAAGAACCGCAGCGAAGCGCACCTCGGCATCGGCATCGGTGAGGACGGGTTTCAGGAGATTAACGACCTGCCCCTGGCCCAGCTCTGCGGCAAAGGTGCTGATGGCACGGGCCGCCTCACGACGGTAGTCACGGTCTGCCTCCTTTAGCAGTCCGGCGAGCGGGGCGGAGTCGGTGCCGCCCAGTTCCTCCCAAGTCCAGAGCGCGTGAATGCGGGTGTCGCTCGATTTGTTCTCGTCCATCGCGAGTGTCTTCAGGGTCGGCACCAAGTTTTTAGCCTTGCGCAGGACGAGCTGCTGCCACGCGGCCTTCTGGGCCCACTGGTTGGGTGACTCCAGGTAGAGCAGGAGGTCATCGGTCGGCATCTTGGTCATGTCCGGCACCTGGGCGGGGCGTTGGTCCTTATGGCGGATGCGCCAGATGCGGCCCCGGGTCTTGTCGCGATCGGGATGGATGCGAGGCACCTCGTTGTGGCTGATGATCTTGTTGTACCAGTCCACCACATAGAGCGCGCCATCTGGGCCGAACTGAATGGCGATGGGGCGGAACCAGGGATCCGTGCTGGTCATGAAGTCGTCCAGCTTGGTGAACGTGTAGCCAGAGCCGGCCGCGGTGGCCTTCACCGCCTGCACGCGGTTGGTGATGGGATTGGCCAGGTAGAAGATGCGGTGGTCGCCTTCACCCGTGGAGGATGCCGGCCAGTCAGACTCCTCTTTGAGCGCCAGACCGGAGAGACCCGTGCCGCCCATCTGGGGCGGGCTCAGAGAGGGGGGCTGGATGGGGGCATAGGGCTTGAGCTTCTGGCTGCCGATGCCTGGAACGTGGGTGCCGGGACGGAAGGGGATGATGGGATAGCCCATGTCATTGGCCTCCTGCATGAACATCTCCCCGGTGCGATCCACGGTAAGTCCCCAAATGTTGTTGGGTCCGCTGGAGACCAGTTGGAAGTCGGAGCCATCGGCCCGCATGCGGGCGAGCTTGCAGAAGCTGAAGGGCACACCCTTCTGCGGGTTGGCAGAGAACAAGCCCCCGGTGGCAAAATCACTGCCGTCTGGGCGACGCACTTCGCCGTGGTTGAATGCACCCTGAGCCAGATAGATCCAGCCTCCTGGTCCGGGCGTGAACTGGTGGGCGAAGAGGTGCGAGTCATCAATGCCGAACCCGGAGAGAATGGTGTCAAAGCCATCCGCCTTGCCGTCGCCATCTTTGTCCCGGTAATAGCGGATGTCAGGGCCATGCTGAGCATAGACGCCATCACCCCAAGGCAGGATGCCCAGCGGGATGGCCAGTCCTTCTGCAAAGATGCGAGGCTTGGCCGGTTCGGGACCATAGGGTTGATCGTACACGACGAGCTTGTCCCGTCCGCCGTTCTTGTAGAGCGATTCCGCGAACGGGCGGTTTTCATTGGCATCCACAGGGTAGTCGAGCGCGGTCATGGTCCACATGCGGCCCGCATGATCCCAGGCCACGGAGATGAACTTGCCAATGCCCTCAGTCTCTGCGGCCACGAGTTCGACCTTGAACCCACTAGGCACCTTGAAGGTGGCCAGCTCCTGCTCAGGGGTGAGCGCGGCGGTGCTGACGCTGTTGTAGCTGATGTCCCGCTTGGGTTTGCTTTCGGCAGGCTTCGCCCGGGCGGGGAGCTTGGCCTTCATCCCTTCATAGCCGCCGAGCTTGTCCCAGGTGGTTGCTCCTGCGGTCGGGGCGAGTTCTTCAATGGTAATTTCCTTAACCTGAACAAGGGCCTTGCCTCCGCCATGCACCTGAATGCCAATCCGCCCGTCCTGGGCGATGGTTGCTTCGCCTTCGGTGTAATCGAGCGCTGGCACCCCATTGATCCACGACTGGATGCGCGGCCCTTCAGCGCGGATCCGGTACTCGTTCCAGTCGTTCTTCTTCACTGCGGCGGTCACGGCGGCGGCGTCTTTGGGTTCACCCACTACCTTGTTGCGACGCGATTCGTCGTAGAGCTTGCCCCACCAGCCGTCACCGGCGTCCACCTGATAGCCGCTCATCTCGCGGTTCCCCGGCACCCGCACACTGCGGATCTGGACTCCGCTGTTGATGAAGCCTTCCGTGCCCGTGACTTTGATTTTCAGCCGGAGGTCAAAGTTGTGATAGCTCGGGGTGGTGGCCAGGAAGTCATTGTGAGCCACCTTCTCCGTGAGCGAGCCGCCCGTGATCAGGCCGTCCTGCACACTCCACAGTTTGGCATCGCCCTCCCATCCCTGAAGGGTCTTGCCGTCAAAGAGGGGCACGGTTTCTGCCTGCGCTGAGGGAAGCGCGAGCAAGGGCAGGAGACAAAGGAGCAGTCGGATTCGGGTAGGAAGCATGGCGCGGAAGAGGGTGGACAGGGGATTAAACGCTGCACGGGGGGCGGAATCCATGGCAGAAATCCACCAGCGGGAGATTCATCTGAAAGGGGGGGGCGCGTTCGCGGCATGGGCCCTGGCGAAACGGATGGATCAAAATACCTGTCCATTTTTCGGGGTTGAGGACTCACCGTAGCAGAATTCAATCTTGCTCAATCCTGTCATGTTTTTCCATCTGTTTCCGCGTTTGAGGCACCTTGCCGTGGCTGTTGTAGGTCTTGCTGCGGGTGCCTCGGCCGCACCGGCGGCCTCGTATGATCTCGTGGTCTATGGAGGCACGCCTGCCGGGCTGGCCGCAGGCATCACTGCGGCGCGGGAAGGGGCGTCGGTGGTCGTGATTGAGCCCACCAAATGGATTGGTGGGATGGTGACGGGCGGACTCTCCTCCACGGACCTGGGCAAACAGGAATGCATCGGTGGGTTTCCACGGGAGTACTTCAAAAGGGCTGCGGCGATCAAGTCGGAGACGCCACTTTGGTATGCAGAGCCGCAGGCGAACATGGCCGCGTTCCAGGCCATGCTCAAGGAAGCGGGCGTGAAAGTGGTGACGGAACAATCTTTGAAGGCACTGGAGAAGAAGAGTGGACGGATCACGAGCCTCACCACCGCCGATGGGCAGGTGTATCAGGGGCGGGTCTTTGTGGACGCGACGTATGAAGGGGATCTGCTGGCGGCTTCTGGTGTGAGTCACACTTTGGGGCGGGAGAGTAAAGCGCAGTACGGCGAGCCTCTGGCAGGCATCCACCCGATGCCCGTTCGCCCGCATGGCGCGGATGTCATGGGCGTGGCGTGCAAATGTGTGGGAGGCACCGGGCCGCACTACATCCATGGGACGCCGTGCAAAATCAATGCCCGGGGAGACGACGGCAAGTTGCTGTTTGGGGTCACGGAACTCAAGGGGAAGCCTGGAGACGCGGACAAGCTGACTCAAGCCTACAACTTCCGCGTCTGCGTGACGCAGCGGCCGGACATTCGCGTGCCATTCCCGAAGCCAGAGGGGTATGAGCCCGCCCGGTACGAACTGCTGCTGAGATTGATTCAAAGCTACTCGGAGGTGGCCTTTGGTCGTCTCGTCCATCTTGGGCAGATCGGTCATGGTAAGGTGGACCTGAATGCGCAGGGGTTCTTTTCCACGGACTATCCCGGTGGGAATGTCGGCTACCTGGAAGGGGATGCCGCCACGCGGGAAAGGATCGCGAAGGATCACGTGAACTACGTGCAGGGCCTCCTGTACTTCCTGGGCAACGACTCCCGGGTGCCTCAGAAGCTGCGGGACGAGACCAACACCTGGGGGCTCTGCAAAGACGAGTTCACCGACAACGGTCACTGGCCGTATGCGCTGTATGTGCGGGAAGGGCGGCGCATGATCAGCGACTACGTGATGACCCAGCGCGATGTGCAGCGGGAGATTTTCAAGCCGGACACCGTGGGCATGGGTTCCTTTGTCATCGATTGCCACATAGTGCAGCGCATAGTGGCGGAAGATGGCACGGTCACGGACGAAGGTTCCTTCCAGGACGCCCCCGCGAAGCCGTACCAGATCCCGTACCGCTCCATCGTGCCCAAGAAGGCGGAGTGCGATAATCTCCTCGTACCGGTATGCCTTTCCGCCTCGCACATCGCC
Source organism: Verrucomicrobium spinosum DSM 4136 = JCM 18804 (assembly GCF_000172155.1). Taxonomy (NCBI): domain Bacteria; kingdom Pseudomonadati; phylum Verrucomicrobiota; class Verrucomicrobiia; order Verrucomicrobiales; family Verrucomicrobiaceae; genus Verrucomicrobium; species Verrucomicrobium spinosum. The sequence goes on along the minus strand of NZ_ABIZ01000001.1, from coordinate 5,338,617 downwards.
ACCTGCTCGCTGCGCATGGAGCCCGTGTACATGGCACTGGGGCAGGCCAGCGGTCTCTCTGCGGCCATGGCTGTGAAGGGGAATGTGGCGGTGCAGGATGTTTCGGTGCCTGCCCTACAGGCGAAACTGCGTGAGCAAAAGGCGGTGCTGGATTTGCCCAACCTGGTGCTTGGGCCTGCTTCAGATCAACTGGCTGGCGTGGTGGTGGATGATGCGCATGCGGAGTTCACCGGCTCCTGGGTGTCCAGTGGCTATGGGGCTCCGGTCGATGACGCCAGTCACAATGACGCCGACTCCGGCAAAGGGGAGAAGACCGCCCGTTTTGTCGCCCAGCTTCCCGCGGCGGGCAGGTATGAGGTACGCTTCGCCTACTCGTCTGCGCCCAACCGTGCGGCGAGTGTCCCGGTGGAGATCACCCACGCGGGCGGCGTTGCCAAGGTATGGGTGGATGAACGCAAGCCGGGCGTGCATGACAAGGTTTTTGTCAGCCTGGGAACCTTCGATTTCGCGGCCAACCAGCCTGCCTCTGTGCAGGTGAGCAATGCCTGGACTAGGGGCTTTGTCTCAGTGGATGCGGTGCAATGGCTCCCGGTGAAGTGAGGTGGGACCTCAGTGATTTCCCTTTTTTTCTGGGTCGGGTGGAGGTAGCCTCTGGTTATGTCCGACCCGACTGCACGTTTCTCCGACCGTGTTGACAACTACGTCAAATACCGGCCGGGCTACCCTCTGGCGGTCCTCGACCTGCTGAAAAAGGAGGCGGGCTGGAATGAGCAATCCGTCGTGGCCGATGTGGGATCCGGCACGGGGATTCTCACTGAAATGTACCTGCAGGCGGGGAACGAGGTTTTTGCGGTGGAACCCAACCTGGAGATGCGCACGGCGGCCGAGCGCCTGCTGGCGGGCTACCCCCGGCTCCACAGCGTGGCGGGCACGGCCGAGCAGACAGGGCTGGCGGACCACAGTGTGGATCTGGTGTCCGCAGGGCAGGCATTTCACTGGTTTGATCCGGTGCGCGCCAAGGTGGAGCTTCAGCGCATCCTGCGGCCTGAGGGGGCGGTGGCGCTGATTTGGAACAAGCGTCTGACCACCACCTCCCCGTTCCTGATCGCTTACGAGGCATTCCTCTTGCAGCATGGCACGGACTACAAACACGTGGACCACACGAGGATCTCCGAGGTGATGCTCGCCGAGTTCTTCCGTCCCGGAAGCTTTACCTATCACTCCTTTTTCAACCGGCAGGTGTTTGATCGCGAAGGATTGCGGGGGCGTTTGTTGTCCTCATCCTATGTTCCCGCAGCGGGGCAGTCAGGCTATGGGCCCATGCTTGAGGACCTTGATGCCTTGTTTGAGACCCACCAGGACGACGGGCATGTCTTCTTTGACTACGATTCCAACGTCTATCTGGGCAGGTTTGAAGGCTGAAGCCCCACCTGAATCATGAGTCCGGGCAAACAGGAGATGGAGTTCGTGGAAACGACGCGGGATGGCCCGCGGTCGAAACGATGGGTGCTGGAGAGCGGCGATTGTCGGGAGCTGGCCGCGCACCGGATCGCCCGGCTCGGACTGGATGAGGCGTGGATGCCCTACCGGCGGGTGCGATTGCGGCCGGCGGGCAGCTTTATTCTGGCATGCACTGCGGGCAAAGGAAGAGTGCTGCTGGACGGCCGCTGGCAGCGGGTCGGTGCAGGCATGGTCTGCATGGCGCCGCCCCGGGTGCTGAATGCCTTTCACGCAGAGGGGGCGGAGGTTTGGCGCTTCGCCTGGTTGCGGTATGACGAGCCAGCGTTCGTGTCACCGATGGTGGGGGCGTCTTCTCCCGTGCTGGCAGCCGAAGGAGCGATGGAGATCGCCCGAGCGATTGACGGTCTAAGGACCGAATGGGAGGGGCATCGGGATCCCAAACTCCTGCACCACTGGATAGAGCTGGCCCACGGGCTGGCACGGCGCGCGGCGCAGCCGTTTGAGATGGAGGCCCGGCTCTGGACCTTGTGGACGAGTGTGCAGCAGAGCCTTGCTGAAGAGTGGACTCTGGAATCACTGGCCAGGGCCTACCACTCCAGCGGAGAGCATCTGCGGCGTGTCTGTCAGCGCGAGTTGGGCCGCAGTCCCATGCAGCACCTGACCTACATGAGAATGCAACGGGCCCGGCAGCTCCTGGAGACGACCAGTGACAAGGTGGAGGTGGTGGCAGGTGAGGTGGGCTACCGGGATGGGCTGGTATTTTCACGCGCTTTCAAGCGCTGGGTGGGCTGTGCCCCGAGCGAGTACCGCCGAAGGTGATGCGCAGAAGGATGGATGATTTTTCCATGTGGATAAGTTTCGTCAATCCTCACGCAAGAACGAGGGGGCGGGGTGGGTCCACCCATTAAGGCATGCCCGCCTTTTTGGTGATGCCGGACCCGGGGGGCGGTCTCAAGGGGGGACCACCGGATTGGGGAATGGTTATCTTCCCGCTGCCTTTCAAGGGACGACGATGCGTCCGGGAGAGCAGGCGATGACCATGCGATCACCACCGGGTACCTGGTGGCAGGGTCGGCATGCCCGACATCCACAGCCAGGATGAGCGTCGGCATGTGGTGCCGCCAGGATCCGCCTGCCTTGCCGTGGACTCCGCGAACCTGGACTACTCCCGCATGTACCGTCGCCGTCTCTCTGGCGAGGCCTTGCGGGACTTTCTGTTGTCCGCCGGAGGACGGCCCAGTTTGAGACAGGGAGGGCCGGGTGTGAGGCTGCCCATGCCCCAGGAGGTGAAGGTGACCATTCCCAAGGGGAAAGCCAGCGTGACGGAGGATGTGGCAGAGCATGATCGCCGCAGCATCTATGTGTTTGCCCGGCGGAACTTGCGGTATCCGCTGTTCGAGATTTTTGACCGCCCAGATGCCCTGGCCTCGTGTGCCCGGCGGGAGGTCTCCACCACGGCTCCGCAGTCATTGATGTTGATGAATTCGGCCTTCAGCCTGGAATTGGTGAAGGGCTTGGCCCGGCAGATCCTGATGGCGGGGCAGAGTGATCATGACGCCATGGTGGAGGCGGTATCGTGGCGGTGTCTGTCCCGTGCGGCCAGCCCGGCGGAGAGGGCGTTGGGGCGCGAGTTTCTGAACCGGCAGACTGCGATGACTGAGACCCTGGAGGAGGCGGTGGCGGATTATTGCCTGGCGGTGATCAATAGTAGTGCCTTTTGTTATGTAGATTAGGCGGAGAGTGTGTGTGGGAGAGAGGGCGGAGTCTGGCGAAACGTGGTCTGACGGTTCTTAAAACGGCCTGTGCTTGAGAAGCTCGGGGAGCGCACGCATCCCTGCGTGCTGTTTGCGGCATCTTGCCGCGAACGTCAGGCAGCACATGACATCGCATCCGTCTGAGGTGGAGGTGTTGATGGCGGTGGGGAGAAAGCGGATCCCGTCGGCTTTCCCACCTGATTATCCTCTGCGGAGGTACCCAACGTTGACTCGCTTAGGGCTCGTCCAACGTTGGGCTGTGTTAGAGATCCCCGCTGGGGATCAGCTTCGAACTGAGAATGGCACCTCTGGGTGGTTCCTTGGCGGCCACCCCAGATGCGCGCCAGTTGGTCTGTTCTCCTTGCGTCGACAACTACAGGGGCGCTGGGTGGTTGGAGACCAAGCACCAGTGGGTGAATGCCGGGGCGTGAGTCGTCGGGGTGGGTGCGGATACAGCGGGTGATTGAGAATGCCTTCTGCCGTGCGAACATCAATGTCGGTCGTAGTTGTCGACGTAAGGAGGCACTAATTTCCCGGTATGCGGTGTTTTCTCGCGGCGTGCTGCCAAGTACCCAAGGGGTTGGGCCGATGCTGACACCGGATGCACTACGTTTCATACGACTTTTGAAACCAAACCTCCCGCTCCGGCGAATCATCCGCAGTCGTCCTGAATGCGCAGGTAAGTTTCCCGCCCACCCATGAAAACCAAATTGTGGAAATACGTCACTGCATCTGGATCACCCGTGCTGCGCGGACTGGGTGGGCTGGCGATGTGCCTTGCTGTTGTTTCCTGTGGGACGGTGGCCGCGCCCGGGGTTCAGGTTTCCTCTCATCGCTTCCCAAGCGGGGGTAAATTGATTCGGGTGGATCGCTACCGGCCTGAGGCTGTCAAACCCGGACCGGCACCCACCGCTGTTCTCGTGCTGCATGGGGCAGGGGGCATGGTCTTTGACGGGCCGGAGATCAAAAGCATGGCGAACGAACTGGCCCTGGCCGGGCATGATGCCTATGTCGTGCACTATTTCGACCGTGCGGGTGGGCCGGTGACTTTTGATTCCGGGATGACCCGGCACTTTGATGTCTGGGTGGGCACCGTGCGGGATGCGGCGACCTGGGTGCGGGAGTCGGAGGGGCAGAAGGGGGCGATCGGCCTCTACGGCTATTCGCTGGGCGGCTTCCTCACCGTGGCAGAGTCATTTCATGATCCCCGGGTGAATGCCGCCGTGGTGCACGCGGGCGGTATTTGGGATGGGTATGACAAGGGAGTGAAACAGGTGCCGCCACTTTTGATGATCCATGGCCGCCAGGACCACCGGGTGGAGTTCAGCCGGTATGTGCCGCAGATGCAGCGCTTTGTGAACTCAAAGCATGGGGCGGCGCAATTCTCGACCTCGATTTATGACGACCAGGATCATCGGTTCAAGGAAATGGCCTTGATCAAGATGCGCCGGGAGACCGTGGCGTTCTTTGACAAGGAGCTGAAGCCCCGCCAAAAAGCGGCCGCGACACTGTCAGCACGGTAGATCAAGCCGTGCGGACCTCGCGCCTCTGCATCAATCCACGCCTGTGAGCGTGCCATTGGAGTCTTGGAAGGTGCTGGTTTCGACACCCATCTTCTGGATGGTCGATAGCAGGAGATTGGTGAGGGGAGGGCTTTTCGCCGAGTCGTGGGCGAGGTGCTGGCCGTGCTTGTAGCCCTGGGCTTTGCCACCGGCGATGAGCAGCGGGAGGTTGGTGCCAAGGTGTCCGCCTCGTTCACCGTTGTTCATGCCGGAGCCGTACACAACGGTGGTGTGATCCAGCAGGCTCTGGTTCTCCTCCTGCGCGCTCTTGAGTTTCGTGAGAAAGCGATCGAGGCACGCGAGGTGGAATCGATCGATGTTGGCGAGCTTCGCGAGCATGCCCGCATCGCCGCCATGGTGGGAAAGCTCGTGGTGGCTCTCACCGGAGCCGCCGAAGCCGTGGGACTCCGTGGACCACTCGAAGGTGATCACCCGCGTGGTGTCTGTGGCAAAGGCCAGATAGCTGATGTCCAGCATGGTCTCCAGCCACGCGGCACGATCCCGGCCTGTGGTCGGCTGGCTGGAGAGGCGCAGCCCGTCGGCAGAGACCTCCGGTTTCGGGACATCGATCCATTCCACCTGCCGCTGCAGCCGTAGCTCGGTCTGGCGGACGGAGGCAAGGTATTCATCGAGCTTCTGCTGATCACTGACACCGAGTTTGCCACGCAGGGATTTCGCCTCGCCGAGCACGTTGTCTAGAATGCTGCGCTTCTCCGCATAGAGTTGCAGGATCGCCTCGCGGGAGGAGGCGTCTTCAGGGACGAACAACCGCTCGAACAACCGCTGGGGGCTGTTCTCGGCCGGGAGGGGTGTGCCATTGCGATCAAACGCCAGCGTGTGGGTCTGCAAGGCGGCGCCGGTGCCGGATTCATCCGAGAGCTCCAGTGAGGGGAAACGAGTCTGCGCTCCGATCGCTTCCGCGATCACCTGATCCGCCGAGATGGTGTTAGAGTAGTCCTTGCCGGGCACGGCTTTCAGTCTCGCCCCAGTGAGCCAGGTGTCCGCGCCGCTGTGGCCCCCCTCGGCCCGGTGGTGGCTCAGCCCGCTGATCACGGAGAAGTCATCACGATGCTTTTCCAGCACCTTGAGCGTCGGTGAGAGCTGGTAACCATTGCCATTGTCCTTCGGGATCCAGTCGAAGATGTTCACACCATTCGGCACGTAGCAGTAGATGATGCGCGGCGCGCTCTTCGCGCCCTTGGTTTCAGGTTTCACCTTGGAGGCTGCATAGAGTGAGCGCGGTGCCATCGCTTCCAGGAGCGGCAGGGCGATGCTGACGCCGAGTCCTCGCAGGACGGTGCGGCGGGCAAGCGGGGTGTTGGAAAGGAAGTGCATGGCTTACTTGGAGGCGAAAGATTCGGAGGAGACAATGGCGTGGATCAACGAGCGCAGCGTGTAGTGGCCCGCTTTCATTTTCGCGACGCTGGCATCAATCATCGGCTGATCGGAAAAGCCGAGCTCGCGGCCGAGGGCGTAGGTGTGGAGCTTGGCGGAGAGCCCGCCGAGGAACTTGTCCTGCTGCTGCAGGAGCGCGTCCTGCAAACCGTGCACGCCGATGAACTTCGTACCGTCTGGCATGGTGGCAGAGGCGTCGATCTTTGGATCATTCGGCTGCTCGCGACCGTTCCAGCCGCTGGACTCGACTTCCCGCCACTCGCCCGCAGCATTGAAATTCTCCAGAGCGAAACCCAGCGGGTCAATCTTGTCATGGCAGCGTGCGCAGGCGGCCGCCTCGCGGTGGATGTTCAGCCGCTGGCGCACGGTCGCCTTGCCAATGCCGGGCACCTTGGAAGGCAGTTCGCCGGCATTGGCCACGGGCAGACCGGGATCGGTGTTGAGCATGGTTTTCAACACCCACACACCGCGGGAGATCGGCGAGGTGCGCGTGCCATTGGAAGTGATCGAGTGGATGGATGCCTGGGTGACAATGCCGCCGCGGTTCGAATCTGGGGACACCTTCACTTTCCGGAACTCATCCCCCTTCACACCGGGGATGCCATAGAACCTCGCAAGCCGCTCGTTGATGGTGACGAAGTCGCTCTTGATCAGGTTCCGTGAGTCCAGGTCGTTGCGTAAGATCTCCTCAAAAAACGCCTCACTCTCACGGACGATCGAGACTTCCAGGTGGCGGTCGTACTCCGGATAGATGCTTTTGACCGGCGGGTTCGATCCAACCTTGCGCAGGCCGAGCCACTGGCCGGTGAAGTTCTTCACCAGCGCCTCGCTCTTGGGATCTGCCAGCATGCGGTCGATCTGCTGCTTGACCACGTCCGGCTTCATCAGTTCACCACTGGAAGCGAGGCGGAATAGCGTGTCATCCGGCATGGACGACCACAAGAAATACGAAAGACGTGAGGCGAACTCGAAGGGCGTGAGCTTCTTCTCATCTCCTGCCCGCTCGGGTTCGATGAGATAGATGAAGTTCGGTGAGGTGAGCACGGAGGCTAGCGGTATCTTGATCGTTTCCTCGAACGATGGCTTCTTCGGCCGGTTCGCATCGAACATCGCCAGTCGGCTCTCGATCTCCTCCTTGGTCACCAGCCTGCGGAACGCACGGGGCATGAAGTTTTCGAGCACCTTCCGGGCACGTTCACGCTCATCTGTGATGGAGCTGTCTCCCACCAGCCGGGTGGTGCTTTCCGGCGGCCAGACAGTGTTGATCGGACCTTCCAGTTCGAACCAGCCAATGAGCAGGAGCGGGGCAGCGAACTCCGGTTTGATCTGCCAGTCGCGATCAAGCACGGAGGGGATGGAGTAAGCGTACTCGAACTGAATGTGGGACTTCTGTTTGGTGAAGTCCGCGGTCACCTCATACACCTGCGGCTCGGCTTCGGTGGCGTTGATGTCCATTTCCGCGATCACCTTCGGCACGCCGCCGATGTTCGTCACCACCTTCACACGGGGCGCACCGTAGTCATACATGCGGTGCGTCTCGAAGTGCTTCATATCGGCATCGTAGAGCCCCTGCTGATATTCGCGGCTGGAGCCCTTGGCGATGGCTTGATCACGGCGCTGGGCCAGGACCAGCTTTGCCCCTTCGATCACCTGGGCGCGGGTGGGGATGCGGCCCGCAGCGCGGAATCGGATCGTGTATTTGCCAGGATTGGCGAGCGCGAGATTGCGGGCATAGACCACGCGGTCCCATCCGGCGTGGTGCATTACCGCGAAACCGTTCTCGGCGGGCAATGAGCCCTTGCCGAGAATGATGTCCTTGCCATCGCGCTTGATGCGCGCGCCGTCGCTCTTGTCCTTGTGCTCCTCCGGCTCGAAGTGCCATTTGATGATCGGCGGCTTCTCTCCTGTGGCGATCGCTCGATCCAGAATCCGGCGCGCGGTGCTGTAGTAAAGCTCCATGTGGAGCGGCGAAATCGTGAGCGCCTGGCCGATGTTGTCGAAGCCACCCGCCGGCGGATCCTGCGGGAAACTCTCCGCCGCATCGAAATCGATGCCGACGAGATCGCGGATCGTGTTGTTGTACTCCGCCCGATTGAGGCGGCGCATGACCGTGCCAGAGCTGCGTTTCGCGATCTCCGCACGGCCGAGTTCCGCGGTGAGCCAATCGGTGAATTTGCCCGCGCTTTCCGGTGTGGGCTGGTCCTCCTCCTCCGGCGGCATCTCGTGACTGTTCACGGTGTTCAGCACCTCCGCCCATTTCTTGGCCGTCCTCGGATCCGAGAAGTCATTGGGCAGCGTGTCGAGGCGGAGCTCGCCTTTCTGCTTCTTCGGCCCGTGGCAGCTGATGCAGTTCTGCTGGATGAAGGGCTGGGTGATGCCGGCAAATCCCTTCGCATCCGGTTGGTGGGCCGGAGCTGCTGCGAAAGCCTGTGCGCTGGCGAGAACGAGGGAGGTGACGGAGAATCTGGAGAACAGCATCGCTTTAATCAATTGTCACCAGCCCGCCGGTCCAGCACATCAAGTGACGTCCCGCCGGGGGGGCGGGACTCAAGGCCGCGGCAGGCGTAGGTGAGGCCCTTAGGGGGCCTTGGGCGGTGCGGGCACCAGGAGTTTCCCCTGGTAGGAGACCCGCCAGATGCAATCGCCCGCGTCATCGCTGACGAGGAGGGCACCGTCTTTGGCGACAGTCACGCCCACGGGGCGGCCCCAGACATCACCGTCTGCGGTGACGAATCCCGTGAGAAAGTCCACATATTCACCGGTGGCGGCTCCTTCCTTGGTGGGGATCTGAATCACCTTGTAACCGGTGCGGCGGGTGCGGTTCCATGAACCATGCTGTGCGGCAAAGGCGCTATTCCGGTACTGGGCAGGAAACTGGTCATCGTTGTAGAACGCCAGATCGAGCGAGGCAGAGTGCGACTGGAGCATCACGTCAGGCGTGATGACTTTGGCTTTGAGTTCGGGATGTTTACCGGGATGCCGGGGATCTTGAATCCCGCCCATGTAGTACCAGGGCCAGCCATAGAATCCGCCCTCCTTCACGCGGGTGACGTAGTCTGGCACGAGATGGTCACCAATCTCATCGCGCTCATTCACCGAGGTCCAAAGCTCGCCTGTGGCGGGATGGATGGCCAGGCCCACGGGATTGCGAATGCCGGTGGCGTACACCTTCATGTCACTGCCATCCGGCTTCATCACAAAGATGCGTGCGCGGTTGTTCTCCACCTCATCGTCACTCGCATTGGATTTGGAGCCGATCGAAGCATAGAGCTTGCTGCCGTCTTTGGAAAACACGATGTCACGCGTCCAGTGACCTCCACCGGTGAGCTGGCCACCGCCAGAGAGGGATGCGATCTGCTCAGGCTTTGATTGGGCTTTCATGAGATCCTTGGTATAAGGGAATCTCACTACGGAGTCCGTGTTGGCCACATAGACGTGGGTCGGCTTGTTGCCGGGCGGGTAGAAGGCGATGCCAAAGGGTTGCTTGAGATCCGTGGAAAAGACCTCCGAGGCATCGGCCTTGCCGTCGCCATCGTTGTCGCGCAGGACAGTGATGCGATCCGATTTGCTTTCTGCCACGAAGATGTCGCCGTTGGGAGCGGTCACTATCACCCGCGGCTTCTTCAGATCGGCGGCAAAGAGATCTACCTTGAAACCTTCGGGCACCTTAGGCCAGGCATCATCAGGGCGCTTGACGATCTTTGGTTGGTTCCGGACAGATTCCTTCTCATTCGGAGGAGGCAGATCCTTCAGGGTGAGCTTGCGCCGGACTCCTGGCGCATCAGTCGTCCAGTCTCCCATGGCAGACTCGCCCGTGAGGAGGTCGAAGTTCTTCACCTTTGCCTCCTGGCTGATGGCAGGGTGGGTGAGGAAAGGGAGGAGGAGCACCGCTGCGGTGCTTGCGCTCAATAGCCGGGATGGGGAGGGGCGTCTCATGGGAACAGAGAGGGGTTCCCAAGAGATCGTGAGGCCGTTCCAACCCGGCTGTAACAGGCTCCCGGGCTTAGGAGGAGGAGGGGCTTGCCTCCAGCCAGAGCAGGCTGGGCCGTTCACCTACCTTGAGCGCACCGGAAGCTTCGGGCGCAGCGGTGGCGGTGGGCTCGTCCTTGGCCAGTGGCATGCGTTCCTGGCGGAGCACTTTTTTGCCGGCCAGATCCAGAGGCAGAGGGTGGGCTTCTTTCGTAGGATGCCAGGCGGCCCAGATGATGGGCTCGCCCGCCTTCTCCGGTGTGAACTCGAACACATAACCGTCGTCGAGCGACTTCTTGACCGCCTTGGTGAAACGGTAGTTCTCCAGCGAGCGGAGCATCCACGCCACCGCATGGTAGGCGGGCTTGGGCTGGTAGTGCCGGGTCAGGCCGGAGGCGGCGTGCAGCTTGGCTTCATCCTCGTCGTTGAAGAAGTAAACGAAGGCCTTGTCCACACCCATCTCGGCAAAGAGGAAGAAAGAACGCACGAGCCAGCGGGCTTGTTCTTCGTCGGTGCTGTCCTGCCATTTGGCCCACTCGCCCTTCGGGTCTGGGGTCTTGCTGCTGGCGTCCCAGCCGAACTCTGTCACCCACACGGGCTTGCCCGCGGCGTGAGCATTGCGCCAGTCGATCAGATCCTGGATGGCGCTGAGGTAAGGCACCTTGGGGTTTTCCGGGTAGGTGCGACGCCAGACTGGCCACTGCTCCGCAATGGCATAGCGATGGATCTGCAGCACATCGTAGTGGCTGCCGAGATTCCGGAAGAGCTCAGCTCCCTTCCAGTAGCGGTCGCTCTTGCCTCCCTCGACATTGCAGGTGGCGATCTTCATCTTGGGATTGCCCTCCCGGATGCCCTTGGTCATGGCCTCGAAGAGCGTGATGTAGGTGGCGTCGTCGTACAGCCCGGGTTCATTGCCAATCTCCACCGTCTCCACATAGGGCCACTTTCCGCCGGGGCCGAAGTTTTGGGCAAAGCTGCGCGCGTAGGCCTCGGCGTCCTTGGCGAGGTCCTTCCATGCCGTGACCTTCATGTTGTCGAAGATGAGGCACACGTTGATCTTGAGGCCTGCCGCATGCCAGGATCCGTACACCTTCTCCCAGGAGACGCGGTTTTTGGCAAAGGGCCATTCTGGCAGGGTGCTGGTGTCATCCTTCAGGTCCCACTCCACGGGGTGGTAGTCCCGCACCACCCGGCAGACGGGTTGGTAGAGGTCGGGCTTGAAGTTCACTGTGTGGCCATTCAGCCCGACAAACTCCCGGAAGAGCGGGGCGGGCTCAGCGGCGGGGAAAACGGAGGGAAGGGCCAAGACGGCCAGAGCAGCCAGCAGGGTGACGGATGGGCGGGGGGACCGAGGGAGGAAGAGCTTCATGCGATGTGGGTGAGGAAGAAGCGTAGCGGCTCATCAGGCATATGGCGATGATGTGGGCACACCCGCTGCTACGCTTCGAATAGAGGTTTTTTCGCAGTCGCCTCCGCAACATTCGTCCTTCAGGGCGCGTAGTTTCTCAGTCCATGCCGAGTTTCATCATCCCCCGTGAACCGCTTTCCCGCCGCCAGGTGCTCCGTGGCCTGGGGGCCACCATTGCGCTGCCGTTTCTAAACGCGATGGTTCCCTCTGCCCGGGCTGCCGCCGCCGTGGCTGGGAAGCCGCCGGTGCGCATGGCGTATATTTTCATGCCCAACGGCGTTCGCCAGGATCGCTGGACGCCGGAAGGCGAAGGGGCGGACTTCAAACTTTCACCCATCCTCCAGCCGATTGATCGCCATCGGGGCGATATCAACATCCTCACGCACCTCGGCCACGAGAATTGCGAGGGTGGAGACGGCCACTATGCGAAGACGGCCAACTGGCTGACCGGCACGAAGATCGCCAAGACCACGGGCAAGGATCTGCACTGCGGCGTGAGCGTGGACCAGGCCTTTGCCCAGCAGTTCGGCCATGAGACGCGTTTTTCCTCCCTGGAACTGGGAACAGAGCCCATCTATACGGGGGTGGATTTCAATGTGAACTACACCATGCTGTATGGTTCACACATCGCCTGGCGTACGCCAACCTCGCCGCTGCCGCCGGAGATCAACCCCCGCTTCGTCTTTGACCGCCTCTTCCGTGAGAACGCCCAGCAGCGGCGTGCCTCGGCGCTGGAGAACAAGAGTGTGCTGGATCTGGTGCTCTCGGACGCCAAGGCGTTGCGCTCCAAGGTTGGAACGGAAGATCAGCAGAAGCTCGACCAGTATCTGGAAAGCATCCGCTCTGTGGAGCAACGCATCGAGGCGGATATTGCCCGGGTGGCCACCGGTGAGAATCTCGATCCCGGATTGCAGGGCGAGATCAAGAATCTGGACGAGCGCATCAGCAAGATCATGGCCGGGAACAATGCCGACCCCGGCGGTCGTCTGCGTCTGGATCACACGGAGCATTCACGCCTGATGATGGATCTCATCACCCTGGCCTTCTGGAGCGACAGCACCCGGGCCAGCACCTTCATGTTTGGCTGGGCGGTGAGCGGCAAGAACTTCTCCTTCCTGCCCGGCGTGACCCAGAGCCACCACGAGCTGTCCCACCATGAGAACCGCCAGGAGAAGCTCGACCAATACGAAAAGATCAACACCTGGCATGTGGACCAGTTTGCCTACATGCTGGATCGCATGAAGTCCATCAAGGAGGGCGAGGGGACGCTGCTGGACAACAGCATGGTGCTCTTTGGTTCCAGCCTGCGAGATGGCAACTCCCACAACCCCAACAACCTGCCGCTCATCCTGGCGGGCAAGGGCGGTGGGAAGCTGGCGACGGGACGCCACTTGATGAATCCAAAGGACACTCCGATGTGCAACCTCTTCCTCAGCATGCTACAGACTGCCGGCGTGAAGACTGACCGGTTCGGCGACAGCAAGGAGCCGCTCAAGGGGTTGGCGTAGCCCGCTGCGCGGGAGACACAAGACTTGAGGTTGGGATCGGTTTTTTGAAGGTCGGTTCGAGGAAAGTGGAGATTGTTGCGAGAGGGGGCTGCGGGGGCGGGATGTTGCGGAGGAGGTCAAGGAGCGGCGATTTGTGCCTTGAGCACAATCGCCGAGGCGGAGCGGAGCGGGGGGCGGCCAGTTTCCCGTGGCTGTATGCGGTGTGGTTGCTGTTTGCTGGATTGGGGATCGCCTTCCTCCGGCCGCGTCCGGCGGTTGTGCAAGCATAAACCGCGGCTCCTTGGGGAGGTGCAGACTGCGGATGGAGGGGGCGTCTCTGGCATCCCTTCAGGATGCAGGTCTTTTTCTGCCTGTTCCAGGGGGCGGGCGAGTACAACGAGCCCGACCCCTGGCTCCTACCTTCTGGGATGCCTTCGGCATAGTGCCGAGTGAGGAGAAAGGGATAGAAATGGATTTGGGTGTCATGTGCGGAAACTGCCGTGTCGTTGGGGCGTGCAGGGGGCACCACATCTTGCTGCCACCCCTCCGGGGTGAGTTAGAATTCTTGCTGTCCGGGGGTGTCGCTACGCTCAACCCCCGGCTAAGGGCTGGGATGCCTCCGGCATCGAACTTCCCAGGGGCACAGCTTCGATTGCAATCGGTTGTTGGGACTTGTAGGGCAAGCGCTCCGCTTGCCCCGGGTGGCTCCTGATTGAAGCTGCCGGAGCGGTCGCCTTACACCGTGGGAATTAATGAAACTACAATGCCGAAGGCATGAAAGACGGTAGCCAGGGGTCGGGCGAGTTTTGCGAGCCCATGCCCCTGGATAGGAGAAAAGAAGCTCGCATCCTGAAGGGATGCCAGAATGGTTGCCTGAGCGGAATAGTTCGAGGAGCCCAATGACTCCGCTACGCCAACAAAAATCCCAGGCGGGACATGGCCAGCCTGGGATGAATTGGGAAGGAGATGCTCCTGTCGGGCAGCTCTTAGTGCTCGTGGCGGATGTCCTTGGCGACACCGGCGTACACGGCGTCTTCGCCGATGTTCACGGAATGGTCGCCAGCGCGTTCAAGGAATCGGGCGATGAACACGAGGTCGATGTAATCCTTGAGACGGGAGGTGTCTTCCTCCATGCGCTTGGTGAGGCGGATGATGAACTCATTTTGCTGGTGGTCCAGCTCCTTGTCGCGGGCCTTGAGGCTGGTGGCCAGAGGCACGTCTTCCACGCTGAATGCCTGAACGGAATCCTTCAGAAGGGCCATGGCCTGGGCATGGATCGGCTCGATCATGCGGGTCTCCGGCAGATCCAGACTCTGGAGGATACGCTTGGCACGACGGGCAATGTTCACCGCCTGGTCGCTGATGCGTTCCAAGTTGCTGGAGGCCTTCATGGTGCTGACCACGCGACGGAGATCCTGCGCAAGGGGGGTGAAGCGGGTCAGGATGGAGATGCCAGTGGCATCGATTTTTTTCTCGTACTGATCCACCTGCTCATCTTCGGCGATGACCTGATTGCAGAGGTCAGTGTCCCGTTCAATCAAGCCACGCACAGCATCATTCAGGTTCTGCGTGGTGACGCTGGCCATATGAAACAGATCCTGGCGCAGTTGATCGAGGGCCTGGTCAAAGCTGGAGAGGATATGGCGGTCGTTCATGATGACGGAAGACGTACTGAGATGGAATGGTGGAATTTGTGCACCACCCAACATCACAGGGAGGCTGCAAGCTAATGCTGACATGTGAAGTTTGCGTCACATTACCCGGTTCTAAAGGGCAAAATGCGATAGAAACTTCCTCGGACCCTGAATCATAGCCTCACCCCGGCCACGCGCAACAACCACATGGTGAGGAGGTAGAGCAGAAACGTGCCGAGGAGGCAGAGTCCCAGTCCCGGCCAGAAGCCCCAGCCGCGTCGCAGCAGGTAGGGCAGTACCAGAAACATAGGCAAGGTGGGAAGGACAAACCAAAAAGTGCCGAAAGCGTGGTTCGCGATCAGCTCAGGGTCCTTCTTTTCTGCATAAAGCCAAATGAAGGCAAGCAGGGAGGTGAGGGGCAGGGAGTGGATGATGGAGGCGGCGAAATTATTGCGTTTGGCAACTTCTGTAACGGCGACGATTATCGCTGCGCTGAGAAGAAACTTCAGGATCTGGAAGCCGGTCATGATGAGGAAGAGTTTTTAGTTTTCAGGGCTGGGTGCGGTAGGGAAATTTGCCGCTCTCCAAAAAAACACCCTCCATGCAAAGAGCAGGGAGGGTGCCGTGGATCAGAAGAGAGCGGGGATGCCGGGATTACTTTTTCTTCGATTTTGCTTCGCCTTCAGCTGGGCACTTGCAAAGCCATTCGGGTGAGTTGCACTCGGAGCAATTCTCCGCGTTGTAGTGGAGGCGGGCGGTCACGGGCTTGGACTTGGCGCTGGGTTTGAACTGGAAGATGACCCAGTAGGCTTCGCCTTTCTGCATGGGCACCACGAATTTGCCATCGGCCTTGGTAACTTCCACCTTGGTTGGCTTGTCGCGATCACCTGCCGTGACGGTGAGCACCTGGTCCCCTAGAGCGACTGGCTTCATGTCCTTGTCGAGCAGGGCGATGTGGAACTTGCCGTCCTTGGCAGTGACTTCGCCGTGCATGGTTTCATCCTTGCTGAATTCAAGGATGCGGCCGCCGTTGGGGCCCAGTTCAACGCCGCCATGGGCGAAGAGGGAGTTGGCAGCAAGCAGCACAGCGGCGAAGACGGAGGTGATTTTCAATTGAGTTTTCATGTTCGTTCTGGTTTGGCTCAGGGTTGTGAGAGGGTTGGTCGGAGTTTGGTTTGAATCGATTCGATTCGGTTTTTGTGGGTTTGTCTTTTGACTGTCGGAGATCCCCTGGAATTCAGGAGAAAGGGTCTAAAATTAAAAGGGATCAATGGGCGGCGGGCGCCTCCAACCGGATGGCCTGCTCGGCAGCCTTGCGGCCGAAGAGGGAGAAGGCGGCGGGCGTGACGAGCAAGTCGAGCAGCGTGGAGCTGACCAGGCCGCCCACGATGACCACGGCCACAGGATGGAGGATTTCCTTGCCCGGCTCGCCAGCAGCCAGCACCAGGGGGATAAGGGCGATGCCCGCGCTGAGGGCGGTCATGAGCACGGGAACGAGACGCTCCAGCGTGCCTCGGATGATCATCTCCCGGGTGAACCCCTCGCCCTCGTGTTTCATGAGGTGGAGGTAGTGGGAGATCATCATGATGCCGTTGCGGGCGGCGACGCCCCCCACAGCGATGAAGCCCACCAGCGTGGCGATGGAGATGTTGTTCACCACCTGCCACGTGAGCACCAGACCGCCCATGAGGGCGAGCGGGATGTTCACCAGCACCTGGAGCGCCAGGGAGGCGCTCTTGAAATAGCCAAAGAGCAGGACGCTCACCACAGCCAGCACGAGCATGAACAGCAATGTGATGCGCTGCGCCGCCTCCTGCTGGGCCTGGAACTCCCCTTCAAAGCTCACGAAGTAGCCGGTGGGAAGCTGCACCTTCTCCCGCACTTCTTTTTGCAACCGGGTCACGAGGGACTCCAGATCGCGCTCACTGGTGTTGGCTCCTATAACGATGCGGCGTTGCGTGTTCTCGCGGTTGATGACGTTGGGACCTTTGGAATCCCTGACATCGGCGACGAGGTGCAGGGGGATGCGGCGTCCGCTGCTGGTCTCAATGGGCAGATCCCGGATTTTTTCCGGGGAATCCCGCCACGACTCCGGCAGCCTCAGCACGAGGTCCATCGTGCGCTGGCCTTCCCGCAACTCGGTCACGGTGGTACCCCCCACCAGCGCGGAAAGCTGGGCGTTGAGTTCCCCCGGTTGCATCCCATAGGCGTGGGCTCGTTCGCGGTTCACTTCGATCTTGAGCTGGGGGATTGGCACCTGGGCCTCCAGATTCACATCGGTAAGCCCGGGAATGCCACGGGCCAGGGCCTCCACCTGCTTGCCGTACTCGCGCAGTTTCTGCAGATCGGGGCCGTAGATTTTCACCGCGATTTTGGCGCTGACACCGCTCAACATATGGGAGAGACGGTGGCCGATGGGCTGCCCCACATTCACAAAGGTGCCGGGGATGGTGCCCAGTTTCTCGCGGATTTCCTTGAAGACCTCGTTGCGATGACGCCCGTCTTTGTTGAACTCGACATCGAACTCGTTGACGGAAACCGGCACGACGTGGTCGTCTCGTTCTGCCCGTCCTGCGCGACGCCCCACGCTCTTCACCTCGGGTATGCTTTTGAGAATGCGCACGCCCACTTCACCAATCTCGTTGGACTGGCGAAGGCCGGTGCCGGGTGGTCCAGCCAGGGAGATGGTGGCGCTGCCTTCATTGAAGGTCGGCAGGAACTCCTTGCCCATGCTGGGGTAGAGCATGAAGGAGCCCATGAGGAGCACGGCGGTGACACCTAGAGCCAGAAGCGGATTGCCCAGGGCCACCTTCAGCAGGGTGCGTTTCACCGTCTCCTTCAACAGCCTCACCAGCCAGCCATCATGGGAGCCGTGGGCTTCCTTGACTGGCTTGGGATTGAGCACCAGAGAGCAGAGCACCGGGATGACGGTCAGCGAGACCACGAAGGACGCGATCATGCTGGTGATGGTCGCGATGGCGATAGGAGTGAAGAGGCGTCCCTCCAGTCCTTCGAGTCCCATGAGGGGCAGGAAGACCAGCACGATGAGCACGGTGGCGTAGAGGATGGAGTTTCGCACCTCACCCGAGGCGGTGGCGATGACCTCCAGCTTGGGTTTGGGGGCGGATGAGGAGGCGTTTTCCTGGAGACGACGCCAGACGTTTTCCACATCCACAATGGCGTCATCCACCACCATGCCGATGGCCACGGCCAGGCCGCCGAGGGTCATCGAGTTCACGCTGACTCCCTGCCACTGGAACACGAGCAGCGTGATGCCAAAGGAGAGGGGCATGGCTGCAAGGGTGATGAGCGTGGTGCGGACGCTCAACAGGAACAGCAGCAAGACCACGGCGACCATAACCGCTCCCTCCAGGATGGCTTGCTTGAGGTTGTCCACCGCACTCTGGATGAAGTCTCCCTGGCGGAAGAGAATCTCCAGCTCGACATCCTCGGGGAGGGAGGGTTTCAGGTCCTTTAATGCCTTTTCAATGCTGGCGCTCAGTTTGAGCGTGTCAAAGCCGGGTGCTTTGTCGATGCTGAGAATGACGCCCATGGTGCCATCGATGCTGGCATTGCCACGCATGAGCTGGGGGCCGTACTGGAGCGTGGCGACATCCCGGATGAGCACGGGGCGATGGTCGAGTTGCTTGACCACCGTCTGCCCGAGTTCGTCTAGGTCTGTGGTCATGCCCAGGTTGCGCACCATGATTTCCCGCGTGTCGGTGGTCAGGTACCCGCTGGTGGAATTATCAGCAGCACGGGTGGCTGCCTGTTGTAATTCATCGAACCTGATGCCGTAAGCGGCCAGCTTTTGCGGGTCTGGCAGGATCTGGGCCTGCTTCACCCCACCGCCGATGGCCAGTACCTCCGCCACGCCATTGATGCTTTGCAACCTCCTGCGGACCGTCCAATCCGCGAGCGTGCGAAGATCCATGGGGGCCGTCTTGTTGTCCTTGCTGTGGATGCCCACCAGCAGGATCTCACCCATGAGGGAGGACACCGGCGTCATCCCCGGTTGCGTGCCTTCGGGCAGGGTGTTGAGCACGGCCTGCAGCCGCTCCTGCACCAGTTGACGCGCGCGATAAATGTCTGTGCCCCACTTGAACTCCGCAAAGACAAGGGAGAGGCTGACGTCTGAGCTGGAGCGCAACCGGTCGAGGCCGCCCACACCTTGAAGTGCGGATTCAATGGGTTGGGTGACGAGGGTTTCCACCTCCTCTGGAGCAAGTCCCGGAGATTCCGTGAGGATGGTCACGGTTGGTTTGGTCATGTCTGGCAAGACTTCCACCGGCAGGTTCTTCAAGACCTGCCATCCAGACACCAGAATTAACAGCGCCGCCGCCAGGATGATGGGGCGGTGTCGCAGCGAGAAGCGAATAAGATGGTTCAGCATGGCCGGGGCTTACAGGCTGCGTTTGCGGAAGATGAAACTTAGCGCGAGCATGCAAAAGAGCAGCGCACTGGTCCCGGCGAAGAAGGTGGTCAGGCGGGTCCATCCGCCTTTGCCACCATCATCATGGTCATGATCGTGGCCGCCTTTGCCGCCTGCCGCAATCTGCTCCTTGGTCATCTCCGTGCCGTCCTCATTGTGAGGGTGCCCGTGGGCGGCATCGAGCGCTTCACGCAGTGAAACGCTGCCAGCTCCAGCGAAGCTCAGGGCATAGGCTCCCTTGGTCACCACCTGGTCACCTGGCAGCAGACCGCTCAGAATCTCCACGCGATCATCGTTTTGGGCACCGATCTGCACCGGTGTCTTCACAAAAGCGTGCTCCAGTTCATAGTCTGCGATGAAGACATACCGCTCCCCGGCGTCGCCCTGCAGGGCCGAGCGGGGGATGGAGAGAACGGCATCTCGCTTGCTGGTGACGATGCTGAACTCCGCCCGCATGCCGGGGCGCAGCAGCTTGTCGGGATTGGGCACGTGAAACGCGGCTTCCACGGTGCCTGCGGTCTCATCCGCATAGGCACCAAGGTGGTTGAGCTGGGCCTCGAACACTTTGTCCGGGTAGGCGGCGATGCGGATGCGGGCGTGTTGCTCCTTGGCGAGCCTGCCTGCCAGATGCTCCGGCACCCGGGCGGCCGCCTCCACTTGGGTGACGTCCACGATCTCGATGAGCGACTGGTCCGGACTGATGGGCTGGCCTTGGGCGATGGCCACCTTGGCAATGGTGCCCGCGATGGGGGCCTCCAGACGCACGGTGGGCGGGGGATCTCCGGGTTGGCGGCTCTCCACCCACATCAGCTCCTCGCCCTCGTCCACTTCCTGGTCTGGCAGCGCCAGCACAGAGAAGGCACGTCCGGGGATGCGGCTGCTCACCACGGCTTTCTTGCCCGGCAGCACCTCAATGCCGCCCAGGGCGAAGATCGTTTCCTCGAATTCTGTTTCCTCGGTCTCCGCCAGTTCAAGGCCCAGGTTTTTGATCCGGGTCTCGTCCAGAATGATGGTGCTGTCCTTGCGGTTGCCGCCGCCTTCTGCGGCGTGGGCAGGATAGTCGTGCAGCAGCACCAGACAGGCCGTGAGCAGTAGCAGCCTCATGCCGCGCCAGGCGGCGGTAAAAGTAGATGGTGTCATGTAACGAAAGAAATGGAGTGGGGAACGAGGAAATTATTTTCCGCTGTGGTTGCGAAGGGCGGGCTGGGTGGCGGTGGCGGCCTCATGCCGCGCCCGGGCCAGGTGGTAGCTTTGCAGGGCATCAAGGGCGACCGTTTCCGCATGCAGCTTCTGTTCTCTGGATCGCAGGAGCGCCATGGCGTCTGCCTCACCGACACTGTAGGCCTTCTCGATGGTCTGGGAGTGTCGCTCGATGGTGGGCAGGAGCTTGGTCCTGGTCTCTTTGTAGAGACGGGCGCTGGCTGCCATCTCGGCGCGGGCGGCGGCGGCCTCACTCTGGATGCGGGACTCGAGTGCCTTGGTTTCGAGGATGGCGCGCTGCTGGGCGGCCTTCTTCTCGGCGATCAATCCTTTCTGCTTGTTCCAGAGGGGGAGGGGCAGGCTGATGCGGAAGCCGACGAAGCTGTCGCCGCGGATGCCTTCGGGAGCGTCCTCGCTCTTCTCATGCTCGACGGTCAGACCTACGCCGATGTCTTCCCAGCGGGATGACTTGGCGAGTTCCACCTCGCTCTGGGCGACGGATTGGGCGATCCGGGAGGAGTCCAGATCGGGACGACCCTGCACGTCGATGCCTTTCGCGGTACCCGTGATGGCGGGGAGGGAGCCGGTGAGCGTCAGGCCATCGGGCGCACTCACGCCCAGCAGGGGCTTGAGTTCATTCAAGAGGACCGCTTTTTGTCCGGTGATCTGCTGGAGTTCCAGCAGCCGGTTCTGGTTGTCGATGGCCAGCTGGGCGGCGTCGCTCGCTGCGACTTCACCCGCTTGAGTACGCTTCTCCACCACCTCCACCAGAGCGTTGGAGAGCTTCAGTTGCGCTTCCACCAGGGCCGTCTTTTGGTTGGCCACCAGAAGTTTGATGGCCGCGGCGTTGACCTCAGCGATGAGTTTGCGCTCTTCATTTCGCACCTCTGCCTCAGCTTGCGCCAGTTGCTGGCGGCTCAGGGTCTTCTCCTGACTGAGGCGGGCGGTGAGGGGGAATTTCTGATTGAAGGCGACCCCGACGTTTCGCTCGGAGCTCCGCGGGTTCTTGTTGTAGTCAAACTCCAGTTCGGGATTGGAGAGCCGGCCTGCCTGGTGAAGGCGTCCCTGGGCCTCGACGATGCGCATCCGCGCGGCTGCCAAATCAGGATTGTGTTTGAGCGCGTAGGAGGGGGCGCTGTTGATCGAGAGCTGGACATCGGCCTTCAACGAGGCGGCGGACAGCAAAAGGGTGGAAAAAAGCAGAGGAGTAAGAAAGGAACGTGGTTGCATGACGGGTGCATGAAGGAGGTGATGCGCGAGCATGACGAAGCCGCGCAGATTCTATTGCTAAAACAGGTGGTATGATCACCACCACGTTCCGGCTCAAACGAGCAGGACGACGCACTCCTTGACCTGGAGTGCCGCCGGGGGACTCTCCGCCAGATGATGAGGCGGACGTGAGTCGATTTGATCTTCTGCGATCAAAAGGGGAATGAAAGGCCGCGCAAAGTCGGGCAGGTCTATCAGCATCACGGGGGCCGGGGCCTGGATCGTGACTGTGGCGGTGGTCTTGTTCTGTGCCTTGAACTCCTTTTTCAGCGGAGTGTGTGGCTGGGAGTCATGATGGTCGGCATGTTCGTCGTGGCTGCCTTCTTCATCCGTGACCACCTGGCTCCCATGGGCGTGGCAGTGGTCAGAAGCCACTTCCACTGGTTCCCCGGTGCAGACGCATACGTAGTGGTGATTAAGCCCTGCCACTTGCGCCCAGCCCACCGCGATGAACGCGAGGAAGAGGATGCAGAAGTTGGTGAGGGACTTGTTCACGACTGGGACAGTTAGCGACAGGGAGCGGAGAATGTCAATCCTTCGCTTCCACCTGTGCTTCCGGTGACGATGAGACGACGAGAGCACGATTTTTGTTCAACGCATCGTGCGGAAACGCGACGAGTAGCTCCGATTGGCAACCTGCTGTGCCGCCGATTGGCAATCGGCAAGTTGGCAACACGCTTGGAGGTTGCCATGAGGAGATGCTTAAATCGGCTCATCTGGCGATCCAAGGCGCTGCTCACACTCGGCGGTTGTGCTTGAGGCACAAACCGCCGCTCCTTGGACTATCGTCGATTGAGCCCGTGGGGCAGAAGGTCAAGCTGTCGCTGCCTGCTGGACCTGCTCCAGTTCCTCCCAGCGCGCATAGAGACGGGCGACTTCTACCCGGGCCTTTTCCAGGGCCTCAATCTTGGCGGGAGCCTCCAGTGAGCGGTTCACGAAGAATTCAGGATCGTTGAGTGTCCGGTCCAGCTCCTCGACCTTGCCTTCCGCCTCCATGATGAGGGCTTCCATGCCTTCCAGCTCCTTCTGCTCCTTGTAGGTGAGCTTGCGAGGTTTGGCGGCAGCGGGCGCAGCGGGCTTCCGGGCGGCTTTGCCCGGCTCTGCCCACGAGGGCCGGGCGAGGAGGTCGCGTTCTTTTTTCTTCTCCAGATAGTACGAGTAGTTCCCAGGCTGGACAAACACGCCGCCGTTTTCAAAGGCGACGATCTGGTCGCACACGCGGTCGAGGAAATAGCGGTCGTGGCTCACCACGAGCACACTGCCTTCGAAGTCCACGAGGGCCTCCTCCAGCATGCGCAGGCTGGGCAGGTCGAGGTCGTTGGTGGGCTCATCCAGCACGACGATGTTGCCGCCACGCTTCAGCACCTTGGCCAGCATGAGCCGGGCGCGTTCACCGCCGGACATGAGGTCAATGCGCTCCCGCAGCCGGTCATCGTTGAAGAGGAAACGGCGCAGGTAGGTGCGCACTCCCATCTTCTGCCCGCCGAAGGAGACGGTCTCATCCATGTCTGCAATTTCCTCGATGACAGTCTTGCTGCCGTCGAGCTGCATGCGGTTCTGGTCAATGTAGTTGAAGGTGACTTTCTTGCCGATGGTGACGGTTCCCTCATCCGGCTGGCGTTCACCCAGACACAGGCGCAGCAGGGTGGTTTTGCCCACACCATTGCGGCCCACCACACCGGTGCACTGCCCGGGTTTCAGGGACATGGTCAGGTGACGGAAGAGCCAGCGCGCCTCGTCGCCCTCACCCACGCGGGCGGATGCATTGAGCAGATCCACGCCGATGTTTCCCATCTCCGGCGCAGGGGGGATGAGCACATCCATCTCGCGCTCCTCCACCGGGGCGTCCTGCCCGGCGATGGAGTAGTACTGGTCCATGCGATGGCGGGACTTCGTGCCGCGGGCCTTGACCCCGGACCGCACCCAGGCCAGCTCCACCTTCAGGAAGCGCTGGCGTCGGCGCTCCGTCTGCTCGGAGATCTCCTGCCGCAAGGCCTTGGACTCCAGATAGGCGGTGTAGTTTCCCGGATGGGAATAAGCCTTGCCGTCGAAAATTTCGATGATGCGGGTGGCGATGACATCGAGGAAATAGCGGTCGTGCGTGACGAAGATGACGGCACCTGCGAAGGTGCGCAGGTAGTCTTCCAGCCAGCGGATGGACTCGGCATCCAGGTGGTTGGTCGGCTCATCCAGCAGCAGGAGATCCGGCTGGGTAACTAGCGCCCGACACAAGGCCACACGACGCTTCTCCCCACCTGAAAGGGGGCCGACCGGCGCATCCAGCGGAGGGACATCCAGGGCGGTGGCATCGGCCTTGATGCGGGCTTCCAGATTCCAGCCATCGGCTGCCTCGATGAGATGGTGCAATTCCGCCAGCTCGGCTTCGCTGCCATCCCCTGTTTCATAGCGCTGGAGCCAGCCCATGAGATCGGCCACACCAGACTCAATGTTCTCTCTGACGGTCTTGGTGCCGTCGAGCACGAACTCCTGGGGGAGGTAGCCCACACGCAGACCGCGTCTGCGGGAGATGATGCCGCTGTCGGCCTGGTGTGCTTCTGCCAGAATCTTGAGCAGGCTTGTTTTGCCGCAGCCGTTGCGGCCCACGAGGCCCACCTTCTCCCCTGGAGCTACTGCCAAGGTCACACCCTCAAGCAGGTGCTGCTGTCCGTAGGACAGGAACAGATCAGTGGCGGAGATCAGGGCAGGGACAACGGCGCTCATGGGGTGGGCAATAGACCCTGCTCCGGGGCGGGTGTCCAGTGCGGACAGGATGTCACGCAATGTCTCTTGAAAGGATGGCGTGCCCGTGGCCCGTTCTGCTCGCTATGATGTTCACGTTCAATCGCCTGCTTCCATTGCTGGCCGCCAGTCTGGCGTTGCCCCTCTGTGCCACCGAGATCGTCGGGCACCGCGGGGCCTCCCACGACGCCCCTGAAAACACCCTGTCTGCCATGAAAGAGGCCTGGAAACAGGGGGCCGATGGTGCCGAACTCGATCTCTGGTTCTCCAAAGACGGGCACCTCGTGGTCATGCATGACGGCACCACCAAGCGCATTGGAGGTGTGGACAGGAAGATCGCTGATCAGACGTGGGAGGAACTGCAGAAGCTGGATGTGGGAAGCTGGAAGGATCCCAAGTTCGCCGGGGAGAAGATTCCCACCCTGGAGTCTATCTTTGAAGCGACCCCGGCGGGGAAGAAGATGGTGCTGGAGATCAAATGCGGCCCCGAGATCCTGCCGGAACTGGCAAAGGTCATCAAGGCGTCTCCGCTGTACCCGAAGCAACTGGTCATCATTTCCTTCAACTACGAGGTCATGAAGCTCTCCAAGCCCCTCTTCCCTGAGGTGGAGCACTATCTGCTGGCCAGCTACAAGAAGGACAAAGAGACAGGCAATCTGCCCGAGCTGTCAGAGTTCGTGGAAAAGGCCAAGGCCGTCAAACTGGATGGTCTGGACCTCCATCATGGCTGGCCGATTGATGAGGCCTTTGTGAAAGGCCTGAAGGAGCAGGGACTGAAGCTCATCACCTGGACCGTGGATGATCCGGAGGTCGCCAAGCGCCACGTGAAGGCGGGGGTGGATGCGATCACAACGGACCGCCCGGCGTACCTGAGAGAAAATGCGCTGGGGAAGTAGGCGGCCTTCTAGACAGGATTAGCAAGATTTAGGGCAGATAAACAAGATGGATTCAGGTGGGGAGGAAGTGACTCTTTCCCCCAAAAACAAAAAGCCCGCTGGAATATTCCAGCGGGCTTTTTGTTTGAATTCGAGGTGCGAGGCAAACTTTTACGCGGCGGCCATGGTGCCAGTGGCCTGCTTGGGCTGCACGTCTGGGACGGAGGGGCCACGTGCCTGGGCGAAGTGGGTTTTGGCGCGCAGCATCAGAGTGCCGAGGACGAGGTCTGCGAGAGGGAACACCACGTTGAAGTTCTTGTGCATGTAGCGGTGGTGCAGCAGGTGGTGGCCGTTCAGGCGCTGAAAGATCCAGGGCTTTTCCACACGGCGGTTCTTCGGCAGGTGCATGCACCAGTGAAGATATTCATAAATGCCGTAGTATGCACCTGCGGCGAGCACGCCGCCCAAGGCCAGAGGCCAGATGCCGAACGCCAGGGCGCTGAGCGTGGTGGGCAGGGAGCAGAGCAGGATCAGTACGGGGCCGTTCCACCACTCCATGGGGATCTTCTCCTTGTCCTTCTCATTTACCAGATGGTAGGTGTGGTCCGCCTTGAAAATGTGATGGTGGACGATCGCATGGGCCTCAAAGGCATAGCGGAACTTTCCAACCGGGCGGTGCATGACGTACTTGTGCAAGTACCATTCAAAAAAGGATGCGAAGGCAAAATTGGCGACAAAGCCGGCAAGGCACCAGAGAAGGATTTCGATCATAATGAGAGGATGGGTGCCCCGGGGGGCAGGAGGCGCAGAGCCTCCATCCTCGCGTCAAATCCTCAAGCGGGATTTTGCAATTTTCTTGCGAATGGTATCGAGGGAGGAGTCCGGCGACTCCTGATCCTCCTACGTGAATGCCCCCTGTATAAGGCAACCCACACAGATTGAACAGGAAGCGCTTCAGATTTCGCCTTTTGGCATGGCATGCACGCAAACACCGGCGATCTGCGATTCAGCAGCAACTCATCCTCCTAATTGAAATCCATGAAACTCAACACCAGCATCGGTACCCTCCTTCTCGCCATTTATCTCATCCTCATCGGCGTGAGCGCCTTGTTCGGGCTGAGGCTGGGGCAGGCGGAGATCGTGAAACCTATTTTGGCCTTGATTGCGGGAGTGCTGTTGCTCGTTGGGAGGTAGTTGCCTGAGTTTGGGGACAGGCGGATGGAACGTGCCTCCCTGCGGCGACTGACCAGGCGGGCACCGTTGGTAATTTCATATGCCGCCCTTTCGCGAACGCTGCGAACAAAAAAGAGCCGCCCTCACAGGCGGCTCTTGATGCATTAAGTCCAAGCCGGTGCAGTTCACCGGGGAACTAGCCTCACTTCTTGAACGGGCTGGCGACGAGATTTTTGAAGGAATCGGTGGCGGCTGCGGTGGCTGCTTTGGGACCGGTCAGCTTGATGAAGACTGGAGCGTCTTTCCCCACCAGGATCGCGCCCAGCATGGTGTAGTCTGCGCGGGGAGTTTTGGTGCCACCGAAGGGAGGGCCGTCGAGGTAGGTTCCGTGGATGGTCACGAGGGTCACCTTGGTGCCGCTGTAGTCCAGATCTTCCTTCTTCACCTCAGGCGTACCTTCGAACTGGCCGATCCAGCGTTTCACATTGGCGTCCACATCACCGCCTTGGCCGGTGCCGAAGTGGTAAAACTTGGCCTCCAAGGGAGTGCCGCCTTCCACAGGGTGGGAGAGCACGGCCTTGGTCATCATGCCGGTGTTCTGGGCTTCGGTCCAGGGGGCGGCGACGGTAAAGTTGAAGTCACCCACGGCGACGGTCTTGTCTTCCGCCTGGACGGAGGCAGTGACGGCGGTGAAGAGGAGGGCGGCAGCGGCGAAGAGTGCGGTTTTCATAGGGTGATGAAGGAGCTTCTTTAACGGAGGAAAGGGGAGGTCCACAGGGGTTTTCCTGCCACCGGGCAGAAAAAAGGACAAGGGTAGAAGCA
Source organism: Verrucomicrobium spinosum DSM 4136 = JCM 18804 (assembly GCF_000172155.1). Classification (NCBI taxonomy): domain Bacteria; kingdom Pseudomonadati; phylum Verrucomicrobiota; class Verrucomicrobiia; order Verrucomicrobiales; family Verrucomicrobiaceae; genus Verrucomicrobium; species Verrucomicrobium spinosum. The sequence goes on along the minus strand of NZ_ABIZ01000001.1, from coordinate 5,311,437 downwards.
GAAACTGGCTGCTGACCCTTGTCCTGTACGGAGATCGGAGAGGCTTATTTCTCGACCTTCATGGTGCCCTGCATGAGCATCCAGTGGCCGGGGAACGTGCAAAGGTAGGGGTAGTCACCAGCGTCTGCGGGAGCGGTGAACTCAAGGGACTCGGTCTGGCCGGGCTGAATGAGCTTCGTGTGGAACAGGATGTCCGTGGACTCGGGGATGTAGTTCTTGGTCATCGCCTGCGGGTCGCTCAGCATGCCGTTGGCAAGGGCGCCGACCTTCTGCAAGGTGCCGGGCTTGACCACGAGGAAGTTGTGAGGCTGGGGCACGGCGCTCTTGTTCTCAAAAGTCACCTTCACCTTCTGACCGGCTTTCACGGTGAAGGTCTTGGTGTCGTACATGAGGGGGTTGGCGTTGTCCGGCTTGATGGTGATGGACACATCCTGGGCGCGGGCCACATTGGAGAGCAGCGTCAGTGCGCAGGCGGCGGTGAGCAGAGTACGGATCATTTATTTAGGCAATGGTGGGTGTTGGTCGGCCTGCTTCGCGGCAGGCACGAAACAGGGCACGTGACAAACGGACTCAATGGGAGGGCTTTTGCAAACGAAAAGGCGGGGGACCTGCCTCAAAAAAATTTGCCGCGTTCGCAACAATTTGCCCCCGGATTCGCGGCATGGTGTCTGCTGAGATTCTTTTGCAGGAAGCCAGCAAGCGCGAAAGTTTAACGGCCTGTCAAGCGTACCGTATTAAGAACCTCCCTTTCGAAAATCCCCCCTTTTCTACTTAGCGACCATGTCCACCTCTGCATCACAAGTTTCCCGCCGGGCGTTTCTCCGCAGCGCCAGCACGTTGCTGGCTTTGCCTGCATTGGAGTCTTTCGGATTCAGGGCATTCGCGGCGGAGAAGGCTCCCGAGGCAATTTCCCGGATGGCTTTCCTCTACATTCCCAACGGGGTGAACGTGCACAAGTGGAACGTGAAAGGCGAGGGAGCTGGGTACGAACTTTCCCCCACGCTGCAGCCGCTGGCGGGCCTGCGGAATGATTTCTCGGTCATCTCCAATCTTGCCCACGACAAGGCGGAATCCAACGGGGACGGAGCTGGAGACCACGCCCGTGCCACGGCTACCTTCCTGACTGGTTGCCAGGCGAAGAAGACCGCTGGCAATGACATCCGCATCGGCCAGAGCGTGGACCAGATTGCGGCCTCCCAGTTGGGGCATCTCACCCGGCTCTCTTCATTGGAGTTGAGCACGGACGGCGACCGCAGCTCAGGCAAGTGCGACTCCGGGTACAGCTGTGCTTATCAGTTCAACCTTTCCTGGAAGACGGAGTCCATGCCGATGGCTCCTGAGATGGACCCGCGTCTGGTGTTTGAGCGTCTCTTCGGCACCGTTGCCGCTGGCGGGAATTCCGCAGAGGCCCAGCGGAGGATGAAGTACCAGAAGAGCATTCTGGACTTCGTCATGGCCGATGCCAAGAGCCTGCAAAAGCGTCTTTCCGGAAACGACAATCGCAAGCTGGACGAGTACTTCTCCTCCGTGCGCGACATTGAGCAGCGCATCCAGAAGTCGGAGACCATGAAAGTGGTGCTGCCTTCCGGCGTGCAGGTGCCCGCCGGGGTGCCCTCGACGACGCAGGAGCACATCCGCCTCATGTTTGATCTGCTGCTGCTGGCCTTCCAGACGGACTCGACCCGCATCGCCACCTTCCTGCTGGCGCATGACGGCAGCAACCGGAGTTTCCCGGAGATCGGCGTGCCGGACTCGCACCACAACATCTCCCACCACCAGAACAACCCGGAGAAGCTGGAGAAGATCGCGAAGATTGACCAGTTCTATGTGCAGCAGTTTGCCTATTTCCTGGAGCGCATGAAGGCCTCCAAGGAAGGTGACAAGTCCCTGCTCGACACCTCCATGATCGTGTACGGTGGCGGCATCAGTGATGGCAATGCCCACGACCATGACCGCCTGCCCGTGCTGGTGGCGGGGCGTGCGAATGGTACGCTTAACCCTGGGCGTCACATCGCCCTCAAGGACAAGGTGCCGATGACCAACCTCTATCTCTCCATGCTGGATCGCATGGGCGTCAACGCCGAGCGCGTGGGCGACAGCACGGGTGTGCTGCAGGGGATTTGAGGAGGACGCTGGAATGGGCCAGTCCAGCTTGAATCATAAAAAAAGGAGCCTCTACAGAGGCTCCTTTTTTGTGTCTGCGCATCTTGATCTGGCTGTGTGAGGATTGTTTATTTCCTTGATTCGACCGCCAGGTGCCAAGGGCCAGAGCCTGCGTGAGCACCCTGCCGTGTTGTACCTTGATGAACTGCGGGAGGAGGGGTGTCTGGCCCTGGCAGATGGTGCGTGAGACCAGGTAGATCATGTTGGGCCACCGGCGTCAGCACCATGCCCAAGGCGACAAGGCTGAACGCAATCAAGCTGGAAGTGGCAGGCCTCAGAGGTGAGTGTTGCCGCAACGATGACCGTTGTCTATGCGGGGCGGGGTGGCATGCTTCCCACGCCAAGTTCGTGGAGTGCCTGCCTAGGAACCTGGGGGGTGAAACGCGGTCTGGGCGTTTCTCAAAATGGCCAGTGCCTGGGAAGCTCGGGGAGCGCACGCATCCCTGCGTGCTGTTGGCGGCATCTTGCCGCAAACGTCAGGCAGCACATGACATCGCATCCAGGGTTCCTTGGCAGGCAAAAATTTCCTCGTGTGCGATGTTCACCCGTGGAATGCGACCGCGTGCCCAAGGGGATCTCCATGGCCGCGAGGGGAACCTGTATCAAGTGCCCCTGGGTGCGTAGAAGTTTCCCTCCCACTCACGCATACGCCACCCATCCACGAAAGGTGAACCCGGTATAGAACAGGCTGACGTCCGTGAAGCCTGCTTCGCGCAGCAGGGCTTCTTCCTCTGCAGGGTCCAGGATGTCGAGCCTGGCCTGCATGGTGGGCACGGCTTTTTCAGCCATGGCGGGATCGATGCCCGAGGCCACGGCAAAGGCGACATAGCGTGAAAACCAGAGCGAGCGCTCTGGCTCCGCTTGCGGGAAGCTGAGATGCGCGGCCACGAATGGCGCACCGCTTTTAAGTCGCTGGTGCACATGCCGCAGGGTGGGCAGTCGTTCTTCACGGGGCACAAAATGCAGAGTCAGCAGGCAGGACGCTGAATCAAATGGCCCCTCGGGAGCTGCATCGATATAGCCTTGGTGAAGCCGGACTCTGGAGGCAAGTGGGCCCAGGGTTTGGGTGGCCAGCTTCAACATTTCTGCGGAAGGATCGACTCCATCAAACTCCCAGCCGGGATGCGCTGTGGCGAATTCTTTGAGTTCCAGTCCGCCACCTGCTCCCAACACCAGGACCCGACCGGTAGCGGGGGTGCGCTCTGCGAGCAGCAGGGATGTCATGCGCTGCAGACTCGCAAAACCCGGGACCAGACGGGCGGGTTTCTCGGCATAGTCGGCTACGGCTTTGGGGTCGGAGAAGGGGCTTTCAGAAGGGTTCATGATGGAATGACTGCGGCTAGGTACGTCTCTCCCTAAACCGGCTGATGCAGTGCCAAATCGTGAATTCTGCCCTCAAGACCGTGTTTTCCCGCTGAAATAGCGCCTTACCCCGCGGTTGGAGCCTTGACTCTACGGAGATTTTTGCACAATTTCTTCCCATGGCGAAAAAAGCAGCAACCATCAAAGACCGTTTCTCCAAAACCCAGATTCTGGAGCAAATCACGCAGGACACGGAACTCAGCCGCAAGCAGGTCTCCGCCGTCTTGGACAGCCTCACGGAGATCATCAGCTCCCACCTGAAGAAAAACTCCGTGGGTGAGTTCGTTCTTCCGGGCCTCTTGCAGATCAAGACCGTCCGCAAGCCGGCGGTCAAGGCCCGCAAGGGAATCAACCCGTTCACCAAGGAGCCGACCGTCTTCAAGGCGAAGCCTGCCTCCACCGTGGTGAAGGTTCGCCCCTTGAAGAAGCTCAAGGACATGGTCGCCTAGACCCCGGATCTCTCGTACAGAAGCTCCCATTCCTGGCCAGCCTCGACGCATGAGCGTCAGGCTGGCCACTTCGCGTTAAAGGGGGGCGTCAGGGTTTTGGATGTCCCATGGGCAAAACCGATATAGCCTGGCACGGATGGAGCGGCAGATGTCCAACGGATGCTCCGTGATCCGGTCCGGGCTCCCTCTTTTGTCTATGGAGCAATGCATGTCGTGGACTCCTGAAACCGTGCCAACGGGAAAGAGGGTGGGGTGAACGAGGAATCGGTTCACTCCAAGCAGGCTTGCAGACAGGCTGCGAGTTGCGGAGCTGCAATCATGGGCTGCAGAGGTGGGCAATGCTCTGCGCCAGATCTGGCCCGAAGGGGAGGCGGGCCTTAAGAACCCGTAGTGCGATAAAGACCCTCTCCAAACGAACCCTGTGCCCCGCATGATAGGTGCATTCCTGAAACCAAGGCAAAAGGCCAGTTGAGAGGCGATATGCAGGGTGGGGTGTCTGCATCCAAATTCTTCCAGCTAAATGGGGAAGAAAGTGGCTCGGGACGGAATCGAACCGCCGACACGAGGATTTTCAATCCTCTGCTCTACCGACTGAGCTACCGAGCCTTTCGTTTGAGGGACCGCTAGTATGCCGAGCACTCGAAACCGCGCAACTGGAAAGTGTTGTTTCTTGCGCTTGATCCTCATTTTTTTCTTCGCTAGCCTTTGAGGATGATGGGCATTGACCGATGGCGCTGGATGATGAGGATAGGGGCAGCAGTAGGGATGCTGATCTCCCTGGTGGGAGGAGTGGGGGCGGTGGAGGTGACCCAGGGACCGGAGGTGGTGGTGGCAGCCTCGGGAACACAAGTGACGCTGAACTGGCGCACAGATGCAGAATGTGGCACCCGCGTCCGTTACGGACTGGTGCCAGACAAGCTGGAGTGGAAAGCGGGGGATGGGGTGGCCGTGCAGCACTCCGTGACTCTGGACAGTTTGATGCCCGGCACCACCTACTACTATGCAGTGGGCACGGCCAAGGTCCGGCTCAAGTCCGGACAGTTCACCCTGCCGCAGAAAGGGGAGACCGCTGAGGGGGCTCTCCTCAAGAAGAAGCCCCTGGCAGAATCCCCGGCCGCGCCACGGGCCCCGCCTGCCCGGATCACCTGGGGTTACCTGCCGAGTCTGCGGGATCACTTTGAGCGACATGGCCCCGACTTCGGTGCGAAGAGTGAGGAGGACTATGCGCGGCAGGCATGGGAATTTCTACAGCGAGCGATGGCCGAGGGGTTGCCAGCCAAGGCGGACGCTTCTGATGGCACGCTGCGCGTTTTCGATCCTGGCAGCGGGGCTTTTGCCGCGTACAATCGGGACGGTACGACGAAGACTTTCTTCAAACCTGGCAGCCCCGGATACTGGGACCGGCAACCTGGCCGCCCGGTAAGACTGAGGAAGCCTTGATCTCTCCCATCCCCCAATCTCCCATGAACACCTGTCCTGTCTGCGGCTATCCGGCCTTGCGTGAGCCTCCTCGTGCCCCTTCCGGGGGCGGTTCCTATGAAATATGTCCGAGTTGTGGTTTTCAGTTTGGGGTGGACGACGATGACAGGGGTATCAGCTATGAAGACGCCAGGAAGCGATGGGCGACAGCAGGGTGCCGATGGTACAGCCGTGGTTTGCCCGCGCCCGATGACTGGGATGCCAGAGCGCAGTTGCAAAGGCTTGTCGAGGCGGGCGAGGGGAAGCTTTCAGAGACCGGAGACTGAGTTTGGCGAGAGCCGGAGGATCATGGTGGGAATGAGTGAGGAGTTCGCTGCTGACTTCTGAGGGCTGCCTCCCCAACGGAGCGAACTTAGGTGAAAATTCTGCAAGACGAATCGGATTCCCGGGTAAACTATGCGTCCGCTTTCGCTCCTTGTGAAAAGTGCCTGTAGCTCAGCGGTTAGAGCAGGGGACTCATAATCCCTTGGTCCAGGGTTCGAATCCCTGCGGGCGCACTTTTATTCGCACTCACGATGGAAGCACGAAGCTCCTTTTTCGCCAAAGACGACTTCATTTCCAGAAGGTGAATCTGCACCATGCCCTGTCATGAATCAAAACATAGTGAAGCTTCCGGCGGTCAAAATCTCGACCCTGCCCGAGTCCTTGACTGCCTACGCAGCGGTGCGGGTGGAGGAGTCCCTGGAGGCGCTGGAGTCGCAGCATGGGGTGAATCCAGCGGCGCCAGATCCGGTGGCGGCCGCCCTGGAGCGATTGAATTCCTCGAACCGAGGGCGTTCCTAAACCATATTGCTCCCCTGATACGTGCCGCCGGGGCGGAGCACGAGGTGCGGTTTGACCTGACGGCTGGCCGGGTGGTCAAGTTTACCCTGCATCCGATGGAGGTTGTCAATGACTCCGAGATTGAGCTCTACCTGGAGCGACTGGCGCTCACCAATGAGGTCTTTGGCGACGACTATAGAGTGGCTGGCTGGGTGGAGTTCCCCGGGGAGCAGGGAGTGCGTCTGGTGGTGACCCAGCCGTGGTATCGCACACGCAATGGTGAGGCGGTGCATCCCACGGACTTGCAGATCTGGTCGTACATGACGACGCTGGGCTTTCAGCGCGTGGGAGAGGGGATGTATCACCATCCTGAGCTTCAACTCGCTGTTTCGGATGCGGTGGGGAAGAATTTTGTCCTGGACCTGGCAGGGGCGGTGAAGCCGGTGGATCTACAGGTGATGAGGCCAGATGCCACCATGCAAGCTGCCCTGGAACGTCTGGCCCAAGCGCAGCCAGCTGTCCAGGTGGCGACGGGTGCGGAAAATTGAACGAGAGGGTCAGGGTGTTTGGCAACGGTGCCGACCAAGAATTTCTCGCAACGCAGCACGGGCGGGGAGTGTCTCAAGAACGGATGGGGTGAACAGGCCAAAGCAGGACTGTCCGCCGTGGGATGCTTGCAAGTTGCGCCCCTTCTTCGATTTGCCATGAAGCCGCCATTCTCCGGATTGCCGGTGCAGACCGGTTGGAGAGCTGTTTTCCACCTTCTGGCGTTGGTGGTCACGGCGGGCGTCTTCTTTGTGGCTGGCGGGGGGAGTGTGGCTGCCCGTGATGCGGGGAATCGGCCTCCAGTAATCAATGTGTGGGTGAATGACAAGCAGGTGCCGGTGATCGAGCATTGGGTGGGAGGCAGATTGAACTGCACTTACGCACCTCTCACCCTCCCGGGCTCTGCCGAGGTGGAGGTGGAAGTGCCTGGGGGAGTGAGGCATTGGACAATGAGCCCTGAGAAATGCGAAGTCCCCACTCGAATGGAAAGGGGGCGCTTGAAGTTCACCCTGCTCACCTCCCACTATATGGTGGTGACTGTCAATGGTTTGCGTTTATTGTTGCTGGCAGATCCGCCTGAGGATGAGCTGCCTGAGCACCAGAAAGTGCTGGATGTGACGGCTCCGCCCTACAGTCTGGACCGCTCGGGTGCCAAGGACGGGACGGATGTGCTACAGAAGGCCTGTGACGATGCCGGAGCGTTGGCGAATGAGGCCGTCGTCATGCTGCCTCCCGGGCTCTACACCACCACGGGAATCCGTCTGAGAAGCCGGACCCAGCTCTATCTGGCTCCCGGTGCGGTGCTGCAGGGCAGGGATGATGCCGAGAGCTACCCGGACTATCCTTCAGCGCCTGGCAAGACGGCTTCCGCCGCCTTGGTCAAAGTGGATGGGGTGGAGCATGTTTGCATCTTTGGGCGGGGTACGCTGGATGCACGCGGGCTGGCGCTCGCCGGGGCGGCCAAGCACGGGGAGGGGAAGAGATTGCTGGCGAGTTGCGTGACGATGGAGCGCTCGCGTTGTGTGACTTTGGAGGGGGTGATTTGCAAGGAGGCGACGGCGGTGGCTGTATCGGCGACGCACTGCCAGGATGTGGCCATGCGGCGGGTGAAAGTGATCAATGACCTGAGCAGTGAAGACAGGGTGGATGGGATACGTCTCGCTGGCACGCAGCGCGCTTTGGTCGAGGACTGCCTGGTGTACACCACTGAGGATGCCTTTTCTGTGACCTCACCAGAGGATGCAGTGAGTGAGCAGGTGGTCTTGCGCCGTCTCATGGCGCTGACCAGTGCAAGGGCGTTACGCTGCGGACCGCTGGCCCGTTCTGCGCTCCATCGCGTGCGTTTTGAGGACGTTGATATCATTCACTGCCGGGATGCCATGAGTGTGATGCACGGTGAGGGCCAGGGAGAGTGGGGGCAGATCGTTTTCAAGGACATCCGGGTGGAGAATTGTGGCAGGAACGGGATCGTGATTCAGCTCTTAGATGGAGGCGGCGTCAGCGGCGTGCGATTTGAGAATGTGGGCTTCAAACAATCTCGGCCCGGTTTTCTGCAGGGGCTGGGAGCAGGCCATTGCATCCGCGGGGTGACTTTCGCCGGACTGGAAGTCAGTGGACGGCCCATCGCCACGGCGGAAGAGGCGGGGCTGAAAGTGGGGGGATTTGTCGAGGACGTCCGTTTTGATGACTAAGTGCCATGTTGGATGAAAACATCCGGGTATGGCAGTTTCATTAAGGGAACAAGATAAGAGCGGTTTCGCTGTGCCTGGTAACTGCCCCTCCCGGGGGGGCGGTCCTTTTGAGCTGAGCCAGGACGGCGTTGCTCATCGGTTGTGAATCTCGGTGCCGCTTCGGAGGGAAACGGGGCAAGTGGCTAAGATGTCACCCAACCGGACGGTATGTCCCGGTATGAAGGACCTTTCATTCAGCCAAGGTGACAGGCTTGTTCCTTGACTCTTTCGGCGCGCCCACCACCATTGCCGCCGTGTACCGGCCGCACCTTCAACCCCCGACGACCTAACCTGGCCGACGCACATCGCATGGTCATTGATCTTTCCTCACGTTTGCAGGGTCCACTAAAGCGGAATCTCTACAAACTCGCAGCCCCTGTCGTAGAGCGCGGACTCGCCATCCGTTCGTTCAACCATTTGTATGAACGCACTCGCGACCGCTACTTGAAGCACCCTGACTACCCTTCCGCACGGGCGTGGTTCTCATCGGGGCTCCGGGAGATCGGCACAAAGTATGAGGTGGATCTGCCTCAGAACTTTACCTTCCCCACCGAAGGGCCGTTGATCATTATTTCCAATCACCCCTTCGGCATTCTGGATCCGGTGATACTGGGGGATCTGATCTCCCAGTATCGGCCCTATGTGAGGTTCATGACGAACTTCCTGTTGGGGGAGATTGAGGAGATGCGTCCCTGGATCATTCCCGTGGATCCTTTCAACGGGGAGAACAGCGCCCAGCGCAACCTGGGCCCCATGAAAGAGGCGTTGCGCTTCCTCAAACAGGGGGGGGCACTTGCCATCTTTCCGAGCGGGGAGGTGGCTCACTTCAAAATGGGCCGCGGTGTGGAGGAGAGTCCCTGGAGTTCGCATGTGGGAGCTCTCGTCCGTCGCACAAAGGCCACCGTCCTGCCGGTCTATTTTGAGGGGCAGAACAGTGTGTTGTTTCATGGGGCCGGACTGGTGCACCCCATGCTGCGCACCGGTCTGATCTTCCGTGAGTTATTGCATAATGACCAGGGTGTGGTGTCTGTGAAGGTGGGGCAGCCCATACCCTTCAACCGTCTGCGCAAGTTCGAGGATGATGAGAGCCTCACCCGCTACCTCAGGCTTCACACTTTCATCTTGAGCCAGCGACCCAAGGCACCGCTCAAAGGGCTCGGTACAGTCACGGTGCCTGTCGCTCACGCTCCGGCATCGGTTGCAGCTCCCACGCTGACGCTATCCCCTGACAGCCCGATGTTGCAGCAGGCCTTTGAGGCCGAGATTGCAGCCCTTCGGAAGGCGGGCGGGCCCATTGCGCAGCAGGGGAGCTTCAGCGTGTTTATCGCCGCTGCTCCGGAGATTCCCCACCTGCTGCGCGAAATTGGCCGGTTGCGTGAGGTGAGTTTCCGTCTTGTGGGAGAGGGGACTGGTGAGGATGTGGATCTCGACAAGTTCGATGACTATTACCTGCACGTCTTTCTTTGGGATGAGAAAGAGCGGCGCGTGGCGGGGGCTTATCGCCTGGGTCGTGCGGATATGATCATGCGTCGATATGGAGCCAAGGGGCTCTACACCAGCACGCTGTTCAAGTTCCAGAAGCCCTTTCTGAAGCATCTGGAACAGGCGCTTGAAATGGGGCGCAGTTTTGTAGCCCCGAACTATCAGCGGAGCGTTTCAGCGCTGCCACTCCTGTGGAAGGGCGTGCTTACCTGGGTGTGCCAGAATCCCCACTACACCAGGCTCTACGGACCGGTCAGCATCAGCCAGGCTTATCAGGGGCTCTCGCGCAAGCTCATGGTGGAATTTCTAAGGGAGAACAACTTCCATCCCGATCTGGCGACGCTGGTGAAGCCGCGCAAGCCTTTCCGCTACGGGAAGAATCGCAAGCTGCTGAGGGAGTTTATTTCCGCGGACCTTGGTAATGTGGATGACTTTTCCGCCCTCATTTCCAGCCTGGAAGAGGACGGCAAGGGCATCCCTGTCTTGCTCAAACATTACCTGCGCCTGAACGGCACGCTGTTGAGTTTCAATGTGGACAAGGACTTTAGCTCTTGCCTTGATGGCTTGATTCTCGTGGATGTGACAGAGACTGATCCCAAGCTGCTGTGCAAGTACATGGGGGAAGAGGCGTGCGCCAGGTATCTCAAACATCACGGTGTAGGGAGTGAGGTGAAGGAGGAGGGGGGGAGTTAGGAGTTATGGGTTAGATGAGATCTGATGTGGGGTGCACAGGGCGTGCGCTCTGAAAGGGCTCGCTGAGAGATCTTGGTGAGTTGCGTGGCCAGCGCTCTTTCGCCTGAAGCTAGCTGTTCGGAGCATGGCTTCAGTCTTGCTCGGGCGAGCGCCGCGGCAGCTTCTGCCACTATCCTCTGCTCCCACCTCATGCCGATTGCCAATCGGCGGCACAGCAGATTGCCAATCTGCTCTACCGGTCAACCGCCTTCGACGTCGCATCGACGTTTCCCGGAGGCTGTCAGCTTGGGGCTCTTACATCCACTCCTGCAGGGCATCCAGCAGTTCCCGGCCATCCGTCTCGCCATGCATGATGTCGGCCACCACGGGGGCGAGATCCATGGATTCCAGTACCATGCGGTTGGAGATGCTGGCGGCATCCCTCTCCTCGTGGGCGTAGTTCAGCACCAAGCCTGCGCACTTGAGCCCTCTGGCCTGGATGTTCTTTACTGTCAGGATCGTGTGGTTGAGGGCTCCGAGGCGGTTGTTGACCACCACCAGCACGGGCCAGCCAATTTCCTGGGCGTAGTCTGCCAGAGTGTATCCTGGGGCGAGTGGTACTTCCCAACCGCCAGCACCTTCAATGAGCACGTGATCGACCCGGGAGGTGAGGTTGTCCAGGCTCCGACGCAATCCGGCGAAGTCCAAGTTCCTGTTTTCGATGAGAGCGGCGGTGAAGGGCGAAGCCGGTGTTTTGAGCCAGATGGGATTGATCTCCTCCAGCGTGAATCCGGGGCCCTCGGCGCTGCCTTGATGAAGCAGGATGGAATCCTGTCGTCCCCCGCAGCAAAAAGGCTTGAAGCCCGCTGCCTGAATGCCGCTCTGTTTCAGTGCATCCAACAGCAGCCGGGTCACATAGGTTTTGCCAGCGTCAGTATCCGTGCCGGTGATGAACAAATTCAAGGGAAAGGGAGTTGAGACGGCTACGCCTGTTGAGACGGCTGCGCAGGTTGAGATGGACCGCAAGAGGTCCGGTTGGGCGCTACGCTGGTTTAGGCCCCGCGATGGGGCAAGGAGCAATCGATGGGCAACAGCGAGTATTTGACGCACTGAAGTACAGCCCGCTGACGCACTTGGCCCATGGGATGGTCGCGCCCAGCAGGATCAAGCTCTCGTTAAGCTTCCTTTCTTCCACCTAACCGCCATCACCCTTGCCTTTGCCCACGGGAGCGAGGAGGGCTTCGTGAGTTACGGCCATGGCGTAGTCGCGATTGAGCTTGGTGATCCAGCGTACGCTGATCTCTTTGGGGCAGGCGGCCTCGCACTCGTACTGGTTGGTGCAGTTGCCGAAGCCGGCTTCGTCCATGGTTTTCACCATGCCGAGGACGCGGCGGTGTTTCTCCGGCTGACCTTGGGGAAGGCTGTTGAGTTGACCGGCCTTGGCCGAGACGAAGAGCATGGCGCTCGCGTTTTTGCAGGAGGCGACGCAAGCACCGCAGCCGATGCACTCGGCTGCGTCCATGGCGGCATCGGCCGCTTCTTTGGAAATGGGCAACGAGTTGGCGTCTTGAGCAGAGCCGGTGCGCACACTGATGAAGCCGCCCGCAGCCTGGATGCGGTCGAAGGCGCTGCGGTCCACCGCCAGATCCTTGATCACGGGGAAGGCCTTGGCGCGGAAGGGCTCGATCCAGATGGTGTCGCCATCGTGGAACTTCCGCATGTGAAGCTGGCAGGTGGTGGTGGCACGCTCGGGGCCATGGGGGATGCCGTTGATCACCATGGAGCAGGTGCCGCAGATGCCCTCCCGGCAGTCATGATCGAAGGCGACCGGATCGCCGCCCGACTCGATGATGCGACGGTTCACGATGTCCATCATCTCCAGGAAGGAGGCGGTTTCCGGGATGTTCGTGGCTTCAATATCCTGGAAATAACCTTTGGCGTTGGCGCTTGCCTGGCGCCAGACCTTGATGTGGAGATTGAGAGAGCGGGCCATGGTGGGAACGGGGAAAGGGGATGCGGAAAGTCGGGAAAGGGGCGGGGGGATTACACGTAGCTGCGGACAGCGAGGTGCACCTCTTCGTAGTTGAGCGGTTCGCGGTGCAGGACCGGCTTGGAAACGTCACCTGAGTATTCCCAGGCGGCGACGTAGGCGAACTTGTCGTCGTTACGAAGGGCCTCACCTGCCTGGCCGCGCTTGGCTGCCTCATCTTCCTTGGTGTATTGGTACTCCACGCGGAAGTGACCGCCGCAGCTCTCCTCACGGTGCTGGGCGTCGCGGCACATGAGTTCACCAAACTCAAGGAAGTCCGCCACGCGGCCGGCTTTCTCAAGCTCCTGGTTGAACTGCTCGCCGGAGCCGGGGACGATGACGTTGCTCCAGAATTCCTCACGGAGCTGTGGGATCTTGTCGATGGCAAGCTGCAGGCCCTCATGACTGCGGGCCATGCCGCACTCGGACCAGAGCAGGAGGCCGAGCTCGCGGTGGAAGCTGTCCACACTGCGCTTGCCTTTGCTGCCGAGGAACTTTTTGGTGCGCACGCTGACGGCCTCTTCCGCCTCCTTGAAGGCGGGGTGGCTGGTGGTGACGGTTCCCGGCTTCTGGGCTGCGAGGTAGTTGGCGATGGTGTAGGGAACGACGAAATATCCATCGGCCAGGCCCTGCATGAGTGCGCTGGCACCCAGGCGGTTGGCACCGTGGTCGGAGAAGTTGGCCTCACCCAGCACATGCAGGCCGGGGATGGTGCTCATGAGGTTGTAGTCCACCCAGAGGCCGCCCATGGTGTAGTGCACGGCGGGGTAGATGCGCATGGGCTGATTGTAGGCGTTTTCCCCCGTGATCTTCTCATACATCTCGAAGAGGTTGCCGTACTTTTCCGCGACGACGGCCTTCCCCATCTCGATGAGCTTCTCCTTGGGAAGCTCCTTGCCGCCGGCTTTGTCGTGTCCGTAGCGCAGGATGGCATCCGCGAAGTCAAGGTAAACACCCAGGCCGCCGGGCCCGACTCCGCGACCTTCATCGCAGGCTTCCTTGGCGGAGCGGCTGGAAATGTCGCGCGGTGCCAGGTTTCCGTAGCTGGGGTACTTGCGCTCCAGGTAGTAGTCGCGGTCTTCCTCGGCAATCTCGTGGGGAGGCTTGCCGCAGTCTTCCTTGCGCTTCGGCACCCAAACGCGGCCGTCATTGCGCAGGGACTCGGACATGAGCGTCAGCTTGCTCTGGTAGTCACCGCTGACGGGAATGCAGGTGGGGTGAATCTGCGTGTAGCAGGGGTTGGCGAAGAAGGCACCCTTCTTGTGAGCGCGCCAGTTGGCGGTCACGTTGCAGCCCATGGCATTCGTGGAGAGGTAGAAGGCGGTGCCATAGCCTCCGGTGGCGAGGATGACGGCGTCAGCCGAGTGGCTGCTGACCTTGCCGGTGACGAGATCGCGCACCACGATGCCTTTGGCGTGCCCGTCCACGAGCACCAGTTCCAGCATCTCCGTGCGGGCATACATCTGGATGTTGCCGCGGGCGATCTCCTTGTTCAGGGCGGAGTAGGCTCCCAGAAGGAGCTGCTGTCCCGTCTGGCCCCGTGCGTAGAAGGTGCGGCTCACCTGGGCACCGCCGAAAGAGCGGTTGGCGAGAAGGCCACCATACTCACGGGCGAGGGGGACACCCTGTGCAACACACTGGTCAATGATGCTGGCGCTGACCTCGGCCAGGCGATACACGTTGGCCTCACGGGCCCGGAAGTCGCCACCCTTGATGGTGTCATAGAAGAGGCGGTGCACTGAGTCACCGTCGTTCTGGTAGTTCTTGGCAGCATTGATGCCCCCCTGGGCGGCGATGCTGTGGGCGCGACGTGGGCTGTCCTGAAAGCAGAAGCACTTCACCTTGTAGCCCATCTCTGAAAGGGAAGCGGCTGCGGAAGATCCGGCCAGACCGGTGCCAACCACGATCACCGTGTATTTGCGCTTGTTCGCCGGATTGATGAGCTTCGAGTCCTGCTTGTGCTTGGACCACTTCTGAGCCAGCGGGCCGGAGGGAATCTTGGCGTTCAAGGCAGGATCTGGATCGATGGTCATGGCAGGCAGCGGAGAAAGGTCGTGGTCAGGAAGAGGGGATCGGAGCGGGAAGGTGGTGGTGAGTCGCGCTTACTTCACCCAGCCCAACATGACAGCGAGGGGGATGGAGCAGTTGCCGATAAAAATAAGCGCCGCGTAGGCGAGGCCCAGACCCTTGAACGCCGGCCAGGTGCGCGCTGTGGCCAGGCCCAGTGTCTGGAACATGCTGGAGACCCCATGGCTCAGGTGGGAACAGAGCAGTCCCATGGCAAAGATGTAGAAGATGGAGGCCGGGATCCAGGAAAAGCCGTGAATCACCATGGTGTACACATCATGCACGGTCTCGCCATGGAGATTGGCATGAAGCTCGCCGTAGTTGTTCCCTACATGCAGCGTGAAGTGGAGGATGTGGTAAACGATGAACGCCAGGACAGTGAGCCCGCTGAAGATCATATAGCGGGAGGACTTGGAGGCCTGGATGGTCGCCTGGTAACCGTAGCGATTTGCACGGGCGACGCGATTCTCGCGCGTGAGCTTGATGGTAAAGATGATGTGGATGGCCACTGTGACGAGCAGGCCGATGCGCGCGATCCACAGCAGGGCTCCCATGCTTTGCAGCTTGTGCCCATAGGCATTCAGCGCGTCTGGCCCCAGGAAGATCAGAAGATTTCCGAGCATGTGGCCCAAAATGAAAATGACCAGTGCTGCCCCGGTGAGGGCTACAAGAAATTTCTTGCCAATGGATGAACAAACAAACGCGGAAAGGGACTTAGTCAGGGCGCTCATAGGCAGATATTCCAAGATGGCGATACGCCGCCGTTTGGCAAGAAGAGGCAAAAGAAAGTCTCAATTGTCTTGTTAAATTCAGCCACGGCGGAGGGGGTGTATTGGTGGGGTATAGGTGAAAAATCAATTTCGCGGCCCGTTGGGGCATCCGTAAAACGGCCAGTCGGCCATGGGGAGGCCGATGCTTTCCTGCTCAAAGCGACCTTTTCTGCCCGAGGTCCTTATGGCGGTCAGTTCCTTCCTGACGTCGGCAACCAGCGGGCTCGCAATCAGGCGATCTATCAACCGAGTTTCCTGAGGGGTGAGTCGTGGTGAATCTTCGTCATCGCGAAAATTCATATGGAGCGGCTGGATGGACTTGGCGATGCGTGTTCTCAAGTCCCTGAGGATGTCAAATCCAGCAGGGTCGGTATCACCAAAATGCCAGAATTCCAATCCAGCAGGCAGTTTTTCATAGAGCCGCAGCACGCCAGAGCCGGGATAGCTGGTGTGGATGAGCAGTGCGCCGCTCTGAAGCCTGGCGAGGCTGTGGAAGGTGGTTTCATTCTCCACACTGAGGCACCGGGTGGCGCTCGTCGTCAGAGAGATGGCATTTTCAATGTCTGGAGCAGAGATGCGCGATGCTTCCTTGAGCGGTCCCAGATCCACGGTGCCGGTAGGGGTGTGGATCTGGAGGGGGCCGTGAAGCAGAACAGATCGCGGTGTGTCCGTCAGGCCCATGTCAGCCAGACTCGTCCGTTGTCCTCCAGTGATCTGATCCAACGCCTGGCCAAGGCGAGCGGCCATTCGTTCCAGTTGCTTGGAATCACCGCAGAGAGTGCAACTCGCAACACGAATGAGCGTGGAGCCCTGCCAGTTCAGGACGCCCTTCAAGGTCATCAGCAATTCTGCGGCGGTATCCTGGTTGTTGAAGGTGAAGGGGGCGATCGATTGCCCAAGGTGAGCGGCCCCTGCCAGACGCGTGCACCATTGGTACCATCGTTCCCGCCATGGCGCTGGCAGGTCGGACACGTCTTGGCCCGCATGGTAGAATAAGGCAGCCCATTGGGCGCGAAGAGCCGTGGGGGTTGGCTTCTCCAGCAGGTCGAAGAGCCAGCTTTCACCTCCGTCCGCCAGCAGACGAACCTGCCAGATGATGGAGGGGTCACGAGGATGGCGCTCCAGAACCAGTTTACTGCCTCGCAGTCCGGCCGCGGCGTTCAGTTCCTTTTCTGCCTGCACACGGGAATCTCCGTCGGTGCAGCCCGCCAGTTTCAGCAAATCGGGGTATTCCACCAGAAAATCCCGTACTCCGGTCCCTGTGCGCCCCTGCTTGGAGGCGTGATATCGCCTCGCAATAGCTTCGAGAACAGGAAAGGACGGCATGGAGCGGGGCTCAAGGTAGAAGCGGGAGGGAGGCGGGTCGAGCGCGGATTTCGAATTCAGGTTGTTTCCTGCATGCGAGGCCAGCCCGTCCGGTGGCGGTCTGGGCCGATTGTGCCTCGACGTTGGGTGGGCGGCAGCGTAAAATTTGCCACCATGAGAACCCTCCTCCTGTCATTGTCGATCGTCCTGGCCCTCGTGGCCTCCCGGGTGCAGGCAACCACACTTGGTCTTGGAACCCTCAAGCTGCCTGTGTACCTTCACGGCTCGGACAGTGATGCCTACGTCCAGATCATCGATGTGCCTTTTGTCGCGGGGGGTGCCTCACCTGAGTGGTGGGTCCATGCCTTGGGGCTCCCCTTTGTGCCGCCTTCCGACCCGTTTTGGAGGGAAAAAAGTGATGTGAACATGGTCTCACGGTACGGCCTCTCCATCACCTGCCAGGTGGGCAATTTTGATGAGGATTTTGAGGTGACCATTGATGCCAAAAAGGCAAAAATCCCTGAGGGTTATCCCTTCACCATCGAGCAGGTGGTGGACTCTGCCGCCACGTGTGTGCGGCTCATGTATCCCGACCGGCCTAAAGGCGAAGGGAAGCTGGCCATTAAGATCATTCCTGAGTCGGCCAACCCAGAGGCTCCTGCCAAGGCGGCGGTTCCAGCATTAGACCAAGCCAGATGATGATGGGTGAACGTGACCGCAGGGAGGGGGCAGAGGCTCCCGTGGAGCGGCCCCAAGTCCTGCTCAAGGCGGTCGCTGCTCTGGAAGGTTCCGGTGTGGCTGAACTGACCTCTGGTGAGCGCGTCGAAGGCGGTGTCCGCGCGAGGTATCATCTAAAGGAGGCCAGATATCTGGGTGCCCTGAGCTGGAAAGAAGAGACTCTCGTGCTCGTGACGGCGCTCTACATCCGCTTTCGAAATCCGGGAAGCGATGTTCCGCCGGCCCGGGGGCATTTTTTCGTCGTTTGTCTGGATGCTGAGGCCAGCAAAGTGGTTGCCCATACCCGGCTGGAACTTGCGGACTGCCATCTAGATGGAGAAATCCTCAAGCTTGGGGACCAGGCCGCCGACGACTTTGGCAACCACGACGACCTTACGCGGTATCGGGGTTATCTGATTGGCGGAGCGCTGTTGCCTTATCCGTACAAGGATCGCATCACAGAGGCGGAGTGGGAGGCTGGCACCTTTAGAAAACAATCCCGCTAGGCATCAAGGCAACTCCAGGGCAGCTTGCTTGCCATTGACGGTGATCACTGCAGTGCCCGGAGGCAGGCCTGTGAGATCGACTTCCACCGTGCGCTCAAAGGGAATGATGGCCAATGTGGCCATGGCATCGCGAGGTCTGGAAGTGATCACCGTGATGAACACCCCACCGGAGATGCGTTGTTGTTTGATCTCATGCAGGCTGGTTGCCCCATCATGCAACAGTCCAGAGATGGTCACCGTGGCCTGACGGGGCTGGCCGGGAGCGAGGGTGGCAGCCACGGACTCGACGTCAGCCATCTTGTAAATGAAGCGTGGATCCGTGGGGGCAGAGGGCGCGGGTGCCGTGGCTGGCGGGGAAATCCTGGTTTGATCACCTTCCTTCTTCGGGGCCAGATTCTGGCAGGAAAGCAGGGCGGTGGTGGCGAGGAGGATGCCAGCCTTGGGCAGGGCCGACAGAAAACGGGCAGGGCTGGGAGCTCCATTCATGGGCGGGTGCGAATATCCATTCAATACCAATACGGAACGAGTCCTGTCCAACCTTTGCTCGCTTTTGTGATTGATGTGACGTTTCCGGGAGGATAAATTTTAGCAACAAGGTGCTTGCGAACGGGAATGTGCGTGGCAGTAGGCCGGTAGGATGGTACATTAAGTCCCTCGAAATTCAGGAAATCACAAGCAGCACCCCCGGCGCAAATGCGGATCTGGAAAGGGGGATCGTGATCGGTCATGCGGCAAATTGGAAGTTTCAATCACTACGAACTGGCGATGAGCGCGGGGGATGCCCCCATGCCTTTGTTCCGGGCGTCCTGCGAGGAGGTGTATCTGGGTGTGGACCGACGGCACCGCCAACTGGTGGAGGTCCATTTTGTCGCTGAAGCCGCGCCTGATTGTCAGATTAGTCTCCCGCCCGGGAGTGAGCAGGGTGCGGATCCCGTCCTGGATTCGGGCGAAGTTCAAGGCACGGCTTTCTACGTCACCGCCTTTCATGATGGCGAGCTGTTGGAGCACTACATTTCCCGGCGAGGGGCTCTTATCGCTCCTACGGCCTTCAGTCTTGTCCTGCATCTCCTGGACGAACTGCTAACCCTGGAAAAGGTGCGTGGGCATCTGCAAGGGGTGAGCCTGGAGAGGGTGTTGGTGTGTCTGGAGGATGACAGTTTGTTAAGGCTGCGCATTCTGGACTACGGGTACACTCGCACTTGCGAGGGCAGCCAGCCGGATGAGAAGGCCCGCCAGGTGCGGGAGGTCTGCCTGGTGTTGAGCCGTCTGCTCACCGGGCCACTGCGCGCGGGAATTCACCCTGATAGGGTGGCTGTGCTGAATGCCCTGCCGGGACGGTTGCGGAACAGTCTGCGTGCCTGCCTGGGGGTCCCGGGGGAGGTGCCTGCGACGCTGGAGGCACTCCGCGCCCAGGTGCAGGAGGCCTTTCTGGCACAGAGCCGCGATCTTCACGGCAAGGACACTCGCCGGCATGTGGTGGCGCTGGAAAATATGGTGCCGCATTCCTCGTTGAGGGATCTGTTGTTTCCTAACCCGCCCAACATGGAGGTGCTCGCCCGGCGGTATCAGCTGGAGGATGTGGGAGGTGAGCGGCATCCCTTTTCGCTCCCGGTGACAGAAGCTCCCTCCGGGCGGAAGCTGACCGTGCAGCTGCTGCCGCCTCCGGGAGTGATGATGGTGCTTAACCCTTCATGCCTCGCTCCCCAGCTTGGGGATTTAAAGACAGACGCCCACCCCAACATCATGCGGTGCGCCGGGGCCTGGGAGGGAGGCAGTCTGGCATTCCTCCTGGAGGAGCGGGCTCATGACCTGCCGCTGCTGCATGTCCTGCGGGAGCGGGGTTGCTTGAAGCCGGTGGAAGTGCGTCTTTTGCTGGCGCAAGTAAAACAGGCGATCGAGCAGGCCCAGTCCATCGGGCTGCATCGTCTGGACCTGCGCCCTGGCAATCTCGTAATGAGGGTGACGGCCAGAGTGTCTGACCGGGAGGTTGAGAAACTGGTACATCGTCACCTTGATGCATGGCCCACCTTCCTGGTTCTGGCCCGGCCGCATGCAACCCTGCGGTGCCTGATGGAGCCTCCCCTGGAGCGTCAGTCATTGCCGGCGAGCGAGGGGGGAGACAGCAATCGAGAATTTGCCGCCCTGGCTGTCGCGTTGTTTGACGGGGCCCGCAGTATTTCGAACCAGCCGATCAAGGAGTGTGACACGTGGCCTGCCGAGCTGAAGGAGCTGGTCTGTGAACTGCAGAGCGCACTTACAGCGTCGGGAGCGCTGCCCGGTCCGGCTGAAATCGTGAGTCGGGTGGAGAGCCTCGTCCCACTGCCTGCCTATGCCGAGGGTGACGAGGACTTTTCCGGGGATTCACATGGTGCCATGCATCGTGCGGACCCACGCGCAGCGCTGAGAGAGCGCCTGAGGGGCCAGCATCCCGTGGACGAGCCCATGGAAAGCATGGGCTCGGTCTCCGACTTTGATGAAGACTTCGCCTTGCCTGAGCCTGACCTGGCGGCCTCGGATGAGGCATCTCGGGAAGCAGGCCGGGGTTCAGGGAAATCCTCGTTCACAGACTTTGGCAAAAAATCGTTCCTGAAGGGCTTGTGGACCCTGATCTCAGTTGTCGGAGTCTCATGGTGGTAAGCTGCGGTTGCGACGGTTGGAGATTGATGGAAGGATGACGGCTCTTTCCCTTCGTGGGAGTTCAAAGCCCCACCCCCTCCCAAGCCCCGACAGATCAGCATTGCACCCTCAGAGCCCAGAGTTTGAGCAGGAGTTTGCCTTCCAGAATGAACTGGTGGAGGAATTGCGCCCCAAGGCTTACCGCGACCCGTCGCGCATGGGGCAGTTGATGGTAGAGGTGCATGCGCTGGCTGAGCTCTGGCTGTGCAAGGGAGCCTTTCATCAAGCGGAAGCGCTGTACCGTCGCATTCTCTATCGGTTGCTGGATGCTCCCGTCATGGATGGGGAACTGATCTTGGGGATCAGCACACTCCTGGCAGAGCTGCAAGTGAGGTGGGGGGAACCCCAGGGGGGGCGGGAACTGTATGAAAAGGCGGCGGAGCTCGCGGCCAGACTCGGCATATCTTCCTCACCGACGCTCTCGCTTTTGATGAACAACCTGGGCCATATCTGCAAAGGCCAGGGGGACTTTGAGAAAGCGACGTACTGCTACGAGGAGGCTCTGGCGGGCTACGTCAGCCAGCTTGGGGCCATTTCTTCAGAGGTGGCGGATGTCTCGGACAATGTGGGTGCATTGAACTACCGCATGATGCGGCTGGAAGATGCTCTGGAAATGCACCAGAAGGCCCATGTCATTCGCATTGAGCTCGGCACGAAGGGTGACGAGGCGGCGGCCGCCTATGCGCGTACTTGTAGATTGTTGGTGCTAAGTCATCGCTCGCTGGGCCAGTTTCAGGAAGCGGGGGCGCTTGCCCAGGAGGCTGCGGATATTGCCGCAAAACTGGGCCCGCTGCCTCCTCCCTCCCGTGGGCTTCACGCTGCCCTTGCAGTGGATGATTCAGTGCAGGCTGTCCCGCAGACGGCTCCCGCCACCCTGGCGCATGACAGCCATGATCTCCGCAAGGATGCTGACGGCGATCTCCATGGGTGAGTCGGCATGAATGTCCAGGCCCACCGGGGCGTGAACTGCGGCCAGGGCCTCTGAGGTGACTCCTTGGGCTTGCAGCTCCTCAAAGACGGCCCGTACTTTTTTCTTGCTGCCCATCATCCCCAGATAGCCTGCGCCAGGGTGCGCCAGCAGGGCGGCCAGGGCGGCCCGGTCGAGATGAAAGTTCCGCGCCACCAGCACCGCAGCATCATTCTTTCTCCATGCTCGTGAGGCAATGTATCCTGCCGCAGGTCCCTCATGCAGGACGTTCGCCGCTCCGCCCTTCAGTGTATCCGGCCGATCATCCACCAGCGTGACATGCCAGCCGCAGTCCATGGCCAGCCGGGCGAGGGCCTGGCCGCAATGTCCCCCGCCGAAGATGTGCAGCCACTCGCCCAGCGCCTGGGGTTCTAGGAAGATGGTCGCCTCACCCCCGCAGATGGCA
This sequence comes from Verrucomicrobium spinosum DSM 4136 = JCM 18804, assembly GCF_000172155.1. Taxonomy (NCBI): domain Bacteria; kingdom Pseudomonadati; phylum Verrucomicrobiota; class Verrucomicrobiia; order Verrucomicrobiales; family Verrucomicrobiaceae; genus Verrucomicrobium; species Verrucomicrobium spinosum. The sequence goes on along the minus strand of NZ_ABIZ01000001.1, from coordinate 5,289,349 downwards.
CCGAAGGAGTCCGGGCTGGCTTCGTGAAGCGGGTAGGTTTTCAACACTGGCTGGCCGTCTGCCAGGGTGCTGAGGGCATCGGCCATGACCAGCGCCTCCATCTTGCCTCCACCGATGGTGCCGAGGATGCGTCCATCCTCGAAGATAAGTGCCTTTGCCCCTTTTTCCCGCGGGACTGAGCCGCGGACGGCGGCCACGGTGGCCACCACGCAGGGTTCGCGCCGCGCACGCGCGGCGAGGAGTTCGCGGAGCAGTCCGTCTGTGGTCATGGTGGAGGGCGCAATCGGGCGTCAGTTCCGGGAAAGGGTCGCCTCGATCTGACCGTGTGGTTCCCCGGAGGGCAGCATCAAGACGTTTGTGTTGTCAATGCCGAACGCCTGTAGATTCTGGGTAAAGTAGTGGAGGTTGGGTAGAGTGAGGGTGATTTCCTGAATCTCAGGGCATGCCTCAAACGCGGCCGCCGCCATCTCCCAAAGGGTGGCCTGGACAGAGGGGCTGTGATTCTGGGCAAACGGCACGACCACGGCCTTCAGGAAAGCTTCAGTGGTGGCCTGATAGCTGGCGGGGACGGCGTTCCAGATCCAGCGGGCTTTTAGGGTGGTCGCCAGCAACCGGTCCTCCGTGGGCGGCAGGGTGGTATGCTCACAGGTGGCAAAGCCGCTGAAGCCGGATCCGGTGGTTTTCAGCAGAGTCAAGCCCTGGACGCCGGACTCCAGAGACGTGGAAGAGCGGGTCTGGACGAGTCTCGCCAGCGGTGTGGCCCGCTGGGTTTGGGTAAAGCTGTGGGGGTGGGGCACTCCGCCCACCACCAGCCGGTTCCATGAGCGCTCTTCAATCTCCACCACCACCTTGGTCACCTGAGCATAGCGGTTCAGGAAATGATCTGCCACAGTTTGGGCAAAGGGCTCGTTGTCCACCCCCAGGTGATTGTAGGCCAGGACGTTGATCGCGTTTTTCATCGTGTCTGTGGGCACGATGCAGGAGTTGTCTCCTGACTGATAGCTGGCGGCAAACTCGCCCTCCAGGGCGATGCGCACGGTAATCTCTTTGACGGAGTGCACGGGACCGTCGCGGAGGACCTTGCAGAGTCGCACCCGGGCTTTGCCGTAGTTTTGAGAGACGAGCTTCATGATGGGGGGCCTGATGTCGTACTGGAGAAGGGATGCTGCTGATGCCAGTGGCGGGCGATATCGACACGCCGGGTGATCCATACCCGGTCGTGCTTGGCCAGGTGATCCAGGAACCGCTGCAGGGCCACGAACCGGCCGGGACGGCCTAGAAGACGGCAGTGCATGCCGATGGACATCATCTTGGGAAACTCCGCCCCCTCCTCGTAGAGAACGTCGAAGGTGTCCCGCAAGTAGGTGTAAAAATGGTCGGCCGTATTGAAGCCCTGCGCCGTGGCAAAGCGCATGTCATTGGCATCCAGGGTGTACGGCACAATCAGATGTGGCTTGCTGACTCCCGAGGCTGTTTCCACGGTGGTCCAAAGCGGGAGGTCATCGCCGTAATAGTCGGAGTCGTAGAGGAATCCCCCGTGCTCCACCACCAGCCTGCGGGTATTGGGGCTGTCGCGTCCAGTGTACCATCCCTGGGGGGGCTGGCCGGTGATTTCCTCGATGATCTGTGTCGCCTTCTCCATATGGAGTCGTTCCGTGGCCTCATCCACCTGCTGGTAGCTGATCCAGCGGAGGCCGTGGCTGGCGATCTCGTGCTCCTGTTCCCTGATGGCGTGGGCCACTTCGGGGTGACGCTGTAGCGCCATGGCCACGGCGAAAACGGTAAGGGGCAGGTGGCGCTTTTCGAACTCCTTCAGAATGCGCCAGACGCCGCTGCGACTGCCGTACTCGTAGAGCGACTCCATGCTGAGATGGCGGTCTGGAAAGCTGGGCGCACCGATGATCTCAGAGAGAAAAGTCTCGGAGCCTGGATCGCCGTGGAGCACGCTGTTTTCGCCGCCTTCCTCATAGTTGAGGACGAACTGGACGGCGATGCGGGCCTTACCCGGCCACGCGGCGTGCACCGGCTGGCGTCCATAGCCAACCATGTCGCGCGGGTAGGAGGAATCTAATATCATGGCACCCGCGATTGTGCCCCGGCGCTGTCCAAAGGGCAAGCCGTTGGTTGCGAAGTGGTCCGCAAGATGTGTGCGGGGTCAGCTCCCGCGGTAGGTGCTGTAGGACCACGGCCCTACCAGCAAGGGCACGTGATAAGCTGCTGGTGGGCTCTCCACGCCAAATCGCACGGGCACCAGATCCAGAAAAGGAGGGTGGGCGACGGCCACGCCAGAGTCTTTGAAATAATCTCCGGTGTGAAAGAGCAGCTCGTACACCCCGGTGGTGATTTCCTCGGCATCCACCATGCTCTCGTCCAGGCGACCGTCGGCGTTCGTGCGGGCAGTGAACAGACGCTCCCGGTACTCTCCGGTCAGGCGGTGCAGTTCCACCAGCATGCCGGCGGCAGGCTTGCCGTGATAGGTATCCAGGACGTGTGTGGAAATGCGGCCGGGCATGGCGGGGAGCGTGTTTGCTTGCAAGGATCTACCTGGAGAATAGCTGGTCCAGGCGAAGTCTGGCAATCTTTTCAATCTCGGCCAGTGCGGTGGCAATCTCCGTTTCGCGGTCGTTGGGGAGACGGGCTTCAAATGCTCTGAGCATGCTCTGTGGATCATTGAGCCTGGCGCAGAGGATGAACGGGAATCCAAAGCGGGCTTTGTAGCTGGCGTTGAAGGACTGAAAGCGATCGTGCTCCGATTCGGTCAATGATTTCAAACCGGAGGCCTCCTGCTCTGCGGCGGACTCGGGCGAAAGCGTGGCCAGCCGGTCGCCCAGGTCAGGGTGGGCGCGGATGAGAGTGAGCTTTTCACCGTCGGATGCCTCGTGCATGACGGCGCACATGGCCGCGTGCAAGGTGCCGACATCAGCGAACGGCCGAAGCGTCCATGCTCGGAACCCCACCCAGTCGGCGTGCTCGAAGATCCCGGCCAAAGCGTCTGTGAAGGAGTCTTGGGGAAGCGTGTTGAGTTCCGACAGTGAAGGCATGTCCGAAGTGGGACGATGGAGCCCATTCAAGCAACCGAAAGATGCGAGGGACGGTGCGACGTGGGATGTGTGGTGACTTTTTGCCTTTCTCACATCTGCACCGTAGCGAACTTCTACAGCACACTCCGCGGGCGCAGCCCGATGCAGGCCTTTGCTCTTGCTCAGATCTTTGCCTTTGCCAGCTGCTGCTGGCTGGAACTGCACGCTGACTTTGCGACCAAGCGCCCGGGAATGAGCTTGCAAAGCTGCCCCAGAACGCTTCCACTGACTTGGGCTGGTTTGAATTTCATCTGAGCCCTACCCTGTGTGGGGTAGGCCGCCAGTCACCCTTTTTGTTTCGCTGTGGGACGGCTGTGAAATTGGTGTATAAATTCTTGCGATTCGCCGGTGCGCTTCTTGTCGGCTTGTGTTTGCTCATTGGTGCTGTTGTGCTCGCAGGACTGATCTGGCTGCTGTGCGAATCGGTAGCTAGTGTTGTGCACGAACGAATGCTGACTTTCGAGGGGACTCCCAAGGAGGGATATGCCTATTGGAAGTGGGAGTTTGTCCGTCGACAATGGCGGGTAATTGTCATTGGGGTCCTTGTGCTCGCGCCCGCAACTTTCGGGATCATCTATGCGTGGTGTCAATATGTCTGTGGATTCAGGGGGCTGGCCTTCGAGGATGAGCGTCCGGCCAGTGATGAGGTTTCTAGTTCCGACTCTTGAGGATTGTCGCGGCTGGATCGACGTTGATCTGCCGTGATTGAGTTCGACCTAGTCGCTTTGCGGTCGGGCTTCTCCTATATGGCGTCCTTCTTGCGTTTGCAGAGGTGGATCTCGATGGTGGGGTTTACTTTTGGCAAGTTCACATGGCGGTTAAACCAGTCACGTATATCTGCATCTGGCCGGGTGCCGCATGGCGCTGAACTTGCCCTTCCAGGCAGTCAAGACATTGCGAGACGAGCTCAAGGCGAAGGGTGATTTCCCAGACTCTATCTGGGAAATTGCTGGTGCGCGGTCTCTCCAGAGATGAAAGAATTTGGCATCTCTAGACATGTGAAATCCAAAAGATGCTCGCTTCCACGAGCAAAATACCGACGATGATACCCAGGCCACGCCAGGTGGTATTTGTCATCGATTTCCTCGGGTCGCCTTCGGTCCGGTCGAGCATCAACCACCAACTGAAGCGCCCAACCAAAAACGGCATGGTGACGTAGGTCGTGGCGGCGACCGTGAGGATGTTAAGCATGAGGGTGACCAGGGTGCTGTCCAGACTGCCAAACAATGGCCGCACGTAGCGGAGATTGATCATCACCAGGGGATAGAGGCCGACGAGAACGAGCAGGCCGGTCTTCCAGCGGGGCGGAGAGGCTCCGGTGTTTGGATCAATGGGAGTCCAGCCGGGGAAGGGGGACTTGAGGCGGGTGGCTTCCGTCTTTTGAATGACTTCGCGTGCTTCTTCCAGGAGGGCCGAGCGCTCGGGGGAGTGACGCCAGCGATCCAGGTTGCCCTCTGAGTCGAAGCGCAGGAGGGTGGTCCACTCGGAGGAGCCGCTGCCTGGGGTGGGGGCGATGATGTGCACGCCGCGAAACCCCTCGAACCGCGCTTGTGCCTCCTGGGTGCGCCGGGTCCAGAGGCGGTAGGCTTCCTCCATGCCGGGGCGGATCTGGGAGCGAATGATCTCGGTGACGCCTCCTGGATGCGATGTTTCCTCTTTGTCGGGAAGAGTTTCTGAGAAGACCGCACCATCCGCCAGCAATTCTTCTGCCTCAGCAATGAGCCAGCTTCGCTCCGCAGAGTGCATCCACTGGTCGAGTTGCTCTGGGGTGCGGAAGCGGACGATGAGTTTCCAATCCCGGCTGCTGGCATGAGGAGGAGGCAGAAGGTCCGCGCTCATGAAACCTTCAAATCGGATCACCTTCGTATGAAACCGGATCTGCCACGATGACACCGCCCGGTTGATGCCGGTACCTGTGCGGGCAGAGAGGGTGCAGATCAGCGTGGCGTGCGAGTCGTTCATGGCGTGAGCGCGTGGGGGCGACAAGCGGATGTCAGGCCAGTTCCTCGATGATCTGCGGCGCAAAGTAGTGAACCAGATGGCGACGGTGATCCGGGGTGCCGTGGGGATCGTTGAAATAATCTGAGGCAGGAATCGCTGTGTCCAAGCTTGCGGTCAGGTCCCTGGCGCTGGGCGGGGTGGCAAACCTCAGTTGCACCGGGCGGACAGTGGCGGCGGTGATGGTGAGGAGGATGTCTGCTGTGACCGGGCAACGAGTGCCGATAAGGAGGACAGAAGAGCGGCCTTCCTGAGTCTGGGAGAAGCGCCGGAAAGCAGGTTGTTTCCGCAATGCCGATGCGGGGAGATGGATGCTGCGAAGGAGTTCCCCGGGGTGCAGTACCGTCTGCTGCACTCCTGTGACGAGCTTGAGGGCCGGGACTGAGCGTGGCGGACCCTGCCGCGGCCAAACGGTGCAAGTGCCTTCCAGCGCAGCCGCCAGGGAGATGAGGGCACCGGCCGGGAGGCCCAGGCACAGATTGCCCCCCACGGTGGCTTCGTTCCAGATCTTGAAAGATGACTGAAGCGCTTCGCAGCAAGTCTGGATGAGACGGGAGGCGTGCCAGGAAGCCGGAATATTGGGGCTGCCGCCGAAGGCATGCAGTTGGGCGATCGTGCAGGTCGCGGCGATTTCAAGTCCAGTCTCTTCCGCGACATTGAGAGCCGGCCAATTGAAGCTCCCCATGTCCAGCAGGGTGTGCAGGCCCGGCTGCGGCTCAGAGAAAAGCCAGGTGCCTCCAGCCAACCAAGCGAACCCGGATTCCCAGGTCGGGACTTCGTCCGGTGACTGAGGAGAAAGCTGGGCGGTGATGTGGTGGAGATCCATGCTTGAATGCGCCGATTTTTAGGTGAGGGATGGCCGGAATGATCTACGCTAGATCGTGAAAAATTGCAGCCATCGTTTTGGGGTTCTCGTGCTGGCTGCTGGGGCCTCCCGGCGGATGGGACGTCCCAAAGCGTTGCTCCCATGGGGAGATGGGACGGTGCTGGCGCATCATCAGGACGTGTGGAGCTTTGCAGGGGCCCGGCAGGTTGTGGCGGTCGTTGATCCCGCCAATGACCTGGTGGCGGTTGAGCTGAAGCGCTTGAACTGGGCGAATGTGATTGCGAACGATCATCCGGAGGATGGCATGATGTCCTCCTTGCGTGCCGCTGCCGGCTGGCCGCATTGGCGGAAGGGGCTCCAAAGTGTGGTGGTGATCTTGGTGGATCAGCCGCAGTTTCCATGCTCCGCTGCTCAAGACCTCCTGGATCTGGCGGCGCATCATGTTGACGAGATCTGCCAGCCTCAATGCGAAGGTCGCCGAGGGCACCCGGTGGTGTTGCCGTATCAGGTCTTCGCTGGTCTGGCATCGACTCCCGCGGCCACGCTGCGGGACTATTTGCGGGAGATTCACGTCCCCAGGCGAGTGCTTGAGCTGGCGTCCAGTTGGTGGCTGGACGACATGAATGTGCCAGGGGCGTATGAGCGGATCTTGGGACTCAGCGCTGAAAGTGGGAGACTGGCTTGAGTCCCTTGATGAGCTAAACCGCGCTTGCCAGCCTTAGGGCATGCCGGTTGTGCTCCTCGATCACCTGCGGCATGTCCACGGTCACGACCAGACCGTCTTTCACCACCGGGCGTCCATGCACAATGGTGTGCCGCACGCCCTGGGGAGCGCAAAACACGATGGCTGCCACCGGATCATGCAGCGCTCCTGCGTAGTTCAGGGTGTGCAGGTCCAGAGTGAAAAAGTCGGCACATTTCCCTGGTTCGAGGGAACCGATGTCGTGACGACCGAGCACCTTTGCACCTCCCAGCGTGGCCAGTTCCAATGCCTCTCGAGCGGTCATCCAGTTTTCTGGAGTCGGTGGTGGGAGATCGGCGGGACGCAGTCCCAGAGCGAGCCGGGCGAGCAGCATGGTTTGGCGGACCTCCAGCAGCATGTTGGAGGCATCGTTGCTGGCGGATCCATCCACGCCCAGTCCCACCTTCACACCAGCGGACAGGTACTTCTTGATGGGGGCAATGCCGGAGGCCAGCCGCATGTTGGAGCAGGGGCAGTGGGCGGTGCCGACCCCGCTCTGTGCGAAGCGCTGGATCTCTGCATCATTGACATGGACTGCATGGGCAAACCACACGTCATCCCCCAGCCAGCCCAGCGTCTCCATCCACTCCACCGGGCGCATGGCGGAGTGCTGGAGGGTGTAGCGTTCCTCATCCAAGGTCTCGCAGAGGTGTGTGTGCAGTTTCACGCCGTGCTGGCGGGCCAGCGCGGCCGAGTCTCTTAGCAGTCCCGTGCTCACGGAAAAAGGAGAACAGGGGGCCAAGACCACCTGGGTCATGGAGCCAACCTTGGGATCATGATGGGTGCGGATGACGCGTTCACTGTCCGCCAAGATGAAGGTTTCATCCTCCACGCAGTCATCCGGTGGCAGCCCGCCTTGAGACTGGCCGAGGGACATGGAACCGCGGCTGGCGTGGAAGCGAACCCCCAGCTGGCGGGCTGCGTCAATCTGACAATCCACGTTGTTGCCGCTCTGGTAGAGGTAGGTGTGGTCAAACACCGTGGTGCAGCCGGACAGGGCCAGTTCCGCCAGACCCACCAACGTGCTGGTGCGGGAGGCCGCCTCTGTGGTTCCCGCCCAGATTCGATACTGGGCTTGGAGCCAGGGGAAGAGATTGTTGTCCTGTGCGGCGGGCAGGCAGCGGGTCAGGGTCTGGTTGAGGTGATGGTGCGTGTTGACGAATCCCGGCAGCACGATCTGTCCGCTTAAATCCAAAATCTCGTCCGCTGTTGCAGGCAATGAGGCGCTGGGCCCCACCTGCTGGATAATGCCATCCAGCGCATAGAGGCCTGCATTCCTCAGTTCACGACGCTGCCCGTCCATCGTGACGAGCACTTCGGCATTCCGGACCAGGAGCGTGGGCATGGAAAGATGGGGCTCTTACTTTTCCATCACCTTGAAGAGCCACTTCTCAAAAAAGTGCAGGAGGAAGATGATGGCCAGGGCGTAGGTGAAGGGCGTCAGATCACGAGGCCGGGCGGGCGGATCTTCCTCGAACTCCCGATGGAGCTCTGTCACGGCGGAGGCCTTGCCCTTGCGGTTCATGGTGCCGAGGGAGATGACGGTGAGCGCGATGAGGCCGATGCCGATGCCGGTGCTGATGCTGAAGGTCATGGGCATGGCCATGAGGGTGAGGATGGCGGGGGCGGATACCTCGAACCGGGTGAGATCGATCTCGCTCACGCTTTCAAACATGAGGATGCCCACCACCACCAGGGCGGGGGCAACCGCCACGCCGGGGATCATGAGGATGAGGGGAGTCAGGAACAGGGCCAGAAGGAAGAGCACGGCCACCACCACGGAGGTCAGGCCGGTGCGTCCGCCCGCCTGCACGCCGGTGGCGCTCTCGATGTAGCTGACCACAGTGGAGGTTCCCAGCAGAGAGCTGAGAATGGCCGCCAGGGAGTCGGCGGTCAGAGCCCTGGGCAGGCCGGGCACGTGACCGTTCTTGTCCATCAGTCCAGCGCGTTTTGTTACCCCAATGAGCGTGCCGATGTTGTCAAAGAGGTCCACGAGGAGCAGCGTCAAGATGACGGGCAGGGCCTTGGCCGGCTCTTTGAGGAGGAAGGTGAAGTCCAGTTTCAGGAAGGTGGGTTCAATAGAGGCGGGCAGGGACAGAATGCTGGTTGGCATCTGGGTGATGTTGCCCCCTTTGCCGTCCGGCAGGAAGAAGCCGATGACGGTGATCACGGCCATTGAAATGATGATGGCCGCCGGGGTGCCCCTGGCCACCAGGACACAGGTGAGCAGGACGCCCACGCCAAAGAGGGCCACCGAAGGGTTTGAGATGTCACCCAAGGTCACAAACGTGTGCGGGTGCCCCACCACGAGGCCGCCGTTTTTCAAGCCAATGAACCCTATGAAGAGCCCGACGCCGGCGCAGACTGCCGCCTTCAGAGAGTTGGGCAGGGCGTTGACGATGCGTTCCCGCATGCCTGTCACTGAGAGGAGCAGAAAGATGCACCCATTCACAAACACCAGCGCCAGGGCACTCTGCCACGGGACGCCCATGGTCAGGCACACGGTGTAGGCGAAGAAGGCATTGATCCCCATGCCCGGGGCGAGGGCGAGGGGGAAGTTGGCCAGGAATGCCATCAACAGGCTGGCTCCAGCGGCCGCCAGCGCCGTGGCCGTAACCACGGCGGCCTGGGGCATGCCTGCATCCTTGAGGATCTGCGGATTCACCACCAGGATGTAGGCCATGGCCGCGAAGGTGGTGCAGCCAGCGATGATCTCGCGATTCACCGATGTGCCGTGACGCGAGAGCTGAAAGCGGCGTTCGAGGAAACCAGAGGAGGCGGGACCGGGAGGCGTCATGAGAGGGCGATGTCTAGTAAAGGTAAAGTGGAAGGGAGGGCAAGCGCCGGGTACAGTCGTGGAGCCGTGAGAGGTAGATCGGTGAAGCGGATGCCGGTCGCATTGGCTATGGCATTGGCCAGGGCCGGGGCCACGGGGTTGACCGGGCTTTCACTCATGGGCTTGGCCCCCATAGGTCCGATGCGGTCGTGTGTGTGCGCAAAGTACACCTCCGTCTCGGGAAGGTCCGCCATGCCCGGGATGCGGAAATGGCGCAGCGTGGGGTTGGCGATGCGACCCTCTACAGTGAGTTGCATGTCCTCTGTGAGCACCCAACCTATGCCCTGAGCCACGCCGCCTTCCACCTGCCCGCGGCATTGCATGGGATTGAGCACCTGCCCGGCATCTGCGGCATGCACGCTCTGCAAGATGCGGACCTGACCGGTGATGCGGTGCACTGCCACGCGGAAACCGTGGACATTGAATGCCACCGATCTGGGGGCGGCGTAGGCGCGGCGGACGGCGCTGAGCCGATGCCCGTCCTGCTCGGCCCGGGTCAGCAATTCACTCAAAGGAAGGGTATGGTTCGCGCAAGCGACAGCGGTCCCTGTGAGCTGGCAGGACTCAACCGGTTGTCCCGTGTAGCGACTGGCGAGCCGGAGGAGTTGCTCCTTCAACACCTTGGCGGCCGCAAGCACTGCGCCGCCGCCCACCAGTGTGCCAGTGCTGGCAAAGGTGCCAGTGTCGTAGGGTGTCTTGTCCGTATCCGCTGTGACCATTCTGACTGATCCGACAGGGCACCCCAAAACAGTCGCGGCAATCTGCCGCTGCACTGTGAGCGTGCCACTGCCGAACTCCGCGGACCCAATGGAGACCTGGTAGGACCCGTCCGCGAGGAGATCAATGCGAGCCTCAGAGCGATGCTCCGTGGGAGGTCCGCAGTCCAGCATCGCAAGTGCCAGCCCTTGCCCGGTGCTCCATTCGTGGCCCAGCGGAAGGGACTCTCCGCGACCGCTGGCGAGCGCCTCTTCCACCAGATCAAGGCATCCCGCAAGGCCGTAGCTGCCAATCTCCAGATCACCTGGATGAGGCCAGATGCTCAGGAGCGTGTCGCCGGGCTGGATCATGTTCTTCCTGCGGAGGGTGATGGGGGGCATCTGCAGGGCGGCGGCCAGCTCATCCATGGCACACTCCACGGCGTAGGCGGTCTGGGTGAGGCCGTATCCCCGAAAAGCTCCTGAAGGGACGCAGTTTGTGTAAACAGCGTAGCCATCGGCCTGCTTGTTGGGGCAGCGATACACGGCAAAGGCCTCGTTGAGCGAATGGCCCAGTACCTCGCCGCCGTGATTGCCGTAGGCGCCTGTGTTGGTGACCACCCGCATGCTCATGGCCGTGAGCGTGCCATCGCGTCGTGCGCCAAGTTTCACCTTCACACGGAAAGGATGCCGCGTGGTGGTGGCGGTGAACTCCTCCTCCCGGGTAAACTCCCAACGGGCGGGGCGTCCTGTCTTGAGCGTCACCAGCACGCAGAGATCCTCTGTGAGCACCTCTTGCTTGCTGCCGAAGCCGCCGCCGACCCGCTCGGTGTACACGTGCAGATTCTCGGGATAGAGGTTAAACAGGTACACCAGCTTCACCTTGGTCAGGAAGGGGGTCTGGCTGCTGGTGCGCACATGCAGGCGCCCGTCAGGCGTGAGGTAGCTCAGGCTGTTGTGCGTCTCCAGTGTCACGTGGGGCTGCCGGTGCGTGGCATAGGTGTTCTCCACGGTGACGTCCGCTTCCTCGAACCCGGCGGCCACGCTGCCATTCTCGCCGTGGATCTCCCGCAGCACATTGCGCTCCGGGTGGGAGATGCGTGAGGCGGCGTCTTTGCCTTGGTGCAGGATCGGAGCATCGGGGCGCATGGCCTCCTCGGGATCAAACACGGCAGGCAAAATCTCGTAGTCCACCTCAATCTTGTCGCAGGCGAGAACTGCCGCCTGTTCCGAGTCGGCCGCCACCAGTACGACACGTTGCCCGACGAATCTCACTACCCGGTCCAGCATGAGGGTGTCATCCGGGTCCACGTGGTAGTCATCATGCGTGGCGCTGGTGAAAGGCCGGTGCAACGGCACATCCTCCCATGTGAAGATGCTGTGCACTCCTGCCACTTGCAGGGCGGCCTCTTTCCGGATGGCCACCACCCGGGCATGGGCATGGGGAGAGCGCACCACCTTCAGATGCAACAGATCAGGAATTGGGGGCTCGTCGGCCGTGAAGCGGGCCTGACCCGTGACCAGAGCGGGGCCCAGCGGGCTGCCCAGGCTGCGTCCCACGCTGGCACCGGGCAAGTCTTCCTGCACGTGACGATGTCCTTCTATGGCATCTCGAATGGCCCGGTAGCCAGTGCATCGGCAGAGGTTCCCTTTCAGGACCCTCTCCATAGGAGCGCCCATGGCACAGCATTTTGCGGCAGCCGTCATGATGGTGCCCGCAGTGCAAAATCCACACTGGAACCCCTGGGCTGCCAGGAACTGCTCCTGCATCGGATGCAGGGGGCCCTCTGCTGGGGACAGCCCTTCGATAGTGGTGATACGACGATCCCTCGCCCGGAAGGCAGGGTAGAGACAACTGTGTACCGGTTTGTCATCCACCCAGACCGTGCAGGCACCGCAGTCACCCGCGTCACACCCCTTCTTCACTCCATACCAACCCTGCTCTCTGAGCAAAGTTCTCAGGCATTGTCCCGGTCGCGGGGCCACCTCGGCGGGATTGCCATTGATGGTCAATTGCATGGGCCGGGTGCGGGAAAGGGCTGCTGAGGAATAGGGACGACTGTAGGAGAGTCTGACGCCATAGAACAGCACACTTGGGGGGATGTCGCGCAGATTTTGTGCGACTCAGGGGTGCGCTGGACAATCGTTAGAACTCGAACTCCAGCACGGCCTGCGGCACCACATCGTGCTGCCCTCTCACGCCATACTCATTGACCCAGATGTCCACCTCGGTGCCGATCCAGAGTTTGGACTTCTTGCCAAACACTTTGGCCCCCAGGTCCATCATGAGCTGGGGGCTGGTGTGAAAGGATTCTGCCAGTTCACCTTCCGCCCCGTTGTAGTCGGCAAAGCCTCTGAACATGAAGTCGCAGCCCGCCAGACGGAAGGGGATGCCCCATACATAGGTGATCTGCCAGGTGCTCCCGCTGATGTCGAAGTCATCCCGCCAGAAGAAGTTGATGCTGGAGTAGGCGAATCCCGGAAGGTCGAGCTCCAGCGCCATGCCGTGCAGCTGACGGAGCTGGGTTTTATCAAGGTGTGTGCCGAAGGTCCGGTTGATGTTGGCCAGGGAGTCGGAGGTGCCAAACTCCAACATGCCCGAATAAAAGTAGATGTCTTTCACCGGACCGAAACGGTAGGACTTGCCAGTCAGCTTCCCCAGGCTGAGGCGTGGGTTGACCTCGCCGTAGAGGTCAAACCCTGTTTCCGGGTGCCCGCGACCTTCTGTCGTGAGGTTGGTGAAGTCTGTGAAGAAGAAAAGATCCCCCCAGGCGTTGTCCTGAAAGTGTTCCAGGGTGATCAAGTCCCGTTCATGACTGGATGCGAAGGGCTGGTCCCAGTTGAAGCCATACAGGTACCAAAGGCTGGTGCTGGAGAAGTTGATGAACTTGTCCGAACCGGGTGCCTGAACTGGGGTGGTGGCAGCCTTTTCAGAGGACAGCACTGGCTCACCGGCGAGGGTGCTGGCAGCCAATCCCATAAGGCTGGCAATGGCGAGCGAGGTGATCTTGCGGACAGGGGAGCAAGGACGCGACTTCAACACAGGGAGGGGATGACGTGAGGTTGTTTTGTAAAATTTAAGAAAGCGAATAATGCCAGAAAGTGAACCGATCAATCGAGGAAAAGTAGTGGAGAAAATAGAAAATGGCAGCAGCGAACATGCCTGCCCGAAGCTTGGAAGCACTCCTCGCATACGCCTTTTGGAGTATATCGATGTGAGAGCAATGGTGGGTTTAGCGCCTGCCGGCTGGGATCAGGAATCGATGGGATGCGCCTTCACCAGATTGACCAAGGCCTTGGCAGCGTGCGACAGGTAAAAATCCCGGCACCACGCGATGGCGATATTCCACTGAATATCGGGATCCTCAAGGCGGATGACAGCTACGGCGTTGGTCCCTCGGACCACGGACATGGGAAGGAGGGCGATCCCGACTCCGCTGTCGATCAACCCCGCAATCAGCGAGAAGTGACTGCTGCTGGCAGCGATCTCTGGCGTAAAGCCCGCTGCGGCGCAGGCGTTGCGCACGGTGTCGTTGAGTGCGAAGTCTTCTGGAAAGATGATAAACGGCTCGTCTTTAAGCTCCTTGAGCTTCACACTTTCCCGGGTGGCCCAATGGGAATGGCGCGGCGCTGCAAGCGCGAGACGATCATGGAAAAAGGGGACGGAGTCGTACAATGCCGAGTCCAGGGGCAGGATGAGGGTGCCCAGTTGCATGTCCGCAGCCAGGAGGGCTCGCTCCGTGGCTTTTGAGCCTTTCTCGAACAGAACCAGCTCGATATCCGGGTAGGTCTTCTTGTAACGCTTGATGAGTGGCACAAAGAGTGTGCCGCTCAGGGGTGGAATGCCGAGGGTCAGCACGCCTCGCTTTAACCCAGCGAGATCCGCAAGCTCCGTCTCCAGTGCGGCGTGGTCACGCAGGAGGTTCTGGGCGTGTCGGAAGAGAATCTTTCCCGCGTCCGTGAGCACGATGGACCGATGCTGGCGGGTGATCAAAACCTGACCGATGTCTTCCTCAAGCTGCTTGATCACGCGACTGATGGAAGGCTGGGTCAGCGCAACCTTCGAACTTGCCGCAGTGAAGCCGCCGCGGCGTACCACTTCGACAAACACGCCCAGGGAACGGAGATCCATGCCATACGGTTAGTGTATAGGACGCATACGTACAATGCATTTCACAAATTGATTGCTTGCGAACACAATCGCTGGTGTGAGCGCAACTCCCTACTCACCAATTTCTTACGACGGCGATTTGGTTGCCGTTTCCAAGATTTCCATCGGGATGCAACAACCTGACGAGGCGACATAATGAAAATCTCTAGCGCAAAGGTATGCGTGGTCGATCCGGACGTTTCTGGAAGGTTCCGGATACTGGAATGGCTGGATGAAGCTGGTTATCAAGCGGAAACGTATTCCAGCGGCAGGGGGTTCCTGTCTGGATGTCACGCGGCGAGTCCTGTGTGTGTGATCCTTGAAGTGGATCTCCCGGACATGACCGGCATCGAATTGCAGCGACATCTCAAGGAACGGGGGCGCAGCGATCAGTTGGTGTTTGTAACAGCGAAGCAAGGTGTTGAGGCCTGTGTTGCCGCCATGAAACTGGGGGCGGTGGACTATTTTTCCAAGCCTGCTCCACGTGAGCCCCTGATGGATGCGGTCAGCCTGGCGCTCAAGCGTTCGGCGAACTTGGCGACCAAACGAGCTATACAAAAAGAGGCGCACACCCGGGTTTCCTCGCTCACACAGCGCCAAATGGAGGTGCTGGAACTGCTGATTCGAGGGATGTCCAACCGTTCCGTGGCCCAAGCCTTGGGAGCGACAGAGGCAACAATCAAAATTCACCGCCGTCGGATTATGGAGAAGATGACCGCCGAATCGCTGCCGGAACTGGTGGCGATGGCGCGTGAGGCGGGGATAAAGGTCCCGTGGCAGATGACATTCCGCTCGGAACTGGTGACGGGCATGTCTTTGCGCTCCGCGGACTAGCGTATTGGGGAGTTGCTGCTTCCACACGGTTTCGACCGTGCGGCAAAAAGTAAGGGTCAAAGTGGCGAGTGCCTGCTTTGACCCTTCAAGTTTTTGGGTGGCTCCCTGAAGTGTGGACTAGCCGCCGCCAGCTCCCACCATGCCAGCATCCGGTGCGGTCATGCGGGCAGGATCCAGGGCTTCGGTCAGTTCCTCTTCCGTGATCCCCAGCTCAGAGAGGCGTTCGAGGCAGAGCTTCCGCACTGGCGTGCCAGTCTTGGCGGAGAGTTTGGCGATCTCGGATGCCTTGTCATAGCCGATCTTGGAGTTCAATCCGGTCACCATGGCGAGGCTGTACTCAATCAACTCATTGCAACGTTCACGCTTGGCTTCGATGCCGTCCACACAGCGCTCGCGGAAGATGCCGGCAGCGTTGGACAGCAGTTCGATGCTTTCGAGCAGCGCGGCTGCCAGTGCTGGCATCATCACGTTGAGCTCGAAGTTGCCGTTGGCCGCGCACCAAGTGACCGTGGTGTCATTTCCGACTACGCGGGCGCAGACCTGCATGAGGCTCTCGGACATGACCGGGTTCACCTTGCCGGGCATGATGCTGCTGCCGGGCTGGGTGGCGGGCAGCGAGACTTCTCCGATGCCGCACTGCGGTCCGCTGCCGAGCCAGCGCACGTCATTGGCGATCTTGAACAGGCTGGTGGCGATGGTCTTGAGCTGGCCGCTGGCCTCGACGAGGGCGTCCTTGGCGGACTGGGCTTCGAAGTGGTCTTTGGCCTCGCGGAAGGCGATGCCGGTCTTCTCCGCAAGGAGCGCGATTGCTTTGGCAGGGAAATCAGGGTGACAGTTCAGACCCGTGCCCACTGCGGTGCCGCCGAGCGGAAGCTCGAGAATGGCGTTGATGGCCTTGTGGGAGCGATCCACGGCGAGATCTACCTGACGGGCGAACCCTTTGAATTCCTGCCCGAGACGAACCGGGGTCGCGTCCATAAGATGGGTGCGACCGATCTTAAGCACATCCCAAAACTCCTTGCTCTTGGCTTCGAGGGAAGCCTGTAGCTTCTGAAGAGAGGGGACAAGCTTGTTGAGCAACTCCTGGGCGACGGCGACGTGGATGGCGGTGGGGAAGGTGTCGTTGGACGACTGCCCCATGTTCACGTGGTCATTCGGATGAACGGGGTCTTTGGCGCCAATCGGCTTGCCAGCGATCTGGCAGATCCGGTTGGAGATGACCTCATTGGCGTTCATGTTGGTGCTCGTGCCGGAGCCTGTCTGGTAAATATCCAGCACGAAATGGGAGTCCAGATCTCCAGCCGCGACTTCCAAGGCGGCTTGTTCGATCAAAGCGGCCTTGTCAGCGGCGAGGATGCCGAGGTCGGCGTGCACCTTGGCGGCGGCCCACTTGATGAGCCCATAGGCGTGCACCACCGGGTACGGGACCGGCCGGCCACTCACGGGAAAGTTGAGAACGGCGCGCTGGGTGGAGGCACCGTAGAGCGCTTCAGCGGGCACGGGCATTTCGCCCATGCTGTCTTTTTCAATGCGGGTGCTCATGTCCGATTACATTGCGCCTTTCTTCAGATAGGTGAATGCCACGGCCCCCGCGACCAAAAAACAAACTGCGATGATCATTCCGATAGTCATGTTGCATGGCATAGCCGGGATTGGCGGGCATGCCAGATTTTTTTGTCTTTCCGACGAATCGTTTTCAGAATCGCCAAAGCCAGCGTGGCGCTAGTCAGTAGCCCTCCATGGGATTGGGAGGGATCCAGGGCGGATGGAAAGAGTTGCAAGGCCGTTCTGGGGAAGGGAAACTGTCTGTCTCCCGCCCCCGACGTCGAAAAGAAAGCGCAAACAATCGTCATTTTAGGTTGCGCTGCGGCGGGTTTTATATATCTTGGCAAGCTCTATGGCTAAAACGAGCTGGATCGAACGCAACAAGCGCAAACAGAAGACGGTTGAGAAGTACGCGAAACTCCGCGAAGAACTCAAGGCTAAGGGTGACTACGTGGGTCTCTCCATGCTTCCCCGCGATGCCAGCCCGACTCGCCTCGTCAACCGCTGCCGTGTGTCCGGTCGTCGCCGTGCGTTCATTCGCCGCTTTGAGATGTCCCGTCTGACCTTCCGTGAAATGGCTTCCGCAGGGCTCATTCCCGGTGTGACCAAATCCAGCTGGTAATTTCAGTTCAGGTTACATCAAATTGACTTTGCGAAGGTGCTGCGACGCAGCACCTTTGTTTTTGTAGATGCCGACCTACCACTACATCGCCATCAAACCTGAAGACGGGTGCCCCCGATGCAGCAAGGGGTTTGATTTGCGACGTCCCATCAGCCGACCTGCTCTCACGGAGTGCCCGCTGTGCAAGACGCCGGTGAGGAAGGTCATCACGTCCGTGAACACCCCCCGGGTATCCAAGCCGATGTCTGTTTCCGACGCCAAAAGTGCAGGATTTACCATCCTGGAGAAGCGTTGTGATGGATCTTACGAAAAACTTTGACATTGTTGAGGCGCGGAAAACGCTTCGCGCCGACTCATGATTCTCTCTCTTTCCACTATTGTCCTCGCCAGCACCGCCGAACCGGTGGTGCGAGAGTGGCATCTCACCGGGGCCCAGGTGTTGTGGCAGATCTCGGTGATCATGTTCTTCGTGCTCCTGAACGGGTTCTTTGTGGCTGCGGAGTTCGCGATCGTCAAGGTTCGGGACAGTCAGCTTCAGGAGGAGATCGACGAAGGCAATCGCGGGGCCAAGTTTGCCCGTTCTGTGACGCGTCATCTGGACGCTTATCTTTCTGCCACGCAGCTGGGTATCACTCTTGCCAGTATTGCCCTGGGCATGTTGGGCGAGCCTTACCTGTCCCACATGCTCCAGCCACTTCTGTTTAAGGTGGGCTTGGAGAGTGAAGCGGTGGTGCGCGGGATTGGCTGGGGTGCAGGCTTTGCCATCATCACCTTCCTGCATGTGGTGCTGGGTGAGTTGACTCCCAAGTCCATGGCCATTCGCAAGGCACTGGCCACCACGCTGCTGATCAGCCGGCCGCTGCACCTCTTCTATGTGGTGCTCAAGCCTGCGATCTTCCTGCTCAACGGCACCGCCAACTGGATTCTCCGTGTGGTTTTCAAGCTCGACCCAGTGGCGGAGGGGGAGCGTGTGCACTCTGAAGAGGAGCTCAAGCACATCGTCGCGGAAAGTCAGCGGTCCGAGGAAGTGACCGAGACCGAGAAGCACATTGTGCTGAACGCCCTGGCATTGAATGATCGCGCGGTTCGCGATGTCATGACGCCGCGCAAGGATGTGATTTCCCTGGACGTGGATGAGCCCTTCGAGTCCAGCTTGAAGCTCGCCATTGAGTCCAAGCACACGAGGTTCCCGCTGGTGGAGGGTCATTTGGATCACACCATCGGCCTCGTGCACATCAAGGATATTCTGAAACTCGTTCATGAGGGTGGCAAGGACGGCAGTGATCTTCGCCGGATCAAGCGCGAGTTGCTGCTCGTGCCGGAGATGATGCCCATCGACAAGCTCCTGAAGTTTTTCCTGGAAAAGCATGCCCACCTTGCGCTGGCGGTGGATGAGTACGGCGGCGGGGTGGGTATCGTCACGCTCGACAACGTCGTGGAGGAAATCGTGGGCGACATTCAGGACGAATTCGACCTTCCGGTGAAGCCTGAATTCCGCCGTATCAACACCGAGGAGTTTGAGGTGGAGGGTATGCTCAATCTCTATGAGCTCAATGATCTGACAGATCTTGAGCTGGAGAGTGATGAGGTCACCACCGTCGGCGGCTATGTGACTCATTTCCTGGGGCATTTCCCCAAGCAGGGTGAGATGCTGCGGATTGAGAACTATGAGGTGACCGCCACCAAGGTGGAGGCCCGCCGTGTTGCCCAGCTCCATTTCAAGCGTGTAGAACTGCTGCCTGAAGACGAAGAGGAAAAGGCAGCTCGGGAAGTGCTTGAAGCCCCTGAGGAAGTTCGTCACTAGGTGTCATACTGTGAGGCTGCGTGCCTGGGACCGAGAGGTGGTGCGATGGCCTATGGACGGGCTTGAGGGATGGCGGCGACGAGGGCCGTTTGGGGCGTGAACCGCATTCTCACGAATGCAGCTACGAGTGCCTCTGATGAGGTGTTGCGGGAGGGAATTTGTGGCTGCGTTCGTGAGAACGCGGAGGGTGCGATGGCCTATGGACGGGCTTGAGCCGGTGGAGACGTCGTGGGAGGTTTGAGGTGTGAACCGCATTCTCACGAATGCAGCTGCGAGTGCATTTGATGCGGTGTTGCGGGGGGGAGTTTGTGGCTGCGTTCGTGAGAACGCGGTGGTGAGGAGGCCGGTGGACGGGCTTGAGCCGGTGGAGACGTCGTGGGGAATTTGAGGAGTGAACCGCACTCTCACGAGTGCAGCTACGAGTGCCTCTGATGAGGTGTTGCGGGAGGGAGTTTGTGGCTGCGTTCGTGAGAACGCGGTGGTGAGGAGGCCGGTGGACGGGCTTGAGCCGGTGGAGACGTCGTGGGGAATTTGAGGAGTGAACCGCATTCTCACGAATGCAGCTACGAGTGCATTTGGTGCGGTGTTGCGGGAGGGAATTTGTGGCTGCGTTCGTGAGAACGCGGTGGTGAGGAGGCCGGTGGACGGGCGTGAGCGGTGGCGACGTCGTGGGAGGTTTGAGGAGTGAACCGCATTCTCACGAATGCAGCTACGAGTGCGTCTGAGATGGAAGTGCCTTCGGAAGGTTGCTCCGGTATTTTATAATCCTGAGGCAGGGATTCAGGAAATAAGATGCAGTGCGGCAATGACGATGGTCAGCCGGGTGCTCATAAGGTCAGGGGAGGGGGAGGAAACAAGAAGGGAGACGTGAGAGCGTGGCTCCCTCCGTCTCCCTGGCTGTAAGTTCGCGGAACTAAGCTCCTACCGGCTCAGCTCCAGCATCCGCAGGATCGGCTTCTCGGCGCGCTTGCGCACCTCTTCGGCCATTTCCACCTGAGGACGCAGATTGAGGAGGCAGTCGTGAAGCTTCTCGAGGTTGTTCATCTTCATGTAGCGGCAGTCGGCGCAGCGGCAGTGTCCGGTGGGACCGGGGATGAAACGCTTGTTGGGCACCTCCCTCTCCAGGCGGTGCAGCATGCCGCTTTCTGTCACGATGATGAAGCTCTCGGCCTCACTCTCGCGGCAGTAGTGCACCATTTTCTCCGTGCTGCAGACTTCGTCGGCGAGGAGGCGCACGGCGTAGGTGCATTCTGGGTGGGCCACAACCTTTGCGTCCGGGTATTCCGCTTTGATCTGGTTGATGCTGTCACGGGTAAATTCCACGTGCACGTAGCAGGCGCCCTGCCAGAGATCCATTTTGCGGCCGGTTTGCTCCATGACCCAAGCGCCGAGATTTTGATCCGGCACGAACAGAATGGGGCGATCCTTGGGGGCTGCTTCTACGATCTTCACCGCATTGCCGCTGGTGCAAATGCAGTCGCTGAGGGCTTTGACGCCGGCGCTACAGTTGATGTAGGCAATCACGTAGTAGTTCTTCTCTTTGTGGACTTCGAGGAACTTCTCAAGCTGCGGGGCAGGGCAGCTTTGCTCAAGCGAGCAGCCGGCGTTGGCGTCAGGCAGGACGACGATCTTTTCAGGATTCACAATCTTGGCGGTCTCTGCCATGAAGTGAACGCCGCAAAAGCAGATCACATCCGCTTTGGTTTCCTTGGCCTTGTAAGCCAGTCCGAGGGAGTCGCCCACGAAATCGGCCAGTTCCTGAATCTCACGACTCTGATAGTTGTGAGCAAGGATAATGGCGTTGCGTTGCTTTTTCAGCCGGAGAATCTCTTCGGTGATGCTTGGGGCGGCGATTTGAACCATGCTGAATATGGTACGAACGCACCAATCTGCAAGCTGCAACCGCGGGTCAAAGGACTGGCCATCTCTGTGACGAGCCTATGCAGGCTTGTGGGTCGGGCCGCTGTAAACGGCTCACACCCAATGGATCATTTCACAAACTCCAGCGGTGCGGCATTGGGTTCAACAGCCAGCTAAAAAAATCATGAATCATGCTGCCACACCTGTTCTGGGCGCAGTTGACCGGTTCCGGGATGTGCGGCCGGAGTGAGATTTACCAAGGATGCCAAAAAAACGAACCCGAAGCGGGGGCTTCGGGTTCGAAAGTGACTAGGGGGTGGACTTGGTGGCTGGGCCGCATCCTGTGACCAGGGATGAGGCGCTGACCTGGCGTGGCGCGCTGGGTTCCACTTTTGGCTCTACCCGGAGAATATTCATGGAGCCGTCGAGCTCGCCGCCGGGATCAATGCCGATGGAGCGGGCGGTGACGTCACCCTGAACACTGCCGGTACCTGTGAGCAGGACTCGGCCGGTGCATTGGATGCTTCCGATGACCTTGGCCTGGATCTCGACTTCGGCGGCCTGGATGGTTCTCGCGAACTGGACCTCGCTGCCTTTTTCGATGACCAACCGGTTGCACCGCACTTCACCTTCGATCAAGCCGGAGGTCTTGAGGGTGATGTCTCCGCTACAGAAGAGGCTGGCATTCACCTGGCCCTGCTGCACGCGAAGGTCACGGCAGCGGATTTCGGTGGTCTTCACAACGCCGTTGCGGCGGATCAGCACATCTCCACGGGTGTCGATCGGGGTGCTATAGTCGAGATTGATGTCGAAATCCTCCATGCAGATCGTGGCGGAGCACGAAGGGCAGGTGGTGGATTTCGCGGAGCGGCCGACCTTGAACTTGTGCTGGCACTTTCCGCATTCGACTTCCTTGAAGTACTGTTGGCGGTAGTAGCCCTGCTCCTTCATTTTCTGGAAGGTGCTCTGGGCCATGGGGCCCTGCACCTCGCCAGTAGGCTTGGGGCGTTCGGCTTTTTCTGAAATTTCTGTGCGCTGCAGGTAGGCTGGCTTCTTGAGCGCGGCGAGCCCAAGTGGCTGAGGCGCAGGCACTTGGGGTTGGGGGCGTGGACGGAGTCCGGTGCGCGTTTGGGCTCCGGTAAACAGCGATGGGGCTGCTGGTTCCGCTTCCTTGAAGCCCATCATGTCGCCGAGACCAAGAGGTAATTCCTCCTGGAGGGGGGCGTCGGTCGGGAGGAGCGCCTTGAACTCTGCCGGAGCCTGCGTTTCAGGCTGAGACGGCGGGGACTCCGGAGTGGCAGGGGAGTCCGTTTTTCTTAGCTCGGCCAGGAGGGGATCCTTGGCCGACACATCCATCACCGCAGGAAAGACTGCGCTGGGATTCGGGTTGCACTGGGACGAGGCAATTGCACGCTGCTTTTCGATCCGCAGGTGTTCCCCGCACTTCTTGCAGAAGGTTGTCACCACCAGACGCGGCTCACGCTGAGCCGCGCCACAAATGGGGCAAGTGACTTCGATTTGATTTTTTGAGAGTGCGGATTTCTCGTCTTTAGGTTCTCTGACTAGAAATTTTCCAAGCACGTCTTTAGAAAGGGTTGGGGATTAGGGCTTCTGGGAGCCGCCCGAGCCGCTGTTCGCTGCCTTGGCGGCAGCGCCTTTGCCCACCTGGGACCGGCCCAGGAAAGTAGCTCCTTCTTCAATCGCCAAGGTTGCTGCGGTCACGTCACCCACCAGTACGGCATTTGACTTGAGTTCACAACGTTCTTGTACGGTGATGTTGCCTTCAACTTTTCCGAAAAGGGTCACTGCGCGGGTTTTGATCTCGCCTTTGATCAACGCATTTTCACCAACGGTCAATGCGCCATCTGAACTGACTTCACCTTCAATCTTTCCGTCGATGATCAGGTCGTGAGAAAATTTAATGGATCCTTTGATTTCGACGTCGTTGGCGAGAACGTTCTTGCTGGTGGTCATGAGTGGTTGGGTTGACGATCTTGGTGATTGTGTTGTGGGAGAGGGGGAGTGTGCTGCGCCGGAATGGGCAGGAGAAGCGGCGGAATTATCGCTGCGCCGTTCATCTTTCATGCCTTCCGAGGGTTGTCCGATAATTTGTTTCAGCATTAGGAAAAAGTAATCATTCGGGGGGAAGGGTGTCAATCAATCACTCGGATGTTTTTGAGGCCCATGGAGTTATTTCTCTGGTCAAATTTTCGCATCCATTTGTTCCGCAATCTCCTCTGCGGGATAAGTCCATATTTCACTAAGTGTTGGATGGTAGTGGGGGGCTGTCGCCACCTGAGCTGCTGTGGCGCCAAGGTGCATGGCCATGGCGATTTCGTGGATGAGTTCCGTGGCCTCCGGACCCACTACGGAGCCACCCAAAATCTCTCCCGTCTCAGGGTCGCCCAACAGCTTCACAAAGCCTTCCATCTCATCCATCACCATGGATTTGCCGTGGTCATTGAAGGGATAGCTGGCGACGAGATAAGGGACGCGTTTTTCACGTGCTTCTGCCTCGGAAAGTCCCACCACGGCCACCTGCGGATGTGTGAAGACTCCAAAGAGTTTGCAACGATAATCCATGCGATGTTTGCAGGGCTGGTTCTTAAGTGTGCTTGCAGCGTTCTTTGCTGCGACTTCGCCTTGTTGAATCGCAAGATGCACCACTTCCAAAGGGCCAGTCACATCACCTGCGGCGAACACTCGCGGATGGCTTGTGATCATTTCTGGAGAAACAGGAATTTGTCCTTTTCGATCCAGCTCTATGCCGATGTTACCAGCTTCCAAATTGCCTGTTGCCGGCCTTCTTCCCAGAGCCACTAAAATTTCTGCGGCTTCAGACACTTGTTCCGCTCCAGCGTGTTGGAAATACACACGCTTTTTGCCATCGGGAGCAGTTTCCATACGAAGGAGGCGCGTGCCGCAGAAGATTCTCATGCCTCGTCTCTCAAACGCACCATGGACTACCGCAGCGAGATCGGTGTCCATGCCGGTGAGCAGGTGGGGGCTGCGTTGGATCACAGATACCTCGCGGCCGATTCCCTCGAGGTAGTGCGCCATTTCAAGCGCAATGGCACCGCCCCCTAGAACGGCGAACGATGAGGGGATGTTCTCTGCGTCCAGCAGGGTGTCGCTCGTCCAGTACCCTGTTTCCTGGAGGCCGGGCACAGAGGGGACGTTGATGACCGATCCAGTGGCGATCAGGGCGGTCCCGACCGTGAGGCGGCGGGTTTGACCGTCCTTGAGAGTGACCTTGAGGTTCACGGCATTGTCTGGGGATTGGGCAAACTTTGCCATTCCTCGAATGACGGTGAATCTGCCATCGTTGATCTGCTGCTGGCGATACCCGGAAAAGTCGCTGATCAGGTGCCGCTTCCGCTGGCGTATGGCCCGGGTGTCCACCGCTTGGGAGGTGGCCTGGAGGCCGAAGGCGGCAGCATTCCGGATGACGAGGTTGCGGTTGGCGGATTCGATGAGGGTTTTGCTGGGCATGCAGCCCCGCAGAATGCACAGCCCGCCGAGCTCTTCGGCACCGTCGATGATGGCGGTTTTCAAGCCCAGGGCGACGGCGGCGCGGGCGGCGGCGTAACCGGCGCTGCCGCCACCTAAGACGGCAAAATCAAAGTCGGTATCGGGGTGCATGGGAGGGTATGTAACGGCGTTCTGGATACGAACCAGCAGAAACGAAGGGAACAGGGGGTGTTTTCCCGGGAAAAACCACCAGTTTTCCCGCCCAAAAACGTAAAAAAAATTGGCGCTCCTGTGCCCGCTCGCTAAACTGATCTACCCCGCTGGCGGCGCTTAATTTGCGGCATGGCACGATGGTTTGCCTGCTCGCGACCGCAGCGCTCATTTCGGGGTCGGTATTTTGAGCCAACGACCCATGTCTGACGACAATAACACCCCTGAGACCTTCAACACCGGCATCGCTGACAATCAGGCCTACGGTGCGGAGCAAATTGACAAACTCGAGGGCCTGGAGGCGGTACGCAAGCGACCGGGAATGTACATCGGGGATCCCGACGAGCGAGGCCTCCACCACTGCGTGTTTGAGGTGCTGGACAACTCGATTGACGAGCATCTGGCGGGCTTCTGCAAGACCATCACGGTGACGATTCATTCCGATGGATCCTGCTCCGTGGAAGACGATGGCCGCGGGATTCCGGTGGAAATCCACCCGAAATTCGGTGTGCCGACGGTGGAGTTGGTGTTGACCAATCTGCATGCAGGCGGCAAGTTCGGCCAGGGGGCGTACAAGTACTCTGGCGGTCTGCACGGGGTGGGGGCGAAGTGCGTAAACGCGCTTTCGGAGTGGTTCAAGGCTGAGGTCTATCGCGGTGGCAAGGCACATGCGATTTCCTTTTCCCGTGGCAAGACGACGGAGCCGCTCACCGTGGTGGGAGATCTGGAAGACCCCACCCGGACGGGCACAAAGATCACATTCTTTCCGGATGCCGAGATCTTCACGGCCACCACAGAATTTCGGTTTGAGTTGCTGGTGAACCGGCTTCGTGAGCTTGCTTTCCTGAACCCCGGGGTGATCATCGTGCTGAAGGATGAGCGGCCTGAGCCCATCCGCGAGGAGACTTTCTTCTACAAGTTCGGTGTGGTGGAGTTTGTGGTGCAGCTTGGCGACAACAAGGTGCTGGTGCATGACAAGCCGGTGGTGCTGCGTGGGCAGCGCTTCATCGAAGTGGAAGACAAGCAGGACATCTGCTTTGTGGACTGTGTGTTGCAGTATAACGACAGCTACTCGGAGCAGATGCTGTGCTTTGCCAACAGCATCCCGAACCCGGATGGTGGCACGCACTTGAGCGGCTTCCGCAGTGCCATGACGCGGGCGATCAACCAGTTCGCAAAAGCGAACAAAATGGTGAAGGAGAGCGATCCGCCGATCACCGGAGAAGACTGCCGCGAAGGCATGGTGTGCATCCTTTCCGTGAAGCTGCCGAACCCGCGCTTCAACTCCCAGACCAAGGGGAAACTGGTGAACGGGGAAGTGGAGGGGGCGGTGAGCAGCGTGGTTTATGAGGGGATGCAGCAGTTCCTGGATGAGAATCCTGGAGTGGCCAAGCGCATCATCGACAAGATCCTCACGGCGGCCCGCGCACGTGAAGCCGCGCGCAAGGCGCGTGAAACGGTGCGCAAGAGTGTGATGACCGGTGGTGGCCTCCCTGGCAAGCTGGCGGACTGCACGGAGCGCGATCCGGCGAAGAGCGAGCTCTTCATCGTGGAAGGTGACTCCGCCGGTGGCTCCGCCAAAGTGGGCCGCGACCGCCGTGTGCAGGCCATCCTGCCGCTGCGAGGCAAGCTGATCAACGTGGAGAAGGCGCGGCTCGACAAGGCGCTGCAGAACCGCGAAATCCAGGCCATGATCACCGCGATCGGCACCGGGATCGGTGACGGTGCGGACGAAGGCAGCTTCCGGCTGGAAAAGGCCCGCTACCACAAGATCATCATCATGACCGATGCTGACGTGGACGGCTCGCACATCCGCACGCTGTTGCTCACCTTCTTCTGCCGCCAGATGCCAGAGCTGGTGCGTCGTGGCTACATTTACATCGCCCAGCCGCCGCTCTACCTCGTGAAGCGCCGCAAGCGCGAAGAGTATGTGCAGGATGACGGGGAGTTGAACCACATCCTCATCGACCTGGGCGCGGAAGAGGTGCGCCTGAGAGTGCTCACGGATTCGGGTGAAAATCCGATGATGGAGAAAGACAAACTGAAGCCCATCCTGGACCTGCTGTCCCGCCTCTCACGGTTCAATGAGGTAATCCGGCGCAACGGGGGCGACTTTGAGAAGTACATCCAGTGCCGGGATCCGGAAACGGGGGCGATGCCCGCCTTCCTGGTGCGCATTCGCGATGGCAATGAGGAGATGGTGAGTTATTTCCTGGGTGACAGGGAGCTTTCCGAGTTTGCCCACGCCAATGCGGATCTGGGCCTTTTTGGCCGCTCCATCGACCCGCCGCCCGTGGTGGCGGGAACGGAGGCTGCTGAACCCCCGGTGGCGGAGAAGCCGGCCGTGAAGGACGGCCGGACGCGTCGTGCCCGGCTCGTGGAGATTCATGAGGCAAACTCGATCAAAAAGCTCCTGGGCCAGCTGTCCGAGCTGGGCCTTTCCCTGGACCACTACAGCAGCCAGGACAAGCCCTTGTTTGAGCTGGTGGAAGGTGAGGGGGACAATGCGAGAGTGCATCCTGTGTTCAGCGTGCCCGGCATCCTGGAAGGGGTGATGAACATCGGCCGCCGTGGGCTGGAAATCCGCCGATTCAAAGGTCTGGGGGAAATGAACGCCAAGGAGCTCTACACGACCACCATGGAACAGAAGACGCGCAAGTTGTTGAGGGTGCGCCTCAACGAGGAGAACGAGATTGAGGCGGACCGTATCTTCACGATTCTCATGGGGGACATCGTGGAGCCCCGCAAGATCTTCATTGAAGAGAACGCGCTCAATGTGCGCAACCTGGACGTGTGACAGACGCCCGGCTGACCATCTGACCCCGCAGAGCTGCCGGTGAGACCGGCGTTCTTTGCACCGACATCGCACTGCCCATTCTTGTGAGCGAAGACAACATCAAGCCCATCAATGTAGAAGAGGAACTCAAAGGTTCTTTCCTCGACTACTCCATGTCCGTCATCATTTCGCGCGCCCTGCCCGACGTGCGAGACGGACTCAAGCCGAGCCAGCGCCGCATTCTGTATGCGATGCACGAGCTCTCGCTCTATCCGCCGAAGAA
The DNA here is from genome assembly GCF_000172155.1 of Verrucomicrobium spinosum DSM 4136 = JCM 18804. NCBI lineage: Bacteria > Pseudomonadati > Verrucomicrobiota > Verrucomicrobiia > Verrucomicrobiales > Verrucomicrobiaceae > Verrucomicrobium > Verrucomicrobium spinosum. The sequence continues at coordinate 5,261,617 of NZ_ABIZ01000001.1, read as the reverse complement.
GCACATGAAGTGTGCGAAGATCTGCGGTGATACCTCAGGGAACTACCACCCGCACGGGGAGGCGGTGATCTACCCCACCCTGGTGAACATGGCGCAGCCGTGGTCCATGCGGGATCCGCTGGTGCATCCGCAGGGGAACTTCGGCTCCGTGGAAGGTGACCCTCCGGCGGCCATGCGTTATACGGAGGCCCGGCTCACCCATTTGGGCGGGCACCTGATGGACGACATGGAGAAGGAGACGGTGGATTTCGTCCCCAACTACGATGAACGTCTCACTGAGCCGGTGGTGTTTCCCGCCGCGTTTCCGAACTTGCTGGTCAACGGCGGCACCGGCATCGCTGTGGGCATGGCCACGAACCTGCCTCCGCACAATCTGCGGGAGATCGTGGATGGCATTTGCGCACAGATCGACAACCCTGAAATCACCCTGCAGGGACTGATGCAGTACGTGCGGGGCCCGGATTTCCCAACGGGCTGTACGTTGTTGGGTACCGCGGGCATCCGTGATTACTTTGAGACCGGGCACGGCTCGTTGCGCATTCGCGGCCATGCCGAAATCTCGGAAACGGGCACCAAGCCCCAGATCATCATCACCGCCATTCCGTACGGTGTGAACCGCGCGGAACTGTGCAAACGCATTGGTGAGCTGGCCTCTGAGAAGATCATTCCTGAAGTGACGGCCATCCGCGACGAGTCGGATGAAAACACGCGTGTGGTGGTGGATCTGCGTCGAGAAGCCCGCCCCCAGGTGGTGCTGAACAATCTCTACAAGCAGACTTCGCTGGAGACGACCTTCTCAGTACACATGCTGGCGATCGACAATCGTCGGCCGCGCCTGCTGTCGCTGAAGGATGCGATCAGTTGCTACATCGAGCACCGCCGCGAGGTGATCATCCGGCGCACGAAGTACCTTCTCAAGCAGGCGGAGATCGATGCCGAGAAGCTTGAAGCGCTCCTGCTGGCCCTGAGCCAGCTGGATGACTTCATCAAGATGATCCGAACGGCTTCGAGTCGTGATGAGGCGGAAAGCCGGATCAAGGCCTACACCTTCACCTTGGAAGCCGCCCAGTCGCTGGGGATCCTGATCCGCTCCCAGCCGAGCATTCGCAGCGGCCGGTATGTCTTCACGGACCTTCAAGTGAAGCACATCCTCGACCTGCGCCTCTATCAACTGACGGCGCTGGAGCGGACAAAACTTCAGGCTGACTACGAAGCCCTGCTTAATACCATCACGGACTTGATGGACATCCTGGCGAAGGAGAGCCGTGTGCTCACCATCATCAAGGATGAGCTGGGCAACATCCGCGCCAAGTACGGCACCGAGCGACTCACCAAGATTGAAGCCGCGGAAGGCGAGATCAACATTGAGGATCTCATTGCCAACGAGCGCAACATCGTCACCATCACGCACCGTGGCTTCGTCAAGCGCACGCTGGCCAGCGAGTTCCGCACGCAGGCACGGGGAGGCAAGGGTCTGAAGGGCATGGAGACGCGGGAGGCGGCGGGTGAAGATGATGCAGCTGACTTTGTGGAGCACCTCTTTGCCGCGAGCGCGCATGACTATTTGATGTTCTTCACCAATACAGGTCGTGTGTATGTGGAGCGTGTCTATCAGGTTCCTGAAATGGCGCGAACAGGCAAGGGGCGAAGCATCAAGAACCTGCTCAACCTCCGGGCTGAGGAGAAGATTGCCGCCGTGCTCCGTCTCGAAGCAGACAGTGACCACGATGAGGGCGTGTGGCGCTCGGACCGCTTCGTCCTGTTTGCGACCAAGGATGGCACGGTGAAGAAGACCGAGCTGGCCGACTTCAAGAACATCCGCAAGGACGGGATCATCGCGGTAAAGCTGGATGAAGGAAATGACCTGATCCAGGTCATCCTTACCAATGGTTCCAGTGAAATCTGCCTCGTCACCAGTGAGGGCATGTGCGTGAAGTGTGAGGAAACGGACATCCGCCCCATGGGCCGCGCTGCTGCCGGCGTGATGGGCATTCGCCCGGGTGAGACCGACCACGTTGTCTCACTGACAGCGGTGGATGAGACCGCTCAGCTTCTGGTGGTATCGGAGAACGGCCTGGGTAAACGCACGCCGTTTGAAGAATATCGCAAGACCAACCGCGGTGCCAAAGGTGTGACCACCATGAACGTGACCGAGAAGACCGGCAACGTGGTGGCAGCCATGGCGGTGCATGAAGATGACGAGCTCATGCTCATGACCAGCAGTGGTCAGAGCGTGCGCATCCGGGTGGCGGATATCCGCCAGACGGGCCGCAATGCCCAAGGTGTGAAGCTCATGAACCTGAGCGAGGGTGAAACCATCCAGGATGTGGCGAAGGTTATTCCTGACGACGAAGAGAAAGTCGAAGGTGAAATCTTGGGTGCGGAGGGGCGGGCTTCCGCAGTGGAGGCATCTGAGGCCTCCGATCCTAGTGCATCTTCCCCGGAAACTACTGTGGGTGACGCCGCCGCTGGCGACGACAACGCTGAGGTTTCCTAGGTTTTTTCTCCTGTCCGCACAGCAGACTCAAAATTCACAACGCCTTCCTTCACCGGATCTTCCGGATGAGGGAAGGCGTTTAAATTTTGATGACTTGTCGAAACAACTTGAAGTAGAGCATCCTTTTCTTGAAGTGCATGCGATGGTATATTGTCAGTGTGTCTCCTTCCTTCGGGCAGGAGATTCCTCTCGGATCTTTCGCACCTCAAAATTTCTGCTGCCATGCCAACCAATGTTCTGGGTACTGAGCTGAAGTGCTGCTGCAAGAAGCCCCTGACCGGCTTTTACCGGGATGGATACTGTCGCACCGGATCGGAAGACCGTGGTCTGCACACAGTGTGTGCGGTGATGACGGATGACTTTCTCCTTTTCTCACAGGCCTGTGGGAATGACCTGCTGACCCCGGTTCCGGAATGGGGTTTCAGTGGGTTGAAGAACGGGGACAAATGGTGTCTCTGCGTGACCCGTTGGAAGGAGGCCCTGGAGGCGGGCTGGGCACCGGATGTGGTGCTGGAAGCCACCCACATGTCGGCTCTGGAGTTTGTCTCGCTGGAAGATTTAAAGCGTTTTGAGTTCAAGGACCAGGAAGCCAAGTAGGGGGGGTGCCGGGTGCTTCTGGGGATGTGTTCCTGGGAACTCACGAGTTGGAGGGCTTCGGATCACGAAGCGCCTCCGAAGAAGTCAGTGTGGCTGCGTTTGTGAAAACGCGGTCCGGCGGCAAGGTGCGCAGCGGGTGGAGTGTCCGGCTCAGGGCCGCGCGACCTCCGCACTTTTACAAGTGCAGCCACGAGTTGCGAGATGAGTGCTTCAGATCACAAAGCGCCCAAAGAAGTCAGTGTGGCTGCGTTTGTGAAAACGCGGTCCGGCCACAAGGTGCGCAGCGGGTGGAGTGGCCGGTTCGGGGCCGCGCGATCTCCGCCCTTTCACAAGTGCGGCCGCGAGCTTTCTTTGGTTGCGATTTCATTCGCGAGAAGTGGCAGAGCTGCGGCTCGGGGGACGGAGGCTACGCCTTAACCCTTCCTGGCAACGACCAGCGGAGGCATGCCGGTGATGTACTGAAGGCGGTCCGCGTAGTGGGTGGGGTCGATGATCGTGGCAGTGCGGGGCAGGGGGCGGGCGACGATGATACCGGCATGGAACTTGAACCGGTTCAGGTACGTGGAGAGGGAGTCATCCAGCACGACGGCCTTGTGGTTCTTGGAGGCGTGCATGAAGTGGAGGACGCCGTCCTTCGTGCGGTAGGCCAGTCCCACGTGGGAGCAATGGCCCCCGGTCTGGTTGGTGACGATCCCGATGATGTCCCCGTTTTGGAGGTTCTTTTCCATCGCCGCCACTTTGGACTTTGGGATGTAGCTGAAGGGGAGAGAGCTTTCCCGGCGCTCGATGCGCCCCATTTCTGGCAGCATCGAGGGATCATTTTTCAGGTAGCGGTAGCCTTTCCAGAGCACGGTCATCTCCTGACACTTTCTCCCGACCAGAGGGGTGGTGGGCCCCACGTCTGAGGTGACGTTGAGCACATTCCCACGGGCTTCGTTGTCATACCACCATTCCGCCAGGTAGTGGATCCGCTCCAAGTAGAATCCAGTGCAGACGCCTCCTCGATAGCGGGTCCACTCGATCTCGGCGAGGAGGTCGCTCGGTGTGTAGGCGGGCTTGGGGGTTCCGATCATGCGGGCCAGACCGAGCGCGGTCTCGAAGTAGGTCCAGCAGTCCAGGCCGTTGAAGTTGCAGGAGGCGGACTCGATCTTGTTGTCGATCTCCAGGGTGTACCCTACGTATGGGGTGCCGCGCAGGGCCAGGCCGAACTGGGCCACTCGTTCGCCCATGGGGAGGGCGCGCCAGTTCTCCCGGAGCGCTCTCGCCACCAGGGCTTGGAATTTGTCCTCCCCTTTGAAGGTGACGGATTGGGGGAGGTACTCGCGGGCCTGAGCCTGATACTGACCGATCATTCCCAGGAAAAAGGCGGCAAATGCGCCCAGCGCGGTCTGGACGAGGCGGCTTCGGGGAACGGCGGACGAATGGGAAGGGGATCGTTGGGCCATAGGGCGAGGCTGGCTACTTAGTAGGCAAACTCGGCCTCCGCGCTCAATGTTGAGGCGACTTTTTCTTCGTGGAGGCCGTAGATGGCGGGAATGGCTCGGCTGATAGCCGTCAGATTTAGGTCGGCGTGCTCCAAGCAGGCCTGAAAGGCACCAGCGGCATCTCCTCCGGCAAGCAGAGGTTGTGCCGACTGGACGATTTGCTCCAGGGTGGACTGGTTTACAAAGGGCTCCAGGCCGTAGCCGAGCATGCAGCACAGTTGCATCTGGTTCATTTCCAGGACGAAGAGCACAATACGGCAGCCACCCCCCTTTTCCATGGCGCTGACCAGACTGCCGCGATTGAGCAGCCAAAAGGTATAGGCTCGCAGCGGCACCTGAGGGGGGATCTGAAGGGTGACGCAGGCGAACTGGAGCTGCGGGAAACGTCGCTCTTTTTGGCGGATCATCTCCTGAAGCTCCGCAGTCTGGCTTGGCGTGAGCATGCCTGCCAGATCCGTGACGTCTGGTCGCAACCGTGGCACCATGCCCAGGTGCTGCACGGCAATGGTGAGATCGAAGCTGCAATGCGGGCACGCCGGGGAGACTTCATGGAGGCTCTGTTGACAAACGGGGCACCGCATGAGGGGAGTGTAACCGCCGCAACTGCGAGAGCAAGAAGAAGGAATGGTGCCGCATTCTGGGTTGCAAGCCCGCCCGGGCTTCGCTAATGACCTTGAATGAGCAAGCTCCTCAATCGAGTCGCAGTAGTCACCGGTGCTGGCCGTGGGATCGGTCGTGCCATCGCAGAACGTTTTGCCGCAGAAGGCGCGAAGGTTGCCATCGTCAGCCGCACGGAAAACAGTTCCCAAGGAGCTGCCGAGGCCATCAATGCTGCCTATCCGGGAGCCGCGAAGGCGTATGCTGTGGATGTGGCCGATGCCGCCGCCGTGCTGGCGATGGGCAAACAGGTGCTGGCCGATCTGGGCAGCGTGGACATTCTGGTGAACAACGCTGGCGTCACGCGCGATGGCCTGGCCCTGCGCATGAGCGACGAGGATTGGGATGTCGTTCTCAACACCAACCTCAAAGGGGCATTCAATCTTGTGAAAGCCTTCCAGCGCTCCATCCTCAAGTCAAAGACCGGTCGCATCATCAACGTGGCCAGCGTCATTGGTCTGATCGGCAATGCTGGCCAGTGCAACTATGCGGCGAGCAAGGCTGGCCTCATTGGCTTCAGCAAATCGCTGGCCCGCGAGTTTGCGGGGCGCGCCGTTACCGTCAACGCCATCGCTCCCGGGTTCATCGTCACAGACATGACCAATGAACTGAACGACGCCCAGAAGGAAGGGGTGCTCAAGCAGATCCCGCTCGCCACCTTCGGTGAGGCGGTGGACATCGCCAACGCCGCAGCCTTCCTCGCGAGCGACGAAGCGCGCTACATCACGGGCCAGACGCTGGCGGTGGATGGCGGCATGGTGATGTGATTCCGGTAAAACGGTGGTCCGGTAATTCGGTGAACCAGTAGTTCAGTTTTTGCGGGGCGGACGTGTGTGAGCACGTTCGCCCTTTTTCGTGGCAGTCCTCAGTTCATGTACTCCCGCCACTTGTTGCGCAGAGTCAGGGCGGATTCCAGCCAAGCGGCGAAGGTGGGACTTCCGGGAACCACCCAGTGGCCGCTCTGGTCCCAATAGTTCACGGGACTGTTGAGGCCGCCATCGCTCGGAACGACCCAGTAGCAAGCGTTGGAGGCCATTGCGATAGGATAGAGGCGTTCCTCCTGCCAGGTCGGTATGACGTGCTCCCAGTCGGAGGTGATTTCCTCCATCCCATCAAGCCTGAGGAACTGGGCGTACTCGCCGTCAGGCGATTCTGGTGAAGGACAGGCGAATTCTACTCCGGCCAGCGGGAGCGACGTCACGAGGCCCTCCCACCAGGTGGGGACCTTGAGCTGGGGCAGCGTGCGCGCGATCGCGCCAGGCTCAAGAACTTCACCGCGCGACCCGTCTTTTGCGACTGTCTCCAGAAGCTGCCGCAGGGGTGTGGCCACCTCGGGCGGGGCGGTGGCCCACCAGTTGGACGTGGCGATGGGGTCGGGCTGGGTATCCAGGCTGGCGAGTAGGGCCACCACCTCGGTGGACTTGGTGTACAAGGCACCGTCCAACGCGGTTTTGCGTCTGCGGTCACGGGCTTTGGGATTAGCGCCCGCCTCCAGAAGGACTTTCACGGCAGGCAGGCTTCCTTTGAAAGCGGCGTGCATCAAAGCGGTCTCGCCGCGGCTGTTGGGGCGGTCCACCTCGGCACCCAGTGTCAACAGGGCCTTGATGGTTTCCGGCTGCCCTCTGCCCGCAGCATGTTCCAGCAGGGTGGCGCTGGCGCCGTAGTTGGCATCCACGAGGAACTCCTCACCGGCTTCCTGAAGGGCCTTCACACATTCCAGGAACTTTTCCACCTTTCCTGTGCGGACGTAGAGTTCCAAGTCGTTCTTGATGCGGGCGATGGAATCGGAGGACATAGGGGTCGGGGTAGTGTGGCAATTATAGGTGTTCCATGCGCCAAAAATCAAGTGTGGCTGTGAGCCTCTCTTTGGACATGCGGTTGAGTTTCTCGGGCAGGCTCCGCACGCGGCGAGGCTTGATCCTGTCAATGGACCTTGGTGCCGTAGCGAGCCAGACCGCCACAACTCCTTCGGAGTAGATTCCCGAACCTCATCTTCCCAACGTAGACTCGCTTGAAGCTCGCCCAACGTTGGGCTTGTGGCCACATCCTCTTCGAGGAAGAGCTTCGACTGACCATTCGCACTGCAGGGTTTAAGGGCCCTTCAAGTCTGGATTATCTCTTGCACACGCCCTAGTACAGCTGAACGGCGGCGGTGTGGGGATTGATGACCAGGACGCGGTGGTTGGGGGGAGGGGTGGTCTCGTCTTTTATTTCCTCTTCCAGTGCGAGGGTCAGGCACCAGCGGTCGGTGGAGCCTTTGTCCAGATCCGTGGTGCCGGAGGCCTTGAGCGTGTAGTAGCCGTCGGGGATGGTCGTGGATTTGTGCTTGAGCAGGGTGGAGTGCACTTCGTTCTCCAGCACCACGACACCGGGATCGAGGAAAATGGGCTCGCCCACGGGGCTGGACTGGCCGGTGGTGGGCTCCACGGCATAGATCTGCACACCCCGCAGACGGTTGGCGGGACTGATGTCCAGTGTGCGGCGGAGCAGGCGGACCTCGAGGCTGCGATTCTCCCGCACGGCCTGAAGGGTTGCGGCACCGTGTTCACCCGCGAGTCGGGTGGCGGAGGCGCTGAGCCGCTGGGACTGCAGGGACTGGTTGAGCCCGCCGATGGAGAGGCTCATGATGACACTGGCCACGGCGATCACCACGATGAGCTCCACCAGGGTGAATCCGCGGGGCAGGGGGCACGGGGTGAGACAGGGTGGGTTCATTGAAATAAACAGGCGGGTGATCTGGTGTGGTCCATCTGCCACTGCGGCTACGGTGTGGTCGTGGGATTCTTCTGTTTCTCCGTATGCCACTTGGCGGCGCGGATGGAGACTGTGGTGTTGAAGATGCGGTGTTGCAGGTTCATGGTGGTCAGGGTTGCGGAGAGTTCGGTCAGGTCGTCCTCCAGCTTGGCGGGCCGGGTGAAGAGCTCGTTGTTGACGAGATTCACCAGCTCTGTGGAGAGGGTTTCATCGTGCTCCACCCGGAGCCAGGAGCTTTCATCCAGAGCCACGAGCACGATTCGGATGGCCGGAGGCAGTTGGTGACGGCGGGCGGCATCCACATCAGAGATATTGCCGCTGGAGAGCTGGCAGCTGCGTGTGTCATAGAGGTAGTCATCCGGCGGGGTGGGTTGTCCGGGGAAGGTGGGGCGGATGATGAGGGCCAGGATGTTCTCTGCGAGGGGCTCGGACCGGCTCTGCAAAGGTGTGCGGAACCAGGAGTACAGATCCGTGGCGGTGGCGGCGGCATGCAGGGCCGGTCGGGTGCCTGCGGTGGCATTGGCGGGGAGCTTGAAGAGATCAAAGTTCTCCGAAGGCTGGCGGAACTCCATAAGCCGGAAGCGCCGCTTTTCCGGATGGGTGGGGGAGGCTTGATTCATGAACCCGGGTCGGGTGGGAAGGTCGGAGTTGAACTCCACATAGTAGCCCCAGGCGTTCAGGGCCTGGTCAAGCCCGGCGCCGGGTTGGGTGGCGGGATCCAGATGATCCACGCCCAGGGGGGCCTGGAAGAACACACTGTGCCCGATGGTGGGATTGGCCATGGAGGTGAGCAGGGTGGAAGCCGGGCCGGACACATAGTGCAGTTCTGACTGCCGCTGGTAGTAGGTGGGCTGGTTGGGGTCGTTGTAGTCCCAGTAGTTGTTCAGGGTGGCCTGGGAGAGCTGGCGGGAGATGCTCTCAAAGGCCTCACGCGCGCTGCGGAAGGCCTCGGCCTGGGACTTGGTGCGCTGCCAGGTCTGCTGGGTGGTGCCCATGATCTGCACCATGAGCGTGAGCAGGATGGAGGTGATGGTCATGGAGACGAGCATCTCCAGCAGGGTGAAGGCGGGGGTGTGCAGGCGGCGGTTCATGGAAGCAACGGGAGTCAGGGGGTGTCATCCATCTGGGCGATCTGCGTGGCGTAGGTGTTGCAGCGCGGGGTGCCAAAGTCTGCGGGGCTGGAGCCGGTGACGACCTCGATGCAGAGGAGACGCAGCCGGGGATTGGTGGCCGTGCTGCCGGGCAGGGGTGGGGCATTCTGCACCCGGGCCCTGGCCAGGTAGGTGACCTGTGCGCTATCCAGGCTTTCCAGTTCACCTCCTTGATAATCGAAGGCATAAGTGCGGCTGGCGTAGCCGGAACTGGTGATTTCCTGCCAGGTGTTCATCTGGGCCTGGCCGGCGAGCGTCTGCAGGATGCGGGCGTGGGCGGCAGTGTTGGCAGACTGGCGCATGCCATCCAGGCCCGCCGGGAGGAGGCCCAGGAGGGTCATGGCCACGGTGGCCGTCACGGCCACCGCCAGGGTCACCTCAACAAGGGAGAAGGCGGAGGCAAAGCGGGCCCGGCACAGACGGGCTCGCACGTCGGGGGAAACTGGTTTCATGGGGAGTGGCGGTGCTTGATTGAGGGTAGAGGTGCATGAAGGGAGGACGGAATGTCACGGGGCGAACTGCTTGCGCTGGATGACGCGGAAACGGTAGTGGTCGTCCAGGGCGGCTGAGGAGTTGCCGGGGTTGGTGATGAAGTTGGGCAGACCGGTGATGTTGGGGTCGAGGTACCGCTCCAGGATGGCGGAGCCGCGGTAGTCACTGGAGATCATGTCCCGCGTCTCATCCCACCGGTTGGCGCTGGTGGAGCGGGACTTCCGCAACGACTGCACGCGATAGTGCACCTGGAAGACATTCGACCGCGTGGTGAGGCGCGGGTAGAGCTGGTTGTACGGTGACTCCCGGGTGTTGTCGCCGGTGAGTTCCATGGCATCCTTCTGGGTGTTCAGGGCGCCGTTCCACCAGTCGGTCATTTCCTCGTACTGGGGATTGCGGGAAGGCTTGCCGCCCGCTGCCGTGCTGTAGGTGCGGCCGGGGATCATCTGCGGCACCAGGAAGACTTCGCAGATTTCCGAGGCCGAGCGGAACACGTCTTTCTGGGTGTTGAAGCGGTGGGTGAACGCCTTGAGTGTCTCCGCCACATTCACGTCATAGGTGGTCTCAAACTTCATCCAGTGGCCGGACGATTTGTAGCACTCCTCCACGCCATTGGTGATGTCGCGGTAGTTGGTCCGGTCGCTGTTTCCCACCCAGGCCAGGGCGGCGGGCATGGCTCGTACTCTCACGCTGCGCAGGGCGGCATGCAGGGCGGTGGCCCGTTGCAGATAGGTGAAGGGCAGCATCTGGTGATTCATGTTCACCTTGCCAGCGGTGGAGAAGGGCTCGCTGATGGCATAGGGCTCCACAATGGGCATCCAGAAGGAGTCCAGAAGCAGGTGATCCCGAGGGAGCGTGAAACCAAAGTGATCCGCTGCGACGGGTTGCTGAAGCGCCAGGGTGCTGCGGGAGTGAGGGTTGGGGCAGAAGAGGAGGGTCTGCCAGGGGCGGGAGACTGCGGTGGTGGCATTCCCCAGCACGCCACTGGGCAGCGAGCCAAAGGCAACCGCAGAGGCGATTTGCCGGTTGGGGGAGTAGGCCTTGCCGCTGTCCTCGGCGAATCCTCCACGCTCGAAGTACTTGTTGGCGCTGCCATCATAGCCGCCTTCATCCGGCTTGTTGATGTAGGCGCCGTCTTCCACCCGGCCGATGCCGTTGTCCCAGTCACCCGGCCGGTTCAATGAATTATAGGCCCCGTTGAGTTTGATCGGTCCAGCAGGCTGGCAGTCCTGCCAGTAGAAGACGTCCCTCAACAGGCCATAGGGCTTGGTGCTGGAGAGATTGGGGGAGGCGCCGGTCCATTCCCACCCCGCGGTCTGCCAGGAGTGCTGGGCTCCGTCCGCAATGCTGTCAAAGTAGCCCGGTGCAACAATGTTGGGGTGGCCATAGTGGCCGGTATGGGTCTTGGAGGCCAGCCGCAAGCTCTGGGCCTCGTACACGAAGCTGCCCTTCGTTCCGTCGGCATCATAGAAGTATTCTGGATGAGGCTTGTAGTGATCGGCAGTCACCAAAGCCTTGGCGCAGATGATGCGGTAGTCTCCACCGCTGGGGGAGGTGGGTGCGGCATTCACGACGACGGAACGGATGACGTCACCAGGGCGGGTCACTTCTGACTGGAAGCTGCCCTGGTCAATGCGGCGTTGGAGGCCCATAAGCGGTGTGTCCTTCCATTCGCCGAGATAAAGCCGCGGCGTGCGCAGCTTCACGGTGGGAAAGCGCATCTTGATCGTCTGAAGCGGCGTGTCGTTGGGGCCGGGTGCCGGACCGTAGCCCGAGTAGATCTTGATCGTGATCTCCTGTTTTGATCCGTCGTCGCCGGGATTGCCGGGAAAGGTGAAGGTGCCCTGGTCGGGGTCCACTGGGATCTCCCGGCCGATGAAGGGGTAGCAGTTGTTTTCATCCGCAGCGCCCGCGAGCTCGCGCGGTTTTTTGTCCATAATGATCGCCTGCAGTCCCGTGTAGGAGGTCATATGGGCATTTTCATCGGTGCTGCTGTTGGAGCGCTCTGTGCGAACGGTGTTCAGGGTGCCAATGTCGGCGAACATCGCGGTGGTGCCGTTGATCTTCCAGGACTCCAGCCCCTCAATGCGGTAGCGGATGTTCGCGCTGTAGGGGGGCATGCCCACCACAGGCGTGAAGGGCTGGATGATGATGTAGGGCCGCATCTTGAGGGTTCGGTCTGCCCACTTCTGCGCGGGTTCGCCGCTGTCTGCGTAGAGGTTTTGCACGCCTTCGAACTTGGCCTTGTTCACCTCGATCGGGTCGAAGCTGTCCCGCAGCACGGTGTTGTTCTTGGCCCTGATCTCTGTTGGCATGAAGACCACGGCCACCTCGACCACGGTGGGCCAGCGGCCGAAGGCCTTGAGTCCATCCGGGGGAACGGGGCCGCCGTCTGGCAAGGCGCTTACCTTGGTGGGCAGGGCCGAGCTCTCGCCGACCAAGCCGCCGGATTGCCTCACATAGGCGCGGGGCGGGACGTAGGCGTAGCTCTTCGTGAAGTCGATCGACCCGGCGGCATTGCGTTCCGCGTACCAGGAGTTCACGCCCCAGCGTTGCAGGTCGAACATTTGCAGGAGGATCTGGTTGCGGTTCAGTTCGCCATACTTGGTGACAAACGTGTCGGTGCCAAAACCAGGCACGGGCTTCGCGGTGAGGGACTGAAGATACGAGAAGATCTGCTGGTTGTGTTGCAGATTGAAGTCCGCATCCGGGCTTTGCGAGGAGCCAGGGTTGGAATCAGAAACCCACTTTTGGGCGCGGTACCACGCGGCGGTCTGCCCGGATGAAGTGGCAGCGAAGGCAATGAGCCGGTCTTTGGGGTTGCGGGTGTTGGGATCCGCAAAAAGGGGCCAGAGACAGAGGCGGGGGCGGTTGAAGAGATTGGTCTCCGGAGCGCGACTGTGTGCGGTGAGGAAGGCGCGGGCCATGCGGATCTCATCGCCATCCACGCGGCTGGCGGAGTCGTTCGACTTGCGTTTGCCTGAATCCAGGTTCGAGGCATAAAAGAACTCATCCACGGAGGCGAAGATGCGCTCCGCCTTCACCGGGAGTCCGGTGTTGACGGTGACGGCCCTCGTTCCGGCCCAGGAGCTTTGACCCTGCTCTCCCCAGTTGGTGCGGGGCAGCATGTCGTAAAGGTTCTTGAAATAATCTGGACTGGCATAGCTGGCCTCTCCCGTGCCTGCGGTGTAGGCGGAGCTCATCTGCTGGGTGAGGCGGGTGAAGGCGGGATCGAAGCTCTTCATCACCGTGCTGAGGCAGGTCATGGCCGGATGCCCGGGGAAGCGTTGGAACTCGTTCTGCCCTGGCATGAACTTGGCCCAGTTCTGGTCCTGCCAGGAGGTCCCCACCGGCACATCCCAGGGCACTCCTTCACTGGCGGTGTTGATGTTGACCTTGCAGGACTCGTCATCCGTCCAGAAGGCAATGCGGCCGGTGATGGGATTGGCGGTGGTGACAACGGAGGCATCAAAGAGCGCCTCGCCATTCTGCTCGCCCGTGGGTACCACCAGACGGCCGTCCTCACACACATACATCCAGCGTACGGGCATGGGCAGCGGGTGGGAGGCGTCCGTGCCGGGAAGGGCGGAGAGGATACGGGCACCGTCGATGCGGCCGTCGCTGCTGCCAACAAGATCAGCCACCCCGTCGGCATTGGAGTCGAAGACGCTCACGTCCATGATGGGGAAGGTCTTCCTGAGGAAGGTCTGCGTGCCGGAAGCAAGAGGCGTGACCACCGGCTCGTTGAGATCCGTGAAGTGGGCCTTCCTGGTCTCCCATCCATTGAGACCTGCCGCCTCGGTGGTGGAGTCAAAGGCGGCCCCAGTCACCATGGCATCCGAAGAGTAGAGGCGATAGGCCTGGATGAGGCTGGCGCGATTCGAAGGGCCTGGCTCTGTACCAAACACGCGGATCATGCCAGGCTGGGAGGTCCACGACTTGCCATCACCCAGGCCGGAAGTTGCCTGCCGGATCTGGCCCATCACCACATTCACGGGGAGGTCCGCCAGGGTGCGCACATCCGTGATGCGGGCGTACGATGATGAGGCGCGCGTCTCCGTGCGGCTCATGGAGAGCACGGCAAGCACCAGCACCATGAGCAGCGCCAAAACGCAGAGCACGGAGATCAAGGCCATGCCGGAAGAGGTTCTTTGCTGCGCCCGCATATTGCTACCCGTGGTAGTGATGGACTGCTCCAGGTTCATAAGAATGAATCGCGGTGAGTACGATGTAATGACGAATTGGGACTCGATTCAAGACTTAAATCTCAAAAGAGTGCCGCTTGTGATTCAACCATCAGAGCATGAGGGGGCGGGCCGGGCGTGCCGGTCTCCACCCGCCCGATGTCCCGGGGGATGAATGATGTGGGTGTGATGAAATAATCTATCCGATCAGGCGGTGGCGCGGAACGCGGCGCCGTCGTTGCAAAGCGATGCTGCCAAGTGCAGCGAGCAAAAGAGTGCCGGCAAGCGGCTCTGGCACGGTGGCAATAAGTACGATGTCATTACCACCATACAGGGAGTCACTGCCGAAGTTCGCGTCATAGAAGAGGGCGAAGTCCACGCCGTCAACGGTCACCTTGTAACCCTGATGGAAGGGGGCTTCCTCTGTGGTGTAAAGAAGGCCGGTCCAGTCCCAGACCTCGCTGTTGGCGAAGCTCCCGTTGACCGCCCAGGAGCCGCCGTTGGTGCTGATCCAGTAGCGGGTGTTGTCTTCCCGATCCTCGAGGGTGCCTTGAAACACACCGCCAAGATTGACCTCTGCATCCAGGGTCAGACCGTTGGCAACGACCATGCGGTCAGACGCTCCTATGCCGCCGCCAACCTGGGCACCGAGCTGGACGAAGTAGCTGCTGCCCTGGGCAAAGTTGACCGTGTTGGTGAAGGTGATGGTGCCCAATCCGTTTCCGGTGAGCTTGGCATCTGCCCCAGGGGACAGCGTGCCGTTGATGATGATCTCGCCAGCGGCAGTGCCGGTACCGCCGAAGGTGGCTCCGCTGGCCACGGTGACTTTGGAGTTGGCCAGCGATCCGGTGAGCAGCAGCATTCCGGCGTTGATGTTGGTGTCACCTGTGTAAGTGCTGGCTCCGCCCAACCTCCAGGTGCCGGTGCCGGTCTTGTTCACTGTCGTGTTGCCACCTGTCTGGGTGATGGCCATGTTGAAGGTGTTGTTTCCTTGGTTTGTGCCGGTGAAGGTGACCTGGCGATTGCCGCTTGCTTCAAAGAAGTCAGGGGAGCTGGAACGGGTGAAGGAGAGGGTGGCGTCGATGGTGGAGCCGGAGGCATCGATGAACGCGCCGCCAGTGGTGCTTACGCGGATGGCGCGATCGGTGGTCTGGGCGGTGCTGCCCGTGTACTGCAAGGTGCCGCCCCGGAAGATGAGTCCCACGTCGCTGGCGGCGTTGTCCGCAGCTCGATTGCCGATGCTGCTGTTCTCACCGAGGTTGCCGATCTTGGCGACGTTCAGGACGCCCTGAGCGAGGACGGTAAAGCCGCCGTAGGTGCTGTTCGTGCTGGTGAGATATTGAATGCCGGTCCCCGTCTTGATGAGGTCATCCGCCTTGGTGGCACCTGTGCCAACAATCAGCCCTGCGAAGGTGCCGTCGCGATTGCCGCTGCCCAGGGTGAGGGTGAAGGTTTGCAGGTCCACCTTGCCCCCGGTGGTGCCGCCACCGCCGAGTGCGCCGATGGTTTCACTGGCATCCAGGCGGAGGGTGGCCGTGGCTTCATCCGCCAGATTGACGAGGCTGCTGTTGCCTATGCCCAAGCCGCGTGTGGCCAGGATGCCCTGGAGGATGTTGGTGTCGCCCGTGTAAGTGCTCTCCGAGGAGGTGCCAGTGAGGTTGGCCAGGATCCATGTGCCGATGCCGGTCTTGTTGAGCGTGGTCTTCCCGGTGGAGGCGTTCTGGTCGGTGAGCTGGAGGCTGAAGGTGTTGTTTCCTTGATTGCTGCCGGTCAGCGTGAGCTGGCGGGCTCCAGGGTTCTCATAGAGGTCTGGCGAGTTGGCGGCAGTGAAGCTGAGGGTGGCGTCGATGTTGGAGCCGGAGGCATCGATGAAAGCTCCGCCCGTGGTGCTGATGCGGATGGCCCGATTGGTGCTTTGAGCTGTGCTGCCGGTGTACTGGAGTGTCCCCCCTCTGAACAAGAGGCCGATCCGGTCTGTGCCAGTGGGGCCTTCAGCGGACTGCCTGATGCCCAGGCTGCTGGCCACACCGTAGTCGGCGAGGGCTGCGACATTCAGAATGCCGCTCTGGAGAATGGTGGTGCCGGTGTAGGTGTTGTTGGTGTTGGCGATGTACCAGGTGCCAGACCCTGCCTTGGTGAGAGTGGTCTTGTTGACGTCCTGATCGGTGAGCTGGAGGTGGAATTCATTGCGCCCTGTGTTGCTGCCCGTCAGCGTGAGGGTGCGGGCACCGACCCCTTCGAACAGGTCCGGCGAACTGGTGGCGGTGAATTTGAGGGTGGCATCCACGGTGGAACCGGAGGCATCAATGGTGCCGCCTGCGGTGCCGATACGAATGGCGCGGTTGGTGGTCTGGGCCGTGGCCCCGACGTACTGCAGTGTGCCGCCGCGGAAGACCAGGCCCACATCGCCTGCGGCATCTGCAGCGCGATTGCCCAGGCTGCTGGTGGTGCCGTAGTCCGCGAACTTCGACACCCCCAGGATGCCCGCTTCAAGATAGGTGATGCCAGCGTAGCTGGAGCCGGTGTTGCTGAGATGGATGGTGCCAGCGCCGGATTTGACCACGTTGCCGCTGCCGCTGATGGCGACGCTGAGGGTCTCTGCCACTACGGTGGTGTTCGTGTGTTGGAGATTCAGCGTGGCGTTGTTGACGATGGCGCTGGCCCAGTGGGTGATGGCCCGTGTGTTGTTGTAGTACACTGCCCCGCTCGTGCGGATGAGAAGCGTGCCGCCGCTGATGGTGGTGGTGCCGGTGTGAATGAGAGCGCCTTCCAGGATCTGGGTGCCCGTGCCTTTCTTTTCGAGTGAAAGGGCACTGGTGGTCCCGCCATTGCGCAAGATTCCGCCATTGAAGTGGTAGGAATCCGATCCCGCTACATCAAGGATGAGCGTGGAGAGCCGGTTGGTTCCGGATTCCGTGGCCTGCACGAGCGTGGTGGTGCCGGTGGCCTGGAGTCCGCCAATGGTCTCGGTGCGACCTTCAAGAATGAGTTTGGCCCCGTTGGAGAGGGTGACGATGGCCGTATTGGCGATCTGCTCATCATTGGCCAGGATGATGTTCGCGCCGTGGGCGGTGGCAGCGATGTTGCTTGCGATGGCGTTGACCCCGGCCGATTTGGCAAGGAAGAGGGCACCTGAGGACAGGGTGGTGGTGCCGGTGTAGGTATTGGCAGTTGTACCCGTGAACCGGAATCCGGCGGAGTAGTCACCCGCGGCGCTGGCGAGCGCCAGGTTGAAGTTCCCGCTGATGACGCCGTTGACTACCAGCGCCCGTCCGGCACCCACCGTCCAGCTCTGGTTCGCATCCAAGGCGAGCGCATGGTTCAGGGTGACGCTATGGGAACCGGCCTCCACCACGATGCCACTGGCCCCCACAGTGAGGACCTTGCTCCCACCGTCATTGATGACCAGGGAGGAGGGGGTGGTGACCGCGGCGAAATTCAGCCCCAGGAGTGAGACATTGTCTGCCAACGTCAGGGTGGTGAGGACACCGTTGCCAAACTGCCCGACATCCGCTGACGTGGGAGCGATGGGCGCGCTGCCGTCATCCACCCAGTCGGCTGCGGTCTGGGTGATGTTGGCGGTGCCGTTCTTCAAGACGGTGGCGGCCGGCAGCGCCATTCCAGAGGCCAGCAGGGTCCCCAGACCTGCGGCCAGGGACAGGGCACGCATGCGGAACCGGGCTGTGGAGGGTGGGGGGCTGGCTGCGAGAGGGGAGGGAGCCATGGAGGTGAAGAAGCAGAGGGAAGCGGGAGCCGTGGAGCGGGCGCGGCGGTTATTTGGACGACGTTGCGGCAGGGGCGGGGGTGCTGTCGTCCAGTCTGAAAACGGGAAGGTTCTGCCACTCGAGCTGGAAGCCGTCGCGAGACTCGGAGAAGGCCTTGATGTGAGCCCGGTCTTCCGTGCTCAGACGGCGGGTCACGAAGGGGGGCAGGATGGGAGAGCCGTCGCTGCGGACGTTGTACGCTGTGCGGCGATTCTCCACCATAAGGAGGCCCCCCATCTGGCTGCCGACTCGTTCACCCACAACGATGTCAATCCTGGTGGGACCGTTCAACGCCACCCACTTGCCTGCGTAAGCCTTGCCGTTGAGCACGGTCTGAGTGCCAAAGGGCTGGCGGAGCGTGGGATCCGGGCGGGGCTCGCCAGCATTGATCATCTCATCACGAGAGCCGTCCAACACAGGGTGTCCGTTGATGTACACCGCCAGGGCATCGTCAAAGTAGCCGACAAAGCGCCATTCCCCGCTGGTGGGGGGCGTGACCACGCCGCTGTAGTGGGCGACCCAGCCCGTGGGTTGCATGGATTGCTCCGCCCCCAGGGTCCAGGGGGCGAGGTCCGCCTCCTCCACGGGCATGGCGAGGTAGGCGAAGCGCCGCTGGAGCGGGGGCACTTGGAAATAACCCTGCACCTCCCCGGTGGGGAAGCCCGCCGCGCCCAGCGCCTTCACCTTTTGGAAATAACTTTCGGCGTCAAACGGGATGTCCCGCTTCTGAGGATCCTGCTTGAAGTCATAGACGATCCCGGGCAGGCCGGCTCCGTTGCCCAGATTGCAGAAGTCGCCATGAGCAGTGCGCGGGCTGGGAGTGTCAGGAGCGGCTGAGACGGGTGCCTGCTGGTCCATGGTATTGCGCAGTTGCTGCACTGTCTGCGGCTGGGTGAAGAACTGGCGGCGGCCGCTGGTCACGGCACCGGGGGGCGAGCCATCGCCGGGCATGGTCAGGGCCTCGCCCTTGGTGAGGCTGCGATGACTGCCCTGACGCTTGGGGGTGATCACCACCGCCCCCAGGTACACCTGCACCTCTGCGGAGCCGTCGGCATCCACGTCCACACCGAACTCGGTGCCATGGTCAACAATCTTGCCCGCAGGTGTCACCACGGTGAAGCCCTTGCCCTCCGGGGAGACCATGGCCAGGACCCTGCCGTGATCGAGCCGCAGTTCCTGCGCTGAAGTGAACCGGAACGTGGCCGGACCTTCCACGATGACGCGGTTGCCTGTGGCCGTCTGGAAGCCTACGGCCCCAGTCTGGATGTGTTGCATCTTTCCTCGTACCGCGGTGGGGCCGCTCCATTCCGTTCCCTGGGAAGTGATCACTGTGGCAAAGGGCGCACGATCCTCCTGCATCACCCACCAACCCAAGGTGAAGATCAGGATCAGGGCGGTGGCGATGGTGGCGCCAATCCAGGTCAGGCGTTTGTTCCTGATTGCCCTGGCCAGTCTTTCCTCCCGGGTGCCCGCAGCTGCCACGGCCAGCGCGGAGTCCACGTTGAGCATCTCGGCAAAATCCCGTCGTGCCGCCGGATCGTGGCGCAGGCGCTCATTCAGCATCCGGCGGTCATCCGCGTTCATCTGGCCCGCCAGGTAGCGGCCCAGCAGGGCATCCCAGGGGTCATTGGGCCGGTTCATGACCAGACCCTCCCCATGGGACCACGTTGAATGCACTCCAGCAGCAGGCGTCGCACCCGGTGGAGCCATTGATAGAAGCCCGCCACCGTCCGTCCACTCTGCTGGGCCACGGTCTGGATGGAGACGCCCTCTTCGTAGGCGAGCATGAGAAGGTCCCGCTGGCCGGCGTTCATCTTCGCCAGGCAACCTTCCAGGGCCTGGCGCTGCAGGTGCAGGCGGGGCTCTTCCTGCACGGTTTCTTCCGCCAGCCGCTCCAGGACATCGTCGTCCAGCACGAGGCGGTCCCGCCCTTTGTCCCTGCGCCAGGAGAGCACCTCGTAGCGGGCGATTCCAAAGGCCCACGCGCGGAAGTCACCGTTCTCGCGGAAAGTGGCAAATTTCTCCCAGAGGACCACCGCGACTTCCTGCATCACGTCATCCGCATCGGCACGGGAGGGCACCAGCCGCCGGACGTAGGCCCGGATGGCCATCTCGTGCGCGGTAAAGACCCGCAGGAATCGGGTATGCCGCTCTGTTTCACCAGGTAACATGAGAAAGTGGATATGGAGTGATCTCCACTTGCGGCCCGCATTTAACGGTAAAAAGCAAAATAGTTTTGAGTGAGAGGGTGCGACCCACTGCGCTGGAGACGCCAGACATGAATGCCGGCGCAGGCTTGTCCGTGCCCACTGTGGTCAAGGATCGTGGGACGTTTGATGCGTGAGCGGGGCTGGGAACCCCCGCCTCCTGTGCCTGGAGACAAGTGGTGAGGTGACTTGGCCGCGGAGTACAGGAGGCGGGGTCTCCGGCCCCGCGGTTTGTTGGATGGGCGGAGCGGGAAGGGATCGTGGGACGTTTGATGCGTGAGCGGGGCTGGGAACCCCCGCCTCCTGTGCCTGGAGACAAGTGGTGAGGTGGCTTGGCCGCAGAGTCGAGGATGCGGGTCTCCGGCCCCGCAGTGTGTGGCGTGGGCGGAGCGGGGAGGGAATCGAGGGACGTTTGGGGCGTGGGCGGGGCTGGGAACCCCCGCCTCCTGTACCAAGAAACAAGTGTCGAGGAGACTTGGCCGCGGAGTAAAGGAGGCGGGGTCTCCGGCCCCGCGGTATTGCGGGTGATCGGAGCGGGAAGGGGCTCAAGGGACGCTTGGGGCGTGAGCGGCCAGAAGAAAGGTCTGGTTGTCAACGATCCGGACGCATGTCTGCATGGCCTTGGAGGATCTGTTGTTGGGGGATCGAACCTGCTTCCGTCCGCCGGGCTACGGCACGATCGTCACCGGTGTGCCCATGGGTGTAGCTTCATAGAACTTCTCCGCCATTCTGCCTGGCAGGCGGATGCAGCCATGGGAGGCAGCGTAGCCTGGGAGATAGCCCTGGTGCATGCCGACACCGCCGTAGATGCGCATGAAGTAGTTCATCTTGGCCCCTTCGAACCGGGTTCCAGCTGGACGGGGATGTTTGCGGTTGTCCACGTTCTGCACGATGACGTTGCCGTCGTAGTCCTCGTAGTCGCCGTAGATGGAGGACTTGTGATCAATGTCCTTTTCAATGATGCGATAGCGCCCTGGGCGGGTGGAGTAGCCTTCTCTCCCGGATGAAATGGGAGAGCCGCCGGCGAGTTCGCCACCTTTGTAGAAATAGACCATCTGCTCGCCAAGATCGATGCGGATGGAGGGTGCGCCGGTCATGTCATCGGCGTCCCAGAACGAGCCGTCGCGACGCATCAGGGCCATCAGTTTGGCAGGCAGCTTGCGAACGTCCTGGAGCTTCTTCTTCCCGTACAAGAATGCCGACTGGGCCGGGGGGGTGGGGGACGTGCTGGTGTAGGTGCTGCAGCCGGTGCCGGTCAGCAGCAGGGCTGCGGTGCCACAGAGAATGAAGATGCGGAGGGCGGGGGGGTTCATGTCAAGAAAGTGGGCAGCTCAGACGACCTTGGTCACATCGGACGGGGATACCGGTGGGCCGAGGGTCTTGCGCAAAAAGTACTGCGTGTGCCCGGCTGGGAATCCTTCCAAGGAGCCGTAGATGACATAACCAAGTTTCTCGTAGAGAGGGATGGCACCAAAGTCGAAGGAATCGAGCCGGGCATGACGGCAGCGTTCATTGATGGCACAGGCTTCGGCCAGCTCCAGCAGCTCGCGGCCGAAACCGTGTCCGCGAAAGGTTTCCTCGACCCACAAGAGGTCTATCTGCAGCCAGTCCCAGGCAATGGAGCCCAGGAGCCCGCCCCGGATGATGCCATCTCCGTCACGCATCACCAGATTGAGGGGGCGGTAGTTCCGCGGCGGGGAGTGCCGTTCGCCTGAAAGCGCCAGTTGGTTGAAGAGTTCCTGAACCTCGTCTGAGCCCAGTTCGGGCTCAATGCTGATCAATGCAGACGGTGCGGCGGCGGACGGGGAGGCAGGATTCATGGAGCAGTGGACTGCGGCAGGCTGGCGGATAAGAAACTTGCCACCCGCGATTCATACTCGGAAGTGGCAAAGCGGTGCAAGTTCACATGCGCAGCTCCGGGAATTTCCCAGAACTCCTTGGGACCGGGGGCATGGTCATAGATGGCGCGGCCTTCCCCGATCTGGGCATGCAGGTCCTTGGCTCCGTGGATGACCAGCAGCGGGCAGGGCACGCGGTGGGCGGCGGCCACCGGGCTCAGTTCTGCCAAGTTCAGGCCCTGCAGCCACTCTGCCTGGAGGGTGAGCAACGGATGCAAGGGACGGGCCCAGGTGCCGAAGCGCATTTCCAGCCGATTGGCCACGGCAGTGGGGACATCAGCAAAGACCGCCTCCACCACGATGGCCTGGGGAGGATGTTCATAGCGGGCCAGCAGTGCGGCGACTCCGCCGAGGGAACTGCCGATGACTGCGACGGGGGTGCCGGGGAACTCCCGCTGCAGCCAGGCGACGGCGGCGGCGGCGTTTTGAGATTCCAAGTGCCCCATGGTGATGTGCTCGCCCGCGCTCTCTCCATGAGCCTGGAGATCAATACAGAGAGTGTGGTACCCCAGCATGGACAGGAAACGAGCCCGGCCAACCATGCTCTGCCGGTCTGACCGGATGCCGTGCATGAGCAGTACGGAACCGCGTGCCGTCGAGGTGCCGGGGGCGCGTAGCAGCCAGCCAGCCACGGGGGCCTTTCCTACGCCGGGGAGGGTGACGGATTGCGCGGGATAGCTGGCAGGTGGCGGGCCGATCTTGGCCGGAGCGGGTGCAGCCAGGTCTCTGCCAATCCAAAGCAGGAATCCTGCTGCTGCGAGCGAGGCAAAGATGAAGGCCGCGACGATGCGGAGAAGCCAGCGACGAGGCATAGAGTGTGGAGAAGAGAAGCTGATGAGCCCATCTGCTCTTATGCGGTGCGCCCCAGCAGGGCGAGCATCCGTCCCGTTTTGCCCTTCTCCACCCGATAGCTGTAATACAGAGCGGGGGCTGAGGAGGTGCAGACACCATCATCGTGCACGTTCTCCGGACGGACGCCGGCGGCGATGGCCTGCTGGCGGATGTCGGAGGCAAAGTCCACTTCGTAAACCGGTGGCCGGATGCAGGGCGAAAGCTGCACAATGACGTTCTCCGGCCGTGTGCCAAACTCCTGCTGCATGGTGGCGAGGGCTTCGCCAGTGATGTTGAGCTCCGTGCCCTTCCGCCCGGAATGGACGATGCCAAAGGCGCCGGAGACGGGATCGGCAAAGTACACGGCCCCGCAGTCGGCCACATAGATGCCCAGAATGATGCCGGGAGTGTTGCAGACCAGCCCATCTGTATTCGGCACGGCTTCAGGGCTGGCGGCGGAGACGACCGCCACCTGGTTGCCATGCACTTGGTTGGCGGTGGCAAACTTGGCCACGGGGAACCCGAGTTCTGCGACCACTTCGTGATGCCAGCTGGTCAGGCGGCGGAGCGCCTCCTCGCGGTCCACGGTCACTTCAATCTCGGGATGGCGCAGGGTGAAGGCGTTCCGGAATCGGGGCAGGGCGTTCAGCGCGGGGAAGGTGACCCAAGAGGATGACGAGAGTGAGGAGGGGGATTCCATACAGATGGGGGAAGGTGGCGAGGATGGGGAGGTGCCGCCAAATGAATTTTCGAGACTCTGGAGTATGCCTGTAGTGACTCCAGTGTATCCACAAAAAAGCGGCGTCACCCCGCGAAGGGAGACGCCGCTGAAGGAGAACCGGGGCGCGATCCGATTAAGGAGTCGGGACGCTGGCGATCGTCTTCAGGATGCGGGAAGCGATCTGGTAGGGGTCACCCTGGGAGTTCGGACGGCGGTCTTCGAGGTAGCCCTTGTAGCCGCTGTTGATGAAGCTGTGCGGGATGCGGATGGACGCGCCGCGGTCAGCCAGACCGTAGGTGAACTTGTCGATGGACTGCGTTTCATGCAGGCCGGTGAGGCGGAGGTGGTTGTCCGGACCGTACACGGCGATATGCTCGTCCATGTGCTTCTGGAACGCTGCCATGAGGGCCTCAAAGTAATCCTTGCCGCCCACCGAGCGCATGTACTCGGTGGAGAAGTTGGAGTGCATGCCGGAGCCGTTCCAGTCGCCCTTGATCGGCTTGCAGTGGTACTCAACGTCCACACAATACTTCTCACAGAGGCGGTTCAGGAGGTAGCGGGCGACCCAGACGTCGTCAGCGGCTTTCTTGGAGCCCTTGCCGAACACCTGGAACTCCCACTGGCCCTTGGCCACTTCGGCGTTGATGCCTTCGTGGTTGATGCCGGCGTCGAGGCAGAGGTCGAGGTGTTCTTCCACGATCTGGCGGGCCACATCGCCCACGTTCTTGTAGCCCACACCCGTGTAGTACGGGCCCTGGGGTGCGGGATAACCGTCCTCGGGGAAGCCCAGGGGGCGGCCGTCCTGATAGAGGAAATATTCCTGCTCAAAGCCAAACCAGGTGCCAGCGTCGTCGAGAATGGTGGCGCGGTGGTTGGTCGGGTGGGGGGTGACGCCATCAGGAAGCATGACCTCGCACATCACGAGCACACCGTTCTTGCGGGTGGTGTCGGGATACACGGCGACGGGCTTGAGCACGCAGTCAGAGCTCTTGCCTTCTGCCTGCTGGGTGGAGCTGCCGTCGAAACCCCAGTTTGGGAGCTCTTCAAGTTTTGGAAAGCTGGCGTATTCTTTGATCTGAGTCTTGCCGCGAAGATTCGGCACGGGCGTGTAACCGTCGAGCCAGATATATTCCAGTTTGTACTTGGCCATGGATTTTATGCTTGTGATGTTAGGGTTGGTTGTGCCTTGAGGGCAAATTCCCGCAGGAATTCCAATGACGGCTCCCGTGGATATCGCTCTTCGATGAAGCATATCCCGTGCCATGTGCAATTAAAAATAGATGCAAAAGGCACCTTTTATGTCGTCGATGAAGACATCTTCACAACTGCATCTTGCGACCGCCATGCCAAAGTGGAATGGTGAGAACCAATGCACGAAGTCAAAGACACCGCCAGGGCTAGCGTTCGCATCGGGTATGACGGGCGGGTGCACAAGGTATTTCGCGGGCACCTGGCGAAGGAGAGGTTTGAGAATGAGGTGAAGGTGCTGAGGTATCTGGAAGAGCGGGGGTGCGACTTTGTGCCCCGCGTGCTGGAGGCGGAACCCGAGGGGTTGCGACTGGTCACCACCAACTGCGGGGCGCGTGTGGAGCGCATGTCGGAAGGCCGGATGAAGGAGGTCTTTGCGGAACTGGAGCAGTACGGCGTGCGTCACGAAGATGCCTTCCTGCGCAACATCACCTACCGGGCCTCTGATGGTCGTTTTTGTGTGATTGACTTTGAGTTCGCCACCTTGCTAGATGGGGAGTCCTCAGCCTCTGCTCCTGCGCTTCCTCAGTCTTCATGATAGAACCTGCTCCTGAATCCACTCCTCTCCGCCTCCGCTGGTCTGGCATGACGCACCGCGGCCGGGTGCGCGTGAACAACGAGGACACGTTTCTGGCTCTCACCTTCGATGCCCACGAGGTGCGCTACCTCGGGAAGATTGGAGAATCCACCCTGGCCGAATCTGACTTCATCTTTGCGGTGAGCGATGGCATGGGCGGGGCCAAGTCTGGGGAGTTCGCGAGCCGGATTGCGGTGGAGAAAATCACGCGTTTGCTCCCCCGGAGCTTCAAGTTTTCTGCGCAGCGTCTGGTGCCGGGCTTTGCCGATATTCTCACACTTCTTTTCGACAACATTCACACGGAACTCACCCGGATGGGAAGGGTGTACGATGAGTGTGCCGGCATGGGGGCGACCCTCAGCCTGGGTTGGTTCACTCCAGGGTGGATGTACTTTGGTCATCTGGGGGACAGCCGGATCTACTACTTCCCCAAGGACGGGGAGATGACACAGGTAAGCCATGACCACTCCCACGTGGGATGGCTCCGCCGCACCGGCAAGATCAATGAGCGGGAGGCGAGGACGCATCCCCGCCGGAATGTGCTCCAGCAAGCGCTGGGGGCGGGGCATCAACTGCTCGATCCTCAAGTAGGCGCGGTGAGCTGCCAGGCGGGGGACCGCTTTCTGTTTTGCACAGATGGGCTCATGGACGGGCTGTGGGATCGTGCGATCAAAGACCTCGTGATGACGCCGTCGCCCGCCCAGCGGGAGCTGCCCGTGGCGCAGCTCCTGGTGGAGAACGCTCTGGCGGAATCTGGGAAGGACAACATCACTGCACTGATGGTGGAGATGCTGTAAGTTCGGGGCGGCAGGAGCTGCTTGTGTTCATCCCCCAGATGGTATCTGTTGTCGGTAA
The DNA here is from genome assembly GCF_000172155.1 of Verrucomicrobium spinosum DSM 4136 = JCM 18804. Lineage (NCBI taxonomy): Bacteria > Pseudomonadati > Verrucomicrobiota > Verrucomicrobiia > Verrucomicrobiales > Verrucomicrobiaceae > Verrucomicrobium > Verrucomicrobium spinosum. Next base: position 5,235,700 of record NZ_ABIZ01000001.1, on the reverse strand, counting down.
TGAGCAAGACTGTCTGTCCCATGTGCGAGATGAATGAAGTCCTGGAGCACTCCGACCATCTGGAGTGCCTGACCTGTGGTCATGAATGGCCGCGGGAGGCGGATCTTGAGGCAGATGTTCCGGATGCAGAACGGGTCGTTAAAGATGCCTATGGCAACGTGCTGGCGGACGGGGATATTGTCGCCATGATCAAGGACCTGAAACTGAAGGGGTCGTCAGAGGTGCTGAAAGTGGGCACCAAATCAAAGCCCATCCGTCTGGTGGACGGTGACCACGAGATCTCCTGCAAGATGGATGGCATCTCGATCGGTTTGAAAGCCTGTTTTGTGAAGAAGGTGATGGCGTGAGTCTGGCCCGGAAATGGAGGGGCCCGGTTTGCCTGATTGTGGGGCATTAACCCTCGGATCTTTGCCGAGGGGGGGCTTGCCTGTAGGTCGGTGCACGGGGTGCGCTCAAGTGCCCCATGAGACTTGGTCCCTTCATGGGTGAAGGCTCAGAGACGGAGACTCTGATTTGGCTCCGTGGGCGGACATCACGGCGCTGGGGTGAAACGGGCCGAGATGGAGCTTCTGAATGTGGCTCTTCAGTTCCGATTCGTTGGCGGGGATGTAGAGGAGATGGTCAGATCGCATGAACTCGCGCCAGTATCGATGGCGCTCACTGAGCTCGGCGTCATCCTGGTCCTCTGTCGCATCGGTGGGGTACTCCTCTGTAAGGAAGATGGGATGGATGGGCTTGTGGAACCTGGAGGCGAGGTTTCCCTCCAGGGCGTGGAGGTAGATCTGCTCCCGTGAAGGGGGGAGGCCCTGCAGAAAAGGGGTGGTCTGGTAGCCGATGATTTGTATGACCATGTCTGCCGCCTGGATCTGTTGCTGCACCTCCTCTGCGCCTGCACCATTGGGGCTGATCACTGGCAGCAGCACCCGACATCCCCGCTTGGCCAGCAACTCCGCCACTTGACGGCGGGCGCTGTCCAGGTCCCGCGTAGGCGCGGAAAGATAGATGACCGGAGAGGAGGTCATGCCGAAGTAGGCTAAAGAGTTATTTGCCTTCTGGCAAGATAAGTTTTTCTTATACGTGTCTCATTTGTTTGGTTTCTATCATCAACGAGATTTATACGGGCGGATGCTGTCCCCGGGTGCCCGCAGATGAGGAACTTTAAGCGGGAAGTTTCCAGGGGGTGCGATACTCACGGCCAAGAAGTTTCGCAGCCGCGGAGTCATTTAGGAGCTGCTCAGCGGCGGGATCCCATTTCAGGGGGCGATTCTCCATCAAGGCGATCAGGGCCAGGTGCCCTGGGATGGCGCTGTGGTGGGCGGTGGTGACTGGCGTGATGGTGGGCTGGCGCGACTTGACGCAGTCCAGGAAATTCCGGTGATGGCCGGGGGAGCGGTAGAGGGGGGACTTGATGATGTCCTCTCCCAGCTTGGGGGCTGCGTAGGCCTCCACCACCTTGCCATCCTTGTCGCGTTTCTGGATTTTCCGCCGCAGTTCGTCCTTGGAGGCATCGTACCCACTCCGGTCCACCCACACCCAGCCGTCGGTGCCGATCCATTTGGTGCCGCTGCGGATGTCTGGATGACCGCCGGCAATGGTCATGGTGATGCCGTTGGCGTACTTTGCCTCGGCGCGGTACCGGGTGGCGGTGTTCCACACGGCATCTTTGGGCGGGAAATCAGCACCGATCGGGATCACCTCGTTTGGGCCGGTGTTGTCGCAATCCATGCCCCAGTGGGCGATGTCGCAGTGGTGGCCGATCCAGTCTAGAAGCTGGCCGCCGCCGATGTTGTAGTTCCAGCGCCAGTTCTTGTGCACCCGGGCCTCGATGTAGGGCTCCATCTGGGCGGGGCCGATCCACATTTCATAGTCCAGGTCAGCGGGGGGTGGGGTGATCTGGGTTTTGTCCCCAGTCTTGGCGAAGTCGTTGTGTCCGGAGGGCAGTCCCACCTCTACACTGGTGATCCTGCCGATGAGACCGTTGCGGACGACCTCGGCCGCGATGCGGAAGTCGTCGCGTGAGCGCTGCCAGGAGCCAGTCTGCCAGATGCGGTTGTTGGCCTGTACGGCTTTCACGATGGCCTGTTGCTCGTGAATGGTTCGGGCCAGGGGCTTTTCACCGTAGATGTCTTTGCCGTTTTTGGCGGCCTCGATGGCGGTGAGGGCATGCCAGTGGTCGGGTACGGCCAGCATGACGGTGTCGATGTCCTTGCGGGCCATCACTTCCCGATAGTCATGATAGGCTCTGCAATCCTGATTTTTGTAGGTTTCGTTGATGGTCTTCAGCGCTGCATCCAGGCGTCCTTTGTCAAGGTCGCACGCGGCCACGATCTGGCAGTCGGTCTCGTTGAGGAAGCTCTTGGCGTTGCTCGGCCCCATCATGCCCCAGCCGATGACCGCCATGGTGATGCGGTTGGACGGAGCATTCTGCCCAAAGACGCTGGAAGGGACGATCGTGGGGAAGCCAAAGGTGGCGGCTGCGGCTGCGCCAGACTGGAGGAACCGGCGACGTGAGGTGGCGGTGTGCGGTGTGGTCATGAAGGCCATCACGCGAGGCCCCGACGAGTTCTTGCAGCGACAAAGCCGGCTCATGCTGAAACATTTGTCTTGCGTGTGAGGACGGCTGACTGAGGTTTTCCCATGAATCAATTTCGAGCACTGTTTGTGGTCATGCTGCTGGCTGTGGCGGGCATGGGTGCCTGGGTATGGCAGACCAAGGAAAAGCTCTGGCAGGCCCAAAAGTCCCTGCAGCAGGCAGAGGCGATCAAGCTGAGTGAGTTGAAAGCCCAGGCGGACCGGCATCGTGTGGAGCTGACGGCGCGTTCCAAGGAGCATGATGAGGCCATCCTGGCGATCAACGCAGACTGGGAGGGCAGGCTGGACAATCTGCGGAAGGAGGAGCGCCAGCGGATGAGCGGGGCATTTGAGCAATTTGGGGATATCCTGGACGGGAGCAAGAAGACTCTGGACTACCTCAACACCCTGGAACAGAAGGTGAAGGCGGGGCAGGAAGTCTCAAAAGCCGAGAACCAGCGCCTGGCGGTCATTGCCACCGGGCTGGGCTATTTGCAGAAGCAATATCAAAAGCCGTTTCAGGAGTTTACCGAGCTGGAGGCCTACCTCTCCAAACGGGCCAGTGCCAGCGTGGAGACGCCGGACATGAAGAACGCGTTTTGGAAGCGGATGTTCAGCAGGGAGTTCCGGGAGCAGGAGCGGGAGTTCTACCGCACGGAAGGGGAGCGGCGTGGGTTTCAGGAGGCAAGTGCCAAGTTCAACACGGCCTACAAGGCGGCGCAAAAGCAAATGGACGCGGTGGACCTGAACTTCACCAAGGCTCTGCACGACCTCAACCTCGCGGTGAAGGAGAAGAAGACTGAGGATCTGAGCGAGTTTTTCGCGCAGGCCCGGAAGGCGCTCGCCACCCATCAGAAATTGTTGGAGTTCGAGCCGGAGGTGCCGAAGCCGGAGGCGGGGTCGGTGAAGCCGTAGGGATTTTTCAGTTTCAGTTTTCAGTTTTCAGTTTTCAGTGGGGCGAGGAAAGGTTGAGAGTGGCTCGTCGAGCTTTTGGGGTGTCGCGATTTTTTCCAAACCGGGATTGACGGGGAAAGTGTACGTGGTAACTGGTTGAAATATTTTTCCAGTGGCAATCAATTTGGGCAAGGATCACGAGGCTGGGGCTTCACTCTTTCGGGTGAAACTGCCAGGAGGTGTTCAAGGGCCGTTCACGATGAACTTCATCGAGGGTATGGTATTGGCCGGAGTCTTTCCCCAAGGCGTGGAGTTCCAGGGAATAAGTGAAGGTGCTGATTGGCAGCCACTGCCGTCCGAGCCAGATCTGAGGGCGGGCGTGGGAAGCAAAGTGCCTGCGGTCACCTACCGAAAACGCAGGAGTGCGTGGCCGCTGGGGATTGTTCTCATCCTGGCCATCATCGGGCTTGGCATCCTGGTGGCAGACAAGAGTAGTCCGGCGGACATTCCGGAGAAGGACCGGATTAAGGTGTCCCGCTCTGCGACGCCTGCTTCTTCAAGCAATGTCCCCACTCCAGGGGAAGACGTCTATACCGACGCCACTGGCCGATCCTATCGACTGTCCCGCGAGGACTACAATCGCTTGTATCAAGTGAAGATGCGTTTGAACACCATGGAGCGTACGATCGAGGAGAAGGCGAAGAAGCTGAAGGCGACTCAGGATGAGGTTGACTTGAAGAAGAAGTCCCTAAGTCCCTCTGATACGGCTGCTGTCGATGCCTACAACCAACTGGTAGCCCTAACTAAGAAGCTGGACGCCGAGTTGGAGAGTGAATTGCGGGTTTTCGAAGTTGAGGCTCCTGCGTTCAACAAGGAGCTGGAGCGCGTGGGGAGGCCTATTCGCTAGCGAGTTGGTCAGGTGAACGCGTAGTTCAAATTTCTATCCAGGTATACATGAGCACTTTGCAATCAGGGAATGACGAAGTGGAAGAGTGGAATCTTGGCGAGGCCATGGCTGCGCCAATGTTCGCGCAATGGAAAGAGGTGCTGGACTCCAACGAAAAGGGCACCCAACGATTTGAACACATCAAGTCCGTCATCCTGCCGCAGCTTCCTGCCTTGATCGCGGCTCAAAAACCCAATGCACCGATTGCCCGGGAGTTCATGGATAGAACGTCGATTGGGTTAACCATGTTTGCCACCCGCGTGTACAAAGCGGAGCAAGATGGTGTGACGGCGATCGCAGCGCTGAGGATTGCCCGGAAACTGGTCATTAGTGATGAGGGGGTGCAGTTGATCGAGGGCGGCCTGGCTGCGCTTGCTTCTTCGGACAAAAAGGAATTGTGCTGGTCTTGCGGAGCGAACTCGCATCTTCCGAGTGCGCGTGAGGTGGAGATGTATCGCAAAAAAGCTGGAGGAGGGAATGGAGTGCTCGACTACGAAACGACAACGATCCCCGTGCCGCGATGCGAGCCCTGCAAGAACAAGGATCAATCCTCCGCCGTTACCTTGATCGTGGTTCCCTTGGTGGCCCTGGTCGTGGGAGTGTTTAGCGGGAATACCTATGGCGGCGGAGGCTTCTTTCTCGGTGGAATTTGCGGTGGGCTTGTCGGCTTTGGCATGTTCTTCTTGATCGCGGCGATCATGGACTCGATTGATCAGGGTGATCCCGAGCATCCCCTCGTCAAAGAGCGCCTCGATACCGGGTGGCTATGTGGTTCTCCTCCTGAACCGGAGGGTAAGGATACTTGATCGAGGGGGTGGAAGACGGCTGCCGGTGGATCGGTCGTGCGTTCGTGCGGCGGCTGAGCCGGTTGGAACAACCGGACTACGCCTGCTGAGTTGTTGGGGAATAGCCCGGATGTGTCATCCGGTCAGGCAGCGAAGAGATGGTGTGGAGACATGGAAACGGACGGCAAGCCAACCGGTGGTAAGTGCATTGGTTCCGCGGTCACGAAACTCTACTGACCCGATGGTGTCGTGAGAGTCTTGGTTGGGTGGATCGTGTTGACGGATTCTATATCCAAAGGAGTTGCAGGGGTTGACATTGTTCCATGGGATAGTATGTGGATGAAAATATTTCCAAGTGTCGATCAACATAAACAAATCAGTTCCCCAACCTGGTTCGCCGAAGTACTTCGTCCAACATGACGGCAAGGAACAGGGCCCCTTCGGCATGAACTTTGTGGAGGGGATGGTGCTGGCAGGTGTGTTTCCCGGTGGCGTCTTGGTCAGGGAATCGAGTTCCAATGAATGGAAGCCTGTCGTCTCTTCTATGGCCAGGCTAAAGGAGATCAAGAAACCCCACTCGGCCGGACAAATGGGTCTTCCCAGATGCTGGAAGGGGGCGATTGTCTTGATCGTCATCATGATGGCCGTGGGAGCCTGCTTCAAGCTGCTGTGGCTAAATGATGACAAAAATGGTGGGAGAAGGGCAAGCCTCACACCGACTTCGGATGCGTTGTGGGCCATTGGCACACAAGCTCATCGTGGGCCATGCGGTCCGGCATTGACGACTGACGACACCCGTTTCGACCGAGTATGAACCATCCTTCCACGCAGGGCGGTGCCCAAGACGCCCAGGCAACCTTTGAACGGGAAACTGCTCCCCTCATCAACGCGCTTGAGGCGATTCTTCAGAGCCGTGAGGTGACGAGAGCAAAATGGGGAAAGATCAAGGGATCGGTCTTGCCCAGAATGCCGGAGCTGATGGCAAAGTTTGGTGCGGATTCCGACGCAGCAGATGAGCTGTCGGAGATGGTCTCCATAGGGTTGTACATGCTGGCGAACCATTGTTTGCAAACAGGTCAAGACTTGGTCGTTGCAGAAGAGGCCCTGGCTACAGCGAGCAAGCTAACAACGAGTGATGCTGGTGCGGCAAGGATTCAGGAAGCGATGGATCATCTGGCCAGCAAGCGGAATCAGTCGACGTGCTTTTTTTGCGGCACAGAGCCTGCAGACCCAACCTGCGCACGCTCGATTTACATGTGCGGTGATATCGTGAAGGAATATGGACGGGTGGATTTTAAACGAATTAGCGTCGCCGCAGCGCGATGTGCGAAGTGCAAGGGACACGAATCAATGGTAAAACGCGCGGGTCTCACCGTCTGGGGCGCAGGTTTGCTGATTGGAATCGGCGTGGGTTGGAACATGGGGGGTGAGGGGCCTTTGGGCGCAACTGTCATAGGCTTCCTTGCTGGATTCCTCTGTTATAACTTTATCAGTATCTTCTGCAGGCCAGTGCACATGAAGGATGAGGACGACCATCCAGAAGTGAAGCGACTGAAAAACGCTGGCTGGCAATTGGGATATCGGCCCCGATAGCGGGCATTGTGCACTTTCTAGGCACGGGAAGTTTAAGGGCTTCTCAGTGCCCTGCCATGTGGGTGCCGATCACGGCCAAGTCGGCGGTGGCGGTGGGGGTCTCGTAAGTGATCTGGCCGCCGCTCATGACGAGGAGGCGGTCGGTGATTTTGAGGAGTTCATCGAGGTCGGAACTGACGACGAGGACGGCGACCCCGCGGTCGCGGGCTTCGGTGATCTTTTGGTGTACGAAGTCTGTTGCCGCGAAATCGAGCCCGAAGCAGGGCTCGGAGACGACGAGGATCTTGAGGGGACGGGTGGAGAGTTCCCGGGCCAGGATGGCTCGCTGGACGTTGCCGCCGGAGAGATCGCGAATGGGGGTGTCAGGCCCGCGGGTCTTGATGGAATAGTCCTCGATGAGTGGCAAGGCTGATTTGCGGACGGCGCGGAAGTTGAGAAGCCATTTCCACCGTGCTTGAGGAGGCTGGTCAAAGGTGCGCAGGGCGATGTTTTCTGCCACGCTGAGCATGGGGGCGCAGGCGTTGCGGAGCGGCTCCTCCGGCAAGGTGTGAAACTGGTGAGCGAGAATGTCCCGGCGGGTGCCTTGGTAGGGCTGGCCATGGGCCTCCAGAGAGCCTGAGGCGGCTGGGCGCTGGCCGCCGAGCACCTCCATGAGTTCCCGCTGACCGTTTCCGGCCACCCCGGCAATGCCGAGCACCTCGCCCTCGCCGAGTTCAAAGGAGACTTCCTTCACAGCGATGAGTCCATTGTCACCTAGAACCGAGAGTTGCTTGACCCGGAGTGCGGTGCGTCGGCTGGTGGCGGGAGTTGTCGCTTGCGGTGCAGACGGAGCAGGTTTTGCTTCGGAGGCATCGCCCATCATCATGGCTGCCAGGGCGTCACGATCCAGTTCTCTGACCTTACCCTGGCCAGCCAGTCTGCCCCGACGCAGTACGGTGACGTCGTCTGCGAAGGAAAAGACCTCGCGGAATTTATGCGTGATGATGATGATGCTCAGCTTTCCTGCCACGGTCATCTGACGCAGCAGGGCGAGCACCTCAGTGGCCTCAGCGGGGGTGAGGACGGAGGTGGGTTCATCCAGGATGAGGATGCGGCTCTTCAGGTAGAGTTGCTTGAGGATCTCGGTCTTTTGCTTTTCCCCGGCGGCAAGCTCGGAGGCGCGCTTGTGGAGCGGCACCTTGAATGGGGCCTCTGTGGCCATGAACTCCTCCAGACGGGCAGTTTCCTTTTTCCAGTTCACGGCGGCAGGCACGTCTGGCCGGGAGAGCACCAGATTCTCTGTGACGGTCATGCTGGGCACCAAGGTGAAGTGCTGGTACACCATGCCGATGCCATATTTCCTCGCATCCGAAGGGTGCTGGACCTCTCGGACATGACCGCCCACCATGATCTCACCAGAGGTGGCCGGGTGAAAGCCCATGACGCACTTCACCAGGGTGCTCTTGCCCGCGCCGTTCTCACCCAGCAGGGCGTGAACGGTGCCCGGTGGCACGGTGAGGGAGATTTCATCGGCGGCGGTGAAGTCGCCAAACTTCTTGGTGATACGATAAAGCTCAAGCGAAGCCGGGGCCTGGGTGAACTTCTCCAAGTTTTCCGGTGGGATGAGAGTCATGACAGGAGCGGGAAAAATTACTCACCCGTGGCGAGGGCGCCCGGGGCACCAGCGAGTGATTTCTTCGTGGAACAGGTGATGACCATGACGATCAGCGTCAGGACGTAGGGGGAGGCATTCCAAAGGTAATAACCGGTCTGGATGCCGGCGGCCTGGAGCGCGGGGCCCACGGACTGAGCCCCGCCGAAGAGCAGCGAGGCCACAAGGCACATCTTGGGATCCCAGCGGGCAAAGATGACGAGGGCGACGGCCATGAGCCCCTGGCCACCGGAGATGGCCTCGGTCCAGGCTCCGGGATAATAGAGGGACAGGTAGGAGCCGCCGATAGCAGCCAGACCGCTGCCAGCCATGGCCGCCCAGGTGCGGGCGGCCCTGAGGGAGATGCCCAAGGCCCGGGCGGCGGAGGGTTGGTCGCCCGCAGCACGGATCTGCAAGCCCCATCGGGTGCTGCGGAGGAACCACCCCAGGAAGAAGGCGGTGAGAAGCCCGAGAAAGAAGAGAGGGCAGATGCGGAGGGCGGCCTGGATCTGGGATGAACTGCTCCAGGCTCCGAGGGGAATACCGGGCAGAAGCGGGGCGCTGGGCTGGATGTAAGGTTTGCCAAAGAAGAAGGCGATGCCGCTGCCAAAGAGCATGAGGGCGATGCCGACGGCAATGTCATTGGTTCGAGGCAATTGCGAAAGCCAGGCGAAGAGAAGCCCCAGCAGCATGCCCACTCCCATGGCAGCCAGCACTCCGTACCAGGGTGACCCGGAGTGATAGGAGACGGCATAGGCGGTCATGGCACCGGTCAGGAGGGAGCCTTCCTGGCCCAGGTTGATCTTGCCGCTTTTCTCTGTGAGGCATTCTCCCAGACTGACAAAGAGGAAGGGCGTGCCTCCCCGCACCGCTCCGGACAGGATGGCCATGGTGACAAGCCAGAATGAATCCATGACGTGGGATTTAGGAAATCAAGGTTTGAAGATCTTGAACCTGCCGTACAGAGAGTCGCTGAACAGGATGACCAGGAACACGAGGCCCTGGAAGACCAGGGACGTGGAATCAGGCAGCTTGTGGGCGCGTTGCAGGATGCCGGAGCTGGCGAGGATGCCGCCCAGCAGCAGGGAGACGGGGACGATGGCCAGGGGATGAAACCGGGCGACGAAGGCCACCAGGATGCCTGCGTAGCCAAAGCCGGCCGCGAGGGATTCATTGGCCCGGCCGTGGACGGCGGCGACCTCCACCATACCGGCCACACCCGCACAGCCACCCGCCAGAAAGCAGGTGATGAGTGTGGTGCGATTGACGGGGAGCCCTCCAAGGCGTGCCGCCTTGGGGTTGGCTCCTATAAACCGGGTCTGGTAGCCGAAGGTGGTGCGCTGCATGAGAAACCACAGGATCACACAGGCCAAAAGCCCGTAGGCCAGGCCCCAGTGGACTCGCATGGTGAAATCTCCAAAGGTGATGCGGCCGAGCATGATCTCCTCCGCAATCGGGAAGGTGGAGGGCTTGTTCAGGCTGGTGGGGTCCTTCATGGGCCCGTTCACCAGATGGTTGAGAATGGCGATGGAGATGTAGTTCAGCAGCAGGCTGCTGATGGTCTCGTTCACCCCGCGATACTGGCGCAGACCGGCGGAGAGGGAGATCCAGAGACCACCCCAGATCATGCCGGAAAGGGCCATGAAACTGAGGGCCAGAGCGGGTGGCCACGCCGGGACGGCGAGACCGGCAATGACCGCTCCGATGCCGCCCATGACAAGGGCTCCTTCATTGCCAATGACGACCATGCCCAGGCGCGCTGGCAGAGCCGTACACAGAGCCGTGAGCATCAGCGGGGCGGTCCGCATCAGGGTGTTCTGAAAAGCGAACCAACTGCCAAAGGAGGCCTTGTAGATGCTGGAGTACACCTTAAGGGGGTCCTGACCCTGCGCTTTGCAGAAAAGACCAAACAGGACCAGCGCCAGGGTGACTGCCCCCAGAGGGATGAGGATGGCCTCAAACGCCGGACCCCAGGCGGGACGCAGCCGGGGACTGGCGGGCAGAGGGGCCAGCCCGGGAGCGCCGGGCTGGACAGAGGGAGTGGCAGAGAGCTCGGCCATCGATCAGGGAAGCAACGGACCCACTTACTTGGTGCTGCCCAGTACGCCTTCGACCAGCCAGCTCATGGATTCGATGGCGGGATCGTCCCGCTTCAGAGCACCGCCCGCGGGGACTTTGACGTTGCCCTCGTTGTCCTTGAGTTCGCCAGTGAAGACCTCAAGGGTGCCAGCCATGAAGGCCGCTTTGGCGGCATCGGCATCTGTCTTGGCGGCCTCCGACACGGCGGGACCATAGGGTGACATCTTGATGAAGCCTTCTTTGAAGCCGCCACGGATCAGATGGGGGATGCCGCCATTCATGAGGGATTTGCCCTCCTGGATCATTTTCGCGTACTTGGAATAAACGCTGCTCCAATCCCATTCTGCTCCGGTCAGGTAGCCTTTGGGGGCGAGGGCGGCAGCATTGGCATGGTAGCCGCAGACGTGGGCTCCGCGGCGTTCGGCGGTCTGGGTGACCACCTTGGGACTGTCCACATGGCAGGTGAGGACATCGATGCCCTGGTCAATGAGGCTGTTGGCGGCATCGGCTTCCTTGACCGGCATGGCCCAGTCTCCGGTGAAGACGACTTTAACCGTGGCCTTGGGATTGACCTTACGGGCACCCAGAGCAAACGCGTTGATGTTCATGAGCACCTGCGGGATGGGCTTCGCGGCGATGAAGCCCAGCTTGCCGGACTTGGAGGCGTGAGCAGCGACGATGCCGTTCACATACTGGGCTTCATAGATCCAGCCAAAGTAGCTGCCGACATTTTTGGGATGCTTTTTTTCATCATAGAGCCCGCCGCAGTGGAGGAACTGCACCTCAGGGGCCTCCTTGGCAACCTTGAGGATGTGAGGGTCGAAGTAGCCGAAGGATGTGGGAAACAACACGGAGGCCCCGTCGATGTTTATCATGTTCAGCATGGTTTCCTGAACGGCGTTGGTTTCCGGGACGCTGGCCTCCTCCACGACTTTCACGCCCGGCACCTTGCCGACGCCGGCACCGCCTTCGGCATGGGCCTGATTGTAGCCGTAGTCGTCCTTGGGGCCGACATAGATAAACCCCATGACGGTCTCGGCAAGGGAGGGGCCAGCGGTGGCCAGGAGGGTGATGGCGGCGGCGGTGCGGATGGGGAGCAGATGCAGGAGTCGTCTCATGGTGGGAGGCAGGTGAGCAAGTGAGGGGCGCTGGAGTCGCTTCATGGGTGAGATGACGACGCTAGGCAGGCCCGCGCAGTTGCAGCCCCCGTGCCATGATCAGAGTTGGGTTAATGTGTTGAAAATGTGCACATTGTGGAGGTTGTGAGGCGGAGGAGGGTGAGGGGTGTTTGTTTCTTCTGTGGCAGGTGTTGCGGGCTGCGACAGTTGGCAGGGGAGTAAAGGAGGCGGGGTCTCCCCCCCGTGGTCTGTGGTGTGGGCGGAGGGGGGGAAGGGAATCGTGGTACGCTTGGTGGGTGAGCGGGGCTGGGAACCCCCGCCTCCTTTACTCACGAACAAGCTTCAAGGTCAGGTGGCCGCAGAGTAGAGGAGGGGGGGCTCCGGCCCCGCGGTCTGTGGGATGGGCGGAGGGGGAAGGGGATCGTGGGACGCTTGGTGGGTGAGCGGGGCTGGGAACCCCCGCCTCCTTTACTCACGAACAAGCTTCAAGGTCAGGTGGCCGCAGAGTAAAAAAGCATGTCAAAACCCCGCCTCATTTCATGAGTGCGAAATGCAAAGGGGATGTCGGGTGCCAGCCAGATGCTGGACGCGACATCCCCAAGATGGATGCAAGAGTTAGTAAGTGGGGGCGGTGCCTGTGCTAGCGCGCGGCGGCCTGCTCTTCAGATGGGACACTGCGGCCCCAGCTTACGAGAGCCAGGAGTTGGCCGTCATCGACTACAATCTCAGCCCAGTGACCCTCATTTCCGGCACCGCGGAAGACATTGGAGTCGGTGCTGAAGGTGTGAACGTCGATCGATTGGGAGTTGGGAAGTTTCTCCACCACAGGCGGTCCGCCGGGGGAGCTGCCTTTGGAGAGCTTGTAGGCCAAATCGTTCAACTGCCCGTCCGAAGCGACGGGGTCTGTGGATGTCTTCAACACCACGTGATAGCTCTCGTGGTGATCTTTCTCCTGGTGCTCATACCAGCCGCTGACAACCGACCAGCCATCGGGTTTGTCTGAAAGCTGACGCTCTGCTTCTTTCTTGGAGAGCTTGCCCCGCAGCGGGGTGACTCCTGCCTTGTCATTGAAAGGCAGGGAGCTGTTGATGGCTCCGTCCACAGCAGCCAGGGGAGCAAAGAAGCCTCCGCTAAAGCTGGAGACTTGAAAGTACTCGTCTGAAATGCTGGGATCCAAAAGAGATGGGCCGGCAGTCCAGGAACCGAGAAGAACGCGGCCGTCATACAGCACGACGCGGCTGGTGGCACGGAGGGCGACGTAGGTGCCGGCATACAGCAAGGCACCCGCCAGCAAAAGCCGGACGGAAGTGGGGATATACATGGAAGAGGGGGATTTGGTGCGATATTCTCACCGGGAAGGTGAGGTTGTTTGATAAGTTGAACTCATGCTTGTGTCAAATGTTGAGTTATTTTTGTATGCACGTTTTTGTCATTCCATTTGCGGACAAATGCAGGACGGTTGAAAGGTGGGGGAAATAACTTGTAACGACGGGACATGCGGCGAAAAAAACCCATGCAGGGCGCGGAGCCGGCTGCATGGGTGGCGGGAGGGGGCTGAAGCTGTGAGGTCCGGCCTACTTGCTGTTGAAGTACATGATGATGAACAGCACGATGAGGCCCAGCAGGGTGACCAGGGCGACTTTGATCCAGCTGATCGGGTATTCCCCGGCGATCTTGCCGGTGGAGCCGTTCACGGTGACCTGGTAGCTTTTCGTGCCGTAAGTGTACACGAGCAGCCAGACGGGCAGCAGGATGTGCTTGAAGGTCTGGGCGGAGTAGTCGGCTTGAACCTGGAGGTTGCGCTGGGTGTCCCCGGGCACCTGGGAGGAGCACATGCCGCGTACGGCAGAGTCCATGCGGGCACGGGAGGACTGGGCCGCCCCGATGAGGTCAATCTGGTACTGCTCCACCACCCAGCCGGAGAGGTAGCCCGGATCATAGGGCTTGATCCCGGTGGTGGTGGGGAAGGGCTCCAGCTGATGGAGGAGTTTTTCATGAACCCCGCTGGAGGCCGGGACGAGCGTGTCATCGAAGAAGTGATCCAGGGCCCCGCTGGCATGCTCCCAGCGGACGCGGCGCTCGGATTCGCCCTTGGAGTTGCGCACATAGTAGTAGAAGCCGGCCTCTGCCTCCCATTGGGCGGCCACCTGGGCGTCAAAGGTCCAGTAGGGCAGGTAAACTCCGTGAACCGTGTCCGTCATGGCCTTGCCCTTCAGGTTGTTGGGGGCGAACCAGTGACTGCCATACCACTGGCGGATCTGCTCGCGCACCGTGGACTCGGCGACGTCGAATGGAAGCAGGCCCGAGGGGCGGATGGGGGCTTTAATGTCATCCACCGCCATGAGGGCGGGTGAGCCGCAGAAGTCGCAGCGTTGAGCCACTCGCTTTTCATCGAAGACGGAGATGGCGTTGCAACTCTGGCAGCGCACGGTTTTGCGCTCGGCGGCCCAGCCACGGTCCTCATCTGAGAGGTTGCGAAGGGCTTCGATGAGGTCGCCCTCGGCGACGAGGCTGCCGTCGGCCTTGATTTCGGCCGGGGATTCGGTGCCGCAGTACGGGCATATAAGTGCCTTTTTGCCGGGGTTCCACACGGCCTCGGCACCACAGGCCGGGCAGGAGAACTTGTTGATAGCAGTGAGGTCTGAAGACATGGGAGTCAGGTCGCTGAGGCTGTGGCATCAAAGAACCGCCATACCGCGCGCGAGATGCACGCAGCAGGCGGTCCAGAGAGCGGGCAAAAACCCAGATGCACCGTGAGGGCTGGATCCTAGTGTTTCAGGAAGTCATCCAGCGCGGCGCGGGTGATGCGGTAGGCGCTACCAATCTTTTTGCCTTTGAGGTCGCCGGAGTCGATGCTGGCGATGACGTCCTCCTCTGTGACTCCCAGTACCTGAGCCACCTGAGCGGGGGTGAGCACGTCCACATTCAGGGCTGGAGCCGCTGAGGCTGCGGGAGCTCCGCCGGGGAGCGGGGGCGGAGTGCTGCCACCTCCCTGGGAGAGATTGGTGTTCTTCATCATCTCCTGGGCCATGGCGAAGCCCATGGCCATCTCGGCCGGAGCGCCAGCACCACCGCCCTTGGCCATGCCTTCGGCCATCTGGAACTTCACGTAGTCGTTGAGATTGCCGATCGCGCTCATGCTGCTGCGTTTGTCGATCGCGGCCTCCACTTCCGGCGGAACGCTCACGTTCTCCAGGATAAAGCTGGGGAACTCAATGCCGTATTTGGCCTGGAGGGTGGGGTTGATCAGCGGCAGCAGGGCATCGCCCAGATCTGTGTAGCGGGTGGCCAGATCCAGCACGGGGATCTTGGCGGAAGCGAGGGCGTCGCTGAACACGCTGACAATGCGGGATCGCATGGTGTCGGCGAATTCGTCGAGACGGAAGTGGTGGTCGGAGCCGGCCACTTCTTTGAGGAAGAGTTTGGGATCGACGATGCGGAAGTCAAAGGTGCCAAAGGCCCGGGCCCGGACGATGCCGAAGTCCTGGTCCCGCATCATGATGGGGTTGCTGGTACCCCACTTGTTGCCGGTGAAGAGGCGGGTGTTGACGAAATAAACGTCCGCCTTGAATGGCGAATTGAAGCCGTACTTCCATCCCTTGAGCGTGCTCAGGATGGGAATGTTGTCCGTGACCAGAGTGTGCTTGCCGGGTTCGAACGTGTCTCCGAACTGGCCGAGGTAAACGAACTGCGCCACCTGTGACTCCCGCACGATGAGCTGGGCACCGTTCTTGATCTCCTTGTCCTCATCGACAAAGCGGAAGGACAGGGTGTCGCGAGAGTCGTCGGTCCACTCGATGATTTCGAGGAACTGTCCTTTAAAATAATCCATCAGGCCCATGATCGTGAAGTAGTTGAGGTTGCGGGAGTCTCGTCTGGTGAGACAGGGGGTGCAGGTAAAAGTTCAAGGATTTGTGACGGGGTGTCACCGGATTCTTCGAGGCGGCAGACATTCTTCTACACCCTGCTGGCAAGGGCGGGCAAGGAAGGTGTGCCCCTAA
The DNA here is from genome assembly GCF_000172155.1 of Verrucomicrobium spinosum DSM 4136 = JCM 18804. Taxonomy (NCBI): domain Bacteria; kingdom Pseudomonadati; phylum Verrucomicrobiota; class Verrucomicrobiia; order Verrucomicrobiales; family Verrucomicrobiaceae; genus Verrucomicrobium; species Verrucomicrobium spinosum. The sequence continues at coordinate 5,220,083 of NZ_ABIZ01000001.1, read as the reverse complement.
ACCAAAAGTTGAGGGGGGCTGCGCCGAATCCTTGGTCGGGATGCGAAAAGTATGGACCTGCACCCCGGTTTTGGTAAGTTTTCGCCCCCTTTTAGCACTTTTCGTCAATGCCTCCTCTGCCGAAACCCCTCCTCGCGCTCTTTTTTCTAGGTCTCACCGCTTCACAAAAACTGACCGCCCAAGCCACCACCAGTGTGTGGTCTGGAGCGAGTGGGAGTTCATGGAGCACCGTCGGCAACTGGCAGGGAGGCGTGCCTGCTGATGTGACCTCCGGCACCCGAAGCACGGTCCAGTTTGACGCCACGGCAACCAACCCGACGAACTTGCTCACGACCATGGATCTGACGAGTGGGTTGGATCTGGGCAAGATCACTGTGATTGACCCGTCCGGGGCGGTCACCATCCGTGCGGTCAACAACTCAAGCCGGGTCATCGACCTGATCGGGACGGGCGGGGCGACCACCATCGACATGTCGGCGGCTACCCAGGATCTGACGTTTGCCAACAACGGATCTGGCGTGATGACGTTGAATGTCGCATCGGGCGATCAAACCTGGAATGTGAAGACCGGACGGACGCTCACGACCTCCGCCGTGTCTGGGAGCACCTCATTTGTGGTGACGCTTACGGGCGGGGGCACGGTCGTGATCGGCGGAACCTCGGACAATGGCAATGGGCGTTTCGCGACGGCCGCCGGTTCAGCGACGGTGGTGTTCCTGGCAAAGAACTCCTCCGCTTCTGTGCACGCCCTGGGAGGCAATGCTGTCTCCAGCATTGGTGCGGGCACGGAGATGCGCATCACGGGCACGGGCGGTGACCAGATCTTCTATCAGACCGACCTGTTGGTGGACGGCAAATTTGACCTCAATGGCAAGAGTGAAGGTCTGGATGCGCTGAGCTCCGGGAGCGGAGTGGCCTCTGGGGTGATCACTTCCGCCGTGGCGGGAGCGGTGACGTTGCGAATCAATGAGGGCGGTGGGGGTGGCACCTACGGTGGCATCATGGAAGATGGCCTTGGTGCCCTGACGCTGGTGAAAGCCAGTACCGGTACGCAGATCTTGGCCGGTGCCAGCACCTACACGGGCAGCACCACGGTCTCCCGGGGGATCCTGCAGTTGATCGGCGCGAACGGTGCGTTGGCGAACACCTCGAGCATCATCATTGACGGCTTTGGTGAACTGCGTCTCGACAGCCGGACCGCCTCCAATGGCTTTGGGGCGGCGGCGAACCTGAACCGTGTCAACAATGCGGCCTCCATCTCACTACGGGGAGGCGTTCTTTCCTTGTATGGTCTGACGACAGCGGCAGTGACGGAGGAGCTGGGAGCGGTATCCATTGCCAACGGGGTGAGCCACATTCGCCTCTCTTCTGACAGTGCGGCGGGTGCCAATGTCACCGGATTGACGGTGTCTGACCTCTCTCGTTCGGCGGGATCGCAGGTGGTGTTCTTTGGTGAGAACGCCACAGGCTTTGGTACGGTGAATTCAGGTGCCAATGATGTCGTTTATTTCCGCGTTACCACGGGGGCGATCTCTGCGGCTGAGCTTTCGGGTGCGGGTGGCACTGGCACGGATCGTGATCTGTACATTGGAGCGTTTGGAAGTGTGTCCACCTCGACCACCACGGGGACGGAGTTCATGACATTGGAAACTGTGGGCGGGTATGATTACTTGCGCCCACTGACCTCTGGTGAGTACGCGGTATTGACGAGTGGGCAGATTGGGGAACACGTGGCCCAGCAGTCAGCCAATACCACCCTGAGTGCCAACACGGCCTACAATGCGCTGAAGATCACGGCCGGGAACACCCTCATCGGAGCGAACAAGACCCTCTATCTGGGTGGGCATGCCGCAGGTGCGGATGCGAACCCGACGGTGACCGAAGGCTCCGGGATGCTGATTGCCAATGGGAACAGCAACATTCTCGGGCTGCGCAGTGCGCTGGATTTCTCGGGCCGGGAGGCGATGATCCGTGTCACCACGGGGACGCTGAACATTGAGTCCTCCATTACCGGCACAGCTGGGCTGAGCAAGCTGGGGAATGGGGCTCTGAACCTGACGGGGCGCAACACCTTCACTGGCGATGTGTATGTGAACGAAGGCATCCTGCAGGTGCGCAATGATCTGGGCCTGGGGGGCAGTGGCACGGTGTATGTGAACGGTACCGCTGGCACGAACCTGCTACAGCTGACCAACGGGATCAATGTGAAGGGCCGGGATGTGGTGCTGGGAGTATCCAACGGCTCTGCGACGGTGGGGTTCAAGTCCAACGCCGGGCACAACACCTGGGATGGTGATGTGATCGTGGGCAATGTGGGACTAGGAGGCAACTCCAGCACTCCCAGCTATCTGCAGGTGTCCAACAACGCGGCGCTGACCATCTACGGGGATGTGTACGGCAAGGAGGATGCTCCGGTGACGGACAGCACCTACCAGGGGAATGACGGTAGCTACACGCGGAGAGTCGCCTTCGACGGCAGCGGTGCGGGCGTGGTGAACCTGCTCGGCACGGTGAAGGACATTGCGACAGGTGCCACTGCGACGCGGGATGACCGCCTGCGGTTTGAAATGAATGCCGCGGACCTCACGCTGAATGTGGGCAAGGCGATGGAGCTGGCGGGATTCCTCTACCTGCGCCAGGGCTACATGCGGTATGAGGGGACGGGGAACTTCTTTTCCACCAGCGCCAACGGCACGGACCGCACCATCATGATCGAGGGCTCCGGCACGGGCAGCGAAGTGGCGCTGATGCTGACCAAGGACGGGCAGACCTTCTATCGCGGCACGACCGCCACTGCGGCCCTCACCATCGGTAACGGAAACAACACCACGGTGACCAACGTGGTGTTGGGTGGGGAGAATGAATCAGGGGTGGTGACCTTCGGTGACGGGACGCAGCGGCTGGACATCAACCCGAGAACTTCCGACGATGCGAGTACGGCCAACGTGGCAGACTACTTCCGCGATGTTCGCTTCTATGCGGCAGCGGGTGGGGAGGTAAACATCCGCATGGAGATCATGGAGGACACCGGGTTTGGCCTCACGAATGAAGTGGGCGCGATCACCAAGGTGGGGCGTGGCACGGTGCGTCTCTCCGGAAAGACGGGGACGAACAACGACGTGGACGGCGGGGTGTATGCTCTGGGCGGCACGCTGCTGCTGGACTACGGCACGATCAACAACGTGAAGGTGCAGTCATTGGACGGTGCTCAGTTCACCACCGCAGGTGGGGACGTGCGTCTGATCAAGTCCAGTGCCGGTACGATTGCTGAGAAGATGACGGGCAACCTGACGGTGCGGGCCGGGGGCTCGGAGGTCAGCGTGGACACCATCACGGGCGGCAATGTCACTCTCGCCCTGGCGGGCATCACCGCAGCGACGGTGGATCGGCGGACAGGAGGCACGCTCAACTTTGTCACCTCGGGCGCTGGCACCTCCGTGATCAGCCTAACTCGCGGTGCGGCGGGTCCTCGCAGCGTGCGTTTGGGTGGGTGGGCCACCTTTGGTACGGCCAACAACACTGCCACCCAGTGGGCTTACATCAATGGTTCAGGAAACGTGGCGGGCTACGCGCACACCGGTGGGGAACTGAATACATTTGGCACCGGACTGAACACCGATCTGACCCTCAACGCCTCTCTGAGTGGCGAAACTCAGTCGAACAGCCTGCGCATCAATGACTCGGCCGTGACCTCTGTGGATCTGGGCGGGAACACCCTGACCCTGACGGAGGGCGGAGTGCTGATCGGGTCTGGGCACAGTGCGGCCCTGACGTTTGCCAATGGCAGTCTCGCCAGCGGGAACAGCCAGGACTTCATCGTTCACAACTACGGTACGGGTGGAACGACCATCAGCGCTGACATTGCGGGCGCTGTCTCCTTCACACATGCCGGGACTGGGGTCACCACTCTCAGCGGGGCCAAGACGTTCACCGGCACGGTGCATCTGGTGGGCGGGGTGGTCTCCGTGAACCAGGACAGCAATCTGGGGAACTCCGCGAACGCGCTGTACCTCAATGGCGGTGCGCTGCGGACGACGGCGGATCTGACGACGGCCCGGGCCATCACGTTGGGGGGAGATGGCGGGCGGTTTGATGTGACCACGGGTACGACCACGCTTTCAGGCGTGATCGCCTCGGAGGGGAACTTCATCTATACGGAGACCAATGCGAGCACGGGCGGCATCGTCAACGCGGCCAACACCAATAGCGTGGGCGTGGGTGATCTGATCAAGACGGGCAGCGGCATGCTGGTGATCGACAACTCGACCAGCACCACGGCCACGACCAACACCTACCGTGGCCTTACGGATGTGCGGGAGGGAACCCTGCGGGTGTTCATTCCCGGCAATACGGCTGTGGGCACCTTTACGGCCCTGGGTTCCAATGATTCCTGGATGGACGCGACCGTGGTGCGCGATGGCGCTACGCTGGAGTTCTTTCGGAACGGCAACACCGGCATTCCCAGCATCGAGGAATGGGTGCGGCTGGAAAACAACTCGACTCTGAAGGTGACAGGGGGCCGGCTCGGCCTCATCGGTGTGACAGAAATCCTGGGGACGGCGACCTTCAACATCGCGACCGGTGCCCAACTGGACCTTGCCAGCTCGGGGTATCTCTCCGGGACGGGTGATCTGGTGAAAACTGGTGGCGGCAGCCTGGTGATGCTGGGGAACAATGCTCTTTACACCGGTGCGATCACCATCAGGGAGGGTACTCTCTCCGCCCGCGGGCAGGGGCAGAACACAGGGTCCAACTTTGCGGCACCCATCCGCATCGAAGGCTCCGGCAGCTACCGGCGTCTTTCCGTGAATGAGTTCAACAACCACTGGCTGGTGGAGGATCACGACTTCGTGGTGAATGGTACGGGTGGCAACCGGATTGCGGTGGGCAACGATTCCACTCCCACGGATACGGACATCTATGACTTCAATGGCGACATCACGTTGCAGAGTGATCTGATTCTGGCCTCTGAAATGCAGATCTCCGTGGTGGGCGGCGGATTGCGTGTTTCCTATGCCCGCTTCAACGGCGAGTTCAGTGGTGCGAAGAATCTCACGACATCGATGGGAACGGGGACGGCGGCGGACCAACGTCGGGGGCACTTCGAGCTGAATGGGGTCAACACCGGGTGGACTGGGGCTCTGACGATTGGAAACGCGACCAGCGATGTGAACAAGATGCATGTCGTAAGACTGGGGAACACCCTGGCTGCCAGTGCCTCCAACAACGTGACGCTTCGCTTCAACAGCACTCTGCAGGTGGGGGGCAATGCCGTTACGATTGGCAACCTCACCACCACCGGCGAGACCGGGGCGGGGTCCACGGAAGTCATTGAAAACGCCTCGCATGTGGCGGGGACGCTGACGATCACCCAGACCACCCATGCAAACTGGGATGCCTACTTCCGCGATGGCACGCCTGCGGGGACGATATATGAGACGGAAGACGCGGATCCGGCCGCCCGCCTTTCCCTGGTGAAAGCCGGTGCGGGGAATGCCACGCTGACGCTGGACAACAGCTATACAGGTGGCACCACGGTGGACACCGGAACTCTGCAGGTGGGGGGCGGCGGGAGCAAGACCACGCGCGCCGTGGGCGATACGGGAACGGGGGCGACCACCAGTGTGCTGTGGGTGAAGAGCGGGGCCACTGTGGCTGGAACGGGTACGGTGCAAGGCGTGCGCGACACCGTGACGCCTGCGAATACGACCACCCACGTGCTGCAGGGCACGATGCGGCCAGGGGACCTGCAGGGCAGTGCGGTGACACCGGGAGACCTGACCAATCTGGGCACGCTGGCGGTGAAGGGCAATCTTGACGCTCGCGCGGGTGCCTTCGCGTTCCAGGTGGGCGGGGTGAACATGGCCGTGGACAACGCATTCGCGGCGCTGGAGGTGGGTTCAGGAGCCTACAACACCTATATCAACAACAACCTGGGCACCTGGGATGGCTACGCGAGCGCTGGCAATCGCTATGATCACGATTTCCTCGATATCGAAGGGCAGCTCTCCATGGATGGCAGCACGACGTTCACGGTTGATTTCACCACGGGCTACGACCCGGTGGCGGGGACCATTCTGGATCTGATGGACTGGATTGGGGCGCTGGGCGGCAGCGGGTTTGACGTGGGGCAGAACTTCCGGTCCGGCGGTGCTGGCGGGGGTGATCTGTATTTGCCCACGCTGGCCAATGGTTCGCTGTATTACGATGTGTCGCAGTTCGCCTCAAACGGGATCATCATGATCGTGGCACCTGAGCCTGGTAGGGCGTTGTTGTTGGTGGCCGGGGTGCTGGCAATGGTGATGCGTCGGCGTCGGCGGCGGGGTTGAGAAGGAGAAGGGGGGACACCAGACATGAAGACGCCAGACGCCAGACATGAAGACGCCAGACGCCAGACATGAGGGCTGGCGCGCCAGACATGAGGGCTGGCGCAGGGGGAGGGCGTGCCCAGTGTGGTCTGCTTCATGGGACGCTTGGCCGGTGAGCGGGGCTGGGACAAGCGGACTACGGCCGTAGCGACCTCGCATGGTCAGGACTCAAGTCTTGAGTCTTTTGTCTTCCAGTCTTGTGTCTCCCGCGCAGCGGGTTGGAGTCCCCGGCCCCGCGGTCTGTGGGGTGGGCGGAGTGGGAAGAGGGTCGTGGGACGTTTGATGGGTGATCGGGGCTGGGAACCCCCGCCGCCTGTACCCCGGGAACAAGCCTGGTGTGGCCGTAGGGGCCTCTCCCTCATCTCAGATCATATATCCGCTGCGGGCGGAGCTTCGGGCAACTGACGCGGGTGGGTCATGTTCTCGGGCTTGAGGATGTCTTCCAACTGTTCGTGGGTGAGCCAGTTCTTCTGCAGCACCAGGTCATAGACGCTGGCCCCGGTGGCGAGGGCTTCACGGGCGATGGCGACGGAGCGCTCATAGCCCAGGATGGGATTCAAGGCGGTGGCCAGGCCGATGGAATGCTGCACGTATTGCATGCAGCGTTCTTCATTGGCCTCGATGCCGGAGATGCAGCGGCTGGCGAGGATGATGGCTCCGTTGCGCAGGAGGGTGAGGCCAAAGATGAGGTCAAAGGCAATAACGGGCTCGGCCATGTTGAGTTCCAGCTCGCTGGCCTCGGCGGCCATGGAGATGGTCATGTCAAAGCCGATGATCTGGTAGCAGATCTGGTTGACGGCCTCCAGGATGACGGGGTTGACCTTGCCCGGCATGATGGAGGAGCCCGGCTGCATGGCGGGCAGGCGGATCTCATAGAGGCCGCAACGTGGGCCCGAGGAGAGCCAGCGGAGGTCGTTGCAGATCTTGGAAAGCTGGACGGCGGCGGTCTTCATGACGCCGCTGAGCATCGAGAACTCGCCGGAGTCCTGGGTGGCTTCGACGAGGTTCTCTGCGAGCTGGACGGGCAGGCCGCTGACATCTGCCAGCCGCCGGGTGCAGGTGTCTGCATAGCCAGGAGGGCTGTTGATGCCAGTGCCGATGGCGGTGGCCCCCATGTTCACATAGAGCAGGTCAGAAGCGGCCCGCTCCAGATGGCGCAGGCCATCGCCGATCATGACGGCGTAGGCTCCGAACTCCTGACCCAGGGTCATGGGGACGGCGTCCTGATTTTCCGTGCGCCCCATCTTCAGCACATGGCTGAATTGCGTGGACTTGGCGCGCAGGGCTTCCCGCAGGTCGCGCAAGGCGGAAAGCGTGTCTCTCACGGTGAGGTACACCCCCAGTTTCACCGCGGTGGGGTACACATCGTTGGTGGATTGCGAGCAGTTGACGTGATCGTTGGGGTGGCAAAACTGGTACTGCCCACGGGCGTGCCCCATGAGCTCCAGAGCGCGATTGGCGATCACCTCGTTGGCGTTCATGTTGGTGGAGGTGCCAGCCCCGCCTTGAAACATGTCCACCACGAACTGGTGGTGCAGCTTGCCCTCGATGATCTCATCGCATGCGGCGGCGATGGCGCGGGCGCGATCCTCCTTCAGCACATGCAGCTCCATGTTGGCCAGGGCGGCGGCTTTCTTCACATAGGCCAGCGCGACGACGAAGTGACGGAAGTGATGCAGCTTGATGCCGGAGAGAGGGAAGTTTTCCACTGCCCGCAGGGTCTGGATGCCGTAGTAGGCGGAGGAGGGAAGATCCCGCTCACCCAGAAGGTCGTGCTCACGACGGAATCCACTCAGTGTGGGAGCCTGCGCCATGAGCAGGGAAAGACGGCGGTTGGACTCGCGGAGGCGACGACCGATGTGGCTGGCCACGTTCCCGCAGATGCGGTAGAACAGCCCCGGTGAGGTGGCGCGCAGCTGGTGAACACGGTCGGCAGAAAGCTCCCACACCACCGTGCCAGAGCGGGTCATGGCAGTGGCAGCATGGGGAAGGTCATCAAAGAGCACACCCTCACTGAGGAGGCTGCCCTCAGTCGCCGTGGCGAGATGCACGGACATGCCATTCAACCCGTGACTCAGCTCGACCTCGCCCTCCAGCACCAAGCCCAGCCAGCGACGGGGGGTGGACTCGTAAAACAGGTGGTCACCGGACTGGTAGCTGTGCTCCTCACCCAGTGCCAGTACGCCTTGCAGTTCCTCCGTGGTCACCCCCATGCGGGCAGCGGCCTCTGCCACGGTTGTCGCGCTCAATTTCATGGTGCCATCATGTGGCGGGAGAAGCGCGGATGGCAAGCTCCCGGTTCTTGGTTTGCGGGAAGCACCTCGAACCGGGAGTGACGTAAGTCTGGGAACCCTTTTTGGATATAAATATCCAGGGTGGCAGGTTTAATGAAGGGAAAGAGATTTTCCCAACAGGTTCTCAGCCTGCAAAGGGCACGGCCGGGACGCCTTTGGCGCCAGGGCGGGTCACAAAGAGCCGACCAGCGAGGGGTTCCTCGATCTTGGCCTTGCCGGTGGTGATGTAGAGGTCGCCCAAGTCGTCGCCACCAAAGGCGCAGGAGGTGACCTCGATGCAGGGCAGAGCGATCTCGGCCTCGACCTTGGCGGTCTTCGGGTCAAAGCAGCGCACGGCAGCCCCGTGGCAGAAGGCCACCCAGAGGCGGTCTTCGCTGTCGATGGTCATGCCATCTGGGGAGGCATTCCATTGGGCGGTGTCGATGACGATGCGTTCGTTGGAAATCACGCCCGTGGAGACTTCAAAGTCGAAGGCGAGGACGTTGCGCCGCGGGGTGTCGATGTAGTACATCGTGCTTTGATCACGGGTCCAGACGATGCCGTTGGAGACGGTGACCGGGCTGAACTTGTTGGTGATCGTGTGATCGGGGTAGAGGCAGTACAAGGAGGCCTTGGGAGCCTTCACATCGGTGGGCATGGTGCCTGCCCAGAAGCGACCTGCGGGGTCGCATTTGCCGTCGTTGAAGCGGTTGTGGGGCAGGTGGGGTTCTGGGTCCACGAGCAGGGTGACCGCACCGGTGGCTTCATCCAGGAAGGAGATGCCCTTGTCCCCGCCAAAAACGAGGCCACCCTTGGCTCGGGGGACCACGGTGCCGACGCGCTCACCCACATCCCAGATCTTTTCCGTGCCCGTTTTCGGGTCGAAGCGGAGGATCTTGTGCGCCTCGATATCCACGTAGAGGAGCGAGTCGCGATCCCAGAGCGAGCCTTCGCCCCAGATGGAGATGTGTGTGCCTACAGGTTCGGGAGTGGGAATGGACATTGGGGTTTCCGTTAGCACGGGTGGTTGTGATTGGAATCGCAGAATTCTGAATTTCAATCGCGCGCCGGTCACCCCATGGGCGGGTTCTCACCCATTACGGGCGGCAGGTGTTTCTTCCGCACCTCGGGGATGGAATGGAGAATGAGAATGGACACGGTGGCGAAGAGTCCGCACATGAGCGTGAGGGACTGGAAGCTGCCGGTCTGGGTGTACACCCAGCCACCCAGCGTGACGGAGCCCAGCAGGCTGACCATTTGGAAGAAGGCGAGCATGGCCTGGAAGGTGGGACGCCGCTCGAAAGGGCAAAGCTCCGCGCTGAAGGTAAGGTCGCCCACCTTGTCCACAAAGAGGCCGAAGCCCCAGACGAAGAACACTGCCAGGAAGGCCGGGAAGCTGGAGATGAACGGGAGGCACAAGCAGAGAGCCAGACAGAGGCAGCGGGAGAGGAGCATGATCACCTTGCCCCCATGGCGATTGCCCCACCAGCCGGCGAAGACGTTGCCAAAGAGAGAGCCAATCATATTGGCCAGGACAAAGTGGCCGATGGCGGCCTGGGGCTGTTGGGTCACCTCCAGAGCGTGGATGCTCATGAACCCGGCGAGCATGAGGTAACCCATGCCGGTGAAACGGGCGAGCACCAGCCGGATGAGCTGCGGCTGGGAGCGCAGCATGCCCGGCAGTGCGGTGAGATAAGGTCCGTAGCGCAAAGGGAGGGGGGGCTTCTTTGCCTGCGCTGGGGTAGGGGCTGGTGCCTCGTCCCGAATACCCAGCTGGGCCGCGAGGGACAGGGCGAGGAAGCCAAAGCAGATGAGGTGCAGCGTGGAATACCCGTGAGCCCCAGGTTGGTGGGTGAAGACCCAATGGATGACTGGGCCCGCCGCAAGGCCGATAATGCCCTGGATGAGGTAGCGGATGGCCCAGCCGGAGGCCCGGAGGTGCTGGGGGATCAGCCGGGTGACCCACTCCATCCAGGCATTCACGCCCACGCCACCCACCACGCCTGAAACCACCGGGGTGAGCACCACGAGGGTGAGAATAATGGCCGACGCCTGCGGGGCCAGCAGCATGAAGAGACCGGTCAGCAGGTAAGGCAGCCGCTGGAGAATGCCAAAGAAAACGACAAAGGGCTTGAGCCTCCCCAGCCGCTCTACCAGCGGGGCCACAAAGAGGCCAGGCAGAGCGTAGGCTGCGGGCAGTAGCACGGGCATGAGGGCGGTCAACTGATTGCTTCCGCCCAGAGAGTGCACCATGGCGGGCAGAACGGTCTCCGGACCCAGAAAGGCCGTGCCGGACATGTAAAGCCCGCCTTCCAGACAGTGCATCCAGAAGTTCCGTCGGAGATTCGGTTGGGAGGCAAGGCTCTTCACGGCACCGACGGGATCAGAGCGTTAGGTCACTCAGCCTTCAAGGTATAAGATGCGTCCGCACTGCTCGCAGTGGGTGATCTCCGTGTCGGCGCGCAGAGAGTTGAGCGTGCCGGAGATCACCTTGACGTGGCAACCCTTGCAGGCACCGCCTTCTACGAGCACCACGGCGGCATCGCCCTTGCTTTTGATGAGGCGGTCGTAGGTGGCGAGGGCTCCGGGTTCGATGGGGCCGGCGAGATTGAGCCGCTCTGCACGAAGGTCCCCCAGTCGCACCTCGATCGCCTTGGCGCGCTCGCCCAGTTCGTGGATCTCCTCCTGCACGCTGGCCTTGGTGGCGTTGAGCCTCTGTTGTGCTTCTGAGAGGGCAGGTTTCACTGTCTCCAGTTGCTCCATCAACTCCAGCTCCTGGTCTTCCAGATTGAAGACCTCCTTGCCATAGCGTTCGATCTCGTTGCCCATGGCGCGGAACTCTTCGTTCTTCCGCGTGGCAAACTGCTGGTCCTTGAGTCGGACGATGGTGTTTTTCCGGGTCTGGATGTCCAGCTCGAGATTCTTGATCTTGAGTTCCACCTCCCGGACCTTGCCCAGAGCCTCGGCGACGGCGGCTTCATCATCGGCCAGACGGAGATGGGCGCGCTTCTGGAGGTTCGGGATGTCCTTGAGATCCTTGCTCAGGTTGCGGATGCGCTGGTCGCGGTCTTGCAGGACGAGGAGTTGCTGGACGACGGGGAGCATGGATGGATGGGGGGCCGCTGGCCTGAGGGCTGTTGGCGGGGGTGGAAAGATTGACTGTGAGCGTTTTGCCACGAAGCGGTGGCATTAGCAAGGCGAGGATTGGGGTAGGGTGGAAATCCGGGGCAATTGACGGGTGTTGACATGAGGAAAGCGGGAGTGAGGTTGTTGTATGGCATACGCAAGCAAGCGTCGTCAGAAAGCAGGATCTGCGGCGACCACGGGTTGGCGATTCAGGGCGGGCCATTGCGCGGTGGTGACCTCGCTGGCTTTCCTGGTGGGAATGTCTCCGCTCTCAGCCCAGCAGTCGCCCTACTTTGAGGCCGCGCTGAAGGGCAAGGAGGCTATTGAGAGGGGCGATCTGAGTGTGGCCGCGGATGAGTTTACCAAATGCATCGGCTACGCACCGGGAGAAGTGCGTCCCAGACTGGAGAGGGCAAACGTTTATTTCCGGCAGGGCAAGCTGGATCTGGCGCTGGCGGATGCGCAGGCGGCGATCAAGCTGCAGCCCAAGAATCCGGATGGCTATGTGGTGCGGGGCAACATCCTGTTCCGTAAAGGGAAGCTGGATGAGGCGCTCGCGGATGCCAACCGGGCTCTGACGGCGATGCCTGACCTGGACGGCGGCTATGCGCTGCGGGCGAAGATTCGCCATGCCCGCAAGCAATATGAGGGCGCGATCGCTGACTACACACAGGTGACCAAGCTCAATCCCACGAATGTGGGGGCTCTCTACAACCGGGCAAATCTGTATGCCGAGATCAACGAGCATGACGCGGCGATCAGTGACCTGGAAGTGGTGGTGAAAGTGCAGCCTCTTGATCGGGAGGCGTGGTGGTTGCTGGGGAACTTGTACGGTAGAAGGTCCAAACTAGATCGTGCCGAGGAGGTGTTCACCAGACTGATCGAACTGGATCCCAATGACAGCCAGGGATACTTGCAAAGGGGAGTCACCCGCGCCAAGACTGGCAGCAAACAGGATGAGGCGCTGGCGGACTTTTCGCAGGCGATTGCGCTGGGGCTGGACAACAAAGACATCTTGGGCCGGGCCTATACCGGGAAGGCGCTGGTGTATCAGCAGCGCGGGGAATATGAGCTGGCCAAGAAGGAACTGCTGGGCGCGATCAAGCTCATTCCGAATGATCTGACCACGCTGGACATGCTGGCGTATGCGTACGGGGCGACTCTGGAGCTCGACAACGCCATGAAAACGGCCGACCGCTATGTCGCGCTGGCGCCCAGAAGCGCAGGAAGTTATTTCCGCAGGGCCTGGCTGAACGGGAACAACAATGACTACGCCAGGTCAGAAGCCGACTGTACAAAGGCCCTGGAGTGTGACCCCAATTTCGGCATGGGCTACGCCACAAGGGCGATGGCGCGCTTTAAACTAGGAAACAACGTGGGCGCGGAGGCGGATGTGGCCTCGGCGCTCAAGCTGAACCCCGACCTCGCGGAGGCCCACCGCGTGAAGGCGCTGATGGCGCTGCAAGTGGGAGATGCGAGCTCTGCAGTACAGCACGCCACCAGGGCCTGTGAGGGCTCGGGCTGGAAGGATCCCAGCCAGATCCTGGTGCTGGTGGCCGCCTACGGCTCCGCGGGTAGAGTGGAGGAGGCCATGAAGTGGCTGGAGAAGGCGGAGGGGATGGGGCTCACCCCTGCGGACAAAGAGGATGTGGCGCGGCTGCGGGCGGCGAAAGAGTTTGTGAGATAGGTGGGGGACATCGTGGCGACACTGCGGGAGTAGTCCGACGGTCCCCGTCGGAGGCGTCGTGGGTGGTCGGTGGAGACGGTGGTGTTTGTGCGCTTGGTCCCTCCGTTGACTGAGCCAGTTGGGACAACCGGACTACGCCTGTGGCGACGTTGTGGGGTGATCCATTGCGATCTAGGAAATAATAAGCCGCGGCCCCGATGAAAGGGCGACGGCTGGTGAGGGCTCTTGAAATCGGAGCTAAATCAATACAGCTCTACAGGGGATCGTTTGCCGTCTTCCACGCTGAGGTTCTTGGCACCCTCCTCACCCAGCGTGTCCACGCGGAGCTTCCAGATGTCGTCGTTGATGGCGGCGAATTTCTCGAGGCTGAATTTGTCGGGGAAGGCGAGCTTCTTCTTGGTCTTCTCCAGGCGGATGAGGGCGTCGTGCAGAATCGGATCGGGCACACCTTCCAGGTGGCGGCGGGCTTCTTCCACCATCTCCAGGCGGTGGCAGATCATGACCATGTCATTTCCGGCCTTCACGGCTTCCTGAATGGCTTGCTCGAAGGTCACTTCATTAAGGATGGCACCCATGTCCAGGTCATCCGTCATGGCCAGGCCATCGAACCCAAGCTGGTCGCGCAGGAGCTTCTGCACGATGTTGTGGGAGAGGGAGGCGGGCCAGCGCTCGTTCTGGGGATCGTAGGCGCGGTAGTTGGCGTGGCAGACCATCACGCTGTCCAGCTCGGGCAGGAGGGTGCGGTAGGGGAGGAGTTCCTCCTTCTCGAGTTGTTCGGCTGTCTTCTCGATGATGGGCAGGAACTCGTGGGGGTCGCACTCGGCAGGGCCGTAGCCGGGGAAGTGCTTGGCGCAGCTCAGGACGCCTTCCTTGCGCATGGCGCGATTGAAGGTGCCGGCATTGTCCACCACCTGCTGGGGGTCGGTGCCGTAGCAGCGGCCTTTCAGGGAGTTGTCGGCAGTGTCGTCGTAGCTGATGTCCAGCACGGGGCAGAGGTCGAGGTTGATCCCGAAAAGGCGGAGCAGTCTGCCGGTGAGCTGGCCGTGGCGTTTGATGAGGAGGGGATCGCCCTTCTGGCGGAGCTGCTGGGCGTTCGGCGGCTCCTGACCGATGTAGCGCAAGCGGGAGACGCGGCCGCCTTCCTGGTCGATGGTGATGATGGGCTCGATGTCGCTCAGGTCCCGGAGGTCATCGCAGAGTTTGCGGAGCTGGGTGGCGTCCTGAAGGTTGCGGCTGAAGAGGATGAAGCCGCCGGGCTGGAGTTTCTTGAGGCGGGCGGCCGTTTCGGAGTCGAGTTCTGGACCAGGGATGCCGGTAAGGAGTAGCTGGCCGAGGGTGTTGGCGTGAGCGGACATTTTCGGTGATTCAGTAAATCGGTAATTCAGTAAACTAGTGGCCCGGAGCGCGGGGGAGGGGATGGGCCCTCGGTCTGCCACAGTGACGCCGTAGTCACAAGATCTTGCAAGCGGGATGCGATGGCAAATCAGAGGGCGGGGTGCCAGCAAAGGGAGTGAGGGGATTCCGGTGCCGGTCCGTGACAATCGTCCCCTGACGGCGCTTCCAGGCTGGATGACGGCCAACCCCTCCAGCGCCGAATGCCGATTGCCGATTGCCAATCGGCGGCACAGCAGATTGGCAATCTGCGCTACGCTGCCGCCAGCGTTCACGCCCCAACCGGCCCGATCAAATCACTGCCCCGGCTCCGCAGCAGGGTTGGAGTATACGTGATCGAATCAGGAGTCGCAGAGTTGTTGAGGTGCTCGCGGTGAGACTCGATCTCCCGGCTGGATGGGGGCGGACGTCATGGGACGTGTGAGGGGTGATTCCGCTTGAAAGCGGTACTCCAACCCCGGCGCGGACCTCAGCCGACGAGAGGGGGACCCACACCGCCCTGCTGGAGACCTCGAAACACATCCGCCATACCCCCGCCACTCCCAAGCCGCCCCAATCTGACGCACTGCCCCATTACATGCCGCCGTTGTTTCCTCGGTCAGCAGAGAGGGAGGTGCTACGGTGCAGCGGTAGTGAAGGAGGCTGAACCACCAACTCCCGCAAGCTGACGCCACGTCCCCACTATCATCCAGCCCCAACACCTTGACCACTGACGCACTGCCCACTGACGCACTGCCCACTGACGCACCGGACTACTGACGCACCGGACTACTGCCCCTCATCCGGATCGGGCTCGCGTTCGAGGAATTTCATGTACTCCGCGATGAACCTCAGCGGGACGTCATCGGTGGGGCCGTTACGGTTTTTGGCCATGATGAGGACGGCTTTGCCTTTTTTGGCTTCTTCTTCCTCCTCGGTGCCGACTTCGGTCTTGCTGCCGGCGTAATCGTCACGGGTGAGGAGGCCGACCATGTCGGCGTCCTGCTCGATGGAGCCGGATTCACGAAGGTCGCTCAACATGGGGCGGCCGCCTTTGCGCTGCTCCACGGCCCGGTTGAGCTGGGCGAGCACGATGATGGGCAGGTCCAGTTCCTTGGCCACGCCTTTGAGGCCGGCGGAGATTTCTGCGATTTCAATCTGCCGGTTCTCCTTGGCTCGCTTGGACCCGGAGGTCATGAGCTGGAGGTAGTCGATGGTGATCAGGCCGATGTTGTGCTGCTTCTTCAAGCGGCGGGCCTTGGCGCGGAACTCCATGATGTCCAGGCCGGGTGTTTCATCGATGAAGATCTCTGACTTTTGAAGCTGGCCACACGCGGTGGTGACGGCGCGCATCTGCTCACGGTTGAGCAGGCCGCTCTTGAGCTTGCTCATGTTCACGCCGGCGCGGCCGGCAATGAGGCGCTGGACCAGCACGGAGGCGCTCATTTCCAGGCTGAAGAAGGCCACGGGGCGCTGCAGTTCCACCGCCACATACTCGACGATGTTCATGCAGAATGAGGTCTTGCCCATGGAGGGACGGGCGGCGATGACGAAAAGCTCCCCGCCTTGCAAGCCGGTGCTGAGCTGGTCGAGCTTCCGGTAGCCGGTGGAGAGGCCGTTCATCTGGCCGGGGTTGAGCAGGAGGTGCTCAATGGTATCCACGGCCTCCATGATGTGCTGACGCAGGGGCTTGATGGTATCGCGCGACTCTGTGTCCTCACGGACGCTCAGCATGCGCTGCTCCACGCGGTCGAGCAAGAGGGGGACGTCCTCCTGGTACTCGTAGGCGTTTTGAATGCTCTCCGTGCAGGCGCTGATGATACGACGCAGCAGGTGCTTGTCGTGCAGGATGCCTTTGTAGTACTCGTAGTGCGCCGGGGTGGGGACGAAGGAGTAAAGATCCGCGAGAGTGGCGGGCCCGCCGATCTTGTCGATGAGGCCCTTGTCGATCAGGTAGTGCGACAGGGAGACGAGGTCGATCGGGCGACCGTCGTTGTTGAACTCTCGCAGCACCTCATAGATGAGGCGGTTGGCAGGGTGGTAGAAGGCTTCGACCGGGAGGGTCGTCAGCGCATCGTTGATGAGGTCCGTCGGGTTCTGCAGGAAGCAGGAGAGCACGCCTTTCTCCGCGTCATCGCTGAAGGGCATGGCGCGGTTGATGTCACTTAGGGGATCAACCTCTCCCTTCTTTTTGCCTTGGCCTCCTTTTTGCAGCGCCGGGGCATTGGCGGCTGCCGGGTCAAACGGGGTGACGTTGGAGGCGGGCTCTGGCATGGGGCGGGGACGATGCTAATCGAAAATCAATGGACGAGCGAGAAGGAAACGCTGTGAATTTATGTGAACAACACAGAGAAAAAGAGACCCCGCACAGATATCTGTGCGGGGTCCAAAAAACAGCAGGTAAACGGAGGCAGCTGGAAAAGCCCTCGCTTATTCCTCAGTCTCTTCAGCTTCGACTTCAGTGCCGTCAGCAGCGGTGACGGTGATCTTGAGGAAGCAGTTGACTTGAGCGTGAAGCTTGACGGGCACTTCGAAGGTGCCGGTGCTCTTGATGGGCTTCTCGAGCTCAATCTGGTGACGGTCGAGTTCCACTTTGGCAGCGCTCTCGGCAACGGCCTTCTGGATGTCGATGGTGGTGATGGAGCCGAAAGCCTTGCCAGCCTGGCCGGTTGCAAGCGTGAGCTTGAGCTTCAGGCGCTTGAGCTTGGTGGAGATCTTCTCAGCTTCTTCGATCTCTTTGGCCTCACGCTCCGCGCGGACCTTCTTGAGGGAGTCCAACTGGCGGAGGTTGCCCTTGTTGGCAGCATAGGCCTTGCCCTGCGGGATCAGGAAGTTGCGGGCGAATCCGCCTTTCACTTTCACAACGTCGCCCTCGGCACCGAGATTGGCGATTTTCTCCTTCAAAATGATATCAACGGTGGGCATACGATTGCTGGTTGGGTAGAGTGGGGCAGGGAGGATACCCAGCTAGGAAAGGCTGTCAAATGCTGGGTGAAGTTTTTGGGGGTTGACCGTTCCCAGGGGTTTGGTTGGAGGGGCATTCGTGCGACATGGAGGTGTTGATGGCGGTGGGGAGAAAGCGGATGCTACTGGCCTTCCCACCTGATCCTCCTCCTCGGAGGTACCCAGGGTTGACTCGCTTGAGGCTCGTCCAACCACTGGGCTGTGCTAAAAATCCCCTTCGGGGATCAACTTGTCGCCAGCGAAGGCGCGGTCATCCCAGGCGACGCTCAAGTCTTGTGTCTGGAGTCTTCCAGTCTTGTGTCTCCCCGCGCAGCGGGGCTACGGTTGACTCCCGAGCCAGAGGAGGCCCATGACGGACATGCCGTCCCGGATGGTGCCGTTGCGGGCCATCTCGATGGCTTCCTCCAGGGGGATTCTCTTTACGTCGATCTTCTCCGTATCCTCCGGGGCGGCCTCGGTGAAGGAGAGGCCGCGGGCGGTGTAGATGTAGGCGACCTCGTTGGTGGTGGAGTTGGAGAGCTGCATGCCGTCCAGGATGAGCTCGTAGCTCTGGGCGATGATGCCGGTTTCCTCCAGCAGTTCGCGTCTGGCGCAGTCGATCAATTCCTCATGGGCGGGGCAGCCGCCTTCCGGGATCTCCCACTCGTAGCTCTCGTGGCAGTAGCGGTACTGGCCGACGAGCCAGGTGTAGCCCTGCTCATCAATGGGGATGACACCGACGGCGCGATTCTTGAACTCGACCACACCATAAATGCCGGGGCCGCCGGAGGGATTGATCACCTGGTCCTCACGAATGCGGATCCAGGGATTGTGATACACCTCGCGGGTGGACAGGGTGGTCCAGGGATTCTCCATGCAGTCGGGTTGGGAAAGGCTGCCGGAGGCGGGACCACCCTGGGAAAAGGGTGGGCGGACTTACCTCACGGTGCCCGAAAATACCCATCTGGATTGTAAAGCCAATAACAATCGCGGGGATTCAGGCGGGGCAGGGACATGTAGGGGCGGCCTTTCTCGTCCACCTGGGCCTTGAGCTCTGCCACCGGGCCGGAGCCGTGCGCGCTGGCTTCCATGCCATCGTCTGCGCTGACACTGCCGGATCCGGGGGCTTTGGGGGCGACGTCGGGGCTCTTGATGGTGCCCGTCTCCTGGATCTCATCCACAATGTGGTCCACCCACTTCAGCTTCTGGGCGTTGTCGCCGAACTCGCTCCAGTCGCCGCTGGAGGCGTGGGCATACATTTGCTTGATGAGTTCTTCGCGGGAGATGCCCATCTTGACCGCCACGGGGTCAGCCAGACGGCGCCACCATTCTTCCATCTCCTTGAGCCACTCTTGTTGCTGAGTGAGATTGCCCCCGGCAAAGGAGTGGATCTGGTGGTGGAGGATGACCGTGTTCGAGTAAGCGTAGGAGTGCTTGGCCACGGTGGCGATGCAGGCGGCCATGCTGGCGGCGAAGGACTTCACCACCACATGCACGGGGGCCTGGCTGCCCTGCATGGCTTTGACGATCTTGTAACCTGCCATGACAGAGCCACCGGGGCTGTCATCGATGACGAGGAAGATCGGCAGCTTGGCATCGCGGTTGTTGAAATAGTTGATGCGAGCAATGACGTTGTCCGCCGTGCGCATGCTGATGGGCCCGTTCAGGGCGATGCGCCGGTCTGACATGACCAGCTTGCGACCCTGCAGGGGCTCGGTGAGATACACGGGGTCAGACATCGCGTAGTTGCGGGCCTCTTCCTCCTCTTTTTCCAGGGCGATGCCGGAGTTGATCCGGGCGATCTCCTTCTGCGTGGCATTTTCGATGCGGCGGATCTCGGCGAGTTCCGTCTCGACCTCGGCCTTGGCGATGCTGCTTTTCAGCAGGGCGCGGTCGAGGGTGCGTTTGTCCTCCTCCAGAGCTTTTTCCTCGGCGAGTTTTTCCTGATACTCTGCCAGATCCTGCTTTGCCTTCAGCTCGGCGAGCTGGGCTTGAAGACGCAGGGTGTTGAGCTTGGAGGGGCTGAGCTCCTTCTCCACCGCGGCCTGGGCCAGGGCGAGCTCGGTGGAGAGTTTCTCCTTCTCGACCGTGAGGCGGCCGACCTCCGCCTTCAGCGCATCAAGCGAGGGTGCTGGTGCGGTTGTTTTTTCCTCGCACTGCTGCGCTTGCAGTTCGAGCAGGTCTTCCGCCGGCAGTCCGGCGTTCAGGGCTTCTGCCCGGGCGGAGGAACCCGCAATCACGAGCAACAACAAGGCGGCAAGACGGATCGTCGTATGCATGGGCAAGGTGGGGTTGACGCACACTGCTTTTCTGTTTCCCGTGGCAATCATTGCGATTAGCCACGGTGACAATTATTTTGAAAAGCAGTACACGTGCCAAGCTAACGGGCCACGATTGTAGCGTCCCGCAGCCACTTGCCCATCCCAAAGTTACGGAGCTGTTGCTTTTGTCGGAGAAGCTGGTGGAGTGACCCCGGTGCCGGCCGTGGAGTGCAGGATGATGGAGGAGCCATCGGGGCTGAACTCGACGCTGGTCACCTTCTCCAGCACCGCTTTTACGTGAGGCTTGAGCTTGGCGACATTGAGCCAGGGGATGGTCTTGAGATGGAGGAAGAAGCCTTGGCTGACCTCCTTGCCTGGCACGGTGAGCGTCTCCATGTGCAGATCCAGGGCGTTGTTTTCAATGACGGGTTTGAAGCCGCTCTTACCCACAAGGTAGCGCTTGGGACCGTCGCTGCCCGGGAGACGGTTGATCTGCCAGCAGAGGTCGGCCATGAGGAGCTGGGCCTGGGGATCGATGCTGGTGAAGAGGGCGATGCCTCGGTAGTCGGCCACTTCCTTTTCCCCTGCGATCACGATCAAGGTGTTGAGCTCCTCTACACTGAGGAGGAGGGGAACGGCTTTGCCATTGGACGCTGCGTCTTCAAAGGAGTCCAGCTTGGTGAGGAGGGCGGCTCTTTGTTCCTCGCTGGGCGTGGGAGTAGGCAGAGGGGGGGCGTTGTCGATGGTGAACTGGCTGATCTCCTTGTCCTGCCGGTAGCCGCTGTAGAGGGTCCAGCCGACGATCCCGCCGAAGGTGCAAATGGCGATGATGAGAATGGCACAACCGTAGAACGGGCTGAAGGGGCCGGTAGGTTCTTTCTGAGCTTGAGACATGGGAGTTGGTAGCCTCTAGACAGGGAAAAGGGAAGAGGGAAAACGTGACGAGAGGTCGCACCCGACCTGGTGGTTGGGGATTGACAGGGGGCGAAGGGCAAGCGACTACGCGGGTCCGTTTTTCCCCGCCCGGCGTGGGAAATCGGGCGTACCTTTCCCTTACCGAACTGATTCCCATGAAGATCCTAGCCGCGCTGTCTGGAGGCGTGGACAGCAGTGTCGCCGCCGCCCTGCTCGTCCGCGAGGGGCATGATGTGTCCGGGGCGTACATGAAGAACTGGATCAATGAGGAGAACATCATCGGCCACTGCCCCTGGCAGGAGGACATCGAGGATGCCCGTGCGGTGGCGGACCAGCTCGGGATCGAGTTCCGCGTGGTGAATCTGATGAGGGAGTACCGGGAGAAGGTGGTGAAGTACCTCCTGGCCGGGTATCAGGAAGGGATCACGCCCAACCCGGATGTGATGTGCAACCGGGAGATGAAATTCGGCGTGCTCTGGGAGTGGGCCAAGGATCACGGCTATGATGCCATCGCCACCGGGCACTATGCCCGCTGGGAGCTGCCTGCGGAGCCGGGGGCGCACCCGATCGTGCGACGCGGCGTGGATGGCAACAAGGACCAGACCTACTTCCTGGCCATGATGCGACCGGAGCAGGTGGAGATTGCTCGCTTCCCCATCGGCCACCTGCCCAAGGCGGAGGTGCGGGTGGAGGCATCCCGACTGGGTCTGAAGACGGCGGAGAAGAAGGACAGCCAGGGGATCTGCTTCATCGGTGAGGTGAAGATGGAGGACTTCCTAAGGACCTTCGTGCCGGACAATCCCGGGAACATTGTGAATCTGGAAGGCAAGGTGCTGGGCGAGCATCGCGGTCTGCATCTCTACACCCTGGGCCAGCGCAAGGGGCTGCGGGTGCCGTCCAATCTGTACAAGCAGGCCTATGTGGTGGTGGCGAAGCGGCCCGCCGCAAATGAGCTGGTGGTGGCGATTGAGCAGGCGGATACCCCGCTGCTCTGGGCGCGAAAGGCGATTCTGACGCAGATTTCCACGACGGGGCCGGACCTTCTGGTGCCACGGCGGCTGAACGCCCAGCCGCGCTATCGCTGCCCGGCGGGGATGGCGATGTACACGCCTTTTGAGAGGGAAGACGGCTGGGCCGCAGAGCTGGTGTACGATGAGCCCCAGCGGGCGCTCACACCCGGGCAGATCTGTGCGCTGTATGACGGGGATCAGCTGCTGGGTGGGGCGGTGTTTGAGTCGATTGGGTATGAGTAGGTGGAGTGGTGGAGAATTGACTTGAGCAGGCTCGGTGCGCTGCGATCCTTTGCTATGCATCCTCCGGACTACGCTGCACTCTTGGATAACCACGGGAAAGGCACCCTAGATCAGTCAGCCTGCATGGAGGATTGGGAAGCTGTTGTCGCCATCAAGCGAGGGATCGCAACGGCGCTTTCGGGAGGGGGACGGCCTCTCTCGGAGTTTCTTGACGCGATGCGGGTTCAGTATGCGGTGGCCCGCACCGAGGACGGGCACTTAGCAGAGGGATCGGGAAGCTGTTGAGGGCTCCGGAGCGGATGACGAGGCGTCTGGTGACCTCCAGGCGTACAAAATCTGCGAAACGGGATGCTTCCCCGCCAAGCTGCGCTAAAGCGTTTCTTCCCGATCTACGACCTCGACACCCTTCCTGACAACCGACCCTGACCATGTGGACCTCCGTTAAAGAATACCAGGACATCAAGCTGGAGAAGTCCAGCGACGGCATCGCGAAAATCACGATCAACCGGCCGGAGGTGCGCAATGCGTTCCGTCCGCTGACGGTTCATGAACTGCTCAATGCCTTTGACGTGGCGCATGAGGATCCTGAAGTGGGGGTGATCATCCTCACGGGTGAGGGGCCGGATGCCTTCTGCTCCGGTGGAGACCAGAAGGTGCGTGGTCACGCGGGCTATGTGGGCAGCGATGGCGTGCCGCGCCTGAACGTGCTGGACCTGCAGAAGAAGATTCGCGGCATTCCCAAGCCGGTGATCGCCATGGTGGCGGGCTACGCCATCGGCGGCGGTCATGTGCTGCACGTGGTGTGTGATTTGACCATTGCCGCGGACAACGCCCGGTTTGGCCAGACGGGGCCGAAGGTGGGCTCGTTCGACGGCGGTCTGGGCAGCAGCTACCTGGCCCGCATCGTGGGGCAGAAGAAGGCGCGTGAGATCTGGTACCTGTGCCGCCAGTATGATGCGCAGCAGGCGCTGGACATGGGCCTGGTGAACCATGTGGTGCCCCTGGCGGAACTGGAGGAGGAGACGGTGAAATGGTGCCGGGAAATCCTGGCACACTCGCCGCTGGCCCTGCGCTGCCTGAAGTCGGCACTCAATGCAGACTGCGATGGCCAGATGGGCCTGCTGGATCTGGCGGGGAATGCGACGCTGCTCTACTACATGAGTGAGGAGGCGAAGGAGGGCAAAAATGCGTTTGTGGAAAAACGCAAGCCGGACTTCTCCAAGTTCCCCCGCGTGCCGTGATGCGGTTCAAGATCTAACTCAGTGCCTGCATCATGATCGCCGGACAGATCAAACCCTGGATCCTGGCGGCCCGTCCCAAGACGCTGGGGGCCGCCGTGGCCCCTGTGCTGGTGGGCTCCGCGCTGGGCTGGAAGCTCAGCGGGGAGTTCTGCGTGTGGCTCATGCTGGCCACGCTGGGCAGCTGCATCTGCCTGCAAATCGCCACGAACTTCTTCAACGATGCCGTGGATGCGATGAAGGGGAGCGACACGCAGGAGCGCCTGGGGCCCGTGCGCATCACCGCGTCTGGCATGATGTCCGCCGGCGCGGTGATGAAGGCGGCGGTGCTCTTTCTGGTGATCGCCAGCGTGCAGGGCGCGGCGCTCATCTGGCAGTGCGGCTGGCCCATTCTGGCCATAGGCATTCCCTCCTTGTGGTTCTGCTACGGCTACACAGGTGGACCCGTGCCGCTGGCCTATCGCGGCCTGGGGGAGCTCTTCGTAGTGTTGTTCTTCGGCCTCATTGCCGTGACGGGCTCCGCGTTTGTGCAGAGTAGTCAGTGGCATGTGGAGGCGCTCGTGGCGGGTCTGCAGATCGGCTGTCTCTCCACCGTGCTTATTGCCATCAACAACCTGCGGGACATAGAGGAGGACACCAAGACGGGCAAGAAGACGCTGGCGGTGCGCTTTGGCAAAACCTTCGCGCGGGTGGAGATCACGCTGCTCTACCTCATCACCCTGGCACTCTGCTTTTACTGGCAGACACCTGCCGTGCGGTGGGCTCCCTTTGCCATCGCATTCCTTGCCGCCGCCGCCCTGTCCACTGCGATTTGGAAGACAGAACCTTCTCCCCGCTACAACAAATTCCTCGCCATGGCCGGGGCCTCCCTCCTGGCCTTCTCCTTCACCTTCATCGCCGCATTGATCTGGGGCTAATCCCTCAACCAACGAAGTGTCTAAACCAGCGTAGCGTCTCAACCAGGGCGAAGCCCGTCTCAACTTTCCACCTCTATGTCCTACTACATTCATCCGTACACGCTGTACTCCCGCGGTGCGCTGAATGCGGTGTCGCAGCGGCGGGAGTTTCACGGGGTGCTCATCATGGTGGACGGCGGGGTGGGCTGCCTGCACCCCTGGCCGGAATTCGGCGATCCGCCGATCAAGGATCAACTGGACCTGCTGAGAGACGGCGGCACCTCAAAGGTGATCGAGCGTGCTCTGCGCATGGCGGCAGTGGATGGCGCGGCGCGGCGGGCGGGTGTCAGCTTGTTTGCAGGGCTGGAGATTCCGCCGTGTCATTACTCTTGGGATCAAAACCAGCCCAGTGAGCCGCAGATGCGCCGCGTCGTGGCAGAGGGGTGGGGGGCGATCAAGACCAAGGGCTGGAACAACGTGGGGGAGGTGCTGCGCTGGCTGGACAGCTTTGCCGCCAAGGCTGGGGATGCCGGGGTGAAGCTGCGCGCGGACTTTAACTCCTGCCTGGAGCCCCATCAGTTTCGCAACTTCATGGAGTGGATGTCCCCGCGTGTGAGAGCGCGGCTCGACTTTGTGGAAGATCCCTTTCCGTACGACCCCGAGTCCTGGGAGGATATGCAGCGACGCTATGCGGTGGATCTGGCTCTGGACAAAGCTCTGCGCGGTGCGGATGAGGGCTTTAACGTGGCGGTGCTCAAGCCCGGGCGTCGCGAGTGGCGGGAGATGCTGGACGGCGTGCCGGAGCGGGTGAGGGTGGTGATGACCTCCGCCATGGACCATGCCATTGGCCAGAGCTTTGCCGCGTATGAGGCTGCCCTGGCGTGGCAGGAGATCGGTGGGCGCATGGATCTGTGTGGCCTGGCCACGGATCATCTCTTTGCCAGGGATTCTTTTTTTGAGCGGCTGAGTGCGGTGGGCGGAGTGCTGGCAGTGGATCGTGCGGGCACCGGCCTGGGCTTCAATGAGGTGCTGGACAAGCTGGCCTGGCTGAAGTTGTAGGGGCGAACCCTTCCGGCACCGACGACGGACATGCAGCACACCCCTCAGGAAAACGACGCCTTCTGGCAATCGACAAGGTTGCATCTGGCGCTGGCTCCAGGGGAGATGGCTCCGGACGGTCTGGAGGAGATGACGCAGGCGCGGGCAGATACGGCGGGCTTGTGTTATTTCAAAACCTCCGGGAGCGAAGGCGTGCCCAAGTGGGTGGGCCTTTCTCGGGAAGGGATGCTCATCTCAGCGCAGGCAGTGAATGAGCACCTTGAGTCCACATCTCAAGACCGTTGGCTCATCGCCCTGCCCACGCACCATGTGGGAGGCTGCTCCATCCTGGCTCGTTGCCATTTGAGCCGTGCTGCGTGGACTTTTCTAGAGGGGAAGTGGGATGCAGGCCGGTTTGCTGACCAGTGTGCGAGGGAGCAGGTCACTCTGGTATCTCTGGTGCCGACGCAGGTGTATGATCTGGTGGCGGCCCGGCTTCCCGCGCCGGAGTCGCTGCGGGCCATCGTCGTGGGCGGCGGGGGCATGAACCGGGAGGTGGCGTTGCGGGCTTTGGAGTTGGGCTGGCCGGTATTGCAGAGCTTTGGCATGACCGAGACGGCCTCCCAGATTGCCACCGAGCCGCTGGAGCACCTGAGGACGGGCTTTGATCCAGAATCACTGCAGGTCCTGCCCTGCTGGCAGCTTGGTACAGATCAGACGGACCGGCTCCACGTGCGCGGCAGCGCTCTGGCCAAGGGGTACATGGTCCTTCGTGATGGGGCCTGGCAATGGGAGCCGATTGATCCGGATGCCGGACTGGCCACGCGGGATCGCGTGCAGATCTGGCATCATGGCACGCGACAGTTTCTCCGTTTCCTCGGGCGCGAGGCTTCGTTTGTGAAAGTGTTGGGCGAACTCGTGAGTCTGCCCGAGTTGCAGGCCCGGCTTGAGAAGATCTACCTGGAGGAAGGGCTTGCTCCTGCCTCATGCGTGATCTGGCCGATAGCTGATGACCGGCAGGAAACGCGGCTGGTGCTGGTGGGGGAGATGAGCAAAGCTGCCTTGGAGACGTTGCGGGCGCAGTTCAATGAGGGGGTGCCGGGATATCAGCGACTGAGCGGGGTGCGAGGTGTTGCGGCAATTCCTCGAACCGGATTGGGGAAGGTGGATCGTGTGGGGCTGGAAGCTTTACTGAGACAGGATTAACCATCGCTCTGCTCGGCCTGAATCCGTCTGGAAGCCGGTGCCACTCGTTCCAGCAGTGCCTCGATGGCGATGGCGGCCAAGTCTGTCGCAGGGGTTTGCAGGAACTTTTCGCAGGTGAGCTTGAGGGAGACGATGCCGTGCAGAGACGTCCAGAAGACCTCGGCATGATGTTGTGCGGAGTCCTTTCCTGAAACCAGTTGCTTAAACTGGGACTGGATCATGCCGAAGACGCGCTGGCCCGCGCCGCCTGCGTCCTTGCCGGGCTGGCTGCGGAACATGGCGTCCGCCAGGGCGCTGTCCTGCATGAAGATGACGCGGTAGGATTCGGGCTGCCCGGTGCTGAAGTGCAGGTACTGACGGGCGAGCTCGCGCAGGGCGTCCTTTGGGGGGAGGGTCAATGCGGGGAGCATGAGCTTTTCCAGGTCCTCAAGGCCGCGGCGGCCGAGTTCGGCGACGATGGCCTCCCGATTCTCGAAGTAGAGGTAGAGGGCGGTCGCAGAGTAGCCGATTTCCCGGGCGAGGCGTCTCATGCTGAGGGCCTCATAGCCTTCGTTGACCAGGATGGTGCGCGAGGCGCTGAGGATGTGGTCCTTGAGATCGGTGGTGGCCTGGGCGCTGCGGGGTGGGCGGCTCATGGTTGAAATATGTCGTTTGACATCGGACTGTCGAGATGTAATTAACGGTGTTAACTTAACGATGTTAATATAACCTTATGAAGACTGAATTTGCCTTGTTTGGTGCTACGGGACCCATTGGCGCGTCAATAGCCGCTGCACTGCGAGACGCGGGCGTCCGCTACAGGGTGGTGGGCAGAGATGCGACGTCTTTGCAAAGGACCTACGGAGCGGATCCTCTGGCGGAGATTCGTACGTGGAACCCAGACGACCCTGCCTCGGTGGTGGCTGCGGCGGAAGGGGTGGAAACGCTCATCACGATGGTAGGGGTGCCCTATGATCAGTTTCACCTGCATCCCCAGATCATGCGCCAGACGCTCGCCGGAGCGATCGAGGCCGGGGTGAAGCGGGTGGTCCTGATTGGCACGCTCTACCCCTTTGGCCGCCCTCAGACGGACCGGGTGAATGAGATTCACCCGCGTGAACCCCACACCTACAAGGGGCGCATGAGAAAGGAGCAGGAGGATATCCTGATGGAGGCGGGACGCTCCGGGCAGATCCAGACGACCCTTATGCGGCTACCCGACTTTTATGGGCCACGGGTGGAGCGCAGCTATCTGGACGGGATCTTCAAGGCGATCGTATCCGGAGGCCGGGCGCAGATGCTGGGGCCGATTGACAAGCCGCATGAGTTTGTGTTCGTGCCAGACGTTGGGCCGGTGGTGATGAAGCTTGCACGTAATCCCGGGGCGTATGGTCGCACCTGGAATCTGGGTGGCGCAGGCGTCATCACGCAACGGGAGTTCGCGGAAAAAGCCTTTGCTCTGGCGGGCAGGGGAAAACCAAAGCTGATGGTGGCGGGCAAGCTGATGCTCCGCATGATGGGTTGGTTCAATCCCATCCTGCGGGAACTGGTGGAGATGCACTACCTTCTGACGGACCCGCTGATCGTGGATGACTCTGCCTTGCGGGAACTCTTGGGTGGGTACCACAAGACCTCGTATGACGAGGGGATTGCCACTTGTTTGAAGGCGTAGCGATGTGGGCTGGTCAGGAGGCTCTTATTGAGACAGGATTGACAAGAGGGAGGGGGAAGGGGCGGTTGTGGCCGGACGGGCGGCATTTTCTTTGTGCCTTCGTGCCTTTGTGTGAGGATAGATGCTCTTCTTTTTCTGCAATTGTCGAAATGGGGTGGGGCGGCTCGTCATCCCTGTGTAGCGCGGTCAGATGAACTGGTCCGCCTGCACACAAGCTCTACCGCAACACCTCATGAAATACGCTCTGCTGGTTCATCAATCTCAGGAAGTCTTTGACCGTCGCGATGACGCGGCCGTGCTGGCCGCGGGACGGGCCTATGGCCAGGCGCTGCAGGCGGCGGGCATCTTTGTGGGGGGCGCTGGGCTGGAATCGCCTCTGGCAGCCACGACCGTGCGGGTGCGGGATGGCCAGCGTCAGGTGCATGATGGGCCCTATGCAGAGTCCAAGGAGTTCCTGGCGGGCTTTGGCATCATTGATGTGCCGGATCTGGACACGGCGTTGGAGTGGGCGGCGCGTCATCCGGCGGCGGCCTTCACTTCGGTGGAGGTGCGGCCGCTCCTGGGCTCGCATTTCTCTGTCGGAGGCCCGGCGGCCAGGCCTGCTTGAGCACGCGTATCACCACGGGCCATGGACGTGTCTGATCCAGCACCTGCCGCAATGCCAGGAGCGCTCGATGAGGAGACTCATCGAACCATCGATGCCCTCGTGCGGCAGTCCTATGGCCGGCTGCTGGCGTATCTGGCAGCACGCACCCGTGATGTGGCGGGGGCCGAGGATGCCCTGAGTGAGGCGCTGGCCACGGCTCTGGAGCGCTGGCCGCGCGATGGGGTGCCCCAGAAGCCGGAGGCGTGGCTGCTGCGGGTGGCGGGCAACCGGATCACAGATGAGATCCGGCATCAGCGGGTGAAGCAGAACTCCGAGGCCCACTTGCAACAACTGGCGGAGGAAGTGCGCACGGTGGCGGACACTGGCGGTCCCTTCCCGGATGAACGTCTCAAGCTGCTCTTCGTCTGCGGCCATCCTGCGATCGATCCGGCAGTGCGGACACCGTTGATGCTGCAGGTGGTGCTGGGAGTGGATGCGGCACGGATTGCCTCAGCGTTTCTCGTTTCTCCCACTGCCATGGGGCAGCGGTTGGTTCGAGCCAAGAACAAGATCCGCGATGCGGGGATTGCCTTCCGGGTGCCGGAGCCACCGGAGTGGGAGGGGCGCCTGTCCTTTGTGCTGGATGCCATCTATGCGGCGTACACGACCGGCTGGGAAAATGTGTTGGAAGCCGGGGCCACCCAGCATGGGCTGGCACGGGAGGCGATTCATCTGGGGCGCACCCTGGTGCAGTTCATGCCGCAGGAGCCCGAAGCGCTGGGACTGCTGGCTCTCATGCTGCACTGCGAGGCGCGCCGTGCCGCGCGGTATGATGTGGAGGGGAACTTTGTGCCGCTCGATGAGCAGGACACCTCCCTTTGGTCGCGACCGCTCATGACCGAGGCGGAGGAGTTGTTGCGGCGAGCATCGAGTTTCAGGAAACTGGGTCGCTATCAACTGGAGGCGGCCATTCAGTCCATCCACGCCAGCCGTGCGGATACGGGTAACTTGGACTGGAGTGAAATCCTGCTGTTGTATGAGGGGCTGGTGCAGATCACGCCAAGCATTGGGGCGATGGTGGGCCGGGCTGTCGCTCTCGCCCAAGTGGGCAAGGCGGAGGCTGGCTTGGAGGCGCTGGACCTTTTGCCTGAGGCACGTGTGGCGGACTATCAGCCCTACTGGGCGGCCCGCGGGCACGTGCTGGAGATCCTGGAACGGACAGGGGAGGCACGTGAGGCCTGCCTGCGGGCGGCGGGATTGACGGATGACCCCGGCATGCGCGCGCATTTGTTCAAGAAAGCGGAGGGGGTGGGCGGCGCGTGATGGAGTGATGGAGTGATGGAGTGATGGAGTGATGGAGTGATGGAGTGATGGAGTGATGGAGTGATGGAGTGATGGAGTGATGGAGTGATGGAGTGATGGAGTGATGGAGTGATGGAGTGATGGAGTGATGGAGTGGAAGGCTGGGGGATTGGTCGTGCGTCCGTGCGGCGACTGAGCCGGTTGGGACAACCGGACTAGTGCGCTGTGAAGCTGCAAAACCCTCTGGAGTGGGAGACTTCAGCCAGTCGGGGCCCGGTAGTTGACTGAGAACTTGAAATAACTGCGTCGCCGTGAGGCGGGGTGGGGAGCAATGGAAAGAATCCAACAGACCGCAACGAAAGTGAACACGATTCGGCCAGCATTTATCGGCGAGCCTGCTAGTCAGTGGCGAAGCTATGACAGGGCCATGACCATGAGCCTTGTGATTTCCCCGACGCGAGACACGGAGGCGGTGGGGGAGATGGTGAGGGTGGTTGGTGGTGGTATGTTGGGCAAGGGAGTTGCAGTGAACACAGGAACCGGAGCGAAGCGGAGATCGCCAGCCGAAGGCTGCCCGAAGGGCGAGCGAAGCGAAGGCAAACCTGTCAGGACAGGAGGCCGCGAGGTCCCTGACAGGAGTCAGAGCCGTCATAGTAGCGATGAAGCCGGTTAACTCAGGTGGAGCCAAGGGCGGCAGGTGGGTGAGAGCGTTCAACGGCCTGAGGGGCTCAACCACTGGCGGATTTCCCAAAGGGCTAGCCACCGCCAGGGACAAGCGTCCTGCCCCGACCAAGGGAGCGAACGTCCGCCTGAGAACACAGATCGCAGATCGAGATGGGAGGGACCGGACCTGCGGAGCCCCCCGTCGGGAAGTCAGGTCGGGCAGAGAGGCCCGCAAGGGCAGAGCCTGAAAGTGCACCAACGGGAAAGCCGGATGCGGGAAAACTGCCTGTCCGGTTTGGGAGGGGGCGGCGCAAACCAATGCGCTGCCCCTACCTCATCGCCTACAGCGACTTCGCATGGTCAGAACTCAAGTCTTGAGTCTTTTGTCTTCCAGTCTGGCGTCTCCCGCGCAGCGGTTTAGGCGGCTGAGCGCCGCTGGAGTCGCTCAGCACTTGTCACTTTTCACTCTCAACTTTTTACTTCTGCCTTCTCTGCATTTATTTCACCAAATCCCCCAGCAGCAGCAACCCACCCAGATGCCAGACGTTGTCCTGATACTTTGCCGGGTTCTTCTCCATGTCCGGGACATTCTTCGGGAAGAGGATTTTGCGCTTGTCTGGGGCCTCGGCCAGGAGCTGGGCTCTCACGTGGTGGCGGCCTTCGGGGGCACCGGTGAGCAGCAGGGAGGTGGCCAGGCGGTGGTAGGTGCAGTGGGCATCGATGCGGGCCAGTTTTTTCGGGGGCTGGGCATCCACGGTCACTTCCAGCAGGCCGCCGTCTGGGCCCACGAGGTCATAACCGGCGACGTGTGAGCCCTCGAACTCGAACTCCAGCACGGCGTCGGGACCAGTGGCCTTCCACATGCCAGGGAGGCGTTGTTGATAGCCTTTGCCGATGGGGTGGGTGGGCATGTCGATCTTTGTCCAACTGCCTTTCAGCATGTCCTGAGTTACAGGCACGAGCTTGGCCTTCTCCCAGTTGTCTGCTCGCAGCGGAGCTGTCAGTGCATGCGGCTTGGCTCCAGCGCCCTTTTCGGCAATGGCTGGCCAGGCGCGGATGATGGTCTGGAGATAGAGCTCATGGCCGGTCTCTACATGGGGATGCACGCCGTCGCCGGAGAACAGGATCGGATCGCCCGGTTTGGCTGGCGCAGTGGGCTTCTCACCTTTGAAGGTGAGTTTGCCCTCTTTCTCCAGGCTGGCCACGCCGATGCCGAGGTGGATGCTGGGGATCTGGTAGTGGTCGGCCACGCCTTCCATGGCGGTGACGGAACGGGAGGCCTTGCCAGCCTTCAGATCATTTAGGAAGGGCTCGCTCAGGGTGTACACAAAACAAATGTCCGTGGCGGGATCGACCTTCCAGGTCTGGCGGACGATGCCCTCCATGCACTTCTGAATGCGGGCTGGGTCAGCTCCGCCATCGTTCACGGCGAACTCCACGAACAACAGATCCGGCTTGTGATCCAGCACGTCCCGCTGCACGCGGAAGACGCCGAGGTCAGACCCCGTGCCCCCGATGGCGGCGTTGATCTCTGAGAGCTTGGCGGTGGGGAACTTATCCTGGAGCCACTTGAGAGACTTCACCCGCCAGCCGGGGGCGGCAGTGATGCTGCCTCCCAGGTAGCCCACCTTCACTGCTTGCCCGGCCTGTAGCTTGGCCAGCACGTTGGGCAGACCGCCGCGCGGAGTGACCTCGGCCGCATCGCGCAGAACCGGGGGCGATTCTTGGGCGGAAAGATACGGCAGGGTCAGCAGTGTGGCGGTGCAGCCGGTGATGAAGGAGCGGCGGATGAGGTTCATGAAATGGGGAGCTGAAGGGAGAGAGTGTAAAAAGGGGGGCTGGAGCGGGAGGGCAGGAAAGGGAGATTACGTCATACGAGGAATAAATCTTCACTCATCTGCGTGGCATGGAAGGTTGGGCGGCAGAGCTGCGGGCGCACCCCCTCCTAAACTGCTGCCAATGGAAAGAAGGTGACTCTGCGTTCTGAGACGCTGCTCGCTGTGATTTTGCGTTACAGCGTGTACCTCATGGCCGGATGGCCTGGATCACCAGCAGGAGCCAGTTAAGGGAAAAAAGTAGTTCCTGGTAGCATTTTCAGGTTGTTCCTTCTAGGCGGACGCGGTACGCGAAAACATGATTTTCCCCCGCGGATTCGAATCGTCACGCGCAGTCCGCTATGGCCTCCTTGCACTGCTGGTCATTTCCTCAATACTGGCAGGGATATCTTTGCTTTTGAACCCGTTGAAAGGGCGCCCTTTGACTCTTGAGGAGTTTCGTGAAGGGAAGGTGTCCGGGGCGGTGTTCACCCGGCTTTCCAAAAAGGAGTTTGGGAAAAAACGGTATGGGCTTGAACCGGGCGTGTGGGTTTCAGGAAAGCGGGCGATTGAAGTGGGGGCCGTGGAGGAGTTGTCACGTGCCTCCGAGCCTGCTTATCGCGTGAGGGAGGGTAACATGCTTTATCTCAACGGCTCTCTCCGGGAGTTGCTGTCCTCCAGAAGCGGGGAGGTGATCCTGGCGCTGGATCTCCCTGCGGCTTTCATGCGTGCGGCCCACCTGGGCGGTTCGGCGTTTCTGCTTATAGGCATGTTGACGCTGATGCAGCATATGGGAAAGGGGCGGGCCGCAGGGGCCCCTTTGTCACTGGCAAATCGTCTGCATGCCCTGGATTCCCTGCGGGGCGTGGCGGCGATGTGCGTGTTTCTGTTCCATGCTACAGTGGTGATGTATCCAGGATCCTGGTTCACGTTGGGAAAGGAGAACACCGAGTACCCAGTGCCAGCGGTGGCAGACTGGATCATGACCCCGCCTTTTTCGGTGGTGCTCAATGGGGAGTTCATGGTGTATATCTTTTGGGTGTTGAGCGGATTCGTCCTGGCCCGGCCCCTGCTGAAAAAGGCCTCCTATGAGCTGGTGGCGAAAGCCACTGCGAAGCGATATTTCAGACTGTTGCCGCTGCCATTCATCACGACAGTGGCTTCATTTTTCCTCTATACCTCAGGCGGCTTTTCCGCAGGCCATTTTAATGATCTCTCCCACTTTGAATCTGCAATGTTCACCATCGGAATGGTCCCGATGACTTTCAAGAGCATGTTGTGGGAGGCGGCATTTTTGGGGCAGGGGTTCAACGCACCGCTTTGGACGGTTCGGCTGGAGCTGGTCGGATCGATTGCGCTCTTTGGCCTGATTGCCTGCACGATGTCGATGGCTCGGCGCGAACTCGTTTGGGCGGCGGTGCTTGGGGTGATGATGTTTGTTTGGCCGCAGGAGTTTATGGTGGACTTCATGGCGGGGCTCTTCCTGGCTGCGCACTCCCTGCGCCGCCCGGATTTTCGCCTGGGGGGCGGCGTGGCTCTGCTGGTTCTGGCGGTGGTGGTCACCATTGGGTCGGTGCACATGTCCCGGGATCTCTCAGGGTCATGGCTCGCATGGTATCCCTCACTCGGGGTGTGGCCTCTCCACCTTGCGGCGACCTTGGCAGTCGGGCTTGCCCTCTATTCCCCAGGTGCGATCGGCCTGCTCTCCTGGCGACCCCTGGTTTGGTTGGGCGAGCGCTCATTCGCGCTCTATGTCGTGCACGCGTTGACTCTCCACACCGTGGGGCAGGGCGTCGCGGTCATTTTCATGAAGTTGGGCTTGGGTCCCGTGGCTGCCTCCACGCTGGGGCTGGCGGTATGTGTGATCGCGACGCTGTGGCTCTCAGACTTGCTCACGCGTTGGGTGGACTGGCCGAGTGTGAACTTCTCCAACCGTGTGGGCAACTGGTTCATGACCGCTCAGCCAAAAGGTGAGCCCGCCGGGGGCGTGGAAGGATGCGGCGGGGAGGTCGCCACGCAACGCCCCACGTAGCTTTCCTGCTTGAAGGATGGGCAGAGCCGCTCGATAAAACGGCATGTCCAGCCATTCCGATGACTCCTCCACCAGCAACACTCCAGCAGAGCTTTTCAACACGAGAGTGGCGGAGAAGACGGGGAGCCCGGAACTCCAGGCGCTGGTGAATGCGACGTTCCGCTTTGATCTCTCCGGGCCGCAGGGCGGGTCATGGCTGGTGGACTTCCGCCCCGGCTCGGCGGGGGTGCGTCCTGCAGAGGAGGAGGGGACCTGCACGTTCGCGATGAAGGATCAGGACTTTGTCTCTCTGCTGGCGGGCAGGCTCAATCCCCGCATGGCTTTCATGATGGGCACGCTGAAGGTGAAGGGCGACATGACCGTGGCGATGAAGCTGGGGCAGGCGCTGGGCGCGGCGTGAGCGGGCCATGCCGGGGCGCTCATGCTTGAGCGTTCTACGGTGCGCGCGATTTTGAAAATTGACAGTGGCAGCGCGGGAATGCCAAATAGAACAGCCTTGGCTGTGTAGTGTGATATGAAAAGCCGCTCCCTTCCCGCTGCCATCGTGATGGTTTCCGTCATGCTGATGCTGGCACTGTGGGTTGGGTGGCGGCATCGGGTGGAGGAGGGGCCCATCCGTAAACCGTCGCCCCCGGTTTCACCCGCGCTCACCACCAGCGTGAAGCCTTCCTCGCCCGGCCTGCGGGACGGGCTGGAATCGGCGGGCTCTGGTTTTGACTGGTCGAGTCTTTCGGATGAGGAGTTGAGGGCCTACTCGCGCACCTTCAGGACGGAGGCTGCGGGGCGAAGTTACAACATGGATCGAAAGGTCATCTCTGGCGAACCGGTGGTGGCTGACGTTTTTGAGGCTGCGCCTGGAGAGTTTGTTTTCACCCGTCTCACTCCAACCATCAGCAGCGACGCGGAAGGAAGACCGTTCGTGAAGGTCCAGGTGGAGTCATTTAGCGTGGGTGGGCCAGACGGCGTGCGGGATCGCATTGTGCGTGCCAAAGACGTTTATCCCTCCGCCACCCAAATCATCGGAGTTGCCTACGACTCCGGCACCTACAGCGTCGCGGTGGGGGCGGAGATCCGTTCCGAACATGAAGTGCAGTTGAGGTCGTCTGGAAGCTACCAGCAGGCAGTGCCCGTTGCGAAAACGGAGTAGGCTCCCTTGGCAGGGATGCGGCGGGGTGGCGCGAGTGTTTCGCTTTCTTGCCCCGGTTGGGATGGGGGACCAGGGGATTCAGGCCGCAGTGCAGCGATCAAGTCAGGTGTAGGTACCTAAAACCTGGTGGACGTTTTCGATCGCCATGCTGCCTTCTCCCACGGCGGCCCCGCAGCGCTTGACGGAGCCGGAGCGCACATCGCCCGCGGCGAAGATGCCGGGGCGGCTCGTCTCGAAGGGGTAGGGAGCCCGGCCCGCGGCCTGCCAGGCGTGGGCGTGGGCGATGGCGGCCCCCGTGAGGATGAAGCCCTTCTCGTCCAGAAGGATCTCAGGAGGGAGCCAGCTCGTGCAGGGGCGGGCACCGATCATGGAGAAGACAGCCGTGGTCTCCACCGTGCGGCGCTCGCCGGTGCGGGTGTTTTCGATCTGGATGCTCTCCAGGCGACCTGAGCCGGACAGTTTCCGAATCTCGGTCTGCCGGAGGATCTCGATGTTGGGCTTGGTCTCGACGCGGCTGGACAGGTAGCTGGACATGTTTTTGGTCAGGTCATCCCCGCGGATCACCAGGTACACCTTGGCCGCGTGTTCCGACATGAACATGGCGGCCTGGCCTGCGGAGTTGCCCGCTCCGGCGACGACGGCGGTGCCGCCGCGGCAGAACTGGGCCTCCATGACGGTCGCGGCATAGAAGACGCCCAGGCCCTCAAAGTCCTCCAGCCCCTCGGCACCAAGCTTGTTGTACTGGGCTCCGCTGGAGACGATGACGCACCGGGTCCGGAGCGTGGTGGGGCTGCCCTCGATCTCCAGGGCGGCTCCATGCTCGCCTCCGGGAAAGTTCAAGGAAAGCACCCGGGAGGGGGTGGAGAACTTGGCTCCGAAGCGGAAGGCCTGGAGCTGTGCGCGGTAGGTGAGGTCTCCGCCGCTGATGCCGGTGGGGAAGCCAAAGAAATTCTCGATGAGGGAGGAGGAGCCAGCCTGTCCGCCGGGGGCAAAGCTCTCCAGCACCACGGTGCTGAGGCCTTCAGAGGCCGCATTCACGGCGGCGGCCAGCCCCGCGGGACCGGCCCCCACGATGGCGAGGTCGCAGAATATTTCCTCGCGCCCGTCCGAGCACAGGGGACGCAGGAGCCCGGCTATACGGGCGACATCGAAGATGGCGGGGTTTCGTGAAATGGAGCCGTCACTGGCGATCAGGGCCGGCAGGTCGCCATCGGTCACGCCCAGGCGCTCGCACAGGGTGCGGCACTCCAGTGTGGTGGAATCGATGAGGCGGTGCGGGATGTGGTTCTTGTCCAGGAAATCATCGATGCGCCGTGCACCCTGACAGCCTGGGTGGGCGAGGATGCGCAGGCCCGCCAGCTCCCGGTCCCGCCGCAGCCGCTGCCGCCGCATCATGAAGGCCTGCACCACCGGCTCACCCACTCCGGGGAGTTCCGCCAGAGCCTTGCGCAGTTTGATCGCAGGGATCTCCAGGATCTCCGTCTCATCCGCTTTTCCCCGCACCGCGGCGATGGATGAGGTGCCATTGAGCATGGAGACCTCTCCCACGAAGTCTCGCGGCCCTGGGCAGGCCAGGATTTGCTCTACGTCCTCCCGCGTCTCATAGGCCTCCAGCTCGCCTTGGATGACGACCACCATGGGGAAATCCCGCGCCCCAGCGGGGAAGATCACCTCCCCACGGCGGACGATGCGGCGTGAGCCGAGCGGCTCCAGCAGGGTGAGCTGGTGATCACTCAGCTTGGGGAAGGCGGTGCTCTCCGTGTCGCGGTAGAAGCGCTCGTCCTCTTCTTCGTCGTGGGCGGTCAGCATGGAGCGTCAGGGGTAGGGGGAACTAGGAATTTACCACAGAGACACAGAGGGCACAGAGGCTTCCTCAGACAGGATTAACAAGATTTTTTGAGAGATTAACAAGATGGGATCAGGAGCGATCAAGACGCCGTTCTTGAAGTTTGGGATGTGAATTTTGAAGTTTTGTTTCCCTCTGTGGTTGGTTTTACTCGTTCACAAGCACTATACGGTACCGCGCCTTCCCAGAGCGGAGGTGCTCCAGGGCATCATTCACCTGGCTCATGGGATAGGTCTCTGTGATGGGGGCGATGGCGTGGCGGGCGCTGAAGTTCAGCATGGCATCGATGACGGTCGGGCTGCCGGTGGGGGAGCCGGAGACAGACTTCAGGCCGGAGATGAGGTCCATGGCACGCAGGGGCATGGGCTGTACCACCGCGCCGACCACGTGCAGTCGTCCGGTGGGGGCCAGGGTGCCCAGCAGGCTGTGCAGATCCAGGGGCACGTTGATGGTGGAGATGATGAGATCCAGGCTGCCGGCGATCTTTCTCAAAGCGCCCGGGTTTTTGGTGTTGTGCACGTGGTGAGCCCCCAGCTTGCGGGCCTCCTCCTCCTTGCTCTCGCTGGTGGTGAAGGCGTGCACTTCACAGCCCCACTTGTTCGCGAACTGGAGAGCCATGTGCCCCAAACCGCCGATGCCGATGATGCCCACCCGGGCAGTCGCAGGGATGGCGTACTCGAAGAAGGGTGAGAACACGGTGATGCCCCCGCAGAGCAGCGGGCCCGTGGTGGCCATGTCCAGCCCCGCTGGCAGAGGGCGAACCCAGGTCCACTGCGCCCGGAGTTTGTCGGCAAAGCCACCGTGGCGTCCCACGATGGTGCCCTGGGACTTCGCGCAGAGGTTGTGACGCCCAGAGAGGCATTCGTGGCACGAGAGGCAACTGTAGGCGGACCAGCCAATGCCTACATGCTGCCCGATCTTCAACCCCTTGGCCCCGGAGCCCAGCGCGGTGACGGTGCCCACCGCTTCATGGCCGGGGAC
Organism: Verrucomicrobium spinosum DSM 4136 = JCM 18804; assembly: GCF_000172155.1. NCBI lineage: Bacteria > Pseudomonadati > Verrucomicrobiota > Verrucomicrobiia > Verrucomicrobiales > Verrucomicrobiaceae > Verrucomicrobium > Verrucomicrobium spinosum. The sequence continues at coordinate 5,181,486 of NZ_ABIZ01000001.1, read as the reverse complement.
GAAAGGAAACCTTGTCATGCCCCAGTCGTTGTCCAGCATGGAGAGGTCCGAATGGCAGATCCCACAGTGGGTGACCTTGATCTCGACCTCCTCGGCACCGAGTTCCCCGGCGTCAAAGGAGAACGGTTCCAGCGGGGCTTTGGCTGTCGTGGCGGCGTAGGCGTTGATGGTGCTCATGAGGTGGGTGGGGTGAGACTGGCTGCACTGAGTTGGTCTGCCGGGATACGTTTGGGCGGGCAGAGTTGGGCGTCTTTGGTCACGCTGTCGGAGAAAATTGGGGGTGGAAAGGCGGGAGATGACAGCACGGGATGCACCGCTGGCGGGCGCTAGCTTAGCGCGAAAGGGAAATGCTGGTGGTGAAATTGGAACGGAGATGCTCTGAGAAGGGGCACCGCTTCATTGGCACATCCGGACTACTCCCGCGGCGACGCCACAGGAGTAGTCCGACGATCCCCGTCGGCTCAGGCAGCGGAGGGATGGTGCATGGGACGCCTAACGGTGTGCTGACCACTCTATCGAGACTCATTCCTCGCTGGAAGCCTCAATTTTCCCGGGCTCGCTCGCAGTCATGCAGCGAATCCTGCCAATAAATTCCTGTTCTGGCAAAGCAGCCCTGAGCTCGGCCAGCATCACGCTGTCGTCCCCGGCGGGATAGCGGAGCTTGTCTGTGCCATCGGTGGCTGTAGCATACACCACATTTGCCACGTCGTCTTCCGTCGTGTAGTTCGTCGGATACTCCTGCATGGATTGAAAATAACGTGCAGCATGCCCGGCATAGGCAGGGGGAACGGGATAGTCGCCCAGAGCGCCGGAGTTCGCGGAAAAATGCGTGGTGGGGGCCAGTCCGGGCTGCACGATCTTCACCCGGATGCCGAGCATGCCGGCCTCGTAGGCCAGCGATTCGGAGAAGCCCTCGATGGCATACTTGCTGGCAGTGTAGGCGGCCACCAGTGGCATCGGCGCGATGCCGACGCTGGAGGTCACATTGATGATCGTTCCGGCTCCGCGCTCGCGCATGTGGGGAATGATGGCGCGGTTGGCCGCCATCACGCCGAAGGTGTTGGTTTCAAAGAGCTGTCGGATCGCCTGATCCGACACCGCCTCGTGCGCGCCAAAGTAGCCAATGCCAGCGTTGTTGACGAAGACATCGATCTTGCCGAATCGTGCGATGCCCGCCTCGATAGCGTGGGTGAGGGTGGCTGGCTGCGTCACATCCAGCGGCAGGATCAGGAGCCGGTCGCTCTCTTCAAACAGACCCGGTTGCGGCGTGCGCATGGTGGCGATGACGTTCCAGCCGCGGGCGAGGAAGAGGGAGGCGCTTGCTTTGCCGAAGCCAGAGGAGCAGCCAGTGATGAGAATCGTGGAGGGCATATTGGTTTGCAGTTTTGGTTTGATTAACGGAACCAAATTAGCAAAGGTGGGGTGGACTTTCTATAATGCGGAGTCCACTTTGCATTGTAGATCGTCCAGATGGATGCCCTTTCCGCCATCGTCACCCTCCTCAAACCCCAGGCTGTCGCCGCCAAGCTCGTGCACGGCGCGGGCCGCTGGGGTGTACGCTACTCCGCGTTTGGGCATCCTAGTTATGCCCTCGTACTGAAGGGGGCCTGCTGGCTGGCGGCGGATGGCGAGCCCGCGCAGATGCTGGGCACCGGGGACTTTGTGCTCTTTCCGGCGACGCCCCGCTTCACCCTGGCCAGTGACCCGAAGGTTCGGCCCAAGTTGCTTGAGCCCGTTCCCTCCGGGCAGCAGGTGGAGGTGGCCATTCATGGCGATCCCGAAGCAGAGCCCACGGCGAGTCTGTTGGGAGGTTATTTCCAATTTGATCCCGCCAACTCTTCGGTGCTCACGGGGCTGCTGCCCAGGATGCTGCATCTGCGCGCCGGGGACCCGGCTGCGGAGGGGGTCACGGCTCTGGTGGAGCTGATCAAGCGGGAAGCTCTTACGACCCGTCCTGGCCAGTCGCTTGTGTTAAGTCGTCTGGTGGAAGTCCTGTTGGTGGAGTCTCTGCGATCCGTTCCGGAGGAAGTGGCCCCGACGGGATTGCTGGCAGGCCTGCGGAATCCCCGGCTTGCCGCCGCCTTGCAAGCCATTCACACCCATCCGGACCATCCGTGGACGCTCGCCACGCTGGCTCGCGAAGCCTCGATGTCGCGCTCCTCGTTTGCCGAGCACTTCCTGCGGGTGATGACGGTCACGCCCCTGAGGTATCTGCTGCAGTGGCGTCTTGCCCTGGCCAAGGATCTGCTAAGCCGGGGAGAGCTGACCGTCGGAGAAACCGCGCTCGCCGTCGGCTATGAATCAGCCAGCGGATTCAGCATTGCCTTCAGCCGGGAGCTGGGTCTGCCCCCGAAGGCTTATATGGAAAGCGGCAGGAGGGGAGTGGTCGGGTTTAAGGAATAACATTCTGTTGACCAGAGGATTGTCAATCTGCAAAGCGTGGCAGCAGACGTGGTTCCTGCCCTGGGAAAAACGATCTGTGCCCCCCAATATCTTCCTGGCCTATCCACACCCGGGGCGGCGGGAGACTGGGCAGGATATCGTCCTCCACTTCGTAGAGGCTTTCAAACCAGAGGCCGCCGTATCGAGCCATGAAAACTGGCGACAGGGCGACCAGGCTCGGACTGGCTGTCGGAAGCCTGGTCGCGTCCGCAAAGGGCGGCGAGTATCTCGCGCGGGAGGCGCCTCGTTTTTGCCACCCTGGCGGAGAGGGTGGGAGAATACCCATCTGCCGCTTTTTCCTTGAGAATCAAGGGCTTACGCCAGTGACATCGGGCGTTAGTGTGCCGCTTCGGTGTGACATCCGCAAGCGTTTTCCTCACCGCCCCTCTTGTTGCTCGTGTTTTGTCAGTTCAGTTCTGATTGATCACGAGGTTCAAAAAGACTAGCGACGTAAGAGGCAACGGCCTCACTCACCTCACTCATCATGTGGGCAGTCAAGACCTTGCCATCATGTGGAGTTAGCATCTCTTCAATGATTCTCTCCACCTCCTTCATCGCCATACGAAGCTGCGAATGTGCTAGAATCTTCTCTGTGCGTGAGGAAACACCGGCCCAAACAGGAGGACCGGGTTTTTCTTCGGCTTGGTCGAAACGTTGTAGGTTTGAGGGTTGAAAGCTCAAGTTGCGATGCTCGGCAGGTTTTGCTTCACGCAAAGGATCAACCAAGTAGCTGAAAGCAAATTCCTCCCCCACATCCTCACTGCTGAGCTTAATCGGGTGCAGTAATGCTCCGTAAAGCTGACAGTGTCCCCACACTCCATTTCGGTCAGACCAAACTGCCAGAAAGTGATCGACTGGGCCAATACTAGGCTGATTCAAAGCATCGCCCGTTCCCCACCTGATGAAGTCTTCCATATTGCCATCTCCATCCAAGATGAAACGCCGCACGGGATCGAAACAGTCCTTTATTGCTAGATGTGGGGCTGAAACAGCTAGCAAATTAAATGCAGACTTTGTGATTGCTCTCAATGCGTCCAGTCCACCAAGTTTAAGCTGAAAATGCAGTGGCGAAGTGAGACGCGCTCGCACCTTTTCACCCTGTTGATGGATCGCCTCAGCAAGCGATTTTTGACAAAGTGTCTTTCCCGGATTGGCTTGTTCTGCCAAGGTCACAATCTTTGCCGCAGCCCACTGTGCTTGGCTAGAGTTGGCAATTTGAGCGTGAATTTTGGTGCTTCCATCCGGTAAGGACTCCACTTCAACAAACGGTTCCGAAAGGGAAATGTCGCCACCTGATTCTACCCGATATTTCCTACCTTCTTTATCCGGTATGTTTTTTAGCGGTGACCCCGGACCATATTGCCCCTCCGCTCCGAGAAGCACACGGAACGGATGAACTGTCTCGATGAGTTGAGCATCCATCACCGAAAATTTTGCGTTCGCCTTTGGCGAAATGAAGTCTCCGTTTTTCCAACGTGCGCCCAATGCGGCTTGAAGCACATGCTCTTCGGACCCAGGGGTAAAAGACTCTTTCAGGTAAACGCACTTTCCAATCATGCGATAAAGGAGCACGAATCACATAAAATCCAAGCGCGTAGAGGTTGGTGCTTCTAAATTTCTGGCATGGGGCTTAAACCGGCACTTCCTTGCGGCTCACTCTCGCAAAGGAGCACGCTTGGGCTTCGCCACTTTGGTGTTCAAAGCGAGCGGCGTTTGCAGTGTGGCGGCTTCTCTTTCGGCATTGGCGGCTTCCTCCCTTTGGATTCGCTTTTCTTGGATGATGCCTCCCAACTTTTTAAAGACTTCAACAATCCCTCTTTGCTTCTGCATCCGAATCAAAACCTCATGCTGTAAGTCCGGGGCTGGCATCCAAGGTTTTCCATCCGATACGCTATGTTCAAACTGCTGTTGTCTGGCGAAGTCTTCCGGGTAACGGCGCTCCAGCATCCATGCAGCGGCCCGCCAGTCCCGTTTTGCCGCATCGCAAATTGAGGAGAGATGCACCTGCATTGCGATGGCTTGAGAGCGCCGGAGTAGCTGGCAAAACTGGCGATATTCTTCTGGGGCGCTTTCGTTCTCTCCCCGCTTCTGCCAGTGGTTGAGCGTATCGTAAGACATGCTCGCGACTGCGGCAGCGTGTTTCAGTGGCATTCCCTGCTCAATTGCTTCCAAAAGCGCGGCTTGCCGTGTGGGGTTCAAAAGCGTTGGCCTGCCGGGCCTTTTGGCTGGCTTTTTATGGATGTAAGCGGGCTTGGGCATGGTGAAGCATTCAGGGGGGTGCCCGGAACTATCAATGCGCAAAAGCCAAACCAAGGCATGATTACAGTAGCACTTTACTTGGCTAGCTCAAGACGTTGAAGGGCAACGAAAGGCCGGAGTTTAAGAGGCTTTTTCGAGGCGCTTCAAAAGGCGGAGAACAGAGGTCTTATGCCACTGCTTCCCTTGCGGCGTGACGATCTTTTGGGCATTGAGGGCATCCGCAATTCCTCGCGTAGAACTGATTCCGTTCGCTTGGAGGCTGGCTATCGTTGCCTTTAAATCCTGTGCTCCTTGCATGGCCTTCTCATGGTTGGCTTTCCCAAGCTTCGCGCCATGCTTGCCGAGAATCACGCCGCGAGCTTTCGCGCTGGCAAGCGCCGCTTTGGTTCGGGAGGAAATGGCGCGAGCTTCTTCTTCCGCGACGGCTGCGAGAATTTGCACCGTGAGGCGGTTGGCTGTTGGGTTGTCCACTGCCAAGAACTCAATCCGCGACTCCATAAGGCCGGAAATGAAGTGAAGATTGCGGGCCAGCCTGTCCAGCTTGGCAATGATGAGCGTGGCTTTCTGCTTTTTGCAAAGAGCGAGGGCGGCGTTTAGCTGCGGGCGGTTCTTGCGCTTGCCGCTCTCCACTTCCACGAATTCACCTATGAGGTTCCACTTGCCGCCATTGAGGTAGGATTCAACGGCTGTCTTCTGTGCTTCCAGTCCAAGACCGCTTTGGCCCTGCTGGACTGTTGAAACTCGATAATAGGCGACAAATTTCCCGTTCATGGACACATATCTACGGGCGTTAATGTGTGTCCACAAGGGGGAAGTATGCCCTAACGGGGCTTTTTGAACACATGTGCGGCGACGGTATTGAGGGAGTCGCAGTATTTTGTTAAGTTTTCCAAATTTGTTTGCGGTGTGCTAAGGAAAACCCAAGAGTGAGAACTGTGATGGATGACGATCCAGAATTTCCTCCCAGATTTTCGCCCACTCGTGAGGCGAGAGAGTCGGGCTGTGCTGGATTGCTTCGGGGATATGCTGTTCAGAGCACATCAGGTGCCCTTGTTCATGCTACGAGTGTTCATAAGGGAGATGGCCCGTTCATTTGTCCGGCGTGTTTGGCTGACGTGATTGTCCGGCACCCGTGGAGAATGCGGCATCACTTCGCTCATCATCCCCGACATTCTCCACTCGATACTTCACGAGAATCCAGACTGCATTTTGAATGCAAAATGGAAATCTTTACGGCTCTGCGGAGAACTTGCCCGCAAGGAGGATGGATTTGTGATTCGCGTCGTTTGAAAGCGAATGCGCCTCGCGGGAGGAAAGCGAGGAAGCCGGATATTGGAGGTAGAATCAACGGGAAACCGGTGGTGATTGAAATCCAAAAATCAGCACTCGGAATTCGTGAGTTGATCGCTCGCACACGCGATTACAACGAGCGCGGCATTTCCATCCTTTGGGTTGTGCCGCTGAAAGAGCCTCTTGGAAAAGACATTTTTCAGCCCCGACTGATTGAGCGATACCTACACGCTATTTATTTCGGGCGTGTCTATTACTGGCTCCACGGTATGGGTGGGGAAGTCCTGCCTGTTCATTTTGGGCCAGCAACTCGGATGGTGCCGTTTAGGACAAATGAAAACGGATATTGGGAAGAGGCTGGTTGGGATGAACGGCCATACAAGGTCATTCGCAAGCCACGAGAATTCGAGACTACCATTCCCATCCTTCGCGCATTCAAACCACGCAAACGGCCTGCATTCCTGTCGTGGGGTGAACATAGGCCAATCCCGCCTGCTTTGCTTTGGATGGATGTCTTGAAGCCGTGGTGGCCTCGAAAGGAACTGCCTCGCTTTCGCCGATTCTACCCGTCAACAGAAGGAGACTTTGGCGAGGAGGATTAATCCAACCATTCACAAATTATGCCCGTTAGCCTCACCGTTATCAAACGCCTCTTTGCAAAGTCAGGCAACAAGTGCGCTTTCCACTGGTGCAAGTCTCCTCTCATCGTGGGGGATTTGGTTCTCGCGGAAATCTGCCATATCAGAGCGAGGCGCAAGGGCGGGCCGCGATATGATCCGACATTGACCGCAGAGGCACGAGACGAATTCAAGAATCTACTGCTGCTCTGTCCAACCCATCACACGGAGGCGGACAAGAACCCTTCCAAGTTTACGGCAGAACTACTCACTGAAATCAAGGACATGCACGAGCGCGGCGGAGGAAGCGAAATTACTTCCGAAATCGCAGAGCAAGCTGCCCGCATTCATGCCAAAAACTCTGCAAAATCGAAGCGCACTGTCAGAAGCTCACCTGTCAAAGGCAACGCCTCCGCTACAGCTTCGCACGGTTCGGTTGCCGTTTCAGTTGCAGGGCACAATCAGGGCAATATCAACATTCGTGTTGATGGCAAAGGCGGGAAGTCAAAAAAGGGACACGCTGCAAACAGCATCGGTGCAGACGCCAATTTGTCCGGTTACATCGAATACTTGTGTGACTTGTATGTGAAATTCATGTCCCCAATCGAGAAGGACGAAAACGCTCTTTGGGCGAGGTTAGGAAAGCATATCAAAGACCGATTTCGCCTTAGAAAACGCAGTCGCAATGACCTTCCCGCAGAAAAATTTGATGCGCTTACGGAGTATCTGATTCACGAGAAACTGGCAAAGACACCAGTTGGGCAAAAACATCTTCGTAACGGGCAACGCCTGTGCAGTTCCTTTGATGAATGGCGAGCTTTAAGGTGATTCGATAGCGGCTTGAACACATGTGCGAGCCTTGGCGGAGGTGAAGGTCACTCACGGACACGGACGGGAGGCAATAGGCTAGTGGGTTGCAGAACGAATTCAGACGGATCAACGCCCATCAGGGCCAAAAGCGGATCACCCGCTATCGAGGAAAGTGCGGCTGCGGCGTCTTTGTAGGCATCTGAGAGAACGTAAAATTTCCGTTTGTGGTCAAATCGGATGATTCCACGCTCCGCAAGCGTCTTGAGGGCATCAGAATAAGGCCCTTTGTTGATGCCGCCGCGATAGCCCTTGTGAAAACAGAGCCAGATAAGCAAGGTTTGAATCCGGTCTATGCGCGTTTGTGCTGAAAGCGTGGGGCGAACAGCGGAAGCGACTTCCACAAGGAGTTCCAAGAGCCTTTTGGGCTTCAATTCCGGCGTTGGAACAGCCCTCAAATGCTCCATGACGTTGTTCATGTGCTTTGCCGCACGCTGCCGGAGTGCTTTGAGCAAGTGCGGAACTTCATTCCATGAGCGCCCGCCTGTTTCCGGCTTCAATCCTGCCTCTTTGAGCAGCGCGGCCCGCTGATTCCAGAGTTCAGAATGCACAATCTCGAATCGAATGCGCTTGTTGGTTTTTGCGTAGAGCTTCAATCGCACGTTTTCGGCTATTGGGATGCTAAAACAGGGCGAGTTCAAGACGCGCCCCGCTTCTTTGACCTCCATTTCGTGCATAGCGGCAGTGCCTTCCACCTTAGAGAGGTGCATTAGCTTCGTTCCAAGCTCCCAAACGGTGGTAATCGGGTTGTCTGCGCGGAACTCCCAGAGTGTTTCCACCCGGCTTAGGCTGTAGCACGCCCTTTTCGATTACAGAGCAGGCGCGGGACAATTCCTTGCCCATTTGGTCTCCGATCAATTCCAAATACTTCGCCAAGTGCTTCTTCGCTGCGAACTTTCGCCATTCGGGCGTGTCGGGCAGCCAGTTGTCTTCTCCATCAAAGGACTGTTCATCATCATGTATGGAGCGTTTATCCTTCCGCTTTTGCAGGCGAGGGCGAAACGACTTGCTCAGATCGTCATACGGGGGCTGATGCCGGATGAATCGTTGGAGATTGAGGGAGAGGCGCAACTTGGCGCTATGAATGCAATCTCCCGTGATGGGCAGGCGTTGGCTATCCAGCCGGAAACGGCAGAAGCCGGAGCAAAGAGGCGGTTCAATGCGGCGTGAATCAGTGGGGTGAACGAGTGCCTGTTTCCGTAGCCAGAACTTCCGGTCTTCTTTCCCAGATAGGCGGCAAAGAAAAGCTCCATGCAGAGGCGGGCTACCCGGAACGGCTGATGATTCCCATGCAAAATCTGCATCGTCTTCGGGCGGGGAACTCAGGTAGCTTTTGAACTCATCAACCACGCCATCACCGGGAGTCAGGCCAAACACTCGCCACTTTCCCAAGTCCAAATCAATCTTGTCTTCCCCGGCGTCATCGGGAAGAAACTGTGTATCGAGAGAAAAGGGCGATGGATTCAAGGCTTGAACAGGGGAACTCCTTCAAAAGTGCCATGTTCTGTGGTTTTTGCGCGTGTGACTTCTCTCTTTAGTAGGCTCGCACATGTGTTCAAAATGGGGATGCTCACTTCACCTTGATCTCGGCCCGAATGATTTTCACCTGCTTGATTTGTGAGGGGGCATTGCTGCCAGCGGGCTGAATTTTGAGGTGAACAGCCGTGCCCGCCGCTCCGCGAACCTGTTTTACCACCTCGCTTAACAGCAAGTCGCGCTCGGTTTTCGGTGCTGTGTCGGAAATTTCAATTCTGCCCCAAACGCTAGGCGGATCATCCGCACTGATAGCCACAATCTTGTCCCCAATTTTGAGTTCACCGCTTCTCTCTGCCGGGCCTCCTGTCACAAGACTTTCGATCTCTACGAAGCCCCCTTTCACTGCCAGCCCAGCACCTATGCCTGTCAGGGAACGCTTAGCGACGTTGCCACCAACGGGCAGTTCATCCTCTGGTTTTGGAATCTCCCCTTTTGGAATGAGCACGATTTTTTCAAGCCATACGGGATTCAACAAAAAAGCCGAAGTCGTGAACGTCCATTTGCCGTCTTTGCGTATGCCGACGTAATCACAATCGCCCTTCTGCTTCATGTCGGGAGAGGGGCCGGATTCCCATTTCAATCCAGCGTCTTCCTCTTTCCACCGTTCGTTCGTTTGCGGCAAGGGCACGGGCGTCTTTGCCGTCTTTGATTTGACCGTCTTGGGGAACCGATGCGCTTGGCAAGCCACCCGAATAACCGCCATTGCATCGCCGTTCAGGGCTTGAGCTGTGGTCAAAGGCAGCATTTCAAATTGCAGTGATGGGGTGTGAAATTCGTGATGCTTATCCTCATTGATGAAATCGGCGAATGTCGGCAAAGTTCGTTCAACCAAAACAAGCATGTCTGCGGTTTGGCTGTGAATCAATTGGCTGAATGCCGCCTCAACCTCGTTTTCAGAACAAGCCGAGGCTGGCGATTCAGCGGCTTCTGTGAAAAGCGAAATCACCTTGTCATAGGGCGGCTCGCTGCTGCTTGTCGCTCCACGTTTGGCCGGGTTGATCTTCCATCCTTGGGCGGTTTTGAGCAGCGCGAAGCCCAAAAAAGCATCTTTGCCAAAGGTGGAAGGCGTCTCCTTCCAATGCTGATACTTCAATTCACCCTGTCCGATAGAATCGGGATTCGTGAGCATTCTGTATGCTCCTGCTGTTAGCACGGCTTCACCTTGCCAAAGGGCTTGCTCTAGTCCGTTTAGCTTGTCGGCAACGCTCAACTCTGCCGCTTCACTCAAGCGCATGTGTAGCTTGGCGTTCCAAAGTTCATACGTCACGTTTGCCCCTTTGCTCTTGAGCCGAATATGGAGCGTTTGCTTGCCTGAGACTCCAAGGGGTAAATCAAGGGTCTTGAGAGTCGCGTCTTGAGCCTCTTTGAAAATGGAATCGTCTGCGGAGAATGCGTGTGACGCCCAAAAGAGGCAGGAGAAAACAAGGGCAATGCGAAAATTTGCGGTGGTCATGGTGGGGGCTGATAAACTTTCCTCCACCACGCTCGAATGAATCCGAACGGGTGGCCGGAGAGTTTAGAAGCCGCGTAAACACGACCGCGACGGCCTTTAGCCGGAGGCTTGGACATAACCGCCGCCTCCCGGCCATTGTTCATGGCAGGAAGCGGCGTGTTTGCGGCACACGCCCGCCGGTTTACGCGAGGTTCTAAAGTCTCGGCTGGCATCTCTGCCAGCACTGCGAAACTACAGAGTCAGCGGAAAACGCGCAACTGTGAAAAGTCACTTTGCCTCAATCCTCGCGGGGCACTGGTTGCGGCTTCGCCTTGCTCTTTCGGGTGTTGCGTGAAGGTGCGACAAATCAAGGCCGGGGTATTCGATCTTGGTGATGTCTTCCGCCAGCGTGCGGAGGTAGCCCGCGCCTCTGCCGTAGTGGTTCATTTGACGACTTGCCGGGCCTTCACCGTCTTCCCAGCCTGCTAGACGTGCCACCGATTCAGCGGGGAGCCTTGCGGCCCGTGTGGCATCTCTGAACTGATGCCTGAAACTGTGCATGGTGGCCCGGCATCCGCTGCCAACGGTCAATTCCACGAAGCGGGCGAACCACTTGGAGAAAGAATCGGAAAAATAGCCCTTATTGCCGGGCTTAAGCTCTGGGAACAGGCGAGGGCATGAACGGTCTGCCATGCGCTCTTGAACTAAATCCATGAAGCCAAGCTGGATCAATTCAGGATGCAAAGGAACGTCGCGCTTGCTCTGCTTTGTTTTGAGCTTCTTTTCGCATTTGCTGCCGTCTTCCCGTTCTTCGCGGATGGCAATGAAGGTGATGCCTTCAACTGTCTTCACATCCTCGCTGTAGAGCTGGCAGGCTTCATTGCAGCGGAAGCCGTGAAACAGGGACAGCAGCGGAACCCAAAAGCGCCCGCCACGTTCCTTCCCTTGGCTGCATTCCGTGTGAAGCGGCGAGCGGAAAAGGCGGTTCAGTTCCTCAATCGTGAACTGTGGGCGGGGCGGGGTATCAGCATTGTCTTCAAATGACCGGCTCAGTCTTTTGCTCTTAACTGGGTTTTCGCTGATCCATTTTTCCCCCATCGCCAGATTGAACAGGGCAGTGATTTGAATGTAGTTGTTGCGCAGCGTTTTCGGACTCAACCGCCGCTGATCTTCGGCCTTGTCTGCTGCCGCTACAGCCTGCGGCAACGTCATTCCTTTGTAGCGCATTGTCGCGTTCGGGGGAATCCTCCGCAGCAAATCAAAGAGTTGCCGGATGTCTTCCGGCTGAATAGTGGAAAGCTGCCGATCACCGCCGAAAACTTCGCGAAGAAGGCGGGCTGTCAGTTGTGAGGCATCGGCGCTTTTTTGGGACAGCTTGAACTCCTGAATGGTCTGCTTCCGCAGTTCTAAAAGATCGTTGATCGTTTTCCCATTCTTCTGCTCAACAATCGCCGGCGAATGAAAATGCACGCCTTTGAACTGATGGTTTCGCTCTCTTGCTACGTCGCCTTTGAGGATGTCTTGAGAGCGTCCCAAATACTCAAGATGCGCGGCGAAGAACAAAGGCCGGAGCGTTTGGAAAGCGGGACTGGTGACAGCGCATTCAATGTTTTCGTCCTTTAGGAATTGCAGCAACTCACGGGTGCCGTCTAGCGGCTGGCCTTTGTATTCCTCTCCCCGCGCCAAATCGTATTCGTCCTCTTGAACATTGGAGCGCATTTCCTCGCGTTCATGCGGTTCAAGGAAGCGGCCTTCATCCTGCATCCATTTTCCGAACTTGTGTTCAAACGTCGCCAGATAGCGGGCTGCCATTTGATAGGCTTCCCGTTCAGAAATGACCGTGAGCAGCCGCTTTTCTGCCTTGGCCTGTGGCGGGTTCAAGACCGCCAGCTTGCGGCGTTCATCCTCAAAGAGGGCCGCAACCCTCGCCCGCTCATAGACGACGTTTCGGCACGCTTCCCGATAGTCGGATGTTCCCAGCGCCTCGCGAATCATCTCCTTTCCAAGGGCGGCTTGGAGGTCGAGAGGCACCTTGAAGTTGGTGTAGTAGCGATTGCGGCGAAGCAGCAAACCCTGTTGGCGGGGCATGTCTTGAAAGGGGGCAGGTGTGACAGTCTGGGGTGACATGTCACTACCTTAACCCTTGATCACCAAGGCCGTCCAAGCATCTAAGGTGCTCGGAAACGGGATGGCGGAGAGAGAGGGATTCGAACCCCCGGAAACTTTCGCTTCAACGGTTTTCAAGACCGAAGCAGACCTAGGAACGGCGAGGGAAGGATGATAGTGGTACAGTTTTGATACAGCTTTTCGGGTTGAATTGAGGGCAAAAGAGTGTAAAATGTGCTCATGCCCAAAGCCCCGGTATCCCTGCACGAATTCACATGGGAAGCCCGTCCAGACTTGAAATGGGAAGTACGTTGGAAGCACCCCCAGCCTGGGAAAGACCGTCTCCGGCGGAGGTTTCCCACCCACAAGGCGGCCAAGGACTTCTTTGATGAGAAGATGCGGGAGGTTCTCAACCGGGGGCGGCGCGGGGCAGGGCTTCCGGAGGAATGGGTGCGAGATGCCACCTGGGCGTGGGAACAGCTGGAACCGGTGGGGGCCGATCTGCGTACCGTGGTGGCCGACTATCTCCGTAGGCACAACCTGACCCAGCGGAGTGTGAACCTCAAGGACGCGGCGGAAAGCTACCTTGAGGCGCGGGAGGGGAATCACTTGGCCCCTCGGTCGCTAGGGGACGTTCGCGCCCGCCTTCGTCGATTCTACGGGGACATGCCGGCGGATTGCCGAGTGAGCGACCTAGAGCGCTCCGACGTCCGGAGCTGGCTGGAAGGCTTGGGGCTGGCGGCGCAGACGCAGCGGAACTTCCAGAGGGTGCTGCACACGTTTTTCGAGTGGGGGAAGGAGCGCGGCTATTGTGAGGAGAACCCCGCCGCGATCCCGCGGGCCAATACCAAGAGGAACAAGACCGCGGCACGGCCGGTGGAGATCTTCACCCCTGCTGAGCTCCGCCTGATTCTGGAGACCTGTCCCCAAGAGCTTCTGGCCTTCCATGTGCTCGGGGCATTCTGCGGGATCCGCACCGCGGAGCTCGAGCGGCTCAAGTGGTCGGACGTGGATTTCGAGCGGGCCCTTGTCAGCGTGTCACCCGAACAATCAAAAACTGCAGCCCGTCGATTTGTACCCCTCCCTGACGCTGCCAAAATGTGGCTGCTCAGGATCGAGGACAGGGGAGGGGCTGTGACCCGCCACGGGCTGGAATCCCACGCCTCAAGACAGTTCCGCATCGCACTTGCAAAGAAGGGGCTTCCCTGGAAACAGAATGGCATGCGCCACAGTTTCGCATCCTATGCCCTGGCCCTGCACGAGGACGCCCCGAAGGTGTCCTTGTGGCTGGGGCAGTCGTCGCCGGGAGTGGTGTTCCGCCATTACCGGGAGCGCGCCACAAAGACGGATGCACAGGCTTATTTCAACACCTCACCGAGACCTTAGGGTTAAGTTATCTCCTGAAGCTTGTTGCGCGCCTCTGGAGACAGTGTGCCATTTGCCCGCATCTCCAGCTTTTTGCAGAACTCCGACACTCTACGAAAGCTTTCTCTCCATTCCCGCGCTTCACGCTGGGTCATCGAATCAATTTCAAGGTTCAATAGGATTGCGTTCTCGAGGCGTACCAGTGCGGTGAAAGGGGAAATCTGCCTCCACTTTCGACGAATCACCCGCCTCTTTTGAGCCTTGGCCTGGCTACTCCTTTCGTTCTCAGTTTGCGCCCATTTCAGAAGGGTGTCAGTGAGTTCCGTGGGGAAAAATCTGGTCACTCGACCAAACTTCTGCGGCGTCACACCCGGCAAGAGTCCCGCTGCCGCCAAGGCAGAAATGCGACGGGGATGGTATCCCGCCATCATGGCGAGCTCATCGCGACTAACCGTTGGCGTTGAACCGTTTTTATGTGCCATGTGCTGCTAGAGATTGACACGGTGTCCCTATGTATGCAAGCACATTATCAGCAGGCAGAAGTACAGGTCACACCTGCATACCTGAGCGTCGATGACGCTATCCGGTTCTCCTCCATCAGCCGGAGCGGTCTATATCAACTGATGCGTGAAGGCAAGGTTCGCTCTCACTGCGTCCAGGTGTCCGGAAGCCTGAAGGGACGTCGCCTCATCAATCGGCAGAGCTTGGTGGCCTACATCGAATCCCACAACGCCTGATTGGCAACCCCAATGAAAGCCAACCCGTGAAAACACGACCTACCGCCACCATGCTGCCGGACGACCTCATCACAGTCGAGGAAGTCGCCAAGATCGCAGTTGTTGAAACTGTGACCGCCTACCGCTGGGCTGCATCCTGGCTGCCTCACTACAAGCTCGGGGCCCGGTGCCTCCGATTCTCCCGCCGCGAGGTCATGCAGGCTATCGCAAACCGCCGCATCGCCGGAGCAGGGGAGAGGGTTCCCTCTGCTGTGTCTGTTGGCTAACCGGTGCACATTTTAGCGGCACACGCCGCAGTAAGGGGAATTTCTGGCCAGACCAGGGCCACCTTTCCTCATGATCGCGACACAAACCCGACGCCTGTGTTTGCGGCGGCTGACGGGAACTTGAGACCATGAACACCTTCACTCTTTAAACAAGAAACCCCGCGGCTTTGCGGGCACGCGAGGCACATAAATCTTGATGGGTGGTACCTCAAGATAAGCGTGTCAATCGTGAACGCAAGCGCTGGGTTGATGAAACCACGCTGATGACCACTCACACAAAGGCCGCGGCCGGAAAGGAGGCTGCGTAGATGGGAGGACAAATGGTAATGTTGTGCCTGGACGTGGACGCGTCATCTACCCAAAAGGGAGTGCTCAACGCGCTCGCGGCCCGGTACAATGAGAGGACCGGCCAATGCAATCCTTCTATCGGTCGCATGCAACTGGATACAGGCTATTCAGATCGCGCAATCTGCAACGCGCTCTCGGAATTGGAGGAAGGCGGGCATCTCAAAATTGTTAGGAACTCTGGCTGCAAGTCTTCATACCTACTTCACCCGCAGGTTCACAAAGGGCGGCATGCTCAACTCCTGACCCCCGAACCTGCTTCGGGGGTGGCGGGCCATCAACCCCCGAACCTGCTTCGGGGGTCAATTCAGGAACCCCCGAAGGAGGTTCGCCTACCCCCGAAGGAGGTTCGGGACAGTAACAGGAAGAACAGGAATAATGAATTGTTGAATTCAGTAATCCTGCCCTTCACCTCTACCGGGTTTGCAAACGCGTGGCAGGAGTGGGAACAACACCTCAAAGAGAAGCGGAAGCCCCTGACGCCTTCTTGTCGAAGCAAGCAACTCAAGAAAGCCCAAGGATGGGGAGAGGCGCGCGCCATCGCTGCGATCAATTTCAGCATTGAGAAGAACTATCAAG
The DNA here is from genome assembly GCF_000172155.1 of Verrucomicrobium spinosum DSM 4136 = JCM 18804. Taxonomy (NCBI): domain Bacteria; kingdom Pseudomonadati; phylum Verrucomicrobiota; class Verrucomicrobiia; order Verrucomicrobiales; family Verrucomicrobiaceae; genus Verrucomicrobium; species Verrucomicrobium spinosum. Next base: position 5,165,645 of record NZ_ABIZ01000001.1, on the reverse strand, counting down.
GACTCTTCGAGGAGCCTGATTACTCAAGGAATCAACAACATCAAGGAACCAAACCTCCCCCAGGCATTAGCAAACTCAACATCATCTAACATGAGCAACCGCACCATTCCCGCCGACACCCTTCCTTACAGTGAAGATGCAGAGAAGGGCCTCCTTTCCTGCTTCCTGCAGACCCCTGACGAGCTTATTGGCGATGCCATCCGCACGTTACCTCAAGAGGTTTTTCACCAACGCTCTAATCGGCTTTTGTACGGCGTTCTCAGGGATTTTCACACAGCAGGCCGTCCTATTGATCTCGTTTCCCTATCTCATCATCTCCTGGACAGTGGGGATATGGACAAAGTTGGCGGACCTGCCACGCTGGCGGACCTGCTGTCCTTTGTGCCGACCCCGGCGCACTACGAGTACTACAAGGGCATCCTCAAGAGCAAATTCATGCTCCGCAAGATGCAGCAGGCCTGCCACGATGGCCTCGGGAAGATTGCTGCACACGACCCGGCCGCCCCCGTCACTGATACGCTTGCAGAGCTTGAGCAGGCAATCATCCGGATTCGGGAGGAGGGGGAATGCACTGGCGCGGGTAGATCTTGGGCTCAGCTTCTCAGTGATGCCACAGACCGCTACGAGGAGGCTATAAGGAACCCTGGCCAGCTTCCTGGCATGTCTACAGGCTATCCTCACTTGGACGCAGCAACGGGCGGCTTTCGGAAGGGGCATGTATGGACGATTGGCGGCGGCACATCTGACGGGAAGTCGGCGTTTACTCAGAACCTTGTGGTTCACCTCGGGCGTGAGAAGGTGCCAACCTGCATCTATTCGCTTGAAATGACTGACGATGAAAACGCGGATCGCCTCGTTTCCATTTTCTCCGGCATTCCCTGCAGTGACTTGGTTCAAGGGCTCCGCGTTCCGGCGGTGATGAAGAGTTTTGCGGCGGCTTCCAGCGCAATGCGGGGATGGCCTTTGCATGTGCGCGACGTATCCGGCATCAAGCTTTCTGCGCTGCGGGCGGATATGCGATCCCAGGTCCGCCGTCATGGTGTGCGGGTGTTCTTCCTGGATTACCTGCAACTTGTGACTGCCGACCAGCGCGGTCACACACGTGAACGTGAAGTTGCCGAGATGAGTGGTGCCATGAAGGCTGACGCGAAGTTGCTCGGCGTGACTGTGATCAATCTATCGCAGTTGAATGATGAGGGGAAGCTGCGGGAGTCCAGGGCCATCGGCCAAGACTCAGATGTGGTGGCTACATTGCATGTGCCAGAACGCGCAGAAGGAAACGATAAGGTGAGGATGGAGGATAAGAGGTTGATCGAGTTGGTTAAAGTTCGAGGAGGCGCGCGAGGCGTCTGGATCAACTACGACTTCCATGGTCCCACCTTCCGTTTCATTGAGCGGCAAAGGGCATCATAGACGTCACCCTTTACATGAAGACCTCCAACACCCCATCATTGAACCCGACACAGGCACAGGGCGTCCTGGACGGGGTAGGCGCTGTTTAGGGGTACCCCTGGCAGGAAGGCTTCCGCTCGCGTCTAAATCGTGGGGTTTTAGTATCCAGCGTCATTTATGCGCGAATGGGCATATTGGCAAGTTCCCATTCCCTACGGTCCCCCGGCGGTCGTCCCGCCCCACTGCCGTCAGCCGTGAGGGCCCCTGGATGACTGATAACCATTGGGAACTTGCCCACCTGCTTCCCATTCCCAACGTCACTCTTCTTGCCGCCTGCCGTGCTTACTTATGCGTTCGATCAAATCTCGCCTCCGGCGACGCAGCCGAAGGATGTCTTGCAGTGCATCTACGTATTCTTCGGCGGTATCTACCTTGGGGCGGGCGAGAGCGGAGACTCTTCTCCTTGGACCCCTCAGTCCCTTTTGAGGTATTGACTCAATTATGGTTTCCAAGTCATAGTCCCTCAGCTCTTGGAAGTACTCAGGTGGTTCTGGTGTTCGGTCCGCAATGCTCGGCACCTCCTTGCTTCGGATCACAATGCTTCTCTCCACCACCTCGAACTCAGCGACCAGCCGGGCCAACTCGGCGTCCGCGGCCATCGCTTCCGCAAGTTTCGTCATGGCCGCAGCCTGGGTGCTCATCGCCTCTATCTGACGGTCCACTTTCTTGTCCTGCTCCTTCCTTGCTTTGTCTTCCTTGTCATCCTGCGCCTTTCGATCTGCCGTTTCCTGGGAGATCTGCTTCTGCTGGCAATAGAGGCTGTAGGCCACAGCCGCGAAACCCAGTCCACCCACCACAGCGTTGAACGCCCCGAAGCTGTCGCCAAAAGTGCCACGGTCGCTCATCGAGTGGAAGGCGTGCTCGTTCCATTTGGAGAAGGCAAAGGCTGCACCCCAGGCCACGCCAATACCCCCGGTTAAAAGCCAAGCGATCTTTTTTGTCTCCATGCGGCCATGATTCAGAATCCGGTTGGCTCCGCAAGCTGAATTGCACCACAGCCGCGCGTGACACGCAACACCCGTTGACACTGCCCCCATGAGCCCGCTCCCACCCCGGAGTTGAGGGGCCGTCGTGCCCTTTGGCCAAGCGTTGACACCCCGCCCGTGGGGAATGGCCGATCAAATCCAGATCAACGTCGGGGTCAATAGCGCGCAGTTCCAAAGCGGGATTGCAGCAATGGGGCAATCAACGAGCAGGTTCACCAGCGACCTACGAACGAAGCTCACTGGCGCGATTGCCTCCTTTGGCCTGCTGACTGGTGCGGTCACCTTGTTCAAGAAGGCGATTGAGAAGGCCGCCAACATGCAGGTTTTGCTGTCGAGCTTCAAAGTGTTGCTGGGATCTGGTGAGGCAGCAAAGGCGATGATGAAGGACCTTGCCGACCTGGCAGGGAGAACGCCGCTTGGCCTGAATGAGTTGGCTGAGAGCGCGAAAAAGCTGCTGGCGTTTGGCACCGCACCTGGCGAACTGATTCAAACCCTGGAGATGCTGGGCGATGTCGCCGCCGGCACAGGCGCGCCGTTGAATGAAATCGCGGCGATGTATGGAAAAATGCGGGTTCAAGGAACTTTGTATGCAGAGGACCTGAACCAACTGCTCGACCGCGGCGTTCCGATTCTCTCGCTTCTGGCCGATAAGTACCGGGTTAACGAAGCGGCTGTGAAGAAGATGGCCAGTGAGGGCAAGGTCTCGTTTGCCGACCTCGAAGCTGCACTACGCAAGCTCACCGGCGCTGGGGGCGACTGGGGGGGCATGATGGCCGAGCAGGCTAAAACGCTGCCTGGCAAGCTTGCCGCATTGGAAGACGCCTTCGACCGCTTGTTGGTGGCATTCGCCAGTCCGCTGCTGGACTCATTTGGCAAGCAGGCGGACAAGGCATCGGAATCCATGGAGCGTTGGGAGGGCCGGTCCAGTTCGTTTGGTAAAGCGCTCAATTTCGTCATTCAGCTGGTGGACCTGGCCGCGATTGGCATCAACGGAATCGCCATGATTTTGGGCAACACCTTTACGGGTGCGATTGCAGTGGCCGCGCAAGGCGTCGGTGGACTCAGCAAGGCCATGTCCGAGCTGTTCACTGGCAACTTTAGCGATGCGGCCGCCACTGCGAAAAAGACCGCGGAGGATCTGGGCAAGGTGTTCGGGGAGACTCTTCAGCAGAACCTTGCTGAAGCCATGAAGAGCGGCGATGAAGCTCAGAAGGCAATGGCCAGGATGAACGGGCTTGATCCCGCGCCCATCAAAAAGAAGGAAGCCGAGGCGGCTACCAAAGCGGCAGAACCCGCAAAGGCCCAAGCCGAGGTGTCGAAAGAGGAAGCGAAGATCCGCGAGCGCATGGAGCGCCTCCAGAAGAACGAAGCCGACGCCGCGCGAGACCGATTGGAAGGAGAGGCGAAGATCAATGCTCTGATGCAGGAGCGCGCCCGCCTTATGCAAGAGGCTCTCACCGCCCCGGATGACGACAAGCGCATCGATGCCATGGAGGAAGAGCAGAAGATCCGGAGAGAGATCGAGAAGGAGACAGTGAAGCAGCAGGAGGAAGCAAAGCGCAAAGCGGAGGACCAGCGCAAGCAAGACGAGGCCGACATCCTTGCCATTGCTCAGGCCCGCGAAGAGGAGGCCAAGGCGCGCAAGGAGGCGGAGTTCGAGCAAATGACGCCGATCCAGAAGATTGCCGCGCTGCAACAGGAGAAAAACCAACTTGATGCCGACGCCGCAAGACTGGAAGAATCCGACCCGGAGCAGGCTGCGAAGAAGAGAACCGAGGCCATCGCTGTTGGTGGCAAGTTGCGCGAGGAGCAGAAGAAGCTGTCAGATGACGAGACCCGCAAGGCGGATGACATCAAGTCTAAAGCTGACGAGGAAGCCAAGAAGCGCCAGGACGCAATGACCGCACGCCAGCAGGCGGCGGCATCCGTGCCAGTGTCCAGTCTACAGGCAGTGGGCGGCGGCGGGCGTGCTGGCCCGTCGAGCAGCTCTGATCCAGTCCTACGCGAGAACCAGCGTCAGACCCAGTCCCTGCAAGAGTTGGTCGTTCTCGTGAGGCAGCAACTAGGCGTGACATCCGCCCCCCAGGCGGCACCACCGAGCGTGTAATGGCCATCAGCAAAAAGGACATCTCACTATGAAACAACGCAAGTTCCCAATCGACCGCGACCGGCGCGACTACCCAAACGGCTACATCCCGATTTGGTCCCCACTCTGGAAAATGATCACGTTCGCGCCAACCCTGGCTTGGCTGTGGCTGATGGCGACCTTGTTTCCTGACGACTGAACCACCACGCCCATGCAGACGCCCATTGATCTCCTCTCACTCGCTGGCCAGCCCCGCGAAGCTGTCACCGCGGTGTTGCCACTCGATGAAGACGACGGCGCAGCGTGGGGACCGTTTCACGAGTTCGTTGCCTACTTCGGTGAAGACTGTCGGCTGATCGGTGGCCACGTGTTTTTCAACGAACTGCAAACCCCGGACAGTGCCCACGCCATGATTACCAATGAGCTCAACATCCGGCCCGGGGACCAGTGCGCGGTGCAGCTGCATCCGTGTGTTCGCCGCCCTGAGATCATCACCGCAACCTTCCGTTTCACTGTCTGATCATGCACGCTTACCCTCGCCTTGCCGCAAAGCTCTTTCGTTCACCGCTTCTCCTCGACGCCGGTGTGAGGTGGAGTTTTGAAACTGCCTTGCTGGCGCGCATGGGTGCCGCTGTGGCGCAGTCGTCTGCCTTGGAGGGGAAGGCCCCTGACTCCAGGACTGCCGACATCTACGGCACCTTCCAGAATGTGGCCATCATCCGGATTGACGGGGTGATTGACAAACGCCTGGCTGCCTTGGAGGCCGAGTGCTTTGGGGGCGTGGATCTCGAAGTGATCGACGAAGCGTTGCAGCAGGCGGAGCACGACCGCGCTGTCACGCATGTTGTTCTCGACATCCATTCTCCCGGTGGCGGGGTCACTGGCACACCGGAGACTGCTGCCCGCATCGCCCGACTCGCCCAGACCAAGGAGGTTCACGCCTTCGTGAACTGCCAGGCTTGCAGCGCAGCTTACTGGCTCGCCTCACAGGCTGATGTGATCGCCGCCGCGCCATCCTCCTGTATCGGCTCCATCGGCGTGTACATGGCCCTGCTCGATGAGACGCGCGCCCTTGAGATGGAGGGTTACACTGTGAACCTCATCAAGGCCGGGAAACACAAGGCGATGGGTGCCAGCTTCCAGAAGCTCACCGATGAAGAGCGCGCCATCTTCCAAGGCCAGGTTGACTCCATCTATGCCGACTTCAAGAAGGCCGTCACCGCCTCCCGCCGCATCGCAGACTCCACCATGCAGGGCCAGAGCTTCGACGGCAAGACGGCGCTCAAGCTCGGGCTGGTGGATGTGCTCACCTCGGACAGCCTGGAGGAGTATGCAGGCAGGCTTCTGCACTGAGCGTTGACACCGTGAACCTTGTTGAATTGGTCCTATGAAACTCTCAGACATCTTCCATTCGTTCGGTTCTCGTATCGCTGCCCTCAAGAAGCAGGGCAAGGTGGGAGAAGCTCGTGCCCTGATCCTGGAACGTGACAAGTCCGTCACTCAGGCAGAAGCCCCGCCGCCTGTCGCGTCCACTCCTTCAGCTCCAACCCCCGCGCCTGCGGTAACAGCCAAGCCAACGTCTGCGCCCGCCCCCGTGGCCGTGGATCACTCCGCCACTATCGGAGCCCTTCAGCTTCGACTGAGCGCCATGGAGAAGGACATTGCCGCTTTGCGAACGGAGAACGCGACGCTGAAGGCCTCCGTTGTCGCGCCTGCCCCTCAGCCTGCTGCAAAGAAGGCAGTCAAGGACATGACCGACTCCGAGAAGAACGAGCGCCTTGCCGAGCTCGCCCATGGCTTCGATCAGTGCAACACGAAGTTTGGCCGAAAAGCTCTCTGGACCCTGCACAAGGAGGAGATCCGCGCACTCACCGATGGTCCGCGGATAGGCTGGATGGCCGCTTTCACGTGGTGAATTTCCGTCCGGTCCCCGAGTGGGTGCGCCGGCAGTTCCCGAGATGTCCGTTGAACATAGGTCAGGGAACCAGGTGGACGGGAACGTCTGACCTTGGCCGACTCAAGCAAACAGAATGGTCCCAATGAATACCCTCGAAGATGCTCCTCGAACCGCCACGCCCCAGCAAGCCTATGACCGCCTCACCAAAGAGTACACTGCCGCCGTTGGCAGAGTCCAGCGCCTGGAGACTTCCAAGGCGGAGCTGATCCAAAAGCGTACCGACCTCCTGAACTCTGACGGCGAGGCCTCGAAAATCGCCAAGGGGCTTTCCACCACCGACAGCGAAATCGAGCTCCAGGAGCACCGCCTCCGTACTGCCACCTCTGAGCGCGATGGTTTCTGGAAGGCATTGCGTGAGCCCGCCCGCGGCGTCCTGTCCGGTCTGATTGACGAGCTCACCCGGCTCAGTGACATCGAGCAGGACAAGCGCCGCAACGAACTGATGGCCGTTGTGACGGGCTGGGGAGTGGACCCCGAGAGCATGTTGGGCCGCGCCAATGAGATCGCCGGACATCATCCGCTGGTAGTCCGTCCGTGGCGTGAAGCTGAGGGTGCCAAGGCGGTTCGCTCCAGCGGCGATATCAACACAGCCAGCCTCATCCAGCACATCAATTCGTGCTCCGCCACCGTGGCCGACCTCGCCCCGATCATCACCGCAAAGTAACTTCAGCGTCCCTCAAAATGATCACACCTACCCTCCCTGCGTATCGCCAATCACAGAAAGACCATGCAGCCGCATGCCTCAAGGTTCAGGAGCTTAAAGACGAGAAGTCGAAGCTTCTCGAACGTCAAAACCATCTCGCCAACTCGGAAGAAGACGTTTCCGTCATTGCCGCTGAAATGCCCCATGTTGAATGGGGCGTCAAAATCATGGATCGCCGGATTGAAGCCGCCGAGGCTGAAGCGAATCGCATTCTTGATGAGTCGTTCCCGGTGGCCTATCGAACCATCGCCGAACTGACCGGGGCGCTGAAGGCCCAAGCCGATGAGCACGAGCAACGGGTGCGAGACGACATTTCCAAGGCGGTGGCCAAGCACGGCATTCCCTGCGTGATCGGAGCCAGCGATTTCCAGACGTCTCCGGCTGGGAAGCTGGTCCTGCAACTTGCGAAGCTGCACCCCACCGTTATTCAGGCTCGGAGCGCGGCACAGACGGCGGAAGATTCCGACTCAGTTGAGAAGGTAGGCAGGGCCATCGACGCCGCCGAGTCCGAGCTTGCCCGCCTCCAGACGGCTGGCTGACCCATTTCCTGGCGGTTCCCGAGGGACCATTCAGCCGTCAGGGACCCCGTCTGCGCTTTGGCGTGGGCGGGGTTTTTGTTTGCCTATATGGCCACCAAATGCTAGAGCGCCACATGACCAAGACGACTGAAGCCCATGCCGACGACATCACGATGCTCACCAAGGCGCAGCTGGCCAAGCGTTGGCTATGCTCGACGATGAAGGTGCAGCGCATGATGCGAAGCGGGTTGCTGCCTTACATTCAGCTTGGGCGGTCCATCCGCTTTGATCTTGTGGACATCAAGCGTGTTGAGGCTAATGGCCGGGTGAACGTCCCCAGGTAGCGTTTCGATATCCGCAAGGTTGCAGGAAACTTTCAGTGCCCGACAGGCTCTCGCTGGAAAGCAGGTGGGCGAGTTTCTGGCGGCGAGCCCGAAAAATGAGGGTGGGTGTTGACGAATGTGTTACTCTACGCGCATGAAAAACGTCTTCTTCGCTGCTGCAGCTCTTGTACTGTCGCTCACCTCGTTGCGCGCGCAAACCACAGCCGAGCCGGTGACGGTCTCCCCGTCAATCACCCTGACCGGCAAAACTGTTGGCATGAGTCGGGATGTCACAACCACCTGGCAAGCCCCGTGGGGCAGCTTCAACAAAGAGGCTACAAGCCGTCGATGCCTTGCGATCACAATGTCCACCGTTGCCAGGGCTCCCCAAAAGGCCAAGGTTCAGGTTCTCTTTCTTTTCCGCAACCAGGGCTCGAAGGATCTGGAGATTGAATCTACCGACGCGAAAGAGGCGACTGCCGAAAATGGCAAACCTGCTATCCTCACGGTTGATGTCATTACCGAAGACACCTACGACAAGTATATTGCCCTGGGGGCTCAGGCGAAGACGGGGCAGCGGTATGTGGGATGGGCGGCAAGAGCCATTGATGCGAACGGGAACATTGTAGGGACATGTGGCAGCACCACAGCTTACGCCAAGTACGCCTACGAGGCGAGATAGGCGTGAAGGGGCAGGCTCCGAAGTTGATCAGCATGCGATTCCTCGACATGGAATCCAAATCAGACCCTGCCCATATCATCCTCAAGATCCCCCGCCGCGCTCTCCAGCTCTGCGCGGACAAGCTGCCCTCTGGCGTGACGGTCCTTATGGTGCCTCCTGATGCGTTCCCACCGGAGTTCATTCGCCTGCCTGACAATGGAGAGCGCTGCTCGGTCACTGGCATGTCTCGCACCTGGCTTATTGAGCGCATTCGGGACAGCCGCAAGTACGGGACTGCTATCAAGGTGCATCACATCCGTAGCAAGGGCGCTCTCCGCGGAGTGGTGCTCATTGATCGAGCGAGTCTTGTCGCGTGGCTCGCTGAGCACGATGAGCCAGAATGGGTAAACGGCAAGATGCCCTCCCCAGTGCGTCAGTCCAGATCCTGAAACGGTGATTTCATTGGTCCCGTAGAGCGCTACTCTGTTGCACCATGATCTTACCAGCCTTCTTGCGGCGGGTGAGCAGTGAGTCGAACGCCTTGATCGCTCGCCCCTGGTCATCAGCCTTCATGGCGCCCTGCTTCACGAGCCACTCGATAGACTGGCGACGGGAAAAGCCCTTGCCACGAAGCTGGATGAAGACCGGGAGCATGGTGGCCCATTTCTTTCCAACTGATTGGACTTCAGGGGTTGCAGTCTCTGCGACTTTGAGGAGGTCGGCGACGTTCATCACGCGCCCCCTCGCTTCATGCGTGCCGAGTCCGTGAAAAATCTTCACTCCACGAAACTTTTCCGTTGCATATTATTATGCAATGTATAAGCTCATACTCGTGAACCACGGCAACCGTGGGGAACATAAAAAAGGCCTGCCGAGTGGTGGAACACCCGACAGACCCGCATGCAACAATCCTGGATAGAGGATCGTCACAATGAAAGCATATGTCAGAAGAGCTAGTTCGCAAGCTCAAGGCGGCAAGGGAACGCCTGAGCCTCACGCAAAAGCAAATGGCCGAACAACTCGGCACTCCGCTTCCAACGTACATTGCGTGGGAAAACGACCAGCGCACACCCCGCGGGTTCACCCTGAAAGCCCTGCTGGAGACGCTGGAAAGAATGAAGTGAAACCGGGCAAGCTGATCACGATTCGCACCGTGATTGGCCAGGAGGTTCCTGATGTGGATCACCTCCCCGGGGAGATTGTCATCGCAATGAGCCCGGAGCATCTAACGATGTTCAGAGGTCTGGCGAGGAAGGCGGGCAAGAGCTTCGAAGACTACTTCAGGCAGGATATGCTTCGCCTTCCTGCGAAGCCGGTGGGGCCAGACGCCCCAGTGCCCTACGAGATCGTTGCCGCTCCTGCCTTCCCGCCCGCTCCAGCGTCTGAGCAATTCCTGATGGAGGCGGTCGCTGAACTCCACCCCGCGAAGACCCGCAAGAAGGAGGCGGAACGGATACATAAGGCCTGCGCTGCCGCTGGCGTGCCCTTTGCCGCCATCCTCAAGACCGCCGTCAATCGCGTTGTTGGGGAGATCGAGGCCACCGGGTCGCTTGATCTCACTGGCTACCTGCCCCCGGTACTCTTCCCCAAGCTGCACGCCCGCCTGGCCGAGATCAATCGCGTGTTCGAACTCCGCCGGGAAAACGGCTTCACTCAGTGGATCATGGAGGAGATCATGGGTGACCTGCTCAACGGTGAGGATGGCCTACTGTTCGATGCCTACAACTTCGACGACACCCAGAAGGCCCGCCGTGACTACCGGGCCATGGTGGGGCGCTGGCGCAAGGAGGACGGGCTACCACCGCTCAAGCTGCCGCCCTGGCGTGTGAAGCGGGTGGAGAAGACGGAAAGGAGGGCTGCGTGATGACCAACTCCATTTTCCAGGGGAAGCAGTACCGCGCCCTCGAAGACCGTTCCATCGCTGCCGCACATGCCCTGCACCTCAAGGTGCCTGACCTGCTGCGCATTGGCCTCACCCGCCTCCTGTACGAGATCGAGGAGACTGGCACCCTTGCGTTGAGTCTGGATGGCTCTCCGCCCGCTCCCAGCGTCAAGAAGGCCAAGCCGGATATCCTGACCCCGAAGACCCGCCGGCGGATTGAGGCGATTGATTCGACCTTTGATGGCGGTTGGCTCGAAGGACTCCTTCAGGATCTGCTGGAGACGACAATTGCGGAGGACTGGACCGCGGCAACGGTGAAGCCCTTCATGCCGCCCACGGTATTCTACTCGCAGTTCATACGGCTGAAGGGCTTGCGGGAAGCCTGGATCGCTGAAGACAATCCGATGCCCGCCCCGGAGCCGGACCGACTGGAGAAGGGCCTCACCGATGGCAGGGGCAAGCCCGGGCGGAAGAAGCGTCCGCATCCGCTGTTCGGGGACACGCCCCGGAAGGCGGCATAGGCCCGGTGGTTGGCGGTTATCGGGATGCCGATAACCGCCAAAACGTCGGCAGGGCTTTTTTTAATTGGGAGCTTGCTAGGGGGGGCGAAAACCTTGACTTGGCCCTTTAGGGCTTATTTGTGGTAGCGGTTGGCAGATCTGCATCTGACGATTATTTGCTGAGATTTGGCAGGAATTGAGATAACCAAAAGCCCACTTTGGCGCTCCTTCAAATTGATGTCACGGCAACCGCCGTGAAAGGATTCCGTGAAGCTCACATCGATCTCGCCTTCAATCTCTCCAGTCTGATATCTAGTCAGATGCAGGTTGTAAAATTCCGCTGTGTAGGGCTCAGGCGAGCCCCCTTGGTCACAAAGGTCAATGAGCGGCAGCAGGTCCGCCTTTTCCTCAAGAAACTCTTCTATGAACTCCGACAGGTCGTCATCGGTCATACAGGAGATCTGTGTGTCATTGGGAAGCTGAAGCTTCGAGGGTGCATCACTGAAGTCCATGTGTGTGTAGGTAGGGCGATGAACTGCCTGAATTAGAGTTCAATCCTGATACCGATTTGATACAGGAAAAAGAATCCAAACGAGGCTAAATGAGAGTATCAAAGTTGCCCTGTGAGCATTGCCTGTGCGGTTTCCAACTCGGTGTATCTTGCTGATTTTCAGCGCCTTAGAGTGGCGGAGAGAGAGGGATTCGAACCCCCGGAAACTTTCGCTTCAACGGTTTTCAAGACCGCCGCCTTAAACCACTCAGCCATCTCTCCAATTGGTGCTTCCCAGGCTCGCGGTGCGAACACCGACGGCTGGGGCAGGGCGGAGTCTAGCGCAGGTCCTGCGTATGAAAAGCAGAAAAGCAAATTCCTGCTTGATTTTCATTTTGGGGCTGGCATGCTCCTCGCCCACTCATTCACATTCACGTATTCTGTAACGATTCCCATGGTTGTCATCCGACTCCGCCGCGAAGGCACGAAAAACCGCCCGTTTTACCGCATTGTGGCCGCTGATCAGCGGTTCCGTCGTGATGGCCGCTTCCTTGAAATCCTTGGGACGTATGACCCGCTCAAGGGCAAGGACAACGCTGAAGTGGACGTGGAGAAGGCCAACGCCTGGATCGCCAAAGGTGCTCAGCCCACGGAAACCGTGCGCAGCATCCTGAAGAAGGCTGTCGCCGCTGCTCCCAAGGCCTAAGGGCTGGCAGTTTTGCTGTTTTTTGTCCGCCGCGCTGGTTTGCCCAGTTCGCGGCGGATTTTTTGCGTTCTGGTTCAGCGGGATGACGGGAAGGGGAGTTTCGGTTTAACCACAGAGGGCACGGAGGTTCACAGAGGGGAGAAGCTTCCAATCTCAAACTTCAAAACTCAAAGTTCAAACTTCGGCTGGAGGTGGGGCTGGGGTTTGGGGCGAAACTGCACTTTTCACTTTTTACTTACCACTTTTCACTCTCTCTTACCCCATGGACGCCCCTGAAGCCCTTCGCGAGTTCCTCATGTACGTGGTGGCGAATCTGATCGATCACCCCAAGCAGGCGAGCATCGCTGTGGGGACGACCAGCGCCGGGGCGATTTCGTACCGGATTCAGCTCGCGCCGGATGATGTGCGCCGGGTGATCGGGAAGAACGGGTTCACGATCAGTGCCATCCGCTCCCTGGTGAACGTGGCTGCCCAGAAGCACGGGGTGAAAGTGTCTCTGCGCGTGGATGGCGTCAGGGAGGAGGAAGAGACCACTTGAGACAGGATTAACAAGATTGTGAAGGGGGCGCGACGGGATTGAAGGAGGAGCGATGAGACTTTTCAGACTGAATTAACAGAATTTACGGAATTAGGGTTTCGGATTTGCGGTTGGTGGCGGCGCTGTGGCGACTGCTCTTTGAATTCTGTTAATTGTGTTAATTCTGTCTAAACCTTCTCCCTTAACCCTCTTCTCTTACCCCTGGATGCTCCGGTTAATCCTGTCTAAAAGGGACTCAGCCTGAGGAGCGTAGGTGCGCCCGAAAAGGTTGAAGTGGTTGAGGATGTGGTAGAGGTTGTAGAGGTCCCGGCGGCGTTCCCAGCCGGGCTGGCGGGGCCAGGTGGCGTCGTAGCCTTCGTAGAAGGAGGGGGTGAAGCCGCCGAAGAGTTCGGTGAAGGCGAGGTCGCACTCGCGGTCGCCGTAGTAGCTGGCGGGGTCGAAGATGACGGGGAGGCCGTGTTCGTCGAAGGCGGCGTTGCCGCCCCAGAGGTCGCCGTGGAGGAGGGAGGGGGCCACGGTGGTGTCTGCAAAGAAGGCGGGGAGCTGCTCCAGCAGGCGGTCGGCACCGGGGAGGGCGAGCCCTTTCTGCCGGGCGAGGCGGAACTGGAAACCGAGGCGTTGATCCCGCCAGAAGTCGATCCAGGAATCGGTCCACGCGTTGGGCTGCGGGGTGGTGCCGATGTAGTTGGCGTGTGCCCAGCCAAACTTGCCCTGCGGTGAGGTGGCCCGATGGAGGGCGGCGAGGTGCTCGCCCATGCGGCGGAACTGATGGGAGGCCCCCTTCTGGAGGGGGATGTACTCCAGCACCAGGAAGCTGGAATCTTCCCAAACCTCCCACACGATGGGCTTGGGGACGCGGAGGGTGTGGGTGGCGGCCAGGGCCTGGAGGGCCAGGGCTTCCGCTTGGAACAAGGTGACTTTATCGGCGGTGTTGACCTTCACGAAGTAGGGCGTGAGGGCCACGAGGACATAACTCTGGTGGATGTCTCCGCCAGGAACGGGGCGGACCTCACAGGCACCGAGGGGAGAACCCGTGGCGGTGGTGATCGCGGTGCGGACGCGCTCTGTGAGGGAAGAGGTCACGTGAAGGAGAGAGACCTCTTTTAGACAGGATTAACAAGATTTTTGTCAGATTAACAAGATGGGGCAGACTGCGTTTGTGGGGAAGGTTTAGACTGAATTAACAGAATTTACGGAATTAGGGTTTCGGATCTCCGGCTGTTGGTGGCGTTGTGGTGCCTGCGGTTTGAATTCTGGTAATTGTGTTAATTCTGTCTAAAGCCCTGCTCCCTTGACGCTCCTCCCTTATCCCTGGCCCTGCACTTCTTTTACCAGGTTGGTACAGCCATCTTCCAGGAGGTCGAGGACGAGTTCAAAGCCATCGGGGCCGCCGTAGTAGGGGTCGGGGACTTCGGTCTGGCTGTGGCGGGTGGTATAGTCGCAGAAGAGCTTGATCTTGGCGGCGTATTTGCCTTCACGGTCCAGGCGGCGGACGTCGCGCAGGTTGTCCTCGTCCATGACGAGCACGAGGTCAAAGTCGGCCAGATCCTGGGCGGTCACCTGACGGGCGCGGTGGACGAGCTTGATGCCCCGGTTCGCGGCGGCGGCGGTCATGCGGGAATCAGGGGGATTGCCGGCGTGGAGATTGATGGTGCCTGCGGAGTCCACCTCAGCCTTGCCCAGCGCACCTGCGGCGGCGAGCTGGTGCTTCATGACGCCTTCAGCGGCGGGTGAGCGGCAGATGTTGCCCATGCAGACGAAGAGGAGGCGCTTCACTGAAGTGAAAAGTAGTTAGTAAAAAGTGAAAAGCAGGGAAGAGGGGTAAAGGAAAAGGGAATTCGCAGGGGGCTTTATTCGCAGCTGTGGACGCTGATTTCCTCGAGGGCGGCTTCGATCTCTGCCAGGCAGTTTACGAGGCGGACGTCTGGGACGCGGAGGGCCTGGTAGTAGCCGTAGGCGGCGCGGCCTCCGATGAGGAGGGCGGTGTGCGCTGGCAACATGCCGCGGAGCTTGGTCAGCTCATTGGGGACGTTGGGATCGTCCGAGGGGTACACCATGCTGAGGGCGACCGCGCGGGCCTTGCGGATCTGCACACAGGCGGCGATTTCTTCTGCCGGCAGAGAGGGGCCCAGATAGGTGACGCGCCAGCCGAGGTCCCGGGCGGCGGCGGTGGCCAAGAGGGCACCCACCTCGTGGATCTGGCCGATGGGCGTGGTGACGAGGAGTTCCGGGGCGTTGGGCCGGAGCTGGTAGTTCCGTGCGCCCAGTGCGAGGAAATCCCGCACGACGCTGGTGGCCAGGTGCTCGTGGGAGACGCGCATCTCACCGCGTCGCCAGGCTTCGCCCACTTCGTGGACGAGGGGGGCGATGATGCGGAGCAGGACGGTGCGCTGACCGTAGCGCAGGCGGGCCTCCTCCAGGAGGTCACTGATCACGGCGGTGTCCAACACCTGCACGGCTTCCTTGCAGCGCTGCAGACACTGCTCTGCGGAGTCGTGTGACAGATCCTGCGGGAGCGGTGCGGTGACCGGGGCGGGGTTGACCTCTTTCTTATACAGGCCATAGAGTTCATCCAGGCACAGACAGGAGATCTGGCTGATGCGGTGGCCGCAGTCTGTCAGCTCCTTCAGCAGGCGCAGGCGCTCGATTTCCTCGTCCGAATACAGGCGCCGGTTGGAGTCCGTCCGTTTGCAGCAGATGAGGCCGTACCTCCGCTCCCACACCCGGATGGCGTGGGCCGTCAGGCCGGTGCGGTGGCACACAACCTTGATGGGGTGGCGGAGTTCTTTAGAGGCGGCTACCATGCGGGAAATTTAGAAGGGGGAGAGTACAGCTAGCGTTTTACGTGCGGGCCCTGGACTGGGAAACAACGGATTTTTTCACAGACGGGGCCCCATGAGAAACGACAGCGATCAAAACAGCAAACACCAATATCAGTTTGCCCGGAAAACGGGCGAAAACTGTGCTGGTCAGGGGTGGATACGGTTCGGATGAGTTCTTGGTTCGTAGTTCTTGGTGCTTGGTTGGCGGGGCGCGGGAGTCGAGGGGGAGTTTGAAGTTTGGATTTTTGCGTTTGGGATTTGCAGATTCCCCCGCATCCCCGGTTGCTTCCGGGCCTGATCTGCCTTGAGTGCCGCCCCATGCTGAACTACGTCTGGTCTTTTCTGCTGCTCACGGGCCTGGTGGCGGGCGCGCTTTTTGGGAAACTGGACGTGGTGGTGGCGGCGCTGCTGGAGCGCAGCAAGGATGCCGTCTTGGGCATCGCCCTGCCACTGGCGGGCACCATGATGCTGTGGCTGGGCATCCTGCGGGTGATGGAAAAGGCGGGCCTCATGGAGGTGGTGGCCAAGATTCTCTCACCCATCCTGCGCCGCATCTTCCCTGAGGTGCCGCCCACGCATCCGGCGATGGGGGCGATCACCATGAACATCGCTGCCAATATGCTGGGGCTGGGGAATGCGGCCACCCCGCTGGGTCTGAAGGCGATGGGCTACCTCCAGGAGCTCAACCCGCAGAAGCAGAGCGCGACGAATGCCATGTGCATGTTCCTGGCGCTGAATACGGCTGGCTTCACGCTCATCCCCATGGGGGCGATCATCTACCTCAGCTCTGGTGGGGTGAAGGATCCGTATGCGGTGATCGCGCCCACGCTCATTGCCACCGCGTGTGCCACCGTTGCGGCCGTGCTCATGGCGAAGTTCCTCCAGCGTTTGCCTGCCTTTCGTGTGCAGCCGGATGAAGTGACCGCCGATGCTGCCAGCGCTGGCGCGGGCGAGCCGGATACGGCGACCGGCGCAAAGGATGCCGCTCCCGCCCCCAAGCCCTTTCGCCTTTCCCCCACGCGGGCGGTTCTGCTTTCTCTCGTGTGCGCCCTCTTTGCGCTGGGCGGGGCCATGGAGTTCTCCAAGGACTTCCGGGCCTCTGTCCTGCGGGCCACTGGCATGGAGGCCGTGATCTCTGCTGCAGAGCAGCGGGCGGCCGAGGCCAAGGAGCGGCAGGAGGTGCTGAAGGCGGAAGCCGCCGCGGCCAGTGGGGCGGTCAAGGCCACGGCAGGGGAGGTGCCCAAGGACACTTCAGCGTGGCGTCAGGGGCTGAGATCGGTGTCGGTGCTGGCCATTCCCATCATCCTGCTGGTCGCCGTCGTCTGGGGCCTCTTCAAAGGGGTGGCCGTGTATGAGGAGATGGTGGAGGGGGCCAAGGAGGGCTTCGGCGTGGCGTTGCGCATCATGCCCTTCCTCGTGGTCATGTTCGCGGCGCTGACGTGTTTTCGTGAGTCGGGGGCGCTGCTGCTGTTGCAGACGGCGGTGCGCCCGCTGCTGGACTTCATCGGCATGCCGGTGGAGCTGCTGCCGCTCGCCATCATGCGGCCGCTCAGCGGCTCCGGATCCTCCGGCATCCTGAACGAGATCATTCTGCACCCGTCCTCCACGGACACCCTGCGCTACACGGCGGCCATTCTCTATGGTTCCACTGAGACCACTTTCTACGTGCTGGCGGTGTACTTTGGCAGCGTGAGCATCCGTCGCAGCCGGCACGCGCTGGCCGCCGGGTTGTGTGCGGATGCGGTGGGCATGGGCATGGCGGTGCTGCTGGGCCGGCTGATGTTCAGCTGAGGATGTGGAGGCAAAAACAGGCCGCTCCACCCGGGCGGGGCGTCGGTGGCGGCGGGCAAAGACTGCCCCGGTCCTGGTACATTCATTGTGTTCACGAGGTTTCATTGAACCGGGTGGAATATCCTCCGGACTGGTGAAAATGTGATCTTATCGGGAGCTTCGTACCTGACGGGTTCCAGTACAAATGTGACCATGTGCCCGTGCGGCGGGAGGCGCGGCACGCGCGGTGCTGACGGGACATCCTCATTCCCCCCGTGACCAGGCGAAGGTGTGAGTCAGCCGTGTGGTGTGCCGCTGGTGGCGGGGGCAAGGAGCGCCCAACCCATGAAACACCCTCGCCACCCCCGTGCCATCTGCCGATGCCTTGTTCGATACTCGGCGCTTCTTGCCCTGGGCCTCTGCCTGCCAGCCGCCGGGCTGCGCGCGCAGACGCTGACATGGGATCTGACGCCCGGCTCACCTGGGGTGCAGAACGGCAGCGGCACGTGGAACACCACGGTGGCGAACTGGATTGACTCTGTTTCTGGAAACAACGTGCTGTGGACGAACAGCGGCCTGGAGGTGGCGCAGTTTGGCAGCACCACGCCGGTGAACCCCAGTGTGGTCACCGTCTCCGGCAACATGAACCTGAAAGGGCTGGTCTTCCTCCCGCTGGGCGCCACGACCCCGGTGGCGGGAAACCAGTATCTCCTCAACGGAGCCGCAGCCAACACGGTGCTGAACTTTGGAGACGGCGGCTACATTGAGATGGCAGACTTCTCCTCCGGGGGCTCGCAGTTTGTCGCGCTGAACGCGAACATTGCGATGCAAGGAAGCAACCTGACGATCCGCAAGACCACGGGCAGCGGTGCAGTCACTCAGTTCCTGAACCTGAACATGGCGTCCAACCCGAATCTCACGGGCACGCTCACCATCGGCAGCTACATCTATCTCGGCGTGACTGCGCAGGCGACCATTGGCAACGTGAGCTCCATCGTGGTGCAGAACAACGGTACGCTCACGCTCGGTCCCTCCAATGCGACTTTCAACCAGGCGATCACAGCTGCCGGGTACGCGAATGCCTACGGTGCCATCCGCATCCTGGGCTCCAATGTCACCCTGTCTGGCGGCATCACCATGACGGGTGACATGGGCATTCTCACCCACTCTTCCAACACCGGCATCCTCATCAGTTCCGCCCTCACTGACGGAGGTGGTGGCTATGCTTTTCACCGGTTCTCCCTCACTAAAAACGATGGCACGCTCACTCTCACCGCCGCGAATACCTACAGCGGCAAGACCGTGCTGGGGCGCAACCTGGCGGGCTATACCGGCGGCATCACCATCCTGGACTTCGCTGCGACGGGCGCACCGGTCCAGGACATTCTCTACAACGGTGTGGTCACGGCCGGGGGGCTGGAGTTTGCCGGTTCCCCCCTCGCGAGCGCCATTGGCAGCTCGCTCCTCATTCTCAATGGCAAGGCGGCGACGGATAACGTGCAGCGTTTTGGCAATGTGTCCGTCACCGGGCTGAGAGGTGACATTCAGGTGAACTCTGGTGCGGGCGGTAGCATGACGCTGCAACTCGGCACCATCACCCGCACGGGCGCGGGCATGATCTCCTTCACCGGTCCTGCACAGGGCAGCATCACCACCACCACGGCAGATGGTTTCCTAGGACCCTGGGCCACCTACAAGAGCGGCAGCGGCTACGCCACCTGGGCCCAGGTTTCGTCCGGTGTCCTCACTGGCTTCACCGGCAGCACCGCGCACAGCACGGGTGTGGCACAGGCCAGTGATGTGGCCACGCATCTCACCATCGGCGGCACTTCCACTGGCGTCGTCACCCCGGAGGCTGCGGTGAGTTATCTCGCCACCGTCTCCATGACCGATACGGTGAGAAACCGGGCGGTCGCGATTGCCAGCGGCAACACCCTGCGCCTGGCTGCCGTGGGCGGCGTGCAGATCGCGTCAGATGCACGGAATCTCACGATTGGGGAGCTGGGTGTGGGCAGCTTCCTCTCTGCGGGTGGATCCTCTGCAGGGACCGGCCAGCTCTATCTCACCAACAACTCCACCACCTCCCTGCTTACCATTCACTCCGGCATCACGAACAATGCCGGAGGAGGTGCGGTGAACGTGCTCATCAATGGTGCGAGTGGCTCCACCACGGTGCTCACCGGAACGAGCAGCTACACCGGGGGCACCACGATCTCCAGCGGGGCGCTGGAGATCCGCAACGCCGCCGCGCTGGGGACTGCGGGGCTCATCACGGTGCAGGATGGTGCGTCCCTGAGGCTGTCCGGAGGTATTACCTTAAACCGTGCCGTCACGCTTTCCGGCATCGGCACCTCTGTGGCGGTGGAAGGGGCGCTGCGGAATGTGAGCGGGGACAACACGGTATCCAGCGTCCTGACCATTCTCACCCCCGTGAGCATCGTGTCAGACGCTGGCACGTTGCGGCTTCTGGCCGCCACTCCTGCCACCAACGCCATCACGGGCACGTTTGCCGTGACGTTCGGTGGGAGGTCGAATATCATCGTGGATGGTCGCATGAACATCGGTACCGGCATCATGACCAAGACCGGCAACGGTACGCTAGTCCTGAACGGGGACAACAATTTCACTGGCACGGTCACGATCAACGGTGGCGTGGTGCGCGTGGGCCACGCCAATGCCTTGGGCAACAACGCCGGCACCTTTAGCCTCACGGATATCAATACCGGCGGCACGCTGGAGCTGACGGGCGGTTTGACACTCTCGGCAGAGCCCATCTCGCTGGGCAGTACGGGGTTCAACAACAGCGGCGGCATCCGGAATGGCAGCGGTGACAACACCCTCACAGGACTCATCACGGTGGACAACACCTCGCGCATCGAGTCTCAAAGCGGCACCCTCACGCTGGATGTCGCCTCCGGAAATGCCATCATCAAAGACAACAGCAGCAGCAACCGGGCGCTCACTTTTGGCGGGGCGGGAGATATCGTGGTGCAGGACGCGATTGCCCGCCAGAATACCGGAGCCCTCTCCATCACCAAGGAGGGCACCGGCACCCTCACCCTCAAGGCCACCAGCACCTATGACGGGGCCACCACCGTGAACGGCGGGGAGATGCACCTCGACTACACGGGACTGGGCACCCCCACCAATCTGCTCTACAACGGCTTGTCATCGCCCGGCGCACTCAGGCTGGCGGGCGGCACGCTGAAGCTGACGGCCAAGACTGGCAGTGGCGTCAACAGCAGCCAGCAGTTCGGCATCTTCTCCATTGGCGTGGGCATGTCTTATTTCAAGGTGGTGCAGAATGGCGGGGCGGGGATGACGGTGGATCTAGGAAATCTCGCCCGGGCCAAATCGGCCAGCATCGTGCAGTTCGATGCGGTGACGGATGTGGCGGATGCCACCGGGACTGGCGGCCCCATCAGCGTCACCACGACTGGCGGCATCGACAATGCCATCATCAGCCACGACGGCATCACCTCCTTCACCTGGGGCAAGAACGACTGGGCCGCCACCACGGCCAGGTCGGGTGATCGCCGACGTATTGTCGGGCTGTCCAGCATCGCGGGCGGCTACACGGCGGGCACATCCACCACGCTGGCGGGCAATGCCGATGTGGTGCTCGGTGCGGGCATCATAGCGTTGAACGAGAACGCCGATACCACAAGCCTGCGCTTCAATGCGGCGCAGAGCAGCTACATCGGACTGGGTACGGGCGTGATCCTGACCACCGGCGGCATCCTGGTGGGGGAGGGGGTGGGGGCCAGGACCACCTACATCGATGGTGGCATCCTCCGTAGCGTCTCCACCAGCACGCCCTTTGACGAAGCGGACCTTGTCATCATCCAGAACAACACGCTGGGGGACCTCGTGATCAGCTCCGTGATTGCGAACAACGCCACCGTCTCGAGCGCCACCACCTTGACCAAGGCTGGTGCAGGCACCGTGGTGCTGGAGACGGTGGCGCACACCTTCACGGGTACCATCAGCGTGGTGGAGGGCACTCTTTATTACAAGTCCGGCAGCATCAGCTCCTCCACGCAGTTCACGATTGGCGGCGGGGCCGCCAGCGGCAAGCTCAAGGTGGGGAACAATACCGCCAGCCTGACGCTCCAGGGAGACTGGCTGCGGACTGAGGGCTACGGCACGCAGAACGCGCTCGTGGGTGGCGGGACTTTTGTTTCCAGCATCCTTCTGGACACGGACAACATCACGAGTGATTTTCGTCGGGGCACGATCGGCGGCAGCGGGCAGTATGAGAACAACATCGGCGTCCAGGTGGCTGCCACCGGGGCGCTGCTGCAACTCGGGGCGAACAACACCTATGCCGGAAAGACCTCCATCCACCGCGGCATTGTGGAGGTGGAGACGCTGGCGGATGCCGGGCAGACCAGCTCCCTGGGCACGGGCACCTTCAACGCGGACCCGAACAACGCCATTATCGACATAGCGAGCCACACCACCACCGGTGCTCCAATCAGTGTGACGGCCACGCTTCGGTATGTGGGCTCCACGAACTCCGTCACCAACCGGACAGTGCGGTTGATCAACACGGACAACTCCACAGACATCCCTTCTGCGGTGGGGATTATCGAGAACGTGGGCACGGGCACGGTGAAGTTCACCTCGCTCTTCACGGCCGCTGGGGGCAATCCCATCGCCCGCATGCTCCAGCTCGGTGGCACCAATGCGGGGGCCAACGAGATTGTCGGAATCGATGACGCCAGTCTTTCAATCAAGACACAGATCGAGAAGGCGGGCGTCGGCACCTGGGGTATCACCGGCAGCAACACCTACAGTGGTGGCACTATGGTGACAGCAGGCACTCTGCAGGCGCTCAATACGGCGGCCGTGGGCACGGGCACCGGCTCTGCCACGGGCACCGGAATGGTCACCGTCGCGGCGGGCGGCACCCTGGCGGGGACAGGCCGCGTGGCTCCCGCTGCGGGGAATCATGTTTCCGTCAGTGGGCGCGTTTCCGTGGGCGATGCGGCTTTGACCCTGGCCCAGGCCAGCCGGTTGGAGATCGCCACCAGCGGCAGCGGGGTGCTCACCTTCAAGACGGGCAGCACCCTGGCGCTGGACTTGTTCACCGGGGTGGGATTGGGAAATAACGCGGGTGTGGCAACGGCGTCTGACGTCATGGTGGTGAACGGATCCCTGGTCATCGAGAGCGGCGCCACCCTCGTGCTGGGGAATCCCAACCAGATGATGGAATGGACGGCGAATGACTCCTGGCAGCTTTTTGACTGGAGCGGGATCACCTCCCGCACCGGGGAGTTCAGTGTGCTGTCGCTGCCGACCCTGGGTGGGGGATTGTCATGGGACACCAGCAAGCTCTATCTGGACGGCACGATTTCGGTTACGGTTGTACCTGAGCCTGGGAGGATGGTGTTGCTGGTCGTGGCGGCGGGTGCGGTGGTATTGCGGCGGAGGAGGCTGGCGGTGGTTTGGTGAATCGGTGGTTTGGTGGGGGAGCTGGGCGGTTGGGGCTTGGGGATTGGTTGATGGGCTTATAGTTGGAAATTTCTTGCTTCTCTCTGGGGGGAGTGACAAAGAGGGGTATGCTGTACGCCCAAAGTGCCCCCACCAACATGCATGCAACTGTATCAAAGGCGCGCTGGCAATGGATGCTGGTGGGGTGCTTGATGGTCTCGTCTACAGCGTGTGAAAAGCGCGGAGGTGGAGATTCGAATGTAGATGTCCCCCTTGGTGCCGCGTCCTCGGTTCCCGAGTTGGTGCAGAAGGAGTCGGAGGAACTGCGGGTACATAATTACCGTCTGGAGGAAGAGAACCGTGCCCTGCAGGCTCGAATAGGCTCACAGAATCGCGATCACAGTCTGGAGGCGCAGGGCCTGCGCAAGCGAGTAGATGAACTACAGGCAACTCTGAAATCCAACGAAGACGCGTATCAGAGGCATATTGACCAGCAAAAGCAGGCGATTGCGAAACTGGCAAGCGGACTTCGCTTGGGGACGATCCGTACGGGTGCTGGCGATCTCACGGGCGTTGTCATCACGGATGTGGAATCTGACGGGGTCAAGGTCAGTCACGATGGTGGGATTACCCGGGTGTCATTTCTGCAACTGCCCTCGGAGCTTCAATTCCTGTTTGGGCGGCTGGGTGCCTCGGAGGCTAAGGTCAGCGGGGGGCGGGGAAATTACGATGAGCTCGCTAGTCAACCTGGGGGAGGGCAAGTCGCCTCAACCGCACCTGGAAGCGCCTTGTTCGAGAAGGAATCGCTTCTGATTATCACGACGGACAAGGGCACTGGGTCTGGGTTCATTGCCAAAGTGGATGGCAAGCACTACGCCTATACGAATGCCCACGTTCTCTGTGGAAGTCCGGGTGGGTTCAATTCCAAGCTGGTGAGAGTTACGACTGCGAATGGCACAGTGCTTCCCATGCCCTATCTCGTGCAGATATCAGACACCTACAATGCGGCTGCTCCGCACGGGTTGGAGGATCTGGCCAGGTTTGAGGTCGTGCCACCCAAAGGGGTTCGTGCCTACGAACTCGTCTCCTCTGGAGCAGACTCGCTGGCTCCAACCACTGAAGTTGTGGCTTATGGAAACAGCCTGGGTGGAGGGGTCTTCACTGAGTTGACCGGGACCTGTCTTGGGGTGGGGCCTGATCGCGTCGAGATCAGTTGCGAAATTGTTCCGGGCAACAGTGGCGGGCCTGTGGTGGACCGAGCCAGCCGGAAAGTCGTGGGCATATCCACATATCTCGATGCCAGTGGCATGCGTGATGTTTGGGCAAAGTCCACCAAGTTCGGTGCGGTGCGGCGGTTTGCCGTGCGCCCCGAGCGGGTGGTCAAATGGCGGACGATGGAGCTTTCTGCGCTCTATGGTGGCATCGAAGAGTTTCGGGCATTTGATCGCGACACTCTGACTCTGGCCGCAGCTTGTTTCCTGAGACCCAGGAACAATCGTGGAGGGTTTGAGGCTCCGTCTGATCAGCGGGGGGATTACATTGTCCGTGAAGTCGTCATTGACGGATCCAGGCACCGTTTGGGTGGCGTTATCAGTGCGGGGATTGCCCGGGTCAATGATCGGCTCGGTGGTGCTGGTGCGACGATTTCAGCATCAGCAGCGAATCCTGTTTACGGAGAGTTCTTCTCCAGCGTTTCCAGCGGATCAGCGAGCCAGGTCACGAGCCTGAAGACTTCAGATCGATCCCCTTACATGAAGCAGTTTGTGACGGAGCTTGTGGAGGTTCGTGAATTTTGGCAGGTGCAGTTCCAAAAAAGTGCTGAGCGATTCGCGCGAAGTGTGAAGTGATTGGCGGATGTTGCAGCCGCTCAGCATCTACAGAATGAATGGGAAACTCCGAGGCGGGTAACCCAATGCGTGCAGGTTGGTTTGATCTGCTCAATAAATGCAACTTGTTGGACGCGCCCCCCTTGCCTCTTCCCCCTACTCCTTGACCTTCCTCGGCTCGGCAAAGATCACGTTCTTCACCTGCATCTGACCTAGAGGGAGGTTGCTGCGCATTTGCAGTACTTCGTTGGTCACGTCCTGAGCGAGCGTGATGTGGCCGATGCGGAAGATGCGGAAGGTCTGATCGGAGCCTGTGGCACGATCAGCGCTGAGAGTGGCGGTGAGGTCGTTGCCATTGAAGAAGGCGCGGATCTCCGCGTCGTTGTCCAGCTTGGCGGCGGAGAAGACGATGCTCAGATCATAGCTGCCGGCGGGGAGGCTGGGCACGGACCACTCCGCGACTCCCAAGGAGAGGGTCTTGGCGGAGGGGTCCGTAGGAACACCTTGCACCTTGGCCATGTTGGGGTGCAGCACCAGACTGGGGCGCTTGCTCATGCCAGGGCCGGGGCCGGGCGGGCCTGGGGGGGGAGGGGGGGCGGGCACTGCTGCCACGGGAGTGCCGCTGGCCACGGGAGGGGCAGGCTGGAGCGCGGTGTAGGGCATGGCTCCGCCGTTGGAGATGAGCTGCTTTACCTGCTCGATCTCCTTCTCCACCGTCTTGGCGTCAGAAAGGCGGGCACGGGCACCGAGCTGCTGGCGGAGCAGCTCCAACTGGCGCATGTAGTCCTGCAGCACCGGGGCATGCAGGCGGCGGAGGTTGGACTTGTAAGTGGCGTCCAGCGTCTCCAGCCGGGACTGAAGGCTGGGCGATGCGGAGGCTGCTGCGGCAGCGGGGGCCACGGCCGGGGCGCTCACGGGTGCGGGAGCCGGTGCCGGTGCCGGTGCCGGGGTCTGGGCCCGCAGGGCCAGAGAAGGCGCGGACAAGGAAACAACCAATGCCGCCACCCGGCACAGTGCCGGGAGGTGAGGGGGCTGGAAAAGAGAGGAAAGGGGACGCATCGCGCGGTTCGCTGGTCAATTCGCGGTCGAGTTCGTGTTTGCGGAGGGCGCAGGCTTTTCCTGGTCTGGGGACACGGCCCAGGCTCCCGGTGGGATGGGACGCTGCCGGGCCTGTTTCTCCCGTTCCTTGAGATTGGAGAGGGTCATTTCCTCGAAGCGTCGGGAATTCTTGGCCCGAGCGGTGGGCCTGTTCACACAGGCGAGACCGTTGTCCACCAGGATGCCGGCGAAGTCGCCCACGCCTTCCAATTGCACGGCCACGAGAAGATGGCCGTCCGGGTCCTTGTTGCCGCGGGTCAGAATCTTGAGGGGGCGGCCTTGGAGGAAGGCGTCGGTAAAGACCTGCGCCTGCTTGCCCAGAAGATAGATGTCATCTGGATCCAGGCCAAAGTAGTCGCTGCACATCTTGACCTGTGCCCCACCGTGCACGGAGAGGGGCGGGCACGTCACCCACAGGAGTCGCACCGGCACCGACTCACCCTGGTAGCTGACCAGAAACTCATCTCCCGTGTTGTTCACGCTGGAGATGTAGGTCGCACCCTCCCATTCTTTGAAGCCCTGGGCTCGCAGGCTGGTGGTGGGCGTTGCCGCACTGCTGATGGTGATGATGCGGTCTGGTCGTTCCACCAGGCGCTGCGCGGTGCGGATCTCCACCTGGAGGTCGGACGCGGCCTCCTCGTCATTTCGGGCGTGCGCCTGCTCTGCCATTTTGTTCACCTTGTCGATGTAGGCACCTACGTACGGCTTGACGATCTGCTGGATGCGGGTGGTCCAGGTCTCGTTGATCTTGGTCACCTCATCCACGGCCGGTGCAGGGGCCCCGTTGCCATCCAGGGGGGCGGCGGGCGCTGAAGCAGGCGTGTCACCTTCTTTGACCGGGGTGAGGCGCACCTCCTTCAGTCGCATGACCCCGCCAGAACCGCGGGTGCGGGTGATCTTTACCGCGAACCTGGCAGAGGTGCGGTTGAGCGTGATGGGGGCGAGCTGGAGGTAGGCTGGCTTGTCCCAGCCTCCAGTGTCGGCCACCTGGCCGGCGCGACGGTTCATGGACGCACCTGCCAGACTCGAATCTTCATAGAACTCAAACTCACCTCCCGTGATGAGGTCCTCACTCACCGTGTAGATGCTCATGCGAGTGGGCGGATCTCCCATGGGGGCCACGGAATAGGTCACGACGACGTTGTACTTCCCCGGGACGATCTTTTGCACATCCCAGACGGCGAGGCTCCCCACGCTCTTCCAGTTGGTGAGGTCGCCAGTGGTCCGGTCGTAAGAAACCGTGCCGCTCGGCCGGGCATCGGCCGCCTTTAGCACCATCACGTTTGAGAGGGTGGGATCGTCCAGAGACCTCGCGTACAGATCCGCCAGTTCCTGGCGCAGACGCTGCGCGGTCAGGGCCTGCTCGTAATCGCCCTCTGCCCCCACCTCCCGGGCCAGATTGCCCAAGGCCACGGCGTATTGTTCCGCCAGAGTTTTGGAGGAGGCCAGGGCGCGCAGGGCATACTGCTGCCGTAGCTGGCTAAGCTCTACCGGTTCCCCAGGGAGAACGGCTGCGGGTAGCGTCGGGGCCGCCGTCGGGGGAGCTTGGGCGGGGGACGAGCTGACGAAAGTCAGGTGCGGCAACAACAGCAGGGCAAGACGCGTTTTCACCGGCTTGGGGAAGGGGAAGGGATTAACGGGCGGCCGGCATGAGTACCAGACCGTAAACGCGCAGAGAGGCGCTTTTCTCAGGCGCTTTCGCCTTCAAGGTGAGAATGCCGCTGCCATCGCGGATTCGCAGAGTGCCCAGTGACTTCTCCTCAGCCTGCTTCAGGGGAGGGCGGCAGATGGCGCTCAGGGAGTAGAAGGACTCTTGCAGGACCACCTCGCCGTCTTCTGCGGTGTAGCGGAGCAGGACCTCGTAGCCTCCGGGGGGCAGGTCGGGCAGCTTCCACGTGGCGGAGGCCCCTGGGGTACTGAACCCACTCAAGACCGCACCTTGGGCGTCCAGAGTAAGGCCGTTGAGCACGGCATCGCTCAGCTTGAACTCAATCTTGTCCGGCAGCGTCTTGGCCAGCAGACTCAGAGCCTGCGCTTTCAGGGCGGGAAGCTCCTTCTCCAGGGTGGCGATTTCTTTTTCCAACTTGAGGCGCTCATCCCGGGCGCGAATGGCTCCGGCAAAGTCCTGGGCTGCAGCCAGTTTCTTCTCCAGAGCGGTCATCTCATCCCTTTGCGTACGCTTCTCCGGCAGGATCGCACCCACCAGATCCTGGCGCAATTGCAGCTTCATGGAGCGCAAGTCCCGCTCGGGAGACGCATCTTGAGCGGCGGAGGAGTCCTTGGAGGCAAACAGCAACACCGCCAGCAGGGCGGCTGTGAAAGCCCGTGAGGGAAGAATAGAGAGTGAGGAGAACAGTCGGACAGGCAAAGGAGACGCGCGGGTGCTGATTTGTAGGGAATTACTCCTGATCCAGCATAATGATTACCATGTTGGCGGCAAGCCCATTCAGTAGGAACCGGACGTTCGTTTTTCCACGACCGCTTCGATTTCCAGGTCCAGTTCCTGACGGCAGATGTCTGCCTGGAGGAAGGTGGCCTGGTGGCTGGCCAGGCCCAGTTCCTCGGTGAGCCAGTCTTTGATCAGCGGAAGTGCCTCGGCATGACGCAGATAGCACTTGAAATCCCGGCGCACGATCCCGGCCTTTGCGGCGGCCTCGGGGCCGCGCAGGGCCTCCATCATGTCCATACGATCGAACATGATTTCGATGTTGTGCATGGTGGTACGGAACTGGGTGTGCCAATCGCCCTCACCCACGGTGCGATGTCCCTCGATGCTGGCCGTTCCGCTGAGGTACCCGGTGGTGGTGCCCCCTTCGGTAACCAGCACGGCCCGGGCAAAGCTGGGTGGTTTGGGGCCGTAGTCAGAGGGGTAGTGGTAAGCGGGCACTTGGGAGGGATTCTCCAGATAGACGGGGTGTGTTTTCCCCGCGATGAAGGTAAGGAAGAACTGACTGCCCCCAACACCCACTCCGGATGCGGCTGGCATGTAGGCCCGTAAATCCCGCCCAAAGCGCTGCTCGAAGGCCATCCATCTGCCCAGGTTGAACTGGCGGTACCGCTCCAGGCCATGATCGGTCTCGTTGATGTGGGGCACGTAGTTCCAGATCCGGTGAAGGTAAAATCCGCGGCGGGTGCAGATCTCTAGAAGCTGGGAGTAGGCAGCCTGAATCGGCTCCTCCAGGCGACCTGCCACATCCACCACCACAGCGCCGTGCAAGTGGTCGCTCGACTCTAAAAAGTAGAAAGGTCCCTCCCTGTGTGGGACTGCTCCGGTCGTGAGCCACTTTTCTTCGAAAGGCCCGTGCAACCCAGGCACGGGGAGGTCCAGCCGACAGGTGCCGGGAAGATGGCTCAGGGCGCTGGTCTTCGCGTCAAAATGAACTTCAAAATGAGGGACATGGGGGCCTGCAAGCACATCAGGGAACATCATGGGGATTAACGCTTTTTTAGGATGAAAAGTCAAACTCTTGCACAGTCACTCATGGACGTACGGACCGGGGTGTTTATTCTCCCGCCATGCGATTTTGGATGCGACTGGGGCTGTTGATTCTGGTGGCGGTGCTGACCTTCTGTGGGATCAAGCGGCTGCACCTGGACACGGACATTCTGGGGACGCTGCCTGCGGACCTTCCGGAGGCAGCGGGATTGCGCATCCTGCGAGACGGTTTCTCCGGTGGGGATGAGCTGTTGGTGGGACTGGTGGCCCCTGATTCGGAGGCCGCGGCGGCCAGCGTGGCCGGGCTGGGAGCGCACCTCCGCGGAGTCAGCCACCTCGTGCGTAGCGTGGAGTGGGCCGGTACCCTGGAGAATCCAGATGCCGCCGCCGCGCTGCTGGCCTGGGCGCTCCAGAACGCCCCGCCGGATCGGATCGCCCGACTGGAAAGCCAGCTCGGGCCGGACAAGCTGGCTGCTCATCTGGAACGGGTGCTGGAGAAGCTGGCCAGCTCCCCAGATCCCGCCGAGGTGCAGCGGTGGTCCTATGATCCGCTGGGCCTGCTGGAGGCGGTGGACCTGGGGGGGCTGACCTCCATGGACGATGCGGGATTCAGCACTGCCTCTGCCGATGGCACGGTGCGGCTGCTGCTGGTGGCGCCCAAGGAAAAGCTCACGGGGTACAAAAGGGCCAGCGCCTGGATGGCAGAGGTGCAGGGCGAGATTCTTAAATGGCAGAATGCGGGAGGCGACGCCCGCCATCGTCTGCAATTTCTCTACACGGGAGAGCCCTCCTTCATGGCTGAGACCGGGTCCGGCATTGAGCGGGATCTGAGCGGTACCATTGGCTTGGCCACGGTGCTGATCGCCGCGCTCTTCTGGTTCATGTTCCGCCGGTGGAAGATGCTGCTTTGGATCCAGGTGCTGCTGGCGCTGGTGGTGTTGTTCAGTCTGGCGTTGGGTGGCTGGGTCTTGGGGGAGCTCTCCATCATGAGCCTCGGGTTTGCCTCCATCCTTCTGGGCATCGCGGTGGACTACGCGGTCTTTATTTTGCAGGAGGGCATGGATCACCCGCATCTCTCTGCTGCGGAGTTGCGGCGCAGTGCGTTGCCGCCCATCTTCGGCGGAGCCTGCACCACGGCCACCGTGTTCCTGGCGCTGCTCTTCAGCGGCCTGCCGGGTCTGGCGGACATGGGGCTCATGGTGGCCCTGGGGGTGATGGCGGGCTTTGCCGTCATGGTGCTTATCATGCCGGAACTGGTGGTTCGAGGAAAAGTGCGCCCGACCGTGCTGCTTGCGCGCAAGCCGGCAGTGTCTCCACGTGCCGGGTTGCTGGCTACGGTGGGGGTGCTGCTCGTGATGGGGGGCATCTTTATCGTGCGTGGTTTCCCGGGGTTCCAGTCCAGCTCGGCCGTGCTGCGCCCTGCACACAGCCAGTCCATGGTGGGATGGGAGCATCTGCAGCAGGCGCTGGGCAAGCCGGACCAGGCCACGGTGCCGCTCATCGCCACCACGCGGGACTGGCAGAGTGCGCGTGAACGCATGGCTCCGGCGGTGAGGGTGCTGGACCAGGCCCGTCGTGATGGACTGATCCGCCAGCATTCCCTGCCTGTGGCGCTCCTGCCGGATGCGGCGGCTCAAGGAGCCAACCGCCCCCGGCTGGTGCAGTTGGCCAGTCAAAAAACGAGGCTGAATGCAGCCGTGCTGGATGCGGGATTCACAGAAGACGCCTTGCAGCTCTCCGACCGCACCCTGGCGGTTCTTGAAAAACTGGGGCAGGGGAAGGGTGATGCGCAACCCCTGCCCAGCGAGCCGGTCGCTGCGGGGGTGGTGGGACGCTTCTTTAATCCTCAGGCCACCCAGGGCGGTTCCGTGTTGCTGGGCTCCGTCAGTTTCGCGGGGGAGCCCGGCAGTCCAGACCTGGCCAGGCTGGAAGCGCTGAGCCAGCGCCTCGTGGGGCAGGATGTGCATCTGGCCGGGTGGGAGACGCTCGGCCCCTCCCTCTCTGCCCGCATCCAGAAAGATCTCACCCGGCTCATGCTGCCGCTGCTGCTCGTCCTGGCCATCATGCTCGCGCTCACCTTTCGCAATGGGGTGGACTTTGCCCTCTGTCTGCTCATGCTTTTCATGGGCATCGCCGCGCTGGCGGCCTCCATGGCCCTGCTGGGCCAGTCGTGGAACCTGGCGAATGTGGCATCTCTGCCTCTGTTGTTGGGACTGGGGATCGATTACGGCATTCACATGCTGCTCGCCATGAAACGGGACCACAACGATATCAGCAAGGTGTGGGCCACCACGGGCAGGGCGGTGTTTTTCTGTGGAGTCACGACCATCATTGGCTTCATGAGTCTCGTCTTCGCCAGCAACGGCGGGGTGGCCAGTCTGGGGATCGCCTGCTCCGTGGGCAGCCTATGGACGCTGGTCTTCGCCCTGTGGCTGCTGCCCCACTGGCGCGCCTGGCTGGGCGGGAATCGGGACGCTGAGAAGCCCGGGCCGGCGCAGGGCCGCTGAGGGCGGCGGGCGCACCTCTATGCGGACCCTGGCCAGATCGCCGCTGCCGGGCTGGCGGGCCACCAGTTCATGGTGCCCCACGGTGAGCAGGGCATAGGGCTGGTCCTCGTCCAGGGCGATCTCCAGCGTGGGAGAGGTCCACTGCAGGCCCTCGGGGGAGGCCTCCAGCATCAGCCGCCCGCCCTGGTCGCGCAGGTCGGGATCGAGGTAAAACACGGTGCCGTCCAGCGGGGTGGTGATGCGGGGGGGCGTCATGAGCGGATCCCGCGGGCGCAGGGCGACCATGCCGGTGAGCCAGTGGTCGCTGCCTGCCAGCCAGGCGGAGTACTCCATGGGCAGGTAGGCCCGGCCCGTACCCGTCTGGTAGTCTGCAGAAAGGGCCGGTGGTGGCAGGGTGCCGGGCAGGAAGTACTCCTCCCGGCTCATCCCCACCAGCGGGGACTGCGCCGTGATGCGGCGGCCGTTGCGAGGGTCCACCCTGGCCCGGATGAGGTCTGCGGGGGGCGCGTACCAGGAGGTGCCCCGGGTGTCATGCAGGTGGCTGAAGATCTCCCGGAAGACCGGGCCCGCTCCCGTGACTCCTGAAACCTGGTTCATCGGGGTGTTGTCGAAGTTCCCCACCCACACCCCCACGGTGAACTCCGGGGTGAAGCCCATCGTCCAGTTGTCCCGGTAGTTGGTGCTCGTGCCCGTCTTTACCGCACAGGGGAAGGGCATGCGGATGACGGAGTGGGGGCCGAAGGTCAGCACCCGTGCCTGGTTGTCGGAGAGGATGTCCGCAATGAGGAAACAACAGGTGGGCTGGAACAGCGGGGCAGGTTCTGCTGCCGGCGGGGCGGTGCTGGCCGGCTGGAGCAGTGTCCAGGGCTGGTTTTTTCCCAGGCGGGCGATGGTGGCGTAGGCATTGGCCAGCTCCAGCAGGCGGACTGGGGCATTGCCGATCGTCAGGCCCAGCCCGTAGTGATCCGCCGCCTGGTCCAGGGTGGTGATGCCGGCGTTTTGCAGGGTTTTGAGAAGCAACGTCTCCCCACCCAGTTGTTGCAGCACCTTCACGGCCGGAATGTTCAGGGAACTGCCCAGGGCGGTGCGCAGCGTCACGGGGCCGTTGAGCTTACGGTCGTAGTTTTCCGGTCGGTAGAGGCCCGTGGGCGTGGTGTACTCCACCGGCAGATCGGGGATGATGCTGGCCGTGGTGAAACCGCGCTCCAGAGCAAGGAGATAGGTGAAGGGCTTGAGTGCGGAGCCCGGTGAATGCGGTGCCCAAGCCCCATTGATCTGGCCGCTGTCGGTGCCGAAAAAGTCGCGCGACCCCGCCAGCGCCAACACCCTGCCGGTGGCATTCTCCAGCACCACGGCCGCTGCCTGGGTGACGTGTTTGCCTTCCAGCAGGCTCATGCGATGCTGCAGGATCGCTTCTACCCGACGCTGGAGGTCCGGGGCGATCGTCGTCCGGAAGGTGCCGGGGGGTGATTCGGTCGGGACGTCCGCGCTGCATTGCTGTAGCAGCAACTCCACGGCGTGCGGAGCGCTGAACCCTCCCGTGCCGCGTTGCAGCTTCAGCGGCTCAGCGA
Organism: Verrucomicrobium spinosum DSM 4136 = JCM 18804; assembly: GCF_000172155.1. Classification (NCBI taxonomy): domain Bacteria; kingdom Pseudomonadati; phylum Verrucomicrobiota; class Verrucomicrobiia; order Verrucomicrobiales; family Verrucomicrobiaceae; genus Verrucomicrobium; species Verrucomicrobium spinosum. The sequence goes on along the minus strand of NZ_ABIZ01000001.1, from coordinate 5,132,377 downwards.
TGGCCAGCTCATAGGCTTCGCTCGTGAGCCAGCCCGCCTCCTGCATCTTCTTCAAGACATGCTGCTGGCGTTTGCGGAGCGCCTTCAGGTTCTTGAAGGGGTTGAGCCGCGATGGCGCCTGGGGCAGGGAGGCCAGGAAGGCGCACTCCGCAGGGGTGAGGTCGCGCATGGGTTTGTTGAAATAACCTTGGGCCGCGCCGCCGCAGCCTGTGAGCAGGTTGCCATAGCTCACCCGGTGCAGGTATTCCGGCAGGATTTGCTCCTTGCTCCAGGACATCTCCAGGCGTCGGGCCTGCAGGGCCTCGGTGATCTTCGTCAGCAGGTTGCGGCGCTTGCGCTTCTCTGCGGAGATCTTGATGAGCTGTTGTGTGATGGTAGAGGCCCCCGACACCACTTGGCCATGGCGAAAGTTATCCCGCGCCGACCGGCTGATGGCGAGGAGATCCACCCCGCTGTGGCTGAAGAAACGTTTGTCCTCCGCGGCGAGCGTGGCGTGCAGCAGGGCCGGAGGGATTTGGTCAAAAGGCACGGGTGCTCCGACGCGTTGGCCATCCTCGGTGAGCAGTTGGCGGAGAGGTGTGCCGTCTGCTGCCAGGAAGGTGGGGGACACGTTTTGAGGTTTCAGGAGTCCTTCCGGGAGCGGTACGGCCCAGGGGAGGATCCACCAGCCGAGGGCGAAGAGGCAGGCGCAGCAGAGGGCCGCGCGCAGGACGCGGCGTTTGAAGGTGGGGGGACGTGGCGAGGCTGGGGAAGTGGGATCGGGGTTCATGCCGCACCTCCTTGGGGATGGGGTGTGCCCACTGGTGATGGATGACCAACCACCCAGCGGCCATGTAGTTGACGACGCGAGGAGGCACTAGATGAAGCGTGTGCAGTGCGGGCCTTGCGGAGGATGGGCGGGCGTTGGGCAGATGGCGGTGTTGAGTGGGAGAGAAGTGGCAGATGGGGAAATAAGTGCCTCCTCACGTCGTCAACTGCGGACGGTGTTGGTGGTGCTTGGGCAGAGGGAGATGTCTCTCGGCTAACGCGGTCGTAGGCAAGCTGGTGGCTGACGCCTGTGCGCTTGCCCACTGGTGTTTGATGACCAACCACCCAGCGGCCATGTAGTTGACGACGTGAGGAGGCACTAGCTGAGGCGTCTATGGCGCGGGCCTCGCGGTGGAGGGGCGAGCGTTGGGCAGGCGGGGCGGTTGAGCGGGAGAGGGGTGGCAGATGGGGAAGTAAGTGCCTCCTCACGTCGACAACTACGGACGGTGTTGTTTGGGCTTGGGCAGAGGGAGATGTCTCTCGGCTAACGCGGCCGTAGGCAAGCTGGTGGCTGGCGCCTTCGCGTCCACCCATCGGAGATGGATCGTTCGCTGGCATCTCAATGCCCCTCCTTTCCGGAATCCCTGTCTTCCTTGTCCTTCAACTTTCGGGCGATATCTCTGACCCGCTTTTCTTCGCCGCGCTTTTTCCAATAGATCCTCCAGAACACGCCCCAGAAGTTTTCCTGTAGGGGCTGTAAATCCGGATATCCGAGCACCACACAGCCTGAATAAGGCCACTCTTCCGCGGTCTTAACCAGACCTGCCTCCACAGGATTTCCCAAGATGTAGTTGCACACGGTGGCAAACATTTTCCGACGCCGCTCATCCTCTCTCAACACATGGTCGTGCGCCTGATGCTGCAGCCGGGCAGGGGAGATGGCTCGCTTCAGGTGCGTACGGAAAAAAGCCATCAGCTTCTGTTGATCCCCCACGCCCCCACCTCGTTCATCGGTACCCATCCAGATCAGATGCAAGTGATCCGGCATGAGGCAATACACGGGGCAGATTACCCCTCCGCCTTCTTCTCTGGCGAAGGTATGCATCATGCATTCGCGCAGCCGCAGATGGAACAACTCATCCAGTTGGAACTCGTCGCCCCGCTTCAGAGTGAGTGTCCAGTGCACCACGGCCAGCCCCTGATAGGCGTCCTCAGTCAAGCGTGGCAGATAAAACGAGCGATCGCCTTCCTCCTCCGACATCAGCCCCTCACCCACGCACGCCAACGGCTCCTCAGCGGGTAAAGAGTCCAGTTTCATGGAGAGATACGCTTCGATTGGGTTGTGTCCTGAACCACCCAGTGCCCGGGCGAATCCCACCCGGGCACTGTGGCCGATAACGTCTGCTTACACCTGTGAGTTCAAGTCTTGTGTCCCCCGCGCAGCGGGCCTTACCGCGCCACCACGTCGCTGCCATCACCCATGGGCAGGGTCATGACGCGCTGGATCTCACCGAGGCCGTAGTGATTGGGCTCATACATGGCCTCGATGCGGGTGGGCGGCACGATGACATCCCCTTCAGCGATGACACGGGCCAGGTACTTCAGCTCAAACTGGCCCTGATCTGTGGCGTCGTTGGTGAAGAAGAGGGCGCGGTCACTGCGCAGTTCGCGATGGTCGCAGAACCAGGCATTGTCCTCGCCTTCTTCATTCTGGCGCTGGTTCTGGGTGACGAACTCCGGATTGACGGGTTCGAACACGCTGGGCAGCGGATCGTTGATGGCCATGTAGCGGTTGGGCTTGTCCACGGTGATGTCGAGAGTCACCACGATGAGGTCGCCCACGCGGAGGTTCTTGGCCGCCTCACGCGTGCCGATGGGCGTGAGTCGCTCGTACTTGCGGCGGATGGTGAATCCCTTGGACACTGGCTGGAAGGTCTTCAGGTCTGGGTAGGCCTTCACTTCCAGGCGGCCCATCACCGGGCGTGTGTCAGGCAGAGCCACGCTCAGGGGAGCTGGGCTACCGTTGCGCTTGAGCGGGAACTGGATGGCCTGGCTGGCCAGGTTGTCTCCCAGTACCACCTGGTTGGGGGTGCCCTGCCAGTTGGCCACCAGGGTGAGCGGGTTTGGAGCTGCGTCCTTGGTGGGGCGTTCCGCGGCGCTCAGGGCAAGCAGGCTCCAGGCATTGCCAAAGGTCGTGCCCCAGTCACCGCGGCCCGTGCGGGTGCGCAGCAGTTCCGTGGCGGCGGCCTGTGCCTCAGCCTTCATGCCCAGGTGGGTGGCCACCAGGAGGCGCAGCGGATGGGCCAGCTCTGGCGCTGCCCAGTAGCGATGCTGTGGGGTGCGCTTGGCAGGTGCCTTCACGAGCTCCGCGATCTGGCGGGGGGCGGCATTGTTGAGGCACATGGAGAGAGCCAGGTAGAGACGCGCCGTCTCTGGCAGCTTCTCACGACGCTGGAAGAGCAGTGTAGCGTAGGCGGGCTCTGTCTTGCCTGCCTTGGCCAGGACGTAAAGGCCCATGGCGGCGTCCGTCAGCTTCTCGTTCTCCGTGCTGGCGGCGAGGTCAAACTCCCGAAGCCCCTTGGAGAGGTAGTCCGTGAGCTTGTCCAGGGAGTCCTGAGGCACTGGGACACCCCATTCCTTGGCCTTCATCAGGACAAAGGCTCCATAGGCACTGCCCCAGTACACGGGGGTATCACCGCCGGGCCAGTAGGAGAGGCCGCCGGAGTCGGTCTGCATGGCCAGGAGGCGGCGCACGCCTTTGCTGATGGCGTCATTCGCCTTGGCCTTCTGCAGCAGATCCGGGAACATCGCCTCATAGCGGGACAGGGCCAGCCAGGGCAGGGTGGCGGAGCTGGTCTGCTCCACACAGCCATAGGGGTAGTGCAGCGTCTGGTCCAGCGCATCCCGCGCCTCATAGAGACGGCTCTGGCTGAAGCTCAGGTTCAGATCGCCTTCGCTCTCCAGCAGCTGGGGATTGATCCGTTGTAGCAGGTTCTGGCTGCCGGAGGCGGAGGTCAGCTCAAAGTACTGCACCTCACGCAGCGCCGGGATTGGGGAATTTACCTCGAACTTGCTCTCCACTGCATCGCTCAGGGCTGGAGCCCCGGGGGCCCAGGTGGTGGTCCGCACCTGCCACTTCCACGTGGTGGTGCCGGTCTTCACAAAGCGCACCGGGAAGGCCACAGCGACCGTTTCGCCAGCCTTCAGAGTGATGGGGCGGCGCTCGCTGCGGCTGGCATTCATGGTGATGCGGTTCCGCACGCCCACGAGGGCAAACGGACGCTGCTCGGTGATGAGGATGGCATTGTCATCCAGAGTCAGTTCGAGCTCTACATTGCCATCGTGTGGCGTCGTGTTATGGACGATCCCCTTGATGAGGATTTCATCGCCCAGATGGGCAAAGCGCGGTACCACCGGGTCCACCATGAGCGGCTTGTTCACCACGAACTTGGACTCGCCACTGCCAAAGCGATCTGCGTCCTTGGCGGCGACTGCCATGACGCGATAGCGGGTGAGGCTGTCAGGGGCCTTGAAGGTGGCGTTCACCTTGCCTTGGGCGTCGGTGGTCAGCGTGGCGCTCCACAGGGCGGTGGCCACGAAATTCTTGCGCAGGGCGGCACTGGGGTCGGCGTCGTCGCCCCCCCCACCGATGACAATGCCCTTGTTCCCGCGATAGCGGTCATCCAGGGCCTCTTCCAGCAGGGAGTCCAGGGTGCTGTAGCTGTTCACGGCCAGGGCCATGGGCATGTGGAAGAACTCGAACGGCTGTGGCGTGAGGTAGTTCATCAGGCTCAGCACGCCCTCGTCCACTGCATAGAGAGTGACATCGGCACCGGCCACAGGTTGTTTCCCTGCATCCGTCACGGTGGCGGTCACACTGAGCTCTTCACCCGGGCGTACCGTGTCGCTGGAGGGCTTGGCCTCCACAAAGAGGCGCTTCCTGTCGGAGGGCACGGTAAGCTCGCAATAGCCCACCTTGTACTCTGGCATGGGGTCCGGCTGGGGGCTGTCGGCTGCACCGCGAATCACGATCACGGAGACGAAGACATTCGGGCCGTCTTCCTCTGTCATTTTCAGTTTTACCACCGGATTCTCGGGCGAAACGGGGGCCACCAGATGGCGCAGCACGCTGTTGCGTTCCACCGTCACCAAGGCCTGGCCGGCGAAGGGTGTCTTCACCACGATGCTGACTTCTTCGCCCGGCTTCACGGTCGTCTTGTCCGGCTGCAGGGTGATGCGGCTGCCATCTTCCAGGGACCAGGGGAACCCTTTGCCTCCCACCGCGTAGAAAGGCACCCGGGTGAGCACGGTGCGCCCCTGGGCATCCGCGGCGGTGGCCGTGAGGAAATAAGTGCCGCCCTGCTTGGGGGTGAAGCTCAGGGTGCCTGCACTGGCCCGGCCATTGCTGCTGCTGAGCTGCACGGAGGTCTTGAGCTCCTCAATGATCCGGGACTGGTTCTTGGTGGTGATGGCCCCACCTGCACCTTCCACACGCACCGTGTTCCACTCCATGCGTTCCACCTTCACATCCAGGCCCACTGGCGCGGTGAAGCTCTGGCCCTGGGGGGTGAGGGCGGCCAGCTCAAAGGCGAACGGCTTGCCTGCGGTGGCGTACCAGCTATGCTTTTTGGCCCCCACGATGAAGTCGGCCCCGGGGAGCTTGAACTCGGTCGTGCTGGAGATGGTCTGCTGGTTTACGTCGGTCACATCCGCATAGAGGCTCACCGTTTGCGGCAGGGAGGCCTTGTGCAGCGGAGGGGCGGGCATCTCGATGTCCACCGTGCCGTCGTCATTGAGCGTCAACTCGCCGTGCGCGCCCCAGCTGAGCTGGGACTCTTCCTCGTCGCTGTCGGCGGTCTCATCATCACGATCTTTCTGACCGTAGTGCCAGAAATCGGGTGCATCGCCGAAGTGATAGTCCGCCCATTCCGCAGGGGGCACGTAGTCTTCCGCGAGACCGGCGCTCCAGCTCACCTTGGCGGAGGAGAGGGCCTTGCCCATGTAGTACCTGGCCGTGAGCGGCACTTTCACCCGGTCGCCCAGGACCCGGTTGCGGGTGCCCTCCAGTTTTACCTCGAACGTGTTGGGTTTGTAGTCATCCACACGCAGTTCCAGATTGGCGATCTGCAGGTCTTCGTCATCCCCGTTGGCCGAGGCTGGCAGCGGATTGCCCGTGGCGTCCATCTTCGGGTACTCCAGTCGCAGGCTGTACCAGCCGGTGGTGGTGTCCGGGAAGGTGATGTCATCTGCCCAAGTGCCGTTGGCGGTGAAGGTGACCGGCTTCGTCAGGACCGTGCGGTTGCGCTCGTCCGTCAGCACCATGGTGGCGGTGGCGGGCTTGCCTCCCAGCGTGAGGGAATCGCCGTTGCGATGCCGGGTGATGGCCTTCACATGGGCCGTGTCACCGGGCTTGTACACCGGGCGGTCGGAGAAGATGAAGGTCTCGAACCGGTCGCGGAAAGGGGATTCCCACGCAATGTTGATGCCGTGGCCCCACATGCCGATTCGGTCGCCACGGCTGCCGATGTTCATGGAGGTGCAGTCCTGGTCCTTGGTGGCCAGCACCCATTCCGCCCCTTTGGAGGGCACTGTGGCGAAGCCCTGCGCGTCCGTTTGCGCCACTTTCAGAAATCCGCGCTGCTCATCGGCCAGCGTGAGTTGCACACCCGTGAGCGGTTGGCCGGTCTTCAGTGAGAAGGCGTAAATCAGAGCCTCCTGGTCCGTGCCCTTCACCAGCAGGCCAATGTCGGTGAACTCCACAATCGCCCGGTTCACCACGGCACCTCCCGGAGCCTGATCCTGGGCGGTCGCCAGCAGCTCAATGAAAACCGGTGCGGCGGGGCGCTGGCCCAGGATGTCTCTCCACTTCAGCTCCATGTACGTGGCCTGCTGGAGGGGCTTGTCATTCGCATAGGTCTGGTCGTAGATGACCGTGCCGGGGAAGGCTTCAAACGGGGTGTCCTTCACCTTTTGGGCGGACTTGTTTGTGTCCGTCGCGTGTGGATCGTAGCTCTCGTCGTACAGGGCCCGGGCCTTCAGCAGTTCACCGTCGGAGAGCTGCTTCACGCGCAGGCGCAGGTCCTTGTAGTTCGCGGCATAGACATCGAAGATGCCCTTCCCGGAGGCGAGCTGGGTGTTCGTGGTGGCGGTGGTGGAGACATAGACCGGGCTCGGCCGGAAGGTCACGGTGTCCCTGGAGCGCGTCGCGAGAGCCAGGCCATCGGCACCCTGGAATCCGGCGGCCAGCGTCACGGTGTAGGGCTGGTGCAGGGTGAACTCTCCGGTGATGGAGACAGACTGGTAGCTGGCCTCCACCTTCAGGCCCGGCACGGGCGGCTCCACATGGATGAAGGGGGCGATGCGCTGGGCGGCCTGGGCAGGCGGGATATCATTGCTGCTGATTGCCTTGTTAAAGAGGATGTCGATCGAGTGCGGCCGGTCAAGGTGAGGCTCGGCCACGAGGCGCTTGATGCCCAGCGGGAGAATGCTTCCCCACGCCCGTGTGTCATCGCCTTCCAGGGTGGCGTTGCCGCTCGCATTGGCGATTGTCGCCGGCAGCACGAGCGTCCAATCCTGACCGATGGGCAGGGGAGACGCTGTTTCCAGAACGATCGCGTTGGGCCGGGTGTCGGTCAGCCCGATCGTGGGCTTCGTGCCTGCGATCTGCTCCTCCCAGGTCTGCACCAGCTCAGCATGGTACTGCTTTTTGAAGTCCTTCCCCGTGGCCAGGCGGGCGGTGGCGGGCACCCGTGCGGGGCTGGACTTGCTCACAAAGTAGGCTTGCCTGGCGATCTCCGCCGGATTCACCCGGTCGTTGAACTGCAGAATGTAAAACGGGGTGCGCTGGGCGGAATCGCCGGAGTAGTAGGGGTAGGCCCGCCATTCATCGGCCACCTTCAGCCCCTCCGTGGCGAACTCGCCCAAGTCCGTCGCCTCCACCGCGGTCCCCTCGACATCTTTCATTCCCGGCCGCAAGGCAAACTTGTAGCTCGTGGCAAACGAGGGCGGCTGGGTAAAGCGGAACTGCCCGCTGCGAGAGCTGGTCCAGCGGAACTCGCCCTTCACCGCCGGGGCGGCCACCAGGGGAGACGCCTGCTCCACGGAGCCGACGCGATCCTTGCCCACCATGGGCGTGTCGAATCGCAGCTCGACGGTGGAGGACGGGGAGAGGGTGTCAGGCTCAATGACAAGTTCCACGGCGGAAGCGGGAACAGGTGAGAGGCCTGCAAAAAGCGCGCAGAGCGCAGCAAAGAATGCTCGGGTTTTCATGGAGAAAATAGCGTTTGGCAAAGCCTAGCAGAAACTGACGTCGTTGACGATGGCAGACATTCACCCATTTTTGTCACTTCCCGCCCGGCTGTGACGCGGGTCGTTGGCCTTTTTGCAGTCTGGCTGGGAGAGGCATCTGGCAGAGACAGTTCGACACTTGGGATAACGCGGATCGGCGGGATTTTCTTGGGCCAGATCAGAAAGGGGGCATCGCATTCGCGGTTGCCGGATCGCGCCGGAGCGATCATCATGCATTGCACCATGCATCGCGTCTGTGTCTATTGTGGGTCCAGTTTCGGAAACAATCCTGTTTTTGCCGAGGTGGCGGCAGAGGTCGGGGCCAAGCTGGCGCGCAGCGGACTGGGCATGGTGTACGGCGGGGGCAGCATAGGGCTGATGGGCGCGGTGGCAGATGCCGCCCTTGCCCAGGGCGGGGAGGTGATCGGCGTCATCCCTAAGAAGCTCGTCGAGCTGGAAAAGGAGCACCGCGGCGTGACCCGGTTGATCGAGGTGGAGACCATGCACGAGCGCAAGCAGGCCATGATGGACCACGCCGACGGTTTCCTGGTGCTGCCCGGCGGTTATGGCACCCTGGAGGAGCTGTTCGAAGTCCTCGCCTGGCTGCAACTCGGTTTCCACACCAAGCCGGTTGGCCTCCTCAATGTGGCTGGCTACTACGATCCCCTCGTGAAGATGCTGGACGCCATGGTGGAAAACGAGCTCCTGCACCCAGAGCATCATGCGCTGCTTCTGGTGGACCGCGATGTCGAGGCCCTACTTGGACGCATGATGGACTTCATGGTGCCTGATGTGAGCAAATGGCTGTAAGTCGGTGATTTGGTGATTCAGTAAACCGGTAATTCAGGGGGGTGGTGAGCCAGTGATGCGTTTGTGAAAACGCGGTCGGAGGGGGGGGCTCGTGCCCAACACTGCCAAGCCACATCTCCTGGCCGCTTGCCCCCTACGCATTCTCACGAATGCATCCACGAGCTTTCCTTCCGCAGCGCTGCATAAGCAACTCGTGGCTGCGTTTGTGAAAACGCGGTCAGAGGGGGGGCTCGTGCCCAACACTGCCAAGCCACATCTCTTGGCCGCTTGCCCCCGCTGCGCATTCTCACGAATGCATCCACGAGCTTTCCCTTCCGCAGCGCTGCATAAGCAACTCGTGGCTGCGTTTGTGAAAACGCGGTCAGAGGGGTTGCTCGTGCCCAACACTGCCAAGCCACATCTCCTGGCCGCTTGCCCCGCTACGCATTCTCACGAATGCATCCACGAGCTTTCCCTTCCGCAGCGCTGCATAAGCAACTCGTGGCTGCGTTTGTCAAAACGCGGTCAGAGGGGTTGCTCGTGCCCAACACTGCCAAGCCACATCTCCTGGCCGCTTGCCCCCCTACGCATTCTCACGAATGCATTCACGAGCTTTCCCTTCCGCAGCGCTGCATAAGCAACTCGTGGCTGCGTTTGTGAAAACGCGGTCAGAGGGGTTGCTCGTGCCCAACACTGCCAAGCCACATCTCCTGGCCGCTTGGCCCCGCTGCGCATTCTCACGAATGCATCCACGAGCTTTCCCTTCCGCAGCGCTGCACAAGCAACTCGTGGCTGCGTTTGTGAAAACGCGGTCAGAGGGGGGGCTCCCCGCTTCCGCACGTACCAAGTCAAAGTGGCACACCCCGCGTGCTGCGAACTTTCTGCGATCTAACCCATCATCGCCTCACCACTCACCATTCACCTCTTACCGAGACATACGCCGCTCCAAAATCGCCTCCCACTTGGTCGCCAGGCGTTGCATGCCCTCACTCAGCGGCAGATCCCGCATTTCCTCCGGGGTGAACCAGCGCAGTTCGTGGCTCTCGTCACTGGTGACGAATTGCGCATTTTCCGGGGCGATGAGCATGTAGCGTACGTCATAGTGCCAGTGGGCTGGCTCACCTTTGCGCTCTGGAATGGGGTGAATGTCCAGATCAAACGGGCGCGTAGAGGCCACGATGAGCCCCTCCACACCGGATTCCTCCAGCGCCTCGCGTTGGGCCACCTGTAGGATGTTGTCATCACCGTCGCAATGGCCGCCAAACTGGAGCCAGCAGTCGAGTTTGCGATGATGGGTGAGCAGAGCGCGGGCGCCGTCTGCGCTTACCACCAGGGCGCTGCCGGTGAAATGGGCCGGGTGACAGCTGCGGTGAAAGCAGTCCTCCTGCTCGTCCAGCAGCGCGATCATCTTCTCCCGATGGGGCACTTCGTCGGTCCGGTGGGGATGGGAGAGATCAAGGTCAGCGAGTTGTTGGCGGAGGTCCAGGCGGGTCATGGGGGCGGGTACCCATAGCATGGCTACGGTCCGCCCGCTACCGGGGATCCAGCGTGAAGGCAAAGGTGTCCTGAATCCGGTCCCCGGGTGCGGTTCGGGTGAAGAGTTCGAACTGCGAGGCCCAGGCGTGAATGGCCTCTGTCGCGTGCCCATACGGGCGGTAGTCCGCCAGGCTGTACATGGTCATCCGGTCAGCTTCGTTGTCGGCGAACTCAAAGACCAGTTCACCAGTGCTGGAGTTCCTCACCTTGCCTTCGATCGCGACATTGCCCTTCGTGAACATGCCGCCAATGCCCGCCAGGGGACCCACGACGAACTTGGCCGCCGTCTTGACCGCGTTCCCCTTGGGGCTGGTGGGGCTCAGTTCCACCAGCGCCAGTTCCAGGGTGACGGAGCTGGCATTCGGCTTCTGGGTCAACACGTACCTCGCCCGTTCAGAACGCTGGAAGGTGATCGCGAACTGATTGCGGAGCATTGTGGCCATCTCGCGTTCCTTGCGCTCGATGCTGCCCATGGCGATCTCTTTTTCAATGAGCGCCTTGTGGATGGGGCGCAAGTATTTCAGCGTCACCGGTGCCACGTAGATGGAGGTCTTTTGAGCCACGCGCTCCCGCACGCCCGGGTCTGGGGACCGCCAGATCTTATGAAAGGGTACTCGCTTACGATCTGGCTTCATCTCGTTTGGGTGCTCGATGAAAGCCGACAAGGGCACCGGTTTGGCCTTGAGCAGATTGTTTGTGCCGGAGCAGGAGACCATGCCCAACGTCAGCAACATCAGCCATCCGGCCATCATCCAGCGAGCGCGAACCATAGAAGGGGTAAAAGAGGGGAAGGTCTATCTTGGGGAGCAAGGTCGTGCATTCAACCTCCCAGTCATGAAGATTTGCCCATCAGGTACCACCTTGTTGAATATTCAGGCTGTCTGTGCTGGAATCGCCATAGTTCATGTAATCGGTGTAAATGCTCCACGCGGCTGGCTTGGGCGAAAGTCGGCCCGTGGCACGGGCGTTGTGGACAGGTCGCCCACCGCATTCATCACCACTGCCTTGCCGCTCACATGACCTTCCTCAAGTTTTACCTCCTCGCCGGTGCTGCCACCATGATGACGGTGCCTCTGGCTCACGCGGAGAACTGGCCCCAATGGCGGGGCCCCCGGCTGGATGGGACAAGCGCAGACAGTGGCTTCCCTACGGAGGTCCAGGACAGCAGCATCCGCTGGAAGATAGAACTCCCCGGTGCCGGGCATGCCTCGCCCATTGTCTGGGGGGACCGGCTCTTTACCGTCGCGGCCGTGGCAGAGGGCGAGCAGCGCCTTCTCATCTGCCTGGACCGGGCGACGGGCAAAATTCTCTGGCAGGTGCCGGTGATCAACGCGCCCCTCGAGTCCACCCATCGCCTGAACAGCTGTGCCTCCAGCACGCCAGCGACCGATGGAGAGAAAGTCTTCACGGCCTTTCTAGACAACACGCCGACCGATGAAACCCGCAAAGCCAATGACGGCAAAGAGATCCCCAAAGGCGAGGTGGCCAAAGGCACCGTGGTGGTCTCGGCCCATGACTTCAGCGGAAAACAGATCTGGCAGGTGCGCCCCGGCCTCTTCTCCAGCAAGCATGGCTTCTGCAGCTCTCCCATCGTCTATAAAGACAAGGTCATCGTGAACTGCGACCACGACGGAGATGGATACATCGTGGCCCTGGCCCGGGAAGATGGGCGGGAACTCTGGCGCATCCAGCGCCCCAACAACACCCGCAGCTACGTGGTTCCCATCATCCGTGAGCTGGCGGGGCGCACGCAGATGGTCCTCAGCGGAACCAAGTGCGTGACCAGCTACAATCCCGATGATGGCAGCCTCATCTGGATGATGGATGGGCCCACGGAGCAGTTCGTTGCCTCTCTGGTGTACAACGAGAAGTCCGGCTACCTCTTCCTCACCGGCGGGTTCCCGGAGAAACACATCCTGGCCATCCGCCCAGACGGGAAAGGGAATGTGACGGAGACCCACATCGCCTGGCGCACCAACAAGGGTGTCTCCTACGTGCCGTCGCCCATCTCAGAAGGCGACTACTGCCTGGTGGTCTCGGATTCCGGCGTGGCTCATTGCTTTGAAGCCAAGTCCGGGCGCATCGTGTGGGAGGAGAGAGTTCGTGAGCATCATGCCTCCCCGGTGAGTGCGGAAGGGCGGATCTATTTCATCAATGACCCCGGTCAACTGCGCGTCGTCAAACCAGCCGAGAGCTACCAACTGGTGGCCGAGAGCAACGTGGGGGAGAAGGTCTTTGCCTCACCCGCCCTGAGTGAGGGGCAGTTGTTCATCCGCGGCGACAAGTCCCTGATCTGTGTGGGTGAACGCAAGAGCGGAGTCGCAGACCGCAGATAGCCGTCCCGAAGCCGTTTTGTGCTCGTACTGCCTCGTGTAAACTTTCACATTATCACCATGAACCCATCCTCTCTGCGATCCCGCCGAACTTTGCCGTTGCTCGCCCTCGCCATGTCCGTTGTCGCAGCCACTACCTTCATGTCTCAAGACGCCTCCGCTCAAGCCGACGATGATTTCCCCAAGGTGCTCTCACCCGCTCTGGAGTCCAAGACCTTCGAAGGGGAGGTGAACATCAAGGTCGGCTACAAGTACCTGATCTCCCTTCCGGAAGACTTTGGTAAAGACCCCGCCAAGAAGTGGCCCCTGGTGGTCTTTCTGCATGGGGCAGGGGAGCGGGGCGATGACCTGCGCCGTTTGCAGAAGCACGGTCCGCCCAAGCTCGTCGCCAATGGGAAAAAGATCCCTGCCATCGTGGTGAGCCCGCAGGTGCCTGCTGGAGATGTATGGAATCCCTATGGCGTCAAGGCCCTGACCGACAGTGTCGTGGCCAGCCATCCGGTGGATATGGATCGGATCTACCTCACCGGCATCAGCATGGGAGGCTTTGGCACGTGGGACACAGTCTTCGCCTACCCGGACTTTTTCGCCGCCGCGGTGCCCATCTGTGGAGGTGCGGGGGTGAAGTCTGTGATGGCGCAGAAGATCAAGAACCTGCCCATCTGGGTTTTCCACGGGGCAAAAGACCCTGTGGTTGAACCAGGCAATTCCCAGCGAATCTACAACTCCTTGAGCAAGCTGGGCGCGCCAGTGAAACTCACCATGTATCCCAACCTGCAACACGATTCCTGGACGGTCACCTATGACAGCCAGGAGATGTGGGACTGGCTCTTCCAGCAGAAGCGCGGGGTGGTGGCAAAGTGAGGTGAGAGAAGAGTACCTTGAAACAACCACAGAGGCACCGGGAGCACAGAGACGGAGTTTTTTTAGACAGAATTCACAGAATCAACAGAATCGAGTTTCGATATCCAAACCTACTATGAAATCACTTTTGCAAGCAGCCGCCGTTGGGCTGGCCATGGCGACAACAATGGGTGCGACGACGGCGAAGGCCGCCGAGCCCGAGCCCGTGTATGAAATGCGCATCTACACCACCAATGAAGGCAAGCTGCCCGACCTGTTGAAGCGCTTTCGCGATCACACCTGCAAGCTCTTTGAAAAACACGGGATGACCAATCTTGGCTACTGGGTGCCGGTGGACAAGGAGAACGGAGCGGACAACACGCTCATCTATGTGCTGGAGCACAAGAGCCGCGAGGCCGCCAAGGAATCCTTCAAGGCCTTCGGTGCTGACCCCGAGTGGAAGCAGGTCCGGGAGGCCAGCGAGGCCAACGGCAAGATCCTGGCCAAGCCGCCGGAATCCATCTTCATGACCCGCACGGAGTTTTCTCCTGAACTCAAGGTCTCCGCCAGCGATCCGGAGCGGGTGTTTGAACTGCGCACCTACACCACCAATGAAGGCAAGCTGCCGGAACTGCATGCGCGGTTTACCAACCACACCTGCAAGCTTTTTGAGAAGCACGGCATGACCAACCTGTGCTACTGGACGCCGATCGATGCGGAGCAGGGGCATAATAACAAGCTCATCTACATCCTTGCCCACAAGAGCAAAGAGGCCGGCCTCGCTTCTTTCGGTGCCTTCCGCGCGGATCCGGTGTGGATCGCTGCCAAAGGGGAGAGCGAGAAGAACGGCTCTCTTACCGTTCCCCAGCCCGAGGGCGTGAAGTCAGTGTACATGAAGCCCGTGGACTTCTCCAAGATCAAGTAGGCCCGCCCGCTTCGCGGGAGACACAAGACTTGAAGACAGAAGACGCCAGACATGAAAACCAATGCCATGACCGCTGTGGTGATGAAGTTGTTTCTTGTGGGCATGGCGTTGACCGGAGCCGGCATGATGTCGGCTCCGGCAGCCAGAGGGGCTGAGGTGCAGGTGGTTCACGTGTACGTGGCCCTTTGCGACAACGCCTCCCAGGGAATCATCCCTGTGCCAGCCAAGATTGGCGACGGCGACAAGCCAGACGCCAATCTCTACTGGGGCTGTTCCGATGGGTTGAAGTCCTGCTTCCGGGCGAGCAAGTCCTGGAAGGCCCTGCCTGCGGTGGCATCGCCCCGCGCCGAGGTGCTGGAGCGGGTGGTCTTCCGCCACGCCACCCGGAAAGACGTTTATTTGGTCGCCGATGCCTGGCGTGGTCGTGAGATCAAGCCGTGTTTGCAAGCGTTTGTGAATGCCGCTGGGGCGACCGGGGCGGCGGAGTCCATCCAGGTGAAAGGATCGGATGGTGCGGAGGTCGCGCTGCCAATCGGGTCACAGGCCCGCTGGCTGGCCTACATCGGCCACAACGGCCTGATGGAGTTCGAGGTAAACTGGCCGGAAGTTCCCGCAGGAGCGTCGGCCGCGACGTCTCGCCGGGCGCTTGTGCTCTGCTGTATTGGGCAGAAGTATTTCCCGAAACTTGGGACCCCCATGGCCCTGACCACCACGCAGCTCATGTATCCCGGCGCGTTCATCCTGCGGGATGCGCTTGAGGTGGTCTTCGACGGGAAATCCGATGCTGAAGTGAAGGCTGCGGCCGCGCGGGCCTATGCGGGCAATCAGAAGATCTCCGTGAAAGCGGCGGCAGGTGTGTTTGCGGTGCCGGTGGGAGATTGAGTGGGAATGCCCCCCTCTGCGTTTTCCCGGGAGTAGTCCGGACGTGCCGTCCGGCTCGGGCAGCGGAGCGACAGAATAACAAATGCGCAGATCTTCTGACCGCCCCGCCCACCCACCTCACTTCACGCCGCCCCACCATTTCCCCATCAGCCGAGCTGTCTCCGGATCATACTTCTCCAGCTCCGGGCGGTCATACGGGTAAAAATCATTCCGGCTCCAATACGCCTCACTGCACTCGGCGAAGAACTCCTTGTGATCTGTCAGGGCATACGCCTTCCGGACAATCCGGGGCCGCTCCTTGCCGGGGCGCATCTCCACCCGGTCGTACAGACCCGCCGCCTTGGCCCGCTCAAAGGCGGCCAGGATCTCCGGCTGATCAAACCCCAGGACCAGATCATGATAAGCATGGGCCAGCTCATGCAGGGCGAAGTTGGGCATGCGATCCATCTCCTCCTCGAACTTGAGGATGTTGGAAAACTCAATGCCCTTGGCCATGGCAACCTCGCGGCCGTTGTTCTTCAGCCACGCGGCATTGGGGTGGTACTCAGCCCGAGGCACCACTCCTGCATATCCGACCGAAAACCAAAGCGGCACGTCGCGCAGTCGCTCAACCACAGGGGCGGGTAGCTTTCGATCAATCTCCGTCAGTTGAAGCTTCAGCAAACTCAGCGCCTTCGCCGTCTCGACCGGATGCCGCTCCATGAGTTCTGGTTGCACATGGACTTTCCATCCAGCCACGTCTTTGATCTCCTCGCCCATGGCGACTCCTCGGCACCCCGTGATGAGCAGGCAGGCTACGGTCCAGAAGGAAAGGCATCTCGTCGGCATGGTGATGGAGCGGATGAAACGCATTTTTTTGGCATTTTCACTCGCCGAATCAGGTGGGGAGTGTCGATTTCTCCTATGAAGGAGTGCACTTTCTTTCCGATTGGATATCAAGTGTGTCTATATGGCGCAAATCAAATAGAGCCGAGAATTGCTTAATGAGACGAATTGGCTCAAATGGCTCGCAGCCCGTTGGCTCGCATTTATCTGCTATGAAGCTCATTCTCTGAAGGATAGGCCAATCAGCATAGGTTGGGCTGGTTTATGCGTACTCATTGTAGAAACAACTTTCGCAAGCTCCTCAACAACTTATGAACCCGGAACGAATCACTGTTAAACTTCAAGAAGCCCTGGCCTCGTCGCAATCCCTTGCGACCCGCTATGGCCACGCGGAGGTGAAACCCTCTCACATGCTGCTGACCCTGCTGGAGCAGGACGGCGGCATCACCAAGCCCTTGGTGGACAAGGTGGGTGCCAACGCGGCTGCTCTCCAGTCTGCTGTGGAAGCTTTCCTGGCCAAGCAGCCCCGGATCTCTGGCGGCGGCGGGGCCGACCGGCTCTCCGGCGATCTCCGTGAGACGCTGGCCAATGCCGAAAAGGAGCAAAAGACGCTCAAGGACGAGTACCTGAGCGTGGAGCACTTCCTCCTCGCCCTCTTCAAGACGCGCACCGATATCGAAGGCGTGCTGAAGCAGGCCGGGCTGAAGTACGAGACCCTGCTGCAGGCCCTCACTTCCGTGCGTGGCGCCCAGCGGGTGACTGACCAGGACCCGGAAGGGAAGTATCAGACGCTGGAAAAATACGGTACGGACCTGACCGCCCGTGCGCGGCAGGGGAAGATCGATCCCGTGATCGGCCGTGACGACGAGATTCGCCGTGTCATGCAGGTGCTCTCGCGCCGCAGCAAGAACAACCCCGTCCTGATTGGCGAGCCCGGGGTGGGCAAGACCGCGATTGTGGAGGGATTGGCCCGCCGCATCGTCGCGGGTGACGTGCCCGACTCCCTGAAGAACAAGCGCGTCATCAGCATGGACCTGGGCGGGATGCTGGCCGGGGCCAAGTATCGTGGTGAGTTCGAAGAGCGCCTCAAGGCCTTCCTTAAAGAAGTCACTTCCAGCGAAGGCGAGATCATCCTCTTCATCGATGAGCTCCACACCATTGTGGGAGCAGGCGCGAGTGAAGGTGCCGTGGACGCCAGCAACCTGCTCAAGCCGCAACTCGCTCGTGGAGAGTTGCGCTGCGTTGGGGCGACCACCCTGGACGAGTATCGCAAGTACATTGAAAAGGACGCCGCTCTCGAGCGCCGCTTCCAGCCGGTGTACGTGGGAGAGCCCAGTGTCGAGGACACCATCGCCATCCTGCGAGGCCTGAAGGAACGCTATGAAGTGCACCATGGCGTGCGCATTCAAGACAGCGCCATCGTGGCGGCGGCCACTCTGAGCCACCGGTACATCAGTGATCGGTTCCTGCCGGACAAGGCGGTGGACCTGGTGGACGAGGCTGCCAGTAGGCTGAAGATTGAGCTCGACTCCATGCCCACGGAGATCGACGTCATCGAGCGTGATGTCATGCAGCGGGAGATGGAGCGGCAGGCCCTCAAGAAGGAGACCGATCCCGCCAGCCGTGCCCGTCTGGAAAAGCTGGAAAAGGAAATTGCCGACCTGAAAGAGAAGGGCTCCGGCCTGAAGCTTCAGTGGCAGAAGGAGAAGGAAGTCGTGCAGGCCAGCCGCAAGGTGAAGGAGGAGATTGACCGCCTCCGCACTGAGCAGGAGCAAGCCCAGCGTCGCGGCGACTTTGCCCGCGCCGGGGAGATCCAGTACGGCCTTATCCCCGACCTGGAGAAGAAGCTCCAGGAGGCGACCCAGGCCCATGCCCAGGGGACTGCCAAAGGGCAGTTGCTGCGGGAAGAGGTGACTGAGGACGACATCGCCAAGGTGGTCGCCACCTGGACTGGGATCCCCGTGAGCCGTCTTCAGGAAGGGGAGCGGTCGAAGCTCACCCACATGGAGGACCGTCTGGCCAATCGCGTCATCGGGCAGAAGAACGCCATCAAGGCGGTCTCGAATGCAGTCCGGCGCGCCCGGGCCGGCCTCCAGGATGAGAACCGCCCCATTGGCAGCTTCCTCTTCCTCGGACCTACCGGGGTGGGGAAGACGGAGCTGAGCAAGGCTCTGGCCGAGTTCCTCTTTGACGATGAGAACGCCATGACCCGCATCGACATGAGCGAGTACATGGAGAAGCACAGCGTGGCCCGACTCATCGGGGCACCTCCCGGCTATGTCGGCTATGAAGAGGGGGGGCAGCTCACGGAGGCGGTGCGCCGCCGACCCTATAGTGTGGTCCTCTTTGACGAAGTGGAGAAGGCCCACCCGGATGTGTTCAACTCCCTCCTCCAGGTGCTGGATGACGGGCGGATCACGGACGGGCAGGGGAGGACGGTGGACTTCCGGAACACGGTCATCATCATGACCAGCAACATCGGCAGCCATGCCATCCAGGAAGAGGCCAATCCCGAGCAGCGGGAGGCTCTCGTTCGGGATGCCTTGCGCCAGTTCTTCCGTCCGGAGTTCCTGAACCGCATTGATGAGGTCATCATCTTCGACCGGCTCGATGCCCGCGATCTCAGCGCCATCGTCAAGGTGCAGCTCCAGCGGGTGGTCAGCCGCCTGGCGAAGCAAAACATCGGCCTGGTCCTCACGGACGAGGCGGTGCGGAAGATTGCCGACGAAGGCTACGACCCCGTCTTCGGAGCACGCCCGCTCAAGAGGGCTATCCAGAGGCTGGTACTGGACCCGCTCTCGCTCGACATGCTGGACGGGAAGTTCGTCGATGGCGAAGTCATTGAGGCCCGACTGGAGGGCACCGGGATCCAGTTCGCCAAGAAGTGAAGATGTGAATAAGTGAGCAACTAAAGACCCGGTACCCCGTGGGAGCAACTCCCGGAGGACCGGGTCTTTTTACGTTCTTGGCGCTATTCAGCGGCGAGGGAAACACAGATCAATTCCTCATCGTTACGCACATAGACGCAGCGGTGAGCGAAAGCAGGACAGCTCCAGATCACCTTTCGGTTGGCGTGAGGGGTTGTTGGCTCTAGGACCTTCGCCTTTGAGATTTGTGAATAACCTTCTCGATCTAGTTTAGCCGTAATTAGCTCACCCATTTCATTGAAAATTATGAAGTTAATGTTGGTTTTTATGAGAAAAGCGGTGCTGCTATTTTGACTCCTTCCGCCCACTGGGTCGGTAGTTGTCCACAATCTGCGGCCTGTGAGTAAGTCCACGCACCGCAGGTCGCCGTCGCGGTCAAAGCCGTACATCAAGTTATCCACAACCACCGGCGTGCTGTTCTTGGGGCCTAGGGAATTGTTCGGCTTGCCTTCCCAATGGAGAGCGGCGGTAGGAGTGTGAGCATCCAGTTTCACGGTCGCGCTGATCCCCATAATGCCACCAGCAAAAACGAGGTCATTGTGAATAAGTGGCATCATGATGCTCATCGCGTACATCGGCTTCAGAGGAACCTGCCAATAGGGTTTTCCCGTTTTTGGATTAATGCCGTTGAGCGCATCTGCGTGCCACACGATGAGTTGATCCACCCCGCCGGCTCGGGTCAGATTCACTGGCGAGTACCCTGGCGCAGTGGCTTCGAGCGATCTCCAGACTTCGGTCCCGGTCCGCTTGTTGAAGGCCACGACCACTCCCTTTTGAGTGCCCAGCAGGGTGATCACCAGATCATCCACGACCATTGGATGGCTGGAGTAACCCCAAAAGGGAGCCTCGGCACCGTAGTCTTTGGGGAAGTCCTTGGACCAGATGATTTTCCCGGTTTCTACGTGAATACAGTGGAGGTTCCCCATTGCGCCCAGGGCGTAGGCGCGATCGCCATCGACGGTCACGGTGCAGCGGGGGCCCACTGGGTAGCTCACCGAGTAGGGGCAATCGTACTCGACCACCCATTTCTGTTTGCCAGTAGCGGCGTCAAAACACAGCACCCGCTCCTTGCCGGAGAGGTTCTGCCTGGCTCCCGCGCTCGGGGCTGGGTCACCGTCGCTGCGCACGTAATCCATCACGAACACGCTGCCGCCCGCCACGGAGGGGCCGCTGTAGCCGCCGCTGATCGGGGCGCGCCAGAGAATCTTGGGACCGCCTTCAGGGAACTTTTCCAACAGGCCGTTCTCCCGCCAATGGCCGTCGCGCTTGGGGCCCATCCACTGGGGCCAGTCATCTGCAAGTGACAGGGAGGTGAGGCTGAAACACGCGCAAGCCAGGGTGGTGGCCGCTGTCATTCGGCGGGCGATGTGAGAGTAGGGGGGCATGGAAGTGAGAGGGGCGATGTTCAAGGAGTCAATCCTTCTACGAAGCCCGGGTTTGATCCGACTGGCCGTCGAGGAAGGTCTGCGAACATGCTTATTTAGGCATTGACTTAATTAAGTGACTGCTTCATAAAGAGCCCATGAACCCGATAGAAGCTCTGGCCGACCCCACGAGGCGCCGCATTGTCGAGATCCTGTCGGAAGGGGAACTCACCGCCGGTGCCATCTGTTCTCACTTTGACATGAGCGCCCCAGCCATCTCCCAACACTTGAAAGTGTTGCGGACGGCGCACTTGGTGACCGTTCGTGTCGAAGGCCAACGCCGAATCCACGGGCTCGACCCCGCAGGCATCCGCGAGATCGAAACCTGGCTCGCCCATATGAAGCGCTTCTGGAATCGCAGCTTGGACGCTCTAGAGGCAGAGCTGCTCAAGCCCGAGGAACCCAGTCAGATTGAATCACGACAATAACGTAAAAACATAACCCCCCTGGATGATTATGAGTGCTATCCTGCCAAATACCCAGTCGGTAAATCAGTCTTACGGCGTCCCTCTAGAACCCGGCACCTTGCAGCTGGAGCGTCTGCTACCCGGCCCCATCGAGCGAGTCTGGAGCTACTTGGTGGAACCGGAGAAACGCCGGAAATGGTTCGCGGGCGGTCAGATGGAGCAGCGCAATGGCGGTTACATGGAACTTCAGTTCCGACATCGGGAACTCAGTCAGCCCGGAGAAGAGGTGCCGGAGAACTACCGGAGCACCCAGGATATGGAGCCCGCTCCCGGGAAGGTGATCCGCTGCACGCCGCCGACACTGTTGGTGTTCGAGTGGGAGTTCTGTGAGGGGATGTCCGAGGTCACCTTCGAACTCAGTCCAGAAGGGGAGTCCGTCCGGCTGGTCCTGACGCATCGGCGGCTCCTTCATAAAGAGAACAAAGTCTCCGTCGCGGCTGGTTGGCACACCCACGTAGGACTGCTGATGGATCTGCTGGAGAACCGCGAGCTCGGACCGTTCTGGCCGGAGCACGAGCGGTTGATGAAGGAGTATGACGAGCGGTTGCCGGAGTGCTGAGGCGCGCAGCCGGGGGTGTCAGGAAAGGGGTGCGCTGTGGGTAGCTTGTGAAGTAAGCCGCGTAAACGCGGTGCTCCACCCTGTTTGCGGCCACGGAAGGGAGGCGGGGATCCCTTGAGAGTGGAGGAGCTTCCCCAGGGGGGCGGGCGCGCGGGTGGTCATGGAGCCAACTTTTTTGGGCCGTGCTCGCCCTGACTATGACAGCATGACAGACCATTTCCTGTCACAATGAAACCGCGAGAGACATTAAAACTGCAAATACCTCGCCCCGCCTCACATGTCGCCTCGCACGCTCCAACTCCCCTTTTTGCGTTCCGCCGCCGCTTTGTCCGTCACCCTTGCTTCCGCCATCACCCTGGTGACCTCTGGTGGCTGCGCTCAGGGGAAGCCCTCGGGCTTTTCGGCTTCTGGCTACCACGTGCGGGGTGGCAAGGTCTTTTATCATGGTGGGTTCGGTATCTCGAGTCCTGTGGAGATCCCCGGGGGCGATGGGGCTTCCTTCCAGAAGCTGGACGACCTCGAGCCAGCCTCGTTTTACGGGCGGGACAAAGCAGCCGTCTATTATTGCGGCAAGCCCATCCCTGGTGCTGATCCGGCTACCTTCACCCGCCTGCGCAACACCTACGCGCTGGATGCGAAGCAGGTTTACTACCAGGGCTACGCCATCTCCAAGGATCCCGCCCACTTCAAGCTGCTGGACGAGCTCGCGGGCAAGGACAGCCGCCGTGTTTACTGGTGCGGGCATGTGATTTCCGAAGATGCGCCGAACTTTCGCTACATCGGGCACTCTGGGGCGGTGGCCTATCACCGTGACCGGCAGCAGGTGCTGGCCAATGGGATCAAGGTGGAGGGAGCCGATCCGGCGACCTTTCGCCTGCTGAGTCACGCCTACAGCCGGGATGCTCGCCGGGTCTATCAGCTCACCAAGTCCATACCTGGTGCAGATGTCAATACCTTCCAGGTGATGACCCGCTGGTACACCCGTGATGCCCGGCAGGTCTTCTGGGATGGCAAGCTCATCGCAGGAGCCAATCCGGACACCTTCGTCATTCTCAATGAGAATAGTCATTGCAGCCACGACGGCGTGCGGGCCTACCATTGGAACAACGTCATCCCCGGTGCAAACCCCGCCTCCTTCCCGGTGGGTAAAAAATGCCGCTCCTGCTGGGAGAACCGGATCTTGTTTGAGGAGTGAGTGCGGTGGGGGCAAACGCCTGGCCGAGAGGTGCCTTTAGCGATGCTACAGGGTTGGAGTTCCGCGTTTGCGCGGTCAGGGCGCGTTGCGACTGACGTTGCAGGCGGTCACGGCACCATCCGGTTTTCGTCGCTAGCCACTTCGCTCCCGCGCGGGGCTGGGAACCCCCGCCTCCTTTGCCCAGGAACAAGTTACAAGGTGACTTGTCCGCGGAATAAAGGAGGCTGGGTCTCTGGCCCCGCGGTCTCTGGCCCCGCGGTCTGATGGGTGGCCGGAGCGGGAAGAGGATCAAGGGACGATTGGGGCGTGAGCGGGGCTGGGAACCCCGCCTCCTTTGCCCAGGAACAAGCTACAAGGTGACTTGTCCGCGGAATACAGGAGGCGGGGTCTCCGGCCCCGCGGTCTGATGGGTGGCCGGAGCGGGAAGAGGATCAAGGGACGATTGGGGCGTGAGCGGGGCTGGGAACCCCCGCCTCCTTTGCCCAGGAACAAGCTACAAGGTGACTTGGCCGCGGAATACAGGAGGCGGGGTCTCTGGCTCCGCGGTCTGATGGGTGGCCGGAGCGGGAAGAGGATCAAGAGACGTGTGGAGCGTGAGCGGGGCTGGGAACCCCCGCCTCCTTTGCCCAGAAACAAGCTGCAAGGCAACATGACCGCGGAATACAGGAGGCGGGGTCTCTGGCCCCGCGGTCTGATGGGTGGGCGGAGCGGGAAGAGGATCAAGGGAGGCTTGGTGAGTGGGCCTGTAGGGACAATCGGACTACGCCCGCAGCGACCACACATGGTCAGAACTCAAGTCTTGAGTCTTTTGTCTTCCAGTCTTGTGTCTCCCGCGCAGCGGGGCTGGGACCCCCCGCCTCCAGTATCCTCGAACAAGCGCAAGGCGAGATGGCCGCCTCACTCCATTCCCTCGACATCCTGCCGACGCACCGCCACGAACTCGGGATTAAAGGCGAACTGGGTATCGGTGCCGATGTCACGACTGATGCCTACGATCTGCTCCAGCAACTTGGCGATGTGCACCAGCTCCATGCAGGCGTTGATGGCTTGGTCCAGCTCGTAGGGCATTCGGGCAGCCACCGTGTCGCTGTATTCCTGGGCGCGGCGGATCAGGCCGGCGTGGGCGATTTCCAAAAAGTTGGGCGAAAGGGCGTGATGCGTCACAAAGGCCTCCACCACCTGGTGGTGAAACTTGCAGCAATCGGTGAAGAGGGCGGCCAGCGCGGGCATCTGGGGGATGGGCTCCCAGTCCAGCAGCTTGCGGGCGCGCCGTGCAATGCTGACGGCGTGATCCGCAATCCGCTCCAGGTTCACGCTGATCTTGATGGTGGCCACGACAACCCGCAAATCGAGCGCGACGGGTTGAAAGCGCAGGATCACTCGCATGGCTTCCGCGCTGAGCTCGCGCTCCAGCGTGTCGATCTCGTCGTCATCGGCGATGGCGCGATTGCAGCGTTCCGCATCCCTTTGAAAGAGTCCCGCCTGGGCATTGGCCAGGCTGCGCTCTGTGAGTGCAGACATCATTAGGACGTTGTCCCGGAGAGTGCCGAGGTCCCGGTTGAACTGGCTGGAAATGTGTCCTTGGGAGGGATCGGTCATGTCACCAACGGTGGGGGTTGAGAGAAGCGGATGCCTATGGAGACCGGCGTCCGAGCTCGCCCCCGCTGACGACCGAACCCAACCTCACCAGCCTGTCACTGTGGGGCACCTTCCCTGATGCCAAAGTGGACTTTTCGTCACATTGGCTTGGTCTGTCAGAAAAGTGGGCTCTGGGCACGTCAGGGAAAGTTTCCGCATAGCAGGGTTATTTTCCAAGATTGCCACGATTTCTCCGTCAGGCCTAGTATGAACGCACTGCGGTCTCCCTCCGTCTGGTGCCCCGTCCTCGCACGTCTTCCCTCTGCTCATGAAAAGCTGTTTTGTGAAACTCCCCTGGTTCGCCTCCCTCGCGGTCTTTGTGCCGCTGGTGATGTTGTGCGCCGTTATCTCGCTGGATCTCCTGGCCCAGGCAGGCGGCGACAAAGGCAACGGTGATCCGGAAAAGCTGCTGACGCGGGCTGAAAAACTGCTGAGTGAGGGCAATGGGGCGGAGGCGATGAAGCTGCTTCAGCCTTTGCTGGAGAAGCCTCTTGCCGAATCAGGCGTCGATGACAAGCAGGTGGAGCGCGCGCTCGATCTGGCTTACAACGGGCTACAGAGTTTGGGGGCGGCGGGGACCGGGGTGGATGATCTCTTTGAAGGGGTGCATAAGGCCCACCCCCAGAGCTGGCGGGTACTAGCCCTATCTGCCAGATTGCTGGATCGCAGCCCTCACCAGGGCAGTATGATAGATGGCAAATTCCAGCGGCAGAACTGGTCCGGGAAGAGGGCTGACAGCACGGACCGTGACCATGGGCAGGCGCTCATGTGGTTGCGCAAGGCATCCACTCTGGCCCTGCAAGATGCGGGGGCGACGGCAGCGGAGCGTGTCGGCGTCCTGATGGAGGAGGCCGCCGCCGTGCTGTCAGGCAAGGAACCTTGGGAGCTCCAAAGTCTGACGGATCTGGAGAAACTGCCGGAGGTGGAAATCAACGAAGGGGG
Organism: Verrucomicrobium spinosum DSM 4136 = JCM 18804; assembly: GCF_000172155.1. Lineage (NCBI taxonomy): Bacteria > Pseudomonadati > Verrucomicrobiota > Verrucomicrobiia > Verrucomicrobiales > Verrucomicrobiaceae > Verrucomicrobium > Verrucomicrobium spinosum. The sequence continues at coordinate 5,107,058 of NZ_ABIZ01000001.1, read as the reverse complement.
GCGTGGGCAAATGATGGGGAGAGGCAAAGGTCGGGGGTGGGGATATGCGGCCGGTGGCACCGGCTACCCGGTGGATGCGGCGGGCAATCCCGTTTACTTCAAGATTCCAGCTTCCTGGGAGGCCGCCGCCAATGACGGGGAACGCTGGCGTTATCTCCTGAAGCTCGCTGCGGACACGGATCCGGCCTCAGCCCACCTGGCGACATTTGCCTTTGCGAGCGAGATCCAGGGGTGGTTGGACGTCGGTACCCTACAGCAGACTGCCTTCTGGCCGATGATCCAGAAGGCAAGTGAGGAAGAGGGCAAGCTGCGCCAGGGCATCGTGGATCTGCCCACGTTGAAGCCGGAGGAAACCATCACCAGGCTGGCCACTGGGATCCGTCGGCACACGCTTCCGGAAGATTACCGGTTTATCGCGATCTTGCGGGAGCTTGGCTCGGGCAGCACGACGAGTGGCCCACAGGCGTTGATTTTACTGGCGAGCATCTATGAAACCAGGCAGCAACGTGACCTGGCCGCTGCGGTGTGGAAAGAGATCATCGAGCGCCATGGCGAGGACCCAGAAGTGAAGGGCGTGGCCCTGGCCCGGCTGCGCCAGATTGAGAGCAACCTGGGAAAACTGGAGGTCAAGGAAACACAGCCTGCCGGGAAGAAGGCTGAGGTGGACCTGGTCTTCCGCAACGCCCGGCAGGTCAAGCTCACTGCCCGACCGGTGAGGATGGATGCCCTGCTGAATACCCTGCAGGAGGAATACAAGGCACGGGCCAACGGGAAAAAGGAACGGGAACAAAGCCAGTGGACCTGGCTGGACCAGGCCTTCGCCACCATTCTCAACGGCTCCGTGCCGATCAGGGAGGCCGAGGTAAAGAAGTACCTGGGCGAATCTGCGGTCACCTGGGAGGTGGCCCTGGAGCCGCGGGAGAAGCACGCCGACCGGCGCATCCGCATTGAGACTCCACTGAGCCTGGCAGGCATCTATTTCCTCGAAGCCACCTTTGAAGGCGGCAGCGTGGCGCATACCGTGGTGGACCTGACGGACCTGGTCGTACTCACCAAGCCCGTGTACAATGCAGGTGGAGCCCACGGCTTTGTGCTGGATGCGGCCACCGGGCGCCCGGTGCCGAAGGCCAGCGTCGTGGCTTTTGGATACCGCAATGAGTATCGCAATGAGGGCAACCGTTCCAAAGAGGTTTGGTTCACCCGCGAACAACGCTTCACCACTGGGACGGATGGAGACTTCCTGATCACAGGGGATGACGAGAGCCGCTACAGCTGGATGCTCCGCGTTGAGTCACCCGAGGGTGGCAAGGCCGTGGTGGGCTTCTCCCAGTTTTACCGCCACTACCGGGGCCAGGATCCCGATGGCCAGCAGCAGAAACTCTACATCACCACGGACCGTCCTGCGTATCGCCCCGGGCAGAAGGTCTATCTGGCTGGCTGGGCCCGGCGGGCCACTTATGAAGAGGGCAAGTCCGGCAATGAGTTCGCGAATCAGCGCTTTGCGGTGCACATCAATGACCCTCGTGGGGAGAAGCTGCTGGAGCAGCAGGTGGTCGCGGATGCAAATGGAGCCATGAGCCTGGACCTCACCCTTGCGGAGACGGCGGCTCTGGGACGCTATTCGGTGAGCATCAGCAATTCCACCCAGATGGCGGGGTATGCCTTTTTCCAGGTGGAGGAGTACAAGAAGCCGGAGTTCGAGGTCAAAGTGAAGACACCGGAAAAACCGGTGCAACTGGGTGAGCCCTTCACCGCCACGGTGGAGGCCAAGTACTACTTCGGCGGAGCGGTGAGCGAGGCCAAGGTGCACTATAAAGTCGAGCGTGTGCGTCACGACGCATCGTGGTTCCCCGTCACGCGATGGGACTGGCTCTACGGCCCCGGCTACTGGTGGCGGAACAATGACTACGCGTGGCTCCCCGGCTATACCAGTTGCATCCGCATCTGGCCGCCCTGGTGGGGTGTGCGGGCAGATCCGCCGGAGGTTGTGGCCGAGGCGACCGTGGACATCGGTCCGGATGGTACGGTGAAGATCCCGATCGAGACGGCTCTGGCCAAGGAACTGCACGGTGACCAGGATCACCAGTACAACATCTCCGCAGAGGTGACGGACTCATCCCGTCGCATGATCTCCGGCTCCGGCTCCGTCGTGGCCCCGCGCCAGCCCTACCAGGTGTACGTGTGGACCCAGCGCGGGTACTATGAAGCCGGCGAGGAGGCTCGCGTCTCGGTGCAAGCTCGCACACCAGACGGCAGCCCCGTGAACGGCAAGGCGGTGCTGAAGGTCCTGGCAGTCACCTATGAACCGGGCGGTGCTCCGGTGGAGGCAGAGAAGGCCCGGTTTGAGCTTGCCGCAAGGGATGGGGACCCGGCCGTGCAGATGCTGCAGTTCCCGGAGGCAGGACAATACCGGCTGGCGGTGGAGTTTGACGATGGCGCAGGGCATCAGGTGGGCGGCACCGCCCACACCACGGTGCGAGGAAAGGACTTCGACGGCAGAGGTTTCCGTTTCCCGGATCTGGAGGTGGTGGCAGAGAAGGCGGAGTATGCTCCTGGTGAAGAAGCATCCTTCGTGGTGAACATCGCCCAGGAAGGCGGCAGCCTCCTGGTGTTCGAGCGCCCCCAGAATGGTGGCTATCTCAAGCCCCGCGTGCTTACGCTGGCCCAGGGGAAGTCCACCCGCTTCAGCCTGCCCGTGGGCTCGAAAGACCAGCCCAACTTTTTCCTGGAGGTGGTGACAGTTCATGGAGCCAAGATCCACACCCGGGTGGTGCAGGTGCCGGTGCCGCCCGGTAAAAGGATTGCGGACGTGAGCGTCACCCCTTCACAAGAGACTTATAAACCGCAAGCGGATGGCACGGTACAGATCCAGGTAAAGCACCCCGATGGCACCCCGGTGCAGGGGCCGGTCATCCTGACCGGGTATGACAAGGCCCTCGAGTACATTTCTGGCGGAAGCAACGTGCCCAACGTGCGCGATTTCTTCTGGGGGTGGAAGCGGAATCACCATGTGGCGGGGATGAGTTCCCTGAACACTGTGAACTCGCGAATCTCCGTGTATGGGTTGACTTGGGAGCCGGTGGGGATGTTTGGGACCCAATACCTCGGCCGGATAATGTTTGCCGGCGGAGGGAGCATAAGCGGGTTCGGGAGGGGATGGTCCGGTTCGGGCAGAGCAGACTACGACAGCTTCGCGGCGTCGCCGGTTGTGCCCGCCGCAGCGCCCATGGCGGCCACAGCCATGCCCATGGAGGCAGCCAAGTCGAAAGCCATGGCCGGCTCCATTGACGGGCTCCTGGCTGCCAATCAAACGGCGGGTGGAGCGGACGAGGCCGTGCCCATGATTCGCCAGGACTTCGCCGATTTGCTGGTGTGGCATGCCGCGGCGACCACAGACGCGCAGGGCAAGGTCAGTCTTCCGGTGCATTTTCCGGATGATCTCACCACCTGGAAGCTTCGCGCCTGGGTCCTGGGGCCCAACACGGAGGTGGGCGAGGCCTCGGTGGAGGTCATCAGTCGCAAGGACCTGCTCGTGCGCATGCAGGCCCCGCGCTTCTTTGTTGAGAAGGATGAGGTGGTGCTCTCCGGCATCGTGCACAATGATCTGAAGGAGAAGCAAAACGTGCGTGCGGTCCTCGAACTCGATGGCAGGACGCTCGCTCCGCTGGAGGGGCAGGCCACCGAGCAACGGTTTGAGATTGCCCCCGGTGGCGAGCACCGGTTTGACTGGCGGGTCAAGGTGATTGCCGAGGGTGAGGCAACCGTCCGCATGAAGGCCCTGGCCGCTGGGGAAAGTGACGCGGTGGAGAAGAAATTCCCCGTCTATGTGCATGGCATGTTGCGACAGGACGCCTGGAGCCTGGCCATCCGCCCGGATCAGGGGCAGGGGACCATAACCTTTGAAGTGCCGGAAATGCGCCGTCCCGCCCAGACGCGGTTCGAGGTGCGCTACAGCCCCAGCCTGGCCGCCGCCATGGTGGATGCCCTGCCTTTCCTCGTGAGCTATCCGCATGGTTGCACGGAGCAGACGTTGAACCGGTTTGTGCCCACAGTGATCACCCAGAAGGTGCTGCTGGACCTGGGCCTGGATCTTAAAGCCATTCGGGACAAGGGCGTGAACTTGAATGCCCAGGAGCTGGGAGATCCCGTCAAACGCGCCCAGCAGTGGCGGCGCTATCGCAAGAACGATCAGGATCCGGTCTTCGACGAGAAAGTCGTCAAAAAGATGGCCGCTGCCGGGGTGGAGCGGCTGGAGTCCATGCAGGCGAACGACGGCGGGTGGGGATGGTGGCCCGGTGCCGCCCAGGGAACCGCACATCTGACGGCCCAAGTGGTGGAAGGCCTGCTACAGGCGCGTGCCGCCGGTGCAGAGGTGCCTGCTGGCATGCTCAGCCGCGGGCTGGACTGGCTGTCACGTCATGAGGAGAAGGAATTGCGCCGCCTGAACCTGCCGGAGAAGACGCAGGATCACAAATTCCAGGCGGACAATGAAGACGCCCTGGTGCACGCCGCCCTGGTTGCCGGGGAGCGCGGAAATAAAGGCATGCGCACCCACCTCTACAACGACCGCCTCAAGCTCTCGAAATCGATGCAGGCCCTCGTGGGGCTGGCCTGCGCCACCGTCAAGGAGACGGAGCGTCGGGACATGATCATCCGCAATCTGGAGCAGTTCCAGAAACAGGATGAGGAGAACCAGACCGCGTGGCTGGACTTCGGCAACGACCAGCGGTGGTGGTACTGGTATGACGACGAGACCGAGACCCTGGCAGCGTACCTGAAGCTACGGCTCATCAAGGACGGCAAGGATCCTGTGGCATCCCGTCTGGTGAAGTACCTGCTGAACAATCGAAAGCATGGGAACTACTGGAAGAGCACGCGCGACACGGCGGCGGCCATCAGCGCCTTGGCCAAGTACATCAAGTCCTCCGGTGAGACCGCCCCTGACCTGCTGGTGGAGCTGTGGCTGGATGGCAAGAAGGTCAAAGAGGCCCCCATCAACAAGGACAACCTGTTCTCCTTCGACCACGCCTTCGTGATCGAGGGTGAGGCGCTCACCGCTGGCAAACACCAGCTTGAGATCCGTCGCAAAGGGGCGGGGCCATTGTACGCCAACGCTTACCTCGCCTGCTTCACCCTGGAAGATCACCTCCGGGCGGCCGGGCTGGAAGTGAAGGTGCAGCGGAACCTCTACAAGCTGGTACCGGAGAAAACGCAGGACCTGGTGTCGGGTGCTCATGGCCAGGCTCTCAAGCAGCAGGGGTCGCGTTATCGCCGCGAACCCCTGGGACCTGAGGCCACCGTGAAAAGCGGCGACCTGCTGGAAGTGGAACTCATCACGGAGAGCAAGAACGACTACGAGTACCTCATGCTGGAGGACTTCAAGCCCGCCGGATGTGAAGCGGTGGATCTGCAGAGCGGCTACTTCTGGAGCCAGGGGCTGAACACCTATCGCGAGTTCCGCGATGAAAAGGTGACGCACTACCTGGAGAGGTTGCCTCGCGGGAAGCAGTCTTTGACCTATCGTCTCCGCGCTGAAATTCCCGGGAAGTTCAGCGCCCTGCCCAGTGTGATCGAGGGTATGTACGCGCCGGAGCTGAAGGGGAATGCCGAGGAGCGGAGTGTGGTGGTGGAAGAGTGATAGTGACGGAGGAAGCCCGTGGCTGCCCTTGTGAAAGTGCGGAGGGCGGCGCGGGCCTGTGGGTGGGAGTGGGTCCATGGGTGGCAAGCTGCCTGAACGGGGTCTGACGAACGCATCCACGACTGACTCTCATTGGCCGCGCAACGGAAGCTCGTAGCTGCACTTGTGAAAGTGCGGAAGGGTGGCGTGGCCCTGTGGGGTGGGCAGCGGGTCATGGGTGGCAAGCTGCCTGAACGCGTTCTGACGAACGCATCCACGACTGACTCTCACTGGCCGCGCAACGGAAGCTCGTAGCTGCACTTGTGAAAGTGCGGAAGGGTGGCGTGGCCCTGTGGGGTGGGCAGCGGGTCACATGGGTGGCAAGCTGCCTGAACGCGTTCTGACGAACGCATCCACGACTGACTCTCACTGGCCGCGCAACGGAAGCTCGTAGCTGCACTTGTGAAAGTGCGGAAGGGTGGCGTGGCCCTGTGGGGTGGGCAGCGGGTCACATGGGTGGCAAGCTGCCTGAACGCGTTCTGATGAACGCATCCACGACTGATACCTCGTTGCCGCCTCTTCTCGCTCACCCAATTCTCTCATTGCCGGGAATTTCTTCCAGCGGTATGAAAGGGGGCGTCGGGGGCTGGAGTTTTGCCCATGTCTTCAGGATGCACTGCCCATCTGCCATGAAATCCAATGCCTCTTCATTCCTCACTTCAATCGTTTGTGGCCTGGCGTTGGCAAGTTGCATCGGCCTGCAGAGTCCCAGTGGTCAGGGGCCGCAATGGGCGGCTCGCATGAAGGCCAACTCTGGAGCGCGGAAAGCACAGCAGGCTCAAGCACAGGCAGGTGTCGTGCCTGGCCAGGTTGCCCTAGGGCCCGATGGGGTGCCGCTGCCCGGTCAGCCTGCCTTGCCTCCCGGAGCAGCCGGAGGCGGAGCCTACGTGGCGCAGACGGGTGCCACTCAGGACTCCGGCGGTTCGGGTTTCTTTGGGAATCTCAACAACGGAGACGCACCGGGCATTCCACAGCGCCCCAAGTATGATCAAGGCTCGCGCCGTGCGCCCATCACCGAGAGTTCGACGACCTTGCTGAGGCAGGATGTGGCTCCGATGGACCCCGTGCATTTCGACAAGAAAACAGGCTACCCGATTCGACAGATGGAAACGGGGTACGAAACCCTGCCCTTGCCCCGCGATGGGGCTCCGGTGGGTGCCCAGAGGCCGGCATCCGCCATTGCGCCCGTACCCGTGCAGCCTATGCCCATGGACCCCGCGGATATCAAGACGGGGACCCGGAGCAGCACCTTCGGCAGAGTACGCAGCCCGTATCCACCGTATTTGGAACTGGATTCTGGGGGAGTCCTCCCTGGCTCTCTGGCAAGAGATCCTGCTACGGGCAAGGTTTTCCGGATTCCTTAGAAACTCACAGAGGTGGGAGAACGCGATCCTCTGGTAGATTGAGTTATTTTCGATCTGCTGCGTCCAATCACTCAACCATGGATTTTCCCCCTCTGCGACGTCTAAAACTTTCCAGCCTGTCTGTCCTGCTTCTCGTGACAGCGGCAGGCTGCGTCTATGACCCCTACGACTACGGATATGATGAACCGCCATCCTACATGGTGGAACCGGGGCCGGAAGGGGGGCCTCCGCCCAGTCGCTACAATCAGCGGCAGCGGCAAGGCCCTGGCCGCTACTATGACGAAGGCTACCAGTATGGCGACCGTTATGAGCATTCCCCCCGGAGCAATCGCAGGAGAGACAACTACTACAACTACGGTCCACGTGGACCTCATCACGGCGGGAGGAACGAGTATCTCCGTGACGAGCGTGATGAAGAGTTGGATGATGAGCACAGCGCGCGGGAAGAAGATCGCCAGAGTGCTGCTGATGAAACCCAGGAACGGACTCCGACAGAGCCCCAACCTCAGCCTCAGCCCAGGCTGAGGGATGACGTCGTGCCCTCAGGTCCTAAGCCGGACACGGGTACGCCCAAGACGGACCCCAAGGACATCAAAACGGCCACCCGCGCCAAAACTGCCGGCCGCGTAAAGAGTCCCTATCCACCCTACACCGAGCTGGACGTCTCGGGTCTCAATCCCGGCTCTCTGGCCAAGGATCCCACGAATGGGAAGGTGTTCAGGATTCCGTGAAGGGGGGTAAGAGTTATGGGTTATGGGTTACGGGATCTTCTCCTGTCGCATAACGTCTAACATCTAACTCTTAACCCTACTTCCAAATCATCCCCCACAGTCGCTTCACGGCTCCGGGTTCCATTTCCGTGAACTGTTGCCACTCCACCCGGGCTTCGGGATGCGCGGGTTGCAGGCGGATGCCCCAGAGTGGGCGGATGTCGTCTGGCAGTGAAGCGTAGCGGAGGTCACCCAGTACTTGCGGGTGCTGGGGATGCACGCCTACCCAGTCATCGGAGAAATGGAAGAACCGCTGGATGTCCGAAGCCTGGGCTGAGTCTGCCGACAAACCGAAGGCGTCCGCAGCTTCGGCCGGGGTGGCAAAGGCCGCGTAGTGGGGGGGCGAAGAGTTCAGGATCTCCGATGCGCCAAGGCCACAACGAACGGCCATGACCCGCACACCCTCGGGATCCCGGATCAACGCCCTCCAGACGATGATGTTTGCGATCGAGGGCTTGACCGTGATCTGCACAGGGGCTGGGGAGGGAGAGTCGGACTGGGCCAGCCATTGATGCACCGCCGTCGTTGCGCGGTGATGCTGCATGATCGCCAGCCCCAAGTAGCAACCTACGCAGGCCAGGGCCAGGGCGGCGTACTTCCGGGCGTTTCTTTTCCCTGTGAGTGCTAGAGCTGTCAGCACCAGCAGCGGGAGTGTCAGCAGGGGATCCACCACCGCCACCCAGTCGAGCGAGACACGGGCATCTGAAAAGGGCCACCACACCCGGGTGCCATAGCTGGTCCAGAGATCACAAAAAATATGGCTTAGTCCTGCCAACCATGCAGGGAACAGGAGCGGGATCAGGGAGATACGGCGACGGGCGATCACTCGATAGATCAACCAGGCGATGCCTGCCGCCAGCGCGGCGATCACGGGTGAAAATGCCAGACTGTGCGTGAAGTGCCGGTGGTACTCGATGAAAAAGAGCGGGTCGGCGGCATTGCGCAGAAAGACATCCGTATCCGGCAGGAGCCCCGCTGCCAGGCCGGCCAAGGCCGCTTGGCCCCGCGGGGTGCCGTGACGTGCCACCAACAGGGCGGTGGAGATGCCAAGAAAAGAGTGGGTCAGGGGATCCATGAAGCAGGCTGGGGGATTTACGCAGGCAAAAAACCAGGGACACGAAATGTCTGGGAGGAGATTACGCCTTTGCGATTGGTGAAGTCCGAGATTTTGCGCTGGAGTGCCACCAGCGCCTGGGTGTCACACGATCTTCAGGCAACCCCGCATGTCCCTGAAGATGAAACGGTCGGATCTTGATCACCCCGCTCCATGTGGTAGAATTCAGTCATTCGCCCCAGGACATCCCGGGCATTGCATGTCCCCCCTCATCATGCATCTCCGATCAGGCAGCCAAGCCCTCCGCCGTTGGAGTGGTGCTACCATGGCTGTGGGGGTGGGGTTGTTGGCACTCCACCCGGGCCTATCGGCATCTGAGCTCCCAGCATCTGCGGGGGCGATGGCATCTTCCGCAACCTCTCCGCCTCTCTCCCTCCTGCCTCCGGAGGCTTCTGTATCTCCTCCTGCCGTCTCTCTGGTGCCACCCTCGCCGCCCGTTGCACCGCTCACGCCGTTTGAGCGCAACCTCCAGCGTGTGTTTGCCAACGACAATGAGGCGGACATACGGGTGGTCTTTGGCTACGATAATTCGGCAGACATCCGCCATGTGAATGACCCCTTTCGTGCGGAGCATTTCATGGACTATCTGAAGAAGGCTGGCTACAAGCCGGTGGAGCCAACTGAGGAGAAGCGTGAGCAACTGGGGGTGACGATTGAAGCGCGAAACCTGCGTTTGTTTGAGGGTGTCGGCACCAATGGACGCCGGCTCAACATCGCTGTGATCTGGAGCGCCCGGACCACCAGCTTTGCCCGTAACATAGGGGCCGAGTATCTGGAGCAGGTGAAGTGCAGCGAGGAAGCGCTGAAGTTCATGCAAAAGGCGGCCTCAGAGGCAGAGGTCATGCTCTACGTGGGCCACTCCCGCGAAGGCGGAGGCCCGGATACCTTTCCGCCCGAGATCAAGCCGGATGGGGGGAAGTACCTTCACCGGGTGGACTACACCCCGTACCGGAACACACGCCCCGGTCTGGCCTCGCTATCCTCCGCTCTTGCCAAGTCCAAGGCCAAACCCTACATCGTGAGCTGGGCTTCGTGTAAATCAGATGTGCATTTCTCCGGGTGGTTTCGCAAGGTGTTGGGGCAAAAAGAGCAGGACACGAGCCTGATCTTGTCCACTAGGTTCACGACCTTCCACCCGTGGATCGCGGAGATCGCCGACAACGATGAGGGCCTTATGGCCACCGTGTGCCTGCTGGAAGCTTTCCAGTTTAATCCCTCGCAGGAGGCCTTCGAGCGGCGATTGAAGTTGTGTGAAATTGAAGCCGAACGCATCCCTGGCAAGCCGGCGTGGCGCGTCAGTTCCGTGCCGGGGACTGCCACGGTGCCACCGATTGCTGCCCCTACGACGGTGGCAGAGAAATAACATTCGGAGTGCGCTCACGCCAGCGGCTTGAAAATACAAAGGGATGAAACAAACACCCGGCCCTGCGGCTGGTCAGAGACTTTATGAAAACCATTGTTGCACTCGTGGACTTCTCGGATCTGACATTCAAGATCCTCAAGCAGGCACACAAACTGGCGCATGCCTTTGGCAGCCACGTCATCGTGGTGCATGTCGTCCCCAAAGAATCAACGGTGGTGGGAATCGGGGTGGCCTCCCCGACCCTCTTGCGGGAACCGACGGACGAGGAAATAGCGACGGACCGGGAGAAGCTTGATTCGCTGGGCGAGTCGCTCACCAAGTTCGGTGTGCAGACGACCACCAAGCAACTGCGTGGAGCCACGGTGGAGTCCATTGTGGCGGAGGCCGTGCAGCATGACGCTGATCTCATCCTGATGGGCACCCACGGGCATGGGGCGCTGTATAACTTTCTGGTGGGCACTGCCACCACAGAGGTGCTGAAGCATGCGCCCTGTCCCGTGCTCATCGTCCCCTCCACGGCCAGAGATGCCTAGGGCATTCATGGGTTTTTGTGCGCCCCGCTGACCGTCAGCGCATGGGTTCCATTTTTGATCCCGTTCGATTGATGATCCGGACCTATTGCCAGTCGGATGTCGTCTCGCCAGTTCAGACTGTGGCTTTCTCAGTGGGTCCAAGGAGGCGCTTCTGTTTCTCGTCAGTCAGCGGGGCCGAACGCTAGGTGGCCCTGACTTCCCTCTCGTGAATCTGACCGGCCTGTATGGGAAAGGGCAGCACCCACTCGTTGAGGGAGTCGATGTTGCTATGCCTGATTTTCACCCCACCCACCGCCGCCGGGAGTTTCCATGATGGTGCGATCGCCCGGTTGGACGGTGAAGGTGGCGCTGGAGGGGAGAACCTCGGGTGCTCTGCCATCAGCGGGCACCAGAGTTTGACGACCGCAGGATCCCGATTCGCCTCCTCGCTGTCCATAGGGTGCCGTCACCCGGTGCTGGGTGAGCACAGATACGGTGAGGGGTTCGAGGAACTCAAACTCCCGCACGACGCCGTCTCCACCGGAGTGAATGCCGTGGCCGCCAGAGCCGATCCGGATGGCAAACTGATGAAGCCGTACGGGGTAGCGGCGCTCAATCACCTCCACATCGGTGATGGCGGTGTTGGTCATGTGACTGTGCAGGGCGCTGCCACCTGCGTGGCCCTCTGAAGCTCCGGTGCCGCCGCAGAGGGTTTCATAGTAGCCGAAGCGGGTGTTTCCAAAGAGGAAGTTGTTCATGGTGCCCTGGCTGCAGGCTTGCACGCCTAGAGCCTTCAGGAGCGTGTCCACCACACGCTGGCTGACCTCCGTGTTGCCTCCCACCACGGCTGGCGGTGGGCCATCACTGAAGTTGGGATTGAGGAAACTTCCCTCCGGCAGGATCATTTCCACATCTTCCAGCAGGCCTTCATTGAGCGGCAGATCCTCCTGCAGCACGAGTCTCAGGACATAAAGCACGGCGCTGCTGACAATGGCGGGTGTGGCATTCAGATTGCCTGGATGCTGTGACCCTGAGCCGCTGAAGTCCAGCCGGAGCCTGCCATCCACCTGAGCTAGTCTGACGCGGATGAGGCGTCCGTCATCGAGCGGTTCCTCTGCCTCACCCGCGGGGATGCGGTCCAGGAAGGCCCGCATGATACGGCTCGACTGGTCCAGGATGAACTGCATCTGCTGCGGCAGGACGCTAGGGGCTGCGCCGTCAGGAATCAGGCCCAGCAGACGCTCTGCCCCAAGCAGATTGGCAGCCAGTTGGGCCTGCAAGTCGGCAAGGTTGTCTTCCACGGAGCGAGTCGGATGGGGCGCGGTCATGAGCAGACTGCGGATCTCCTCCCACAGAACCTCTCCGTCCCGCCGGAGGTGCTGGGGGAAGATGACCACCCCTTCCTCGGGAAGCGTGCGGGCATTGGCAGGCATGGAGCCCGGGGACAGCCCGCCAATTTCCGCATGGTGGGCGCGGTTGGCCACAAAGCCGAGGAGGTTCGAGGAGGTGTCGAACACCGGGGTGATGAGGGTCACGTCTGGCAGGTGCGAGCCACCGAATGCGGGGTGATTCGTGATGATGGTGTCCCCAGGTTGCACCGGGCAGACCTTCAGCACCTCCCGCACGCAGACGCCCAGGGCTCCCAGATGGACGGGGATATGGGGAGCGCTGACCACGAGACGACCCTCAGGTGAAAGCAGGGCACAGGAATAGTCGAGCCGCTCCCGGATGTTCGTGGACAGGGCAGTGCGTCGCAGCAGGGCTCCCATATCCTCCACGATGCTGGTGAAGCGATGTCTGAATAGGTCCGAGGGAACAGATGCTGAGATGCTTTCTTTCGAGGCCACCTCCCGCGTGAGCACCCAGCCCAGCGCGGGATGATCCTGAGCTGTCCAACCGGGGGCCACCAGCAGGGTGCTGAAGGCGTCCTGCACCAGCGTCGGACCCGTCACGGGTGCAGGCAGGGCGGCACGGTCTGACAGCCTGGCGGGAGAGGGGGCGGCGCTCGTGGCAATCACGCGCAGGCTGACCAGCTCCACCGGCTTGGTGGAAGGAGGGGCGTAACCAAAGAGATGGGTGTACTTGGCGGCGAAGTCTCGTGCGAGGTTTGAGGAGTCCACAAACTCAATCTGCAGCGGGGTGTCCTGGCCTCTCACGCGCAGTTCTGCCAGTTGGCGCATCGTGGCACCCTGGCCGCCATCCGGCAGTGCGGACCGGGCTCCTGAGGCAAGCCCGGCCAGCAGATCGGGCAGGGAACCGGCCATGTCTTCCAGTGGTTGAAGCACTTGTTTTTCCGCGAACTTTTCTGGCAGGGCTTCCTGCAGACCCACGGCGCTCAGAATTCCGGCGTGGTGCGGTGCCAGCACGGTGGTCATGCCCAGGCGCGCTGCGACGTCGCAGGCGTGTTGGGGGCCGGCACCACCAAAGGCGAGCAGCGCATATTCCGCCGGATCATACCCTTCCAGCACAGAAATCTTCCGGATCGCATCCGCCATGCGCTCAGTGGCGAGCGCCAGCAACTGGAGCAGCAATTCCTCCCGGTTGACCGGGGCGTGCCCCTGGGCGTTGGTGGCGGCCAGCAGCTCCTGGAGCCGGGCCTCCGCAGCCTCCAGACTGAGGGGAATGGGCGCGCGGGCGGGATCAAATCGCCCCAGCAGCAGATTCACATCCGTGATGGCCAGGGGGCCTCCTTTGCCATAGCAGGCGGGGCCGGGATCAGATCCCGCACTTTGTGGGCCCACCGCCAGTCCTTGCGGAGTGAGATGGCAGATGGATCCGCCGCCAGCGGCGACGGTCTCTATGGCAACGCTGGGGCTCAGCAAGGTGATGCCGCCCACAGTCTGGCTAAAGCGGTAAGCCACCGCACCGTCCAGTCGCGCCACATCGGTGCTGGTGCCACCCATGTCGAAGGTGATGATGCGGGAGTAGCCCAACCTCTGGGCAGCATGCAATGCCCCAAGTGCGCCAGCGGCGGGGCCGCTCAGCAACAGGTCCTTTGGCTGAATGGTGGCGGAGGGCTCCAGGGCTGCCGCACTCGTCATGAGGGACAGAGGTACGGTGTCGTGTCCCTCTGCGATGGGTGTTGCCACATCGCGAATGAACTGCTCGACGGGTCCGGTCAGGTAGGCATTGGCCACCGCGCTCTGGGCCCGCGGCAGGATGCGGATGAAGGGGGCGAGGCGGCTGCTCAGGGAGACATGTTGGAAACCGCACTCCCGCAGGATCTTTTCCACCGCCAGTTCATGGGCAGGCTGGATGTCACTGTGCAGCAGGCTGACAGCGGCCGTGACCAATCCTGATTCCACCAGTCCCAGGGCATGCGCTCTTAGTGCTGCTTCGTCGAGACCTGCGATCACGGAGCCATCGGCCGCCAGGCGCTCGCTTACTTCACACACCGCCGCATAGTGCACCTCCCTCGGGGCATGATGCAGGGCAAAGAGATGGGGCCGGCGCTGGTCGCCGATACGCAGGAGATCCGCGAACCCCTGAGTCACAAAAAATGCCACCGGCGTTCCCTTGCGCTCCAGGAGGGCATTGGTGGCACGTGTTGTGGCCAGCCTGAATTGCAGCGGTGGGAACGCCTGTCCCAGGGGCGTTCCGGTCAGGAGCCTCGCCCCCACTACCGGAGCGGCCTCGCCAGAGGTGAGTTCCACCAGAGTCCCCGGCAGGACCGGATGTGGTGTTTCATAGAACTCAAGGTGCAGTCGTCCCTTGTTGACACGGGAGTGCCGGATGTTGCTGCCATCTCCTGCGCCGGAGGCAGAGCGCAGAGTCCACCCGTTGAAGAAACCGTTCTGCATCTGCCATGTCTGCGCCAGCACCGCGCCCTGCTCATCCCACCCCTGCACCCTGGCGCGCAGGATGCCGGAGGACAGGACTTTCACCCGACGCTCCTCACCGGCGGGTGTGAGAGCATGGCAGTCCGTGAATGTCCCGCCGGTGTCGGCGGCTATCTTCCAGATGAGGGGCAGGGGCACGGTAGAGGGTGGGCAAAAAGTTTTGTATTTCGCGGGAATACCGGGAGGGGCTGAGCCCTCACATCTCCGACTACCCGCGGATGCGGTGCTGGTCAATGAGCCAAAGCAGATCCTCAAACCCGCCAACGAAACCAACTCAAAAATCAAACATCGCATGAGCACGAAACATATGATCGCCGGTGCCGCCATTGCAGGCATTCTCTCCGGGGCCTATGCCTCCCAATCTGTGAGCGCCAAATCTGCCGACGCCGGCACCGCCATCCTCAAGATGGCCGACAAGGGCCAGCATGCATGCAAGGGGCACAATGAGTGCAAGGGCCAGGGTGGTTGCAAGTCTGGAGACAACGGCTGCAAGGGCAAGAACAGCTGCAAGGGCAAAGGTGGGTGCAACACCATGCCGAAAAAGTAGGGGAGGATTCGGGTTTCCAGTTCAAGTGTTCAGCCGGGAAGCCGCATGAATGCTGAAAACTGAAGCTTGAATGAGGGAATCCGGAACTCCTGGGACCTGATGTCCGGCAGCCTTTAGACGTAGGCTGCCGGACGCTGGAGGAAGGACTCGGTTTCAGTTTCAAGTTTTTAGCGGGGCAGTCGGAATCGCCTCTGAATCTTGAAACGGAAAGACCAGGAACTGAAGGCCTGCTGTCCGGCGGCCCAGGCGCGATTCTCGCCGGGTACTGAAAATTGAAGACTCGAAATTGAAAACTGCCACCTTCCATGCCTGCGAACCCTTTTAACGGACACACCGACTACGGTATCGGCATTGGTCTGCGAGTCCCGCACTACCGGCACATTCTGGAGCAGAAGCCAGTGGTGGACTGGTTTGAGATCATATCCGAAAACTTCATGGTGGACGGGGGGCGACCTCTGGAGGTGCTGGACCAGTTATTGGAGCAGTACCGGGTCGTGCAGCACGGTGTTTCCATGTACCTGGGGAACGCGGACCCGTTGGATCGTGATCACCTCACCCGGCTCAAGCGTCTGGTGAAACGCACGAACACCCCCTGGCTTTCTGACCACCTTTGCTGGGGAAGTGTGAACGGGCGCTGTTCCCATGACCTCCTGCCCATGCCTTACACGCTGGCGGTCGCCCGCCATACCGCAGAGAAGATACGGCAGGCCAGCGATTTCCTGGAGGTGCCCATCTGTGTGGAGAATGTGAGCAGCTACGCTGAATTCCGCCAGAATGAGATGACGGAATGGGAGTTCCTGACGGAGGTGGTGGAGGGTGCCGACTGCGGCATGTTGCTGGACGTAAACAACATCTATGTGTCGTCCCAGAACCACGGGTTCGATCCCATGGATTATCTGCGGGGGGTGCCGTTGCATCGCGTGGGCCAGATCCACATTGCCGGGCACTCAAAGTACGAGAACCTCATCCTGGATACCCATGACCAGCCGGTGCCTGACCCGGTGTGGGCACTCTATGCGGCGGCCATCCAGAGCTGTGGCAACACTGCGACGCTTCTAGAGTGGGATGACCGCATCCCGAGTTTTGAAGAGGTTCACCAAGAGGCGCTCAAGGCCAATCAATTCCTCCACGATCATGCCGAGACCACCGTTTGATCCGAGCCCCCCGTCCGCCCTGTGCCCGGCCCGGATCGACTCCGTGGCGTCCTGGAGGCAGTTGCAGTTGGTGATGAGTGAGGCCCTGTTTCGCCCGCTCACGCGCCATGACGGCATGCAGCCACGCTGGACGGATGGGAGGCCCGCATGCGAAGTGGTGGACCAGTTCATCATTCCCAACGATCGAATGAGCGCCTTCGAGAGGCTGGAGGTGTACAACCGCCAGTATTGGTACCGTCTTTTGGACTGTTTGTACGATGACTATCCCGGGTTGCGGGTTCTCCTGGGCGAGAGGCGTTTTCACAGGCTGTGTCGTGAGTATCTGGCTGCCTGCCCCAGTGGCTCCTGGACGCTAAGGAATCTTGGCCGCCGGTTTGCGGAGTACCTTGAAGCTCACCCGCTGAAAGGGCGGGGCGTGCAGGCCAGGGCTTTGGATCTGGCCCGCACTGAGTGGGCTCAGACCTTGGCATTTGATGAGGGCGAACTTCCTCCCGTTCGAGGGGATGACCTCCTCGGTGCGGATGCTGCGACACTCCGCTTCAGGCTCCAGCCACACCTTGTGCTGCTGGAGTTGGGGCATGCGGTGGACCGGTACATGGACCTGGTTCGCATGCAGGATGCGGGATTGCGCGGAGCGGCGAGTCATGCCGTCGCGGATCGTGCTGGGAGGCCCGTCGTCACTGGTCGGCGGCCCGCTTTGCGAAGAGAGCATGTGTGGCTGGCAGTTCACCGGTACGAGAACACGATCTATTTCAAGCGCCTGGATCTGGAAGCCTTCCGGCTGCTTGCAGCGCTCCGCGATGGGCGGACGCTGTCCGAGGCGCTCGAACTGGCTCTGGCGGATGCGGACCCGCATCTGGATTGGGGCGGACGGATCCGGGGGATGTTCGAGACCTGGGCCGCCTTGGGCTGGCTGTGTCACCATCCAGGGACTGATGTTCCGTCTTCGTAGAGACCCTTCCTATTCACAAACACACCACCATGAAATTCCGCGAAACTTGGGCTTATCTACAGTCAGAGCTGGATCGGGTTGCCGCCTTTCTGACGGATCCCTTTTTATGCGCCATCCGTCTCTACTGGGGCTGGCAGTTTTTCCTCACTGGGAAGGGTAAGCTGTCCAACCTGGAGGCGACGTCGGAGTTCTTTGCCTCCTTGGGATTGCCGGCAGCCACGGCCCAGGCCACGTTGGCTGGGGCTACGGAGTGTTTCGGCGGCTTGTTGCTGTTGGTGGGGCTCGCTTCGCGGTTGGTGTCAGTGCCTCTGATAGCGACGATGGTTGTAGCCTACCTTGCGGCGCACCGCGAGGTCGTGGTGGGCATCTGGCAGGACAGTGATGCCTTCGTGTCGGCACCGCCATTTTTGTTTCTCCTTGCTAGTATCATCGTCTTCGTCTTCGGGCCCGGCCGCTGGTCTGTGGACGGGCTGTTGCAATCCCGCCGGCGGAAAGTGGTGGCATGATGATGAGTGCAAAGCTGGCAGACTGGAGCCATGGGGGGGATCTTGTGATGTGGAGGGAGGATCGAGAACCGGAGATCCTGATTGACCGGGCAGGCTGCCACGCCTTAGCTGTGGCGGTGGGGGAGGTGACGCCAAGTTTTGAGCAAATCGTGGATGCGCACTATGCGCCGCTCCATCGTTTTGCATTGAGCATGTGCCATCAGCATGCCACGGCGCTGGACCTCGTGCAGCACACCTTCCTGCAATGGGCCCGCAAAGGGGATGCCTTGCGGGACAGATCCAAGATCAAGACATGGCTCTTCACCACGCTGTATCGGGAGTGGCTGGGCGTGGCCCGCAAAGCTCAGCGTCATGAAGCGGTGGAGTTTGACCCCGAACTTCACGGTGAGGTCCTGGAGGACGCCAGTGATCCTCCGGTGGTGGACAGTGTGGCGCTGCAGAGCGCCCTGGAACAACTGGATGCCACCTACCGGGCCCCAGTGGTGCTGTTCTACTTGAAGGAGCTTTCCTACAAGGAGATAGCAGATATTCTGGACGTTCCCATAGGCACCGTCATGTCGCGACTTTCCCGGGGCAAGTCCGCGCTCCGCAGGATCCTCCAACGCTACAACGACGTACCCCGTGAAGGGAGGGCTGCGTGAGCGGCCCTGATGCTGGCATGACTGATGCGATGTTGATCCCAATGAATCCATGACCCCTGAAGAAGCCAGGTTGAACCTCGATGCCACGACGCTGCGTCCGCATGACACCGCGGAGGAGGCCCGCGCCTTGGCCGCGGTGGATTCCGAGCTGGGGAAGTGGGCGGAGGGGCGGCGACATTTCGACGAACAGGTCGCCTCTGCCATGTCCGCTCTGCCCGTGCCAGATGATCTGCGTGCAAAGCTGCTGGCGCTTGAGCACCAGGAGGCACCCAAGGCCCCCCCGGCACGCCGACGCTTGGATGTCTGGTTGACCACCATCGCCGCCATGGCCGTGGTGGCGGTGGGCACGGTGGTTTTGTGGAATGACCTCGGTGGCAGCCGTTCCATGCCCGACTGGCAGAAGCAGTCATTCGCCCTCGTGCGGCAGATCGACTCTGGTGCGATGCGGCTGGATCATTTTTCCAGCAACCTCGATGAAATTCGGAGCATGCTGACGAAGAACGAGCGTCCGGTGCCGACCAGTCTTCCCAGGGGTGTGGAGGCCATGCGCAGCCTGGGGTGCAAAACGGTCCATCTGGGGCCGCGGGAAATGACCGTGGTGTGCTTTGAAATCATCCCCGGCAAGGAGGCCCACCTGGTGGTGGTGGACAATTCCCGCGGCGATCTGCCTGGAGCGCCCCCGCTGCGGCGTCCGGAGTTCATGCAGAAGGATGGCTGGAACGTGGCGCGCTGGAGTGACGGTGGGCAGTGTTATTTCATCGCAACCAGGGCGCCGCGCAATGCGCTGGAGAAGCTGTTCGCCCTGCTTTTGATGTGAATGAGATGGCTGCGACTGAGCGGTGCTGAAGAGGCTGCTCGGGGATGCATTTGGGAGAATGCGTCAGTGTCAGAGCTGCTGGACCGGAGAGGGGCGCGAGACGATGACGCGTGGCGGGGACGAAGGACGCACCGCGTTTTTACAAACGCAGCCACGACTGATCGGTGCCGTAGAGGTTGCTCGTGGATGCATTCGTGAGCATGCGTCGGGGCTACTGGGTCGGAGAGGGGGCGAGACGATGAAGCGCGGCGGGGACGAAGGACGCACCGCGTTTTACAAACGCAGCCACGACTGTGGGCTTCTCGCGTCACGTTCCTACCCACCAGTTACCGCCAACCGGACTAGGAAACCACTTAATGCGGCCCCTCAATCCCTGCGCCTCCATCTTCCAGCAAAGCCAGCGCCTTCTGGTAGCTGGCTTGTTCTAGGAAATGACGCAACCGCCCTGGCAGGCTGCCGCGGAGCCGCTGGTGCTCGGTCTCAATGGCCTCAGAGACCTCCTGCAGCGCCGTGAGGTGGGAGGCGGGATCCGCATCGCGCAGAGCGTGATCACCGATGACAGCGAGACGCTTTTGCAACAAGCTTTTGAGGGTTGGAAAATCTAGAGACATGGCACGCACGATTGATGCCAGTTGGGGCAGATGGCAATCTCGGGGAGGGGGAAAGTTCCGGAGGCCTTGATTTCTCGAATGCGGCAAAACGTCAAGTCGAACATCATGGAAAAAATGATCCGATTTTGAAATGCTATAAATTAAATTTAAAAATCCGTGTTATGAGCTGACAACTAAAATCTGCTTCTAAAATTAAGTGAAGATTTCCTTGTTTGACGTGCCGAAGAGTCCTAAACCATGAGCATGAATTTTAAAAACTTTCCAGGCGGCGGGAGCGGGGTTAAGAGTGCGGTGAAATGGATCAATCAGGGGGCCTAAAAGTACCAAGCGGAAAGATGACGAATACGGTCATGATCGGGGAAGGGGAGGTGGATGGCGAGCTTCCTTTGTGGACGGGCGGGAGTCCCGTAGCCACGCCCGAGGAGGAGCCTTGGTCCCGGATCAAGGCCCTGATGAAAGAGCGCATCGGTCCGCTCATGTTTGAGCGCTGGTTCCAGCGTGTGGGGATGCAGCTGCTGGATGATCAGCGGCTCGTGCTTCTGGTGCCAAACTTGATGCACCAGTACTGGATTGAGGACAACTACCAGCAGCTGCTGCAAGTCGCGGCAAGCGAGGTCCTGCCCGGGGGGCGTGAGATCGACTACATGGTCGCGGCGGACGCGGTGTCTGAGCCGCCCGTGCTCAAGGCGGTGGTCGCGCCCTCGCCCGCGGCGGTGAAAGAGGCCCAGGCTGCTGGGGCGCCCAATCTGGTGCCGGCAAGCTTCGACGCAGGGGTCGCGCTGACGGCCAAGGAGGCTGCGAAGAAGATGGATCGGGTCACGGACAAGCCAGAGGTGGCCACGGGTCCCTTGTTCGAGAGCGATTCGCGCTTCAACCGTCTCCTCATGGAGTCAGGCCTGAACACTCGCTTCTCCTTCAATGCCTTCGTCGTGGGGCCCAACTGCACCTACTCCTGCGCGGTGGCCAAGGCCGTCGCGGAGAAGCCGGGCCGCACCTACAATCCCCTGTTCCTGCATGGAGCGGTCGGCTTGGGCAAGACGCACCTGATGCAGGCCATCGGACGGGAGATCCTGCACAACAAGCCCAAGAAGGTGGTGCGCTACGTCACGAGTGAAGCCTTCACCAACGAGTACATCGAAGCCCTGCGCCATAGCAAGGTGAGTGCCTTCCGCCAGAAGTACCGGAAGGTGGACGTCCTGCTCATCGATGACATCCAGTTCTTTGCTGGAAAAGGGAGCACTCAGGAGGAGTTCTTCCACACCTTCAATGATTTGTTTAACTCTTTTAAACAAATCGTCCTGACGAGTGACCGTGCCCCGAGTGAGATCAAGAACCTTGAAGCCCGCTTGGTGTCGCGCTTCGAGTGGGGGATGGCCACCCAGATCGAGTCTCCAGACCTGGAGACTCGCACGGCGATCCTGCGCCAGAAGATGGTGGACTGGTGCGTTCAGGTGGACGACTGGGTCCTTTCATTTCTCGCTGAGAACATCCGCACCAACGTCCGTCGTCTGGAGGGGGCTCTCATGCGCGTGGCAGCCCACATCTCCCTGGGCAACGGTGGCCCGCTCACCCAGACGATCGTGGAGACCCTGCTCCGTGACATCCTGGAAGAGCCGGATGCCAAGGCGGTCACCATTGACTGGATCCAGAAGGTCGTAGCCGAGCATTTCGACATCCGTCTGGCAGACATGACGAGCCATCGTCGGCCCGCCTCCATTGCCATCCCGCGGCAGATTGCCATGCACCTGGCGCGGGAGCTGACCAAGTCCTCGCTGAAGGAAATCGGCGATGCCTTTGGCGGGCGGGATCACGGAACGGTCATTCACGCCTGCAAAGCGGTCTCGACGAAGGCAAATTCTGAAGAATTTCGCCGTACGTTGGGTGTTCTGACGGAAAAAATTAAAAAGATTTCCTGACCGGGTTGCCGGGAGCAAAACGGGTGAGACGAAAGGACTTTTTTCCTTCGACACCATCCGGTTTTGCTCCCATTATGCTTGCTTAATTTTTGCCTCTCGCTAAGAGAAGCCGCAAGCCTGACCATGAAATTCTCCATCAGCAAGGAAGCTTTCCTCACCGCGCTCCAACAAGTGCAACATGTCGTCAGCACCCGGACGACGCTCCCCATCCTTTCCAACGTCCTGATCAAGGCTGGCAACGGCCAGTTGCAGTTTGTCACGACGGACCTTGACGTGGGTATCAGCGGTACGGTGGCGGCGGAAGTTGAGGAGGCAGGAGCGACCACTCTTCCGGCCCGCAAGCTGGTCTCGATCATCCGGGAACTGCCGTCGGACGAGGTGGAAGTGACCGTGGACGAGCGCAATGTGGCCCACATTCGCAGCGGACCGAGCTTCTTCAAGGTCATGGGTCTGGCGGCTGACGAGTTCCCGCCGCTGCCGACTTTCAGTGATGCGCGTGAGTTCAAGCTGGAACAGCGGGTGCTCAAGGATTGTCTGCGCAAAACCTCCTATGCGATCTCTACTGATGAGACCCGCTACGTGCTCAACGGCATCCTGTGCTCCTTCAAGGAAAACATGCTGACCATGGTGGCCACGGACGGTCGCCGTCTGGCGATGGTGGAGCAGGAGTTGGAATTCCCCCAGAGCAACGAGGTGGACATCATCATCCCGACCAAGGCGGTGAATGAGATTCAGCGTCTGCTGGAAGATGAGGGGGAAGTGACCCTCAAGGTGGGCTCCGGCCAGATCGCCTTTGATCTGGGTGACTTCTTCCTCGCCAGCAAGCTGATCGAGGGGAACTACCCGAACTACCGCCAGGTGATCCCTGGAGAGGCTCGTGAGCGTATTGCACTGGATCGCGAGCCCCTCCTGCGTACGCTTGGCCGTACGTCATTGCTGCTGAGCGACAAGTCCAACTCGGTGAAGCTGCACCTTACCAAGGACAATCTCGAAGTGGTGGCCAATGCTCCCGACGTGGGTGAGGCCCGCGAGAGCGTCGCCATCAACTACAAAGGGGCGGAGATGACCATCGCCTTCAACCCGGAGTTTTTCATGGCTCCGTTGCGCAATCTCGTCAGTGACGAAGTTTACCTTCATTTGATTGACGAGATCAGCCCTGGCGTACTGCGTAGTGGGACCAATTTCCTCTATGTGTTGATGCCGATGCGCGTGAATTCCTAAACTCCCTTCCCCTGAAGATGAAGACCTCGATCCTGTTGCCTTTGCTCAGCGCGGGCGCCTGTTTGGTGCTTGCCAGTTGTGAGACTACCAGTTCGCAGCAAACCATCCGCCAGCGGAACAGCGGGTACTCGCTGGATGACGCCCCTTCAGGGCAGGCTCGCTACCAGACTAGTCCGGTGACCCAGTCTGGTGCACCGACGACCACGGTGGAGTCTTCGGACCCCAACATGCAGCCCACAGAGTCCACGGTGACGTCGTCCACGGACGTGACCCCACCCAGCACTCCGGACACACCGCCTGCTCCTCCTTCGCCTCCCGTGCCCCCGCCGCCCGGTCCCGCTCCCGCTGCGCAGACGGGGGCTGGTACGGGTGGTCCGCCCACCTATGGCAAGATGGTTCCTGGTCGCCCCGGCTTTGTTTATCCCCCTGGCGTGGAAGCCAAGCCGGAAAACATGGTGGATGTGCGTGATTTCACCCCCGGTCAAAAGGTGCGCGACCCGCGCACCGGCAAAATCTTCCTTGTCCCCTAAGCGTCCTGGGGTAATGGCTGAACTTGAACAGGGCGCGTTGGGTTCCAACGCGCCTTTTCTTTCCCCCGCATTCGCTGCCGCTGAGCTCATGCCTGACCGGGAAGATCTGATGACCATGCTCCGACCTTCTTGAACGCTTTTTCTTTGTCTCGTTGAATACCCCGCTGCCACCTCACATCGCTGTCGTGGGCCCCGGTTTGCTCGGTGGCTCCATGCTGATGGCGCTGCGTGCCGGTCTCCCGGGCGCCCATCTGCGTGCTTGGGCCCGACGTCCAGAAGCGGCTGTGGAGCTCACGGAGCGCGGCTTTGCCGATCTGGCTTCCACCAAGCTCGATGATGTGCTTAATGGAGTAGGGCTGGTGGTGCTGTGTACGCCGGTGGAGACGATGCCTGCGCTGGCTGCGGAGATGGTGACGCTGCAGAGCGTGGTGGCCCCGGATTGTGTGGTGACCGATGTGGGCAGTGTGAAGGAGACGGTCGTCACGGCACTGGAGGATGTCTTTGCCCGTTCCACCTATCGGTTCGTGGGCAGCCATCCCATGGCGGGATCTGAACGTGCCGGGCTGGAGGCCGCTCGTCCGGACCTCTTCCAGCGGGCGGCGTGCCTGATCACCCCTACCTTGTTCACGGCAGAGTCCGCTCTGACCACGGTCCGCGCTTTCTGGTCCCTGCTGGGCGGCCGGGTTCTGGAGATGTCCCCTGAGGAGCATGATCGCAAGGTGGCCCGCATCAGCCACCTGCCGCACGTCGCCGCAGCTGTTACGGCCTTGGCCGCGCTTCATGAGGACCCCTCTGCGGCGGCTTGTGCCGGGAATGGGTTCCGTGACACCACCCGGGTGGCTGCAGGGGACCCTGCCCTGTGGACGGGCATCCTGCTCGAGAACAGGCAGGAGGTGCAGGCCTCCGTGCGGGCCGCCCGGGACCTCTACAATGAACTGCTTGCGATCCTCGAAAACGTGGATGACAGGGCATTGCACCACTTCCTTCAGAACGCCAAAACCCTCCGTGACGGAGTGGTGTGAATCCGGCAAAAGTCGCCAGGTCCGGTCAGTTTTCTTTTCATACGCCAACACCTCCATGTCTCAGCTCAAAGTCCGTTCTTTGAAACACGTCCCCCCCGAGCTCATCGTGCCGGGGGACAAAAGCATCAGCCACCGCGCGGTCATGTTTGCCGGCCTGTGCGAGGGCACGACGCTGATCGAGAACTTCCTTTCCAGCGATGACTGCCTTTGCTCCCTGAACGCGATGAAGGCCATGGGGGCGGAGTATGAGGTGCTCCAGACCGACAGTCGGGGCAAACCGGTGAAGCTGACCGTCACCGGGCATGGCATGCAACTGAAGGCTCCTGCGGAGACCATTGATTGTGGAAACTCCGGCACCACCATGAGGCTGATGTCTGGCATTCTGGCAGCCCAGTCCTTCACGGCGACCATGGCTGGCGACCCCAGTCTTTCCAAGCGCCCGATGAAGCGGGTGGCAGACCCGCTCAGCCAGATGGGGGCGCGGCTGGAGGGGCAGGGGGAAAAGATCTCGGCTCCCATCACCATTCATGGCGGTGAGCTGGAAGCCATCACCTACACGCTGCCGATGGCGAGTGCCCAGGTGAAGAGTGCCGTGTTGCTCGCTGGCTGGAATACGCCTGGCAAGACCACCGTCATCGAGCCGGTCACCACCCGTGATCATACCGAGCGTCTCCTGGCCCACTTCGATGTAAAGGTCGTGCGGGACGGTCATGCGATCAGCATCTACGGCGGGCAAAAGCCTCAGCCCAAGGACCTGTTCGTGCCGGGGGACATCTCCAGTGCCGCCTTTTGGCTTGTGGCCGCTGCGGCCACTCCCGGGGCCAGCCTGACGATCAAGAAGGTGGGTCTCAACCCCACCCGCACCGGCATCCTGAATGTGCTCATTCGCATGGGGGCCCGCATCAACGACACGGTGGAAATCAGCGATGGCGAACCTTGTGGTCACATCACCGTCCAGGGCGGTGATCTCGTGGGCACAGAGATTGGCGGGCTGGAGATTCCCAACGTGATCGATGAACTCCCCATTCTGGCCGTGGCCGGGGCGCTGGCCCGCGGCGTGACCGTGATCAGGGACGCCAAAGAGTTGCGTGTGAAAGAGACGGATCGCATCGCTGCCGTGGCGCGAAACTTGCGCCTGATGGGCGTGCATGTGGAGGAGTTTGACGATGGCATGGAAATCACCGGCGGACTGGACCTTCATGGGGCCGAGCTGGAAAGCTACGGTGACCATCGTATCGCCATGGCCTTCGCCATTGCCGGCCTCTTCGCGGAGGGGGTTACCACCATCAACGAAACGGAGTGCATCAGCACCTCCTACCCCGGCTTTGAGAAACATCTCGAACTCTTCCAGCGTGCGCCGTTGGATCCCGAGACCTCCATCCCCGTCATCAGCAGCATTCCTTCCGAGGTGAGTGAACGCCTCGCCAAAGACTGAACATGACGACCCTCGACGAATCGACATCCAAGGTGATGCCCCAGGTGATCGCCATAGACGGGCCTGCTGCCTCTGGAAAGAGCAGCGTCGCACGGGAACTGGCGGCCCGCTTGGGCTGGACCTATGTGAACACCGGCAACATGTACCGTGCCGCGACACTGGCTGTGATCCTGGCGGAAGCGGATCCCACGGACGAAGCGGCAGTGTTGGAAGTGATGGATCGCACGAAATTCACGTGTCCGGTGCAGGATGGGCGCAGCGTCATTCTGGTGAATGGTGCTGATGTGGAAGCGGAGCTGAACTCCGAGCCGGTGAACAAGGCCGTCTCCCACGTCGCTCGCATCCCCAAGGTGCGCGAGCTTCTGCTTGATCTCCAGCGTGGTCTTGGCCTCTCGCAGCCGGCGGTGATGGAAGGGCGTGACATCGGCACGGTGATTTTTCCCGATGCTCCCTGGAAATTCTACATCGACGCCTCGGAGGAAGTTCGCGCGAAGCGTCGTGGCCTCCAGGGCCTCACGGATTCGGTGCGGGATCGCGATCGCATGGATTCCACGCGGAAAACCGCACCGCTCATGACAGCGGCAGATGCCGTGGTGGTTGATAGCTCAGAAATGAATCTCGCAGAAGTGGTCGCCCATGTGCTCGCCCTTCTGGCATCCCGGAGTTTCCCTGAAACGGGTCCGGTCCAAGCTCCTGTAGCATCCGCATGAAACTCTCTTACTGGTTGGGCTATCAGACATTCAAGACCCTCGCCCGGGGATTCTTCAACTATCAAGTCATCGGTGGTGAGAGGCTGAATCTCAAAGGTGGTGCGTTGATCGTCTCCAACCATGCGAGCTTCGTTGACCCTCCTGCCGTGGGGATCGCGTTTGATGAGGAGATCTATTATCTCGCCAGAAAGTCGCTGATGAACAACCCCATGGCTCGCGCAGTTTACCGGGCCTGGAACTCCATTCCCGTGGACCAGGATCGGCCCGATATGGGCAGTTTGAAGGCGGTGATCCGTCTGCTCAAACAGGGGGAGAAGGTGCTGATCTTCCCTGAGGGTTCCCGCAATCTGGATGGGAAGATGCTGCCCGGTGAGCCTGGAGTCGGGTTGATCGTCGCCAAGTCTGAAGTTCCCGTCATCCCTGTGCGGCTCTTCGGCACGCGGGAGGCGCTGCCCCGTGGCGGCTCCATGCCTGCCCCTTCTGAGGTGACTCTCGTGGTGGGGGAGCCTTGGTACTTTGATCCCGCCAACTACACAGAGACTGGTAAAGATCTGTACCGGAAAATTAGCGAGGACTTGATGGCGCAGATCGCGGCGTTGCAGCTTTGAAGGATCGATGAAGTTGAGGCGTTCAGGCGTTCAAGGCTTGTCGATGGGGCTTAAATGAACCGGCCAGGGCGTGCGAAAAGTACGTCACTGGCCCGATCTTCCGGCGCAGTGAGCGGTCGCCTATTCAATTTTTAGAATGTCCTGCTCCAGAGCAGCCTTGATGTCCGCTGTGTCGAGGTTGATGCCGGTGTCTCTGGCGATAAGTGTGCGGATGCGTCCCAGCACATCATCATGCAGGATCGCTCCGATCAGGCTTTCAGTAGAGAGTGATCGCCGGATCTGCCACAGTCTCTCCAAAGGTGTTTTCCGTACGATGCCATTCTTCGAGATCAGGGTCAGATAGTGTGCGGCATCTTCAGAGAGCCCCTTGTTCAGATCAATGGTGAAAACCAGGTGGGGCTCGATCTTGTCTGTTGTGGACACCCGATAGAGCTTCCAGGTGATGAGGTTGGTGAGCAGAGCCCATTTGATCCCAGAGTAGGCGGCGTAGCTGGTGGCCTGAAAGATTTGCTTCTGTTTGAGAGGCGCGCCGATACGCTTGACCTCGATCACCACGGCATCGACGCCGCCCGGTGAGAGCACGTAGTCGGCAGTTCTCCCCTGTATTTTGTGCTCTGGTTTGATCTCCTCGAGACTGTATCCCAACACCTGCTGCAAAATACGGTCAAGCAAGATGCGGGTGCTGCTCTCATTCGCCGCGTTTCTCAGAGTAAGACCGATTTGGGGGAGAAACGGCTTCATTGCGCGGGCGATCTCCTCCGTCTGCGCCGCCAAAATTTCTGAGCTGGATCTGCGCTTCTTCTTCGAGAGTGAGGGGAGCTCTGGATTGAAACCATCTGTCAGACTGGGCGGGGCCTTGCCGCTGCTGATGCTTGGAGGCACAACTTCAAAATTGGCTGTCTCACTTGAATCGTCTTGTTTGGCAGGGGGGTGATCATCAGTGTCTGTCGCCATCTCCAGGTGCACTCCAAATCCGGTGGCAAGCGACGCCAATCCTCCCGCGAATCCCTGGCCGATTGCCCGGAACTTCCAGCCGTCTCCCCGCCGATAGAGCTCACAAACCTGCAGTGCCGTCTCCGTCGAAAACTCGCCCACAGCCTCAAAGCGAACCGTTTCAATATTCTGGGTGCGATTCAGGACGCGAAGATAGAGTCTCTTGATGCACCCGAAATTCTGCTGTCTTTCTTCGGCACCATGCAAGGTCAGGCAGAAGACGATCCTGTGAATCTCTGGGGGGATTGCTTCCAGATCGATGGAGAATCGGACGTGGTCCGAATCCGTCTCCTCGGTGACTGGGTTTGCGGACTGCCCGGGAGAGTTCTCTAGAAGGCAGATGAAACGGCTCTCCTCGTCGGAGGGCTGATTGTAGAAAATGAAGTCGGCTCCCCGCCTCACTCTCCCGTCTTCGCCTAGCAGGAAAGCGCTCGCATCGACATCGATAGGGCTGTGGAGTCCAGGAGTGGCGCTGAATCCAAGTCCTACAGCCAGTTTTCCATCGGAATGCTCTTCGGGGGACAGGGAGATGTTTCCGCCTTTGGGTAAAGTGATTGGCATGCCGCACCCTACGCATGTGGGTGGCTCTTTCGAGAAATTTACACCTTTGCCTCTGCCAAAATGTCGATTTTATGCAGCTTAAGACGCCAAAAGCGCTTTACACCCGCTGAAACAGGCATTGCTTGATTCAGCAAGGATATCAATTCCCAGTGGATTATTATGTTCAATTGATAAAAATTCGCACCCGTGTTTATTTTGTCACAACAAAAACAACAAGAAGATGCAAGGCCCATAAAATAAGGCGTGCGGAATCTGTGTGCTAAACGGAGTGTGCTTTTGGCGAATTGCCATCGAGGTTGCGGACTGCAAAGCTGAGGAGTAAAATGCCGTCATGAAGACGGGAATCCTCGCTGTAGCCGGGCTGTGCTGGGTGGTGTTGCAACCGTGCCAGGCGGAGACGCCGGCGGGCTGGGACCTACTGAAGATCTCCACCGGGAAGGAATACCGGTCTGTGAAAGTGAGCGCGGTGGAACCGGACGGGCTGCGGATCACGCATGCGGACGGTGTGGCCCGGGTGCCGTATGAGCAGCTGCCGGCGGAGATCCGGGAGGCCTTTGCGTTTGATCCCGCGAAAGCGGAGCTGGCTCGTGTGACCAGGGCAAAGGCGACGGCGGACGGGAAGAGGGAGCTGCGCGAGAAAATGCAGTTGCAGAGTGAGGAGCGGAAGAGTCAGCAGCGTCTGGAAAATCTTGAGTGGGTGAATCGGTCGCTGAGGGTGCACCAGGTGCTGCCGGACGGGGCGCTGGTCTGCTACAAGCACAACGAAGGCGGTGCGCCTGGTGCAGCGGCCCGTGCCGTGGGTGCGCTCGTGGGTGGTAGGGCGGCGGCCGCTGAGCCTGCCTGGACGGACTACTCCACTCCGCTCTACGTGGAGGGTGTGAAGGAAAAGGTGGCGGAGGGTGACGTGATCCGCGGAATGACTGCTAGGGACGGGGTCAAGGAAATAGATGGCCGCACGCTTCAGCGCTGGATCTCCCGGCCAAACTGAGAGCAGTAGAAATTTCGAAGCCACGGTGCCTTGCGGTGTCGTGGCTTTTTCTTTAGGTACACCGAAAGTTTTACTTGCCCGTATATCCAACTATTGACCGTAGAACCTGGAATAGGGTATTACGTTCGGTGGGGGTGCGGGCAAAATTAGGAGGCGGTGGGTTTCTGGCGGGGAGCCTTGTAGTGCGTGCGTTCTTCAGCCGCGAGGGGAAATTCGGTGATCTTGCTCGCTGGCTTGTTGTAGGTGGTGCCCGTCTCTTTGGTCTTTTCCTCGGTGCCTAGATACTGCTGGATGGCCAGGGCCAGTGTGCTGGCGAAGTCCTGCCCTGTGCTTTGCGCGTGATTCATCAGGGCGTGAATGGCTTTCAAAGGGAGGTTCAGATGGAGATCGCTCAACATCTTCTGCTCCACCCATCCGGGGATGGCGTGCATTCCTCGTTCCCACTTGTTCACCGTAGAGGCGGAGCAATCTCCTAGCCACTCAGCAAGGGCTTCGCGGGTCATGCCTCGGGACTCTCGTAAATGGCGCAATTGGTCTGGCTCCATTCTCAATAGGTAAGGGTATTGTTCGATTCGAACAACTTTTTTCTTGCCAGTTGTCCGAAATGGATAATTAATGGGGTGTAATCTGTTCGAAACGATGAATGCGACCATTAACCTGAACCTGTCGGAGGCCGGCCTAGGCCCTGATGACGTGAGAAGACTCTTGGAGAGGGCGTCGAGCGAAAAGAAGAGCATCGATGCGGTCATTTGTGACGCGGTGCACGCTTTCGTGAACCCCTCTCCGGAATCTGCAGGTGGCGCGAAGCGGCGGGGTAAGAGGTCCGCTTTGCGGCGTGTCGCCATGGTGGCGACGAAGTGATTTCACCGCTTTGGCTGGCGGTGCAGCAACCAAGGAAAAGGAAATAACTACTGGGATGAAAACTAATAATACAGGCAGAAGAAGACCAGGGGCCGGTGCGCAGTCCGTCAGGATGCCGGCGATGTGCGCAGAGGTGGGTGGACTGCGGAATGATGAAGGGGTGCACGCGGATGTGCTTGCGCTCCGGTACCTGGCTGAAAAGCTGGGGCAACGCGGAACCAGACTCCGCCGGGATGTGGTCGCCAAGCGGCTCTCCCGGCTGGGGTCTCTCGCTATGCGGGACTGGCGCGGGGTGGCTGGCCGCTGGCTCCGCCGGTATGTGGGTGGGGTGTGGTACGTGGGGAGCCGTCATGTGGCGCGCCCTGGATTCGGGGCCATGCTCTATGCCAGCCCGCATCAGGGCTGGTCGAACCTGGTCGAGGGTGGGACGATGATCCGCCTCCAGGTGAACGAGCGTGCAAACGCGGCAGGGGAAGGGAGGGCCGCGTGAATATGAGCGTGGAGCATGGAGAAGCTCGTGGCGATGAGTTCGAGGAAACGGATGATGCCGCCGAAAAGGCGCAAGCATTGGCTGATTTCAGGGGGTATCTGGCAGCTGGTAAGAAGGATGCTGTTTGGCGGAATGAGCCTGTGGATGCGTCCGCCGTTGATACCTTTGTCCGGCACTATCGGCAGGGGATCGGTGCCAAGAATGCCGCCAGTACTGGGGAGCAGGCGGCGGCCAAACTGGGGCAAATGCTCCTCCAGCTTTTGGGTGCACCTAGCGACATAGATGGGGAGTCGGTACGTGGATTCTGTGAGCTGGTCCGACTGGCGTCCCGTGGATACGCGGGGATGAATCAAGTGCGCGAGCTGCTGAGTGTGAAGGGAGGGCCTCGCTGATGGCCTGGAAGACTGTGGACCTGGATGTGCGGCGTGGCGGCTCTGGGCGGCGGGCTGCGTCAGAGATCGTGGCGCACCTGCACCCAACGGGGAGCGCGGCGGGCAACCTGATCTTCTTCCTCTCTCCCCGCCTGGTGGAGGTGGGTGGCTTTGCAGCCCTGGGGCACCGGGTGGAGCTGCAAATTGATCTGAACCTGGGAATCCTGCGGATCGCGCCCCGGGCGATCAGTCGCCGCAAACTGCGTCCGCCTGGGAATGGCCGGGGCGTGCGATGGGCGTTGAATGCCTCCTATCGTGCTGAGCTGAGGGACCTGTTTCCTGTGACGGTCTTCCGTGGATCGAAGACCTTTCCTCTGCGCCTGGTGGAGTTGTCGAGCGAGGGGATCACGGTGGAGCTGCCCAATCTGAAAGAAGGGGGTGGGGCGTCATGAACTTCAAGGCGCACTTCACGGTGCATGTCACCGGCTACACTCCGGCGCAGGGGACGCTGCGGATCATTGGCGCGCTGAATCGTGCGGATGCGACGGCGAAAGCGCTGGGGCAGCTCTCGGCGGCGGTGCCTCACTTCAATCTCCCGCCTGTCTTTGAGCGGGGACAGGGGAAGGCGGTCCGTATTCGCCTGGAGGATCTGCCTCCGGAGGAGCAGCCGGCGCTGGCCCTGGAGGGCTTGCCCCCGCTGAGATCTTGTGCGTGCCACGTGGTGCCTGCGGTCGCGCCGTGGCTGCTGCGCCTGGTGCATGAGCATACTCTGCTGGCCTTCCTTGGGATCGAGCTGCTTGCCCTGGGGCTGGTGGCGGCGCTGGCCTGGCTGGTGGTCAAGATGGTGGCCGTGAAAGGGGGCGGCGGGCGATGAGTGGCCTGGTGTTCCAGAAACCAAAGTGGAAGCCACGCCAGGCGGCGCTGCCCCTCACCAAGGTGCTCACGCAGGCGGAGGTGATCGTGCTGCTGACGCGCCAGGTATTCGAGGATGCCCGGTCCGCCGGGTGGCTGGAGCCGTGCTGCCGCAAGCCTACGGCGCGGAGTGAGGGGCGGGAATTCTACGCGGTCGCGGCCGTGGAGGACGTGCAGAACCGCATGCTCGCCGGGGAGTACCCGGAAACAACTAGCAATCACTGATCATGCCCTGGGACGAACACAACGCTTGGATGGAGATGGTATTGGTTGGCGCTGGCAGCTCTGTGGCAGGTGAGCAATTGCCGTTACTGATACTTGATGAACTGGGCGATACGGTCGCACACGTGTGCGACCGTCCTGAGGATCGTCCAACCACGGAGGGGGCTGAGTAAGCGCCATGCCGGCGGACCTGGTGAGCAGTGCGGAGGAGATCGTGGAGGCCTGCAAGGCTGTCCACGAGCGCCTGGCTGCGCTCTACCGGGACGTGCCTACGCCGTTGCTCCGGGCGGATGTGACGGAGATCCGGATGCGGTTCACTGAGCTGCTAGCGGGCGTGCATGAGCACGTGGCGCTGTGCCGGGCGGTGCAGATGGCCAGCATGGTGCCGCCGCCTATTCCGCCCGTGATTGAGCCACGCCCCCGCGCTGCCCTGGCTGCCGGCGCGGACGGTAAGAGCAGAGCAGCCAATGACCACACACTTGATCCAGACGGACCTTAGCAACCTCACATACTCCCATGGCAGATTTTCAAGCGGACTTCGCTGAGCAGTACGTACCGCCTGTGGTGTACGTGGATGGTGAGCCGGTGGTGGTGGACGACCGGATGCCCCTGGGGGACCTGATGGAGCCGGGCACGAAGGAGGATGATCCGCGGGACCTGTCCGCTCTGGCGCAATCGGTCGGTGAGCTGATGGCGAGGGTGAAGTATGAGCATCCGGACGTGCTGGAGGAGCGGTTTGAGGAAATCTGTAAGGGGCTCCAGCAGATGGTGGACCGGGAGCGGGTGCGGACGCTGAAGGCGCTGCTGAACTATCTGTGGTCCGGTGCCAGATCGCCCTGGTGCGTGA
Source organism: Verrucomicrobium spinosum DSM 4136 = JCM 18804 (assembly GCF_000172155.1). NCBI lineage: Bacteria > Pseudomonadati > Verrucomicrobiota > Verrucomicrobiia > Verrucomicrobiales > Verrucomicrobiaceae > Verrucomicrobium > Verrucomicrobium spinosum. The sequence continues at coordinate 5,073,504 of NZ_ABIZ01000001.1, read as the reverse complement.
TGAAGAATGTGCTGGCGGTCACCCGGCGGGTGAAGCCGCTGCTGATCAAAGGGGTATCCCAAACGGAGGTGGCCTGGCTGCTGGATGAGACACGGGCGGCCGTGCATGCGCGGGAGAAGCGGACGGTGGAGGAGCTGCTCCAGCGCTGGGGTGTGAAGGGATTCAAACTTTTCGGCGGCACGAAATCGGAGGCCGCCAGGGAGAAGTACCGGGATGTGCAGAAAGGCAACTGCAACCGGCGGGGTGGGAAGAAGCTGAAGAAGGACCAGTAAACAAAAGGAAATAACAAGACCATGATCGCGACACAATCAACGGAAGCGGCCCCTGCGCCGACCAGGGCCACGGTGGTGTACCTGCCCCACGAAAATCTGCATGAGTGCATCTTGAATCCGCGCAAGGAGTTCAAGCCCGGCCCCCTGGAGGAGCTGAGTAAGAACATTGAGGAGATGGGGGTGAAGCAGCCCCTGCTGGTGCGGCCGTCCAGGACGGTGGCGGGGCAGTATGAGATCATTGCCGGGGCGCGTCGGTGGCGGGGCAATGGCATGGCCCTGGACCGTGTGGTGAACTATGATGATGTGGAGCAGGTGCACCGCCTGGTGGCAAAGCTGGGTGAGCTGCCGTGCATGGTGGAGGACATGTCTGACGTGCAGGCGCGGGAGTTCATGCTGGTGGAAAACCTCCAGCGGGAGGACCTGACGGTGGTGGAGGAAGCGGACGGGTACGCGGATCTGCTGGCGCTGAAGGGGGAGGATGGGCAGCCGCTCTACACGGTGGCGAAGATCGCGGAGCGGATAGGGCGGTCTGAATCGCACGTGACGCAACGCTTGAAGCTGCGCCGTGCGCCGAAGCGTCTGCTGGAGGCCTGTGAGAAAGGGGTGATCGGCTCCCGGCACTGTGAGCTGGTGGGGCGCATCCCTGATGTGGAGGCGCGGGAGGAGCTGGCAAAGGCCATCCTGGCTCCGCAGATGCGGGACAAGGATCTGCCATTGAACGTACGGGAGACGGTGGCGCTGATCCGCCGGGACTACATGCTGTCCCTGAAGGGCTGTGGGTTCGATGTGGATGATGCTGAGCTGCTGCCTGTGCAATTTTCCGCCCAGGGGGAGCGGCTCTGTGGTGGGGCTTGCATGGGGTGCCCTTTCCGCAGTGGCAATGATGCCAGTCTCCAGGAGGAGCTGAAGGTGGTGGGTGGACAGAGTGGCGGCGGATCGATGGGGGTTGATCCCCATGTCTGCACGAAGCCGTCTTGCTTCCGGAGAAAGCAAGAGGCGGCGTGGAAGCTGGTGGTGGCCAGTGCGGAGGGTTCCGGGAAAAACGTGCTGTCCGTCCAGGGGGCGAAGGCGGTGTTTGTGGAGGGCTCGGTGCGGGGTGACAGCGAGTACGTGGACCTGGCCGCGAAGCCGCGCCCTCAGGATGTGGGGCACTACGACGAAGACAGCCTGCCAAAGTGGGAGCAGGTGGTGAAGGGATCGCCCTGCGAGGTGAAGGTGACGGTGGCCCGGAATCCAGACACCGGCCGAATCCACCAACTGGTGAAGCGTGATGAAGCCATTGAGGCGGCGAACCAGGCCGCGAAAGCGAAGGGGGCAACGAGCCTCTTTGGCAAGCGGCCAGCGGCTGGCAGTGGGGACGGTGCGTTCAAGGCGGCGGAGAGGAAGCGGGCTGAGGAGAAGAAGGTGGCGGTGGCGGAATCCTATGAGGCACTGAACGCCCTGGGTGAAGCGGTGGTGAAGCGTGGGGGGTATGGTGAGGATGAGGGCCTGGTGGTGCTCCAGAGCCTGCTGGGGATGATGAATGCACAAGGGGTGATGGTGATGGGGAAGGCGCTGAAGCTTCAGCCCCGGAAGAGAGGTGAGCCTGGGTACCAGGGGAGCGGTCGAGATTTCATCCTGCCGATCCTGGAGCACTACAAAGCGGCCGACTACACGCGGCCAAAGCTGGAGGCCTATGTGGTGATGTGTCTGGCGGGTGAACGGCTGGGGTTCGTGGACGGGGATTCTCCGGTGGCAAAGAATGAGCCATTCCTGTTGTTGGCGCGAACCTTTGGCGTGGACATGGACGCGGTGAAGCGCCTGGCGAAGGTGGACGCGGGTAAAGGGAAGGGGAAGACAGTGAACCAGGAAGCGGTGGATGCTGCCAAGATGGTGGACCGTCGCGTGGCCCTGGAGAAGGAGCTGGTGGACCTGTATGTGCAGGCGGGGAACGTCTATGATGATGACGACCTGGAGCACACGGATGAGCTGGTGAAGTGGCTGGACATCATCGCCAAAGACAACGGGCTGAAGCCGTACAGTGATCCGAATCACGGCCTGGCGGACGCGGAGCTGATCGTGCTGGCGGCTCGGCGGGTGGTGGAGGAGCTTGGGGTCAGTGCGTCAGTGGGCAGTGGGCAGTGCGTCAGTGATGAGGAGTTGAGCGTTACAGAGAAGATGCAAAGGTGCTGCGCTCTGGAGAATGATTTGGTGTGCTTGTACGAGGCTGCGGGACATACCTACATCGATGATGTGCAGGCGAGCGTTGACGAGTTCATCGCTTGGGTAAACACGATTGCGGCCGAAGGTGGATTGCCAGATTATCGAGCTTCAACCTGCAATATTGAAGTCTTGGAGGAGCTCGTAGCAAAGGTGCGGGCGGCCGTGGCAGAGTTGAAGGGTGAGGCTTCTCTGGATACTCCCGTGGGTACTGTGGTCGCCTGGGTATCCGGTGGGCACGAGTTGCAGGGTGAGGTGATTTCAAGGGAAGATTTCACGACCCGATCAGGGGTGAACTCCTTGGATCTTACGATTTCACTCCCGGTTTACTGTGCCTCGCCTGAGCGTGGTGGCTTGCAGCTTCGCCTGCTGGATGTGGATCAGGGTGGAGTGACGATCATTGCTGCTCCGAAGGTGCAACCTGCGACTGATCCTGAGCCCCCTAAAGGTGGTACTCCAACCTCGCCGGCGAAGATTAAGAGTGTCGCGAAAAAGGCGGCGAAGAAAGCGGCCAAGAAGGTTCCCGTGAAGAAGGCGGGGAAGAAGAAATAACTATCAATCCACTCTCAAGACACACGACTATGAAAGGTTTCGAAGACGCATTTCAGCTATTGGACGGGTTCAGGTTTGCAGACCAGGAGAGCCGGAAGAACGCGCTGCTGTTCGCCTATTGGGTGGGCGTGGCCAGGTGCTCCTCCACGCTGGAACGGAAAGTTTTCCGGCCGCCACTGGTTTGCGTGGATGGTGAGCCCTGGAGTGGGAAGTCCACGTTGGTGCGCCGGGTCTTGGAGTCGTACGATATGGCTCCTGCTGTTTGCTGGTCGTTCGATGAGAATATGTTGGCCGGTGTGGCGGACAAATTTAGCCCATGCTTGTGGGTGGATGATTGCCGCGCCCTTAATAAGAGGGAAAGTGAACTAGTCTCCCGATGGGTCTCGGCTCACCTGTGGCAGTATCGTCTTCGGGGGACGCAGGATATCGTGCAGCGGAATCTTGCCACGGTGACGGTGATCAGCGGTGATGGGATCAAACTCTGTCCCGACCTGGCCAGGCGCGCTATTTTTATCCGGCTGGAAAGGAGGGATGCGTGATGAGCTGGATGCCTTGGTTTGCCCTGGGGGTGTTTCTGGCTGGGGTCGGGGTTGGTATGCTCTGGAACTTTGGTGCCACGGTGCAGCGAATGGCTGGACTGGCGGAGTTGAAGGGAGCTGTGGTGAATGAGATCACGAAGAAGGCTCGGGAGTCCGCGGTAAGTGATCTGGAGCCGCGTCTTGTGGACCTGACGGGAGCATTACGGCTCTATCAGAAGACCTGCGCGGAGATGCGGCACAGTCTCCAGTGTGCTGGGTGGACGGAACAGGATCTGCGCGTGTCGTGGGGCGAGCGTGGGAGTCTGACGGTGCGGGCGGCGACTGAGCGAGAGGATTGTGTGCTGGTGCAGGCAGTCTTCGATGCGGACCGGCTCTGCCTGGGATTTCTAGGCTACGGGCTGAAGCTTGTGGCTTACAGGGATGAGGGGTGGTTGCCCATGGTGCAGGATGTCACCACGGGCAATGTGGTGGGGCATTTGAAATGGCCGGCGGACTGGCCGGAGAAGATCAATAGCGAGTTCCTCAAGGGGAAAGGGTTTGAGATCGTATGAGCCAGCGAATCACCTTCAGCCTCCCGGACAAGGTAGTGGAGGCTCTAGAAGCTAAGGCGGCGGTCTTTGAGATGACGCCTGGGGAGCTGATCCAGCATCGCCTCCTGATGTCTGCCATGGGCGTGGATCTGCCGTTTAACTTGGCGGTTGTCCTGGAGATCAAGGCGGAGGAGCCAGCGGAGCCTTCTCTCCAGGAGATGGAGCTTGTGCTGGAGCCGGAAAGGCCTGCGCTCCCTTCGCCACCACCCCAACCTCGCTCTGACGACAAGGTATGACTGACTGGCCTGATGAAACAACGCTGCGGGCCATCCTTGATCTGCCAGGGGTGAGTGGGCAGACGATTGCCGTGGTGGAGCGGTACCTGGCGGATTCGCCGGGCTACCAGCGGCGATACTATGCGGACCTGCCGGCGGAGCCGGAGAAGGTGGACAATGAGATGGAGTGGGAGTCTCTGCGGGGGCAGTGGGGCCAGGCCTGCGAGCTGGTCCGCTCTGGGTGGAAGTCGTCGCGGGAAATGGGTGATGAGCTGAGCAGGGTAGTGCAAGCGCACTGGGGCCAGCTCGTGGATATGGGGAAGGTGTAGGAAACCACTGATTGAACACTTATGATCACTGATATTGCTGCGCATGAACTTGGTGAACGGCCTGTCTTAATGAACGGGCAAATGGTGAGAGCAACTCGAGCGGGGCTCAAGAAGAATACGCGCCGTGTCGCGCTGGGGCGAGTCGTTGAGTGTTTTGATTTTGTCGGCGGCGGAGCTGATGGTGAGCCTGCGACAAAGGAAAGCGTTGGCCAGGGTTGGTTCAATGGCGTGTTCAAGATTTGGATCGATGAGTATCCGGAGGAGGGATCGATTGAGATCACGACGCCTTATGCCAGGCCTGGTGAGACTTTGTGGGTGCGTGAAACTTGCTTTGACGTTCGTCCGCATCGGGGCTTTCCGAAGTTTGAGGGTATTTCGGCTAATTGGCTTTACCGGGCTGATTATGATGAAGATGAGCAGCGTTCAGTAATTGGCTGCCAGCCCTGGACCCCTTCAATTCATATGCCCCGTGAGGCTGCCCGCATCCTTTTGAATGTGGTAAGTGTTCACCTGGAAAGGCTTCAGGAGATCACAGAAGAAGGTGCGAAAGCGGAAGGGGTGCAGATTACGGATGAGCTGACAGGTTGCAGTGATGATATTCGGGATCATCGGCACGCGTTCCAACTCGTTTGGGATGGGCTCTACGGTGCGGGTGCCTGGGATGAGAATCCTGTCGTGTGGGTGACTGAATTCCGAGTGCTGGAAGGCCTGGCATGAGTCAGGTCTTGTGTCTGGAGTCTTCTAGTCTGGTGTCTGGAGTGAAGCGACTATGACTATCATCGAACGAGCGAGGAAGCTGCTGGATACGCGGCCGGGTGCGGAGGAGGGCCATAATGGCTCTGCTGTGACCTTTGGCGTGGCGTGTATCCTGGTATGGGGTTTTGGGCTCGAACCTGAGGAAGCGATGGGCCTGATGCAGGAGTGGAACCAGAAGTGTGTGCCGCCCTGGACAGATCGTGAGCTGATGTACAAACTCAACTCGGCACGGAATGCCGCTCATAAAGAGCCACGGGGCTACCTGTTGGATGGGAAGCAGGTGGCGAAGGGTGAGGCGGGGTGGATGGCGTCTGAGCAGCCTCGGAAGAAGAAGGTGAAGTTTGACCTGTCGGCCTTGGAGGCAGTGCAGGACCCTGCCCTGGTGATGGATTGGGCCAGGTGGATCAAGTGGCTGAGGGAGCGTTCGCCCACAGATCCGGTCATGATGACGGCGGAGACGTTCCTGGATGCTCTGTATGAGCCTGGGGAAAAGATCATGGTTTTCGAGAATATGCGATCCACGGGCGGCTTCATGCGCTGGATCGGCAAGGGGACGTACAAGCTGGCGAAGACACCTGGCACGAAGGCGGAGCCGGCGGCGATGCCCTTGGGTTCTCCGGAAGGGATGAACTGGCTGATGCAGCCGGTCGATGGCAAATGGCGGCCCCAACGGGGCAAGCTGACGATGAGCCGTCGCACAAAGGACTCGGTGCAACGGTGGCCGTATCTGCTGCTGGAGAGCGATAAGGCACCCTTCGAGCTGTGGCTGAATGCCCTGGTGCGTGCGCAGATCCGGATTGTGGCCATCATTGCGAGCGGCGGCAGATCTCTGCACGCTGTGGTGCGCCTGGATAAGGCGACGGAGGAAGAGTGGCAGGCGGAGGTGCACAATGAAAACGCCCGGGTGGTGCTGGAGATCCTGGGTGCTGACGGCCAGGCCATGCACGGCCTGCTGTACCCCCGTCTGCCGTGCACGTGGCGCGAGGGGAAGATGCACCAGAAAAAGGGGCCTGATGGGAAGGCGCTACGGGATGACAAGGGGCGTGCCATGCTCCAGTTCGTGCCGTTCTCGGATGGCCGGCGGAACCAGAGACTTTTGTATTTCAATCCCGCGCCTCTGAAAGGGCGGGCAATCGTGGAGGGGCTTAGGTTTGAGCATTCATCTTGATGACGACGATTTCAGACATGATCACCCGGGCAGTGGGGAGCTGGCTGGGGGGCTGGCGACCCTCCGGGAGCAGGCTGGTCTGCCAGCGACGGAAGATGAGGCGCTGCGGGTCAAGTGCGTCAAGACCAAGCTGCCGATCCATGATGTGGTGCGGAAGGTGGTGAGCTACATGGCTACCGGGGAGTATGGCCTGTATCTCCGGGGCCGGGAGATTGGCACCATCGATGAGCTGACCGGGGAGTGGAAGGTGATGACACCCGGCCGGCTGCGCACCTGGCTGCCTATGCAGTGCGGGATCATGCCTGTGGAGGGGTTTGAGAAGAAAAGGAACGATAAGACGGATGTGGTGGAGTGGATACCGCTCTATGGAGAACTGCAACTGCTCCAGGCGTCATCCATCTTGGAGAGTGATGATCTGCGGGACCGTCTGCCTGTGGTGGAACATATCCACAAGGTGAAGCTGCCGGTGTTTCGCAAGGCCTTGGATGCCGGGATTAACCTTCTGACTGGGGAGCCTGACGACCGGCGTAAGAGTTTCAGGAAAATGGAGCTGCTGAAGCAGGGGTATGACAAGGAATCGAAGACCTTCACTCTGCGGGGCAGTCTGGACTATGATGAGGACTGGGATGAGGAAAGATCCCGCCTGCATCTGGTCAAGATTTTGCAGTATTTCCCCTGGGCTGAGAATCGATCTATGGCGGTGCAATTCTCGGCCATGCTGACGCTGTTTGCTGCGCGGCTTTTCGGCGGCCGTTCGCCCATGTTCATGTGGAATGCGAATTTGCCGGGTTCGGGGAAATCGCGCCTGGCGCAGCTGTGTGTGCATGCGGTGCACGGCTCTGCGGCGCGTGCGGGCTTCAGCTATGAGGATAAGAATGAGGTAAGGAAGGAACTGGATGCCTGTGCGCAGGCCTTTGGCCCATATGTGTTTTTCGACGATTTGCAGCGCGGTAAGGTGCGCAATGAGCACCTGCATCGCTGGCTGACGGCTCCCGACTGGTCGTGCCGTGTGATGGGCACGAAGGAGTTGTTTCATGGTCCGCTCTATGCGGCCACGCTCATGACCGGCAATGAGCTGAAGCTGAATGATGACCTGGAGCGGCGCACGCTGGTGATTGACCTTTTCTCACGCACCACGGCGCGGGAGCGTGTGCTGCCGGATGACGTGCTGATGCTGGATGAGGATTTCTTTGCTGATGATGCTGCACGTAGCCAGGTGCTCTCTGCCCTGTGGGGCCTGGTGCAGTGGTGGGACCGTCTGGGGCGGCCGTTGACCAAAGAGAAGCTGCTGGATTCGTTCGAGTCCTGGTCCCGGGTGGTGCCCTCTATCGTGGCGGCCGCGAGCCTGGGGAATGCGTTGGCGCCCTTTGACGCGCCCGACGCCGGCAACGTGGAGGGACGGGAGATGGAGACGCTCATGAAGGCGATCTTCCGTGAGCTGGTGCCAGCGAGGCCGGCGGACCTGCCTCCGGAGGAGGATCACGTGATCACTGTGACGCTCCAGGCTGTGGTGGGTGTGGCTAGGCGTAACAGGTTGTTCCAGGACAAGCTCTGGACCGTGGAGGCCGTGCTGGAGACGGAGGGGGACAAGAATGGCTTCAAGTACAAGAAGCCTGGTGGCGTTCATTCTGATGTGCCATTTGGTGAGGAAGGGGATGAGCCTACGCCTAAGGGGCCAGATCCGCTGCGCACGCGTCAGGCTGAGATCTGGATGAATTACTCTATGCGGAGCTGGTTTGGGAAGTACTTCAAGAGCAAGGCTGCCAGCGGCCGCTTCTGGAGAGCTGCTGATCGGGAGGTTTTCGAGGTGGGCGCCCGTGGAGGCAACGACCTGAGCAAGGTGATGATTCGGCGGAAACCGTCGCTCACTGAGACAGTGCCGAGCAAGTAGGCTGGGGAGGTTTCTGGTAGGATTGTTTCGACCAGGTTGCTCCTGCAGTATCCAATTGGGAGCACATCCGTACCATATGGCCATCACCTGGTGATGGCCATGATCCTGGCAGCGAGCGCGCCACAAGCGATCGTGCACGTGCACGGCCGCTTGTGCGGTGCATCAGATCTGCACGGTATCTGCCGGCAGAGCCAGGCGCGCGGCCACTCTGCCGGGCATGGCCATGACCCTGGATAGGGCAGGCCTGAGCAGGAGCGCGGCCGTAGGGTCATGCGTGGCCACGGGCCTACCGGCATGGCCAGAACCTGGCACGGTGCACTACGAGCCTACCAGCGCGGTCACTCTGCCGGCATGATCCCTCGCCGCGCAGCGGCGCACTGTAGCGCCGTAGGCGGGCTGATGGCAGCTGGGTTGAGCCGCTCCCCGTCCCCCGTACCCCCTGAGTTAAAAATAGGGACCACCCAAAACCTCCCCGACCACCCCGGTTCTAGACCGTTTTTCCGCCTCCGTTCCTCCTGCTCTAGATGGAACCACCCTTGACCATCAGCCTTGCTGCCGAAACCACCCCGGTGATCTTTCCCCCGATTATCCAAGGAATCGGGGAGGTAAGGGAAGGTTTTGAAGGTTTTTACCCCTAACGGAGACTCTCAGCCCCAAAAGGGGCAGCATTCGCCACTTTCAGGAACTCCACCCCCACCCCCATAAGGAATCTATTCCCCTCCCACCCCAAAAGAGGGCGGGTTTGGGTCTTGCCCCCTTTTTGAGGGGGAATGGTTGAAATTATTTGTTGCCCTGCCAGGGCGGTTTGGGGCGGGTTTGGGCGGCCGCCCTGGTGGGAGGGAGGGGGGAACGATTGACAGGGGCGGGCGGGTGTGAGTGGGATCGGTGAAGGAAACGAGGATACCCCTGTGCCTGGAGAGCTTGCCCTGATGGCTGGTGAGGTCGGGGAGGTTCTGCCGTTTTCTCCACCTGCTGCGCAGGTGGAGGGGGCCGGGGATGAGTCGCGGGCGCGTGAGAAGGCGGTGCGGTACGGCCGGCCGCTGAAGGAGTTTGAGGAAACGTACGGAAGCACGGTCCGAAGCTTCAAGAATTGGATTGCGGCCGGGCGGGAGAAGGTGCCGGCGGATCTTCCTCCGCTGGATAGTCCTGGGGAGATGGCGGCGTGGTGGCGGCGGGTGATGACTCACAAGGTGCCGGACAAGGTGCTGCGGCATGAGGTGGAGGAGCTGGAGCGCGTGAGGGCTGCTGCGGTGCCGGTGGTGGCCGTGGCGGCTGTCCAGGCTCCGGAGGGTGCGCCAGCGGCCGCTGCGGTGCCGGCAGAGCAGGAGCTGCCGGCGATGAGGCTGGGGATGGGTAGTGATGTGACGGCTGATGAGTGGCTTAAGCAGTTGCGGGACATGGCGGATGCCACGTACAAGCAAATGCAGCTGGCCCTGGAGAGGCAGGTCATGAAGCAATACCGGGAACTGCGGCGGGAGTGGCTGGCCACGCTGAAGGATCTGCGCGCCTGGGAGAAGGACATTGTGCAAATCCAGGAGAAGCGCGGGGAGGTGCTGCGGGCCAAAGAGGTGCGCAGCGAGCTGGCGGGGGTTATTTCTGCAATGGGCCAGAGCTTCTTCAATGGCATGATGTCCTTGGTGCGGGAGCTGGCTCCGGAGGTGCCGGCAGATGAGCGCCGGCAGAAGGTGCTGGCGCATCGGGACAAGATCTTTGCGCACCTGAGGGCGACCAGATTTGCTGATGTATGGGTGGATGCAGCGTAGTTGAGTCGGCTGAATCGGCCTTTGTGCGGGATCTGGCGGGTGATTGCCTGCGAGTGACGCCAACGGAGCCTGCCTGGGTGTGGGCGGAGCGGGAGGTTTGGCTGGATGAGAAGATGGCGGCCACGCCGGGGTTCTATGACTCTTCCCAGACGCCGTGGACGCGGGAAATTCAGTGCCTGCCTCTCCAGCCGGACGTGAAGGAGGGGGCGGTGCTCAAGTGTTCACAGAGTGGCTTTACTGAGGGCTGCCTCAATGTGCTGCGCTGGATGCCGGAGAACTGGCCGGGTAACGCGCTGTATTCAATCAACTCGGACGCGAAAGCGAAAGAGGTCGCGGACAAGCGCCTGGAAAAGACGCTGAAGAAGGCAGCGGCGGGGCAGCTCACTGGAGACAAGAACGATATCACGGCGCGGAAGTTCGGACTGCGCAACATGGACGTGGTGGTGTCCGGCTCGGGCTCCTCTGGGCCGTTCATGGAGGCCTGGTACCGACTGATCATCCTGGACGAGCTGGAAAACCACATCCAGAATCAGGAAACTACCACGGCAGACCGTGCGGAGTCCCGCCAGGCCACGCTGGCAGACGGGCTGATCCTGAAGCTGAGCAAGCCTGAGCTGGCCGGCGGGATTATTGACCTGGCATTCATCCGTGGGACGCAGGAGAAGTGGATGGTGCCCTGTACCAGGTGCGGGGAGAGGATTGAGCTGAAGCTATCCGGGCTGCAATTTGGCCACTGCAAGGACCTGCTGGGCAACTATGACCTGGACCAGGTGCTGCGGGATACCTGGTACCAGTGCCCATGCTGTAGCGGACGAATCGATGAGTGGGAAAAGCGGGCGATGGTGAACGCCGGCGTGTGGATGCCAACGCCCCACGATCAGAGACGGCGTGCACCTGGGGGGAAGCTGGCGGCGGCAGAGCCGGGGGTGAGGTCGTTTCATATCTCCGACTTTTACAGTCTTTGGCCAAAGATGACCTGGGGCTTTCTTGCCACGTTGTGGCTGAAGGCGTTTGTCATCGAACCCAATGAGGAGCGGCAGAAGTACTTCCGGACGAACCATGAGGGGTGGCCCTGGGACGCGAAGGAGTTCCAAGTGGGGGAAGATGCCTTAAACAAGCTTGTGGGCGGGTATCAGGAATCCGTCAACGGGGTGGTGGTGACGCACGGGGTGCCCTATGTGCTGTCCTACGGGTCGGATGGCCAGCCGCAGGCACCGTTGCCCTTGTTTGGGCCGCTGCACTTGACTGTCACGGGCGATAGGCAGAAGGACTGTTACAAGTACTGGGTGCAGGCCTGGACGTGGGACGGCCAGGGGTACTTGATCGATATCGGACAGGTGCCAAATGATGAGGCCTTTTTGGATCTCCGCTTGAGGCCGTACTACCTGCTGGGGCAGGAGGAGAAGCCGCATTTCATCCATGGAGGATTGGTGGACTGCGGTGACGAGAAAGTGGAGGTGCTACGGATGTGTGTGAAGGCCTGGACGCTGGGCTGGTCGCTGTTTCCCTCGCGTGGATCAGGGTGGAACTCGGAGTTCAAGGGTAAAACTTATTTCTACCGGAAGGACGTGGTGGATGGGGTGGAGATCTACATTCGTGAGTTTTATGACCATGCCATCAAGAACGATTTTTACTTAGGCAAGATCGGCAAACGGAATGCTCCGCGGTTGTGGTTTCCTGCGGATCTCGGTGAAAACTGGAAGATGGAGCTACGCGCAGAGCGATTGGTGAATGAGAAGGGCCAGGGCGGGCGGATCGTGCAAAAGTGGAAGCACGACAAGGCAAAGCATGGGCCGAATGACGGCGGCGACCTTGGGAAGCAGCAGTACGTGATCTACCAGGAGATCCGGGAGCAGTTGCTTGCGATGAAGCCGGACGGGACCTGAAGTGGAACCACTAATTGACGCTGATGGAACGCTAATGAATGCGTCTCCAAGGCTCTTCTACACCCGGGAAGATTCCGCCCGTGCGCACCGGGAATGGAAGGCGAGCTGCGGCCATCATAGCATTGCTGCGGCGGCTGGCGTGTCCCTAGCCTCGGTGCACGCGAAGATGCAGGAGGAATGGCTGAAGAAGCGGCGGGGCTGGATGAGCCCTAGCATGCTGGAATACCTGCTGAAAGAGCTGGGGGTAAAGGTGCAACGAACCTATGGCCTGCGCACTCGCGAGCTTCGGAATGGCATTTGCCGGGTGCAGTTTGAGGGACCGTGGATAGGGGTTGGGAAGGCCGTGGCGGAAGGCTACAAGTACACGCACTATGTGGCGGTGAGGGATGGGTGGGTGTTGTGCACGGTCGCAACTCCGCACCATTGGGTGCCTGAAGGTGTCTGGCGGCCCGCGATAGGGCGCTTTGCAAATACTGAGCCTGCCACGGGATGGCATGTGACGCACTGGTATGAGTTTGAGCCTTTGACATAGGGGGGCGCACGTGGCTATTGACGCGGCTTTACTCATTCCTTCGATTGTGCGGTCTGCGAGACGGCAGGCGGAGTTGCCTGGTGGGGTGACGGCAAAGGCCTGGCTGGAGAATTACAATGATCTGGCCGTCCAGGGGGTGTTGACGGGGGATATGCTGTGCACTGCTCTCTCCACTCCGGAGGGTGGTTCGTCTTCGCACCTGCGGGGCATGACCTCGGCTGAGTTGGTGGTGCTGACGGACATGGCACTGAAGGCACTGGCGGCGGAGGAAGCGACTGGCGGTGCGGAGCAGCCTCCGGCGGAGCAGGTGACGTACCTGACGCACGGGTGCCGTCCGGCGATGTGGTAGGGTGATGAAACTACTCTGAATGTCATGGGCAGGAACAGGCATAAATCCAGAGCGAGATACGGCACGGGTAAAGCGGTCGCACACGTGCACGACCGCTCTGGGGGGCGTGTGACGGCTCCGGATCTGACGCCGAATGCGGCCTATGGATCTTTTGCCGGGGCGATGTGGTCGGATGACCGGGGGTACATCTATGTTCCGACCCTGGACAGCCGCGAGGAGTTGGACAGTTTAAGCCGCTTGGAGATGATGGGGCGGACCAACATGTTGTATAACAACAACGGATTTGCCAAAGGGATCATCAAGACCATTGCGCGGATGGTGTGCGGCACGGGCCTGGTGCCGGAGCATCTGACGGCGGACAAGAAATACAACGCTCGTGCCAAAGAGCTGTGGAATGAGCGGGCGGAGCAGGCGATGAGTTTCAGCCTGAACCATCGGTTTTCGGCCAGTACGGCGCAGCTCGCGCTGAAAGTGGCGCAGCTGAAGGGCGGGGATTCCTGCATGGTGCCGGCGCGGGACGAAGATGGCCGCCTGCGCTTTTCTCTGTATGAGGGCTGGCAGATCGGCAACGGCCAGGGCCTGGCTCCGGCGGGCACCCGGATGCATGACGGGGTGATCATGAATCGTCATGATGCCGCGTTGGCGTATCGCATCCTGGGAAAGGATCTGAAGGGGAAGCAGACGCAGGTGGATGTGCCGGCGGAAAACGTGCTCTTCTTCGCCCACTATGAGGGGATCGGCCGGGTGCGCGGGCAAACGTGCCTGGCGCACGCGCTGAATCGCCTGGTGGACATCACGGAGACAGAAAACGCCTACACCCGCGTGATCAAGGACGCCGCGATGAAGGCCTGGACGGTGGAGCAGGATATGCCACCGCAGGGAGGCGGGATCAGTCCTGGATCGATGGGGCCGCCTGGCAGTCAGCGTCCCACGGTGATCGTGGAGGACCCTAAGACGGGAAAACCCATCCGCCTGGAGCAGATGCTGAAGGCGGGGGAGGTGGAGAGGTTGGGGCCTGGGCAGCGGTTGAAGATCTTGCAGGATGAGCGGCCGCATCCGAACGTGGTGAATCACCAGAACGGCATCCGCCGGGATATTGCGGCGGGCACGGGGTACTCCTACGAGGTTCTATGGAACGCGGAAACGCTGGGGGGTGCCAATACTCGCTTTGTCCTGGCAAATGCGCAGGGGCAAATTGAGTCTGACCAGGAGGACCTGGTGCAACGTCTGCTGGCTCCGGCGTATCTGCTGCTCCTGCAAGAGTGGGAGGCGAATGGGGATCTGGAGCCGTGCACTGATCCCATCTGGTGGGCGCACGAGTGGCTGACGCCGGCGCGGTTGACGGTGGACTTTGGCCGGGATGGCAAGATCTACATTGATCAGTGGCACCGTGGACACATCACCCTGAAGAGCCTGTACGGTTACCGTGGGGAGGGCTGGAAGCGCCAGACGGACCAGTGGCTCGATGAAATCGC